>DASVWC010000101.1:0-19137 GCA_036389835.1 Thermoleophilaceae bacterium | reverse complement strand
GAGCAGGCGGCGCTTGTTCAGGCTGAGAGCGGCGTTAGCGTGGAGGTCCATCCGGTGTCTCCTTGGGACTGGGGTGGCTTCGCAGCTCCCAGCCTCCAAGGGGGCCCGGATGAACCAACGTGCTCGTTAACTACAGCTAGCTCAGCTTGTTCTCGATCGCGTCGAGGACCGACTTGCGGTTGGCGTTGCGCTTCTCGTAGTCGCGCACCTTGCGCAGCTCGGCGGGCGTGAGGCCGTCGAGGCGGCCCTGCACCTGCGTCGCCGTCAGGTCGTCGTAGCCCAGAACCGGGAAGTTCGGCCCCACGCGCGCGAGCCGCCGCGCTCTGTCGGCCTGCGCGAGCACCGGGTCGGCCGCCTCGCGTACGCGGCTGCGGCCGCGCTTGGCGGCCGTACGGGCCTGCTTGCGCGCGCCCTCGACCGCACCGCCGCCGCGCCCGAGCAGCTGCTCGAGGTCGCTCAGCACGTCGTTGGTCTGACGACGGCCGCGCTCGAGCAGGCCCTGCACCAGCTCCTGCGCGTCGTCGGCCGTCATCCGGCCGCGCTTGACCGCGTCGTCGAACGCCTCCTCGATGCGCTCGCGGCTGAGCATCACGATGTTCAGCGGAGCCACGACGCCACGCGCCAGCGCGTCGCGCAGCTCGGCCACCGACTTGCCGGAGAAGTCGGTCCCGGTCGCGGACTCGGCCGCCTTGGTCGCGCTGCGGCCGGCCTTCTCGGCCTTCTGCTGGCGCGCCCGTGCCTGCCCGCCCTTCTTCGCGGCCGCCCGGCGCTTGGTCTGCCCGCCCGAGCTCGAGCTGGAGGAGCGGCTCGAGCCGGAGGAGCGGCTCGAGCTGGACCGCGAGCTGCGGCTGCCGGACCCGCTGCGGCTCGAGGAGCTGTGGCTCGACGACCCCGACGCCCTGCTCCCGCCGCGCGAGGACGAGCTGCGGCTGGACGAGCTGCCCGACCCGGAGCGGCTGCCGCCCGAGCGAGCTCCCGACCCGGACGAGCGGCGCCCGCCGGACGATCCGCCTCTGGAACCTCTCGAAGATTCAGCCATTGCGTCTCCTCCTCGGTGATGCGGCTTGGGGGTCGGCTGGACTATTCCACTTCGAACGCGGCTGTGACGTACGCGTGGTCCGACAGCCGCAGCAGCAGGCCGTCGCCGCGGCGCAGCTCGGCGTGAGCGGCCAGCGGCGGCGCAAGCGGCCGCGCGCGGCGCGCGAGCAGGTGGTCGATCGCCGCGGGCGGCGCGTCCCCGGCCAGCCCGAGCCCGTCGCGCAGGTGCGCGAACTCCTCCGGCGCCTGGCGCGGGCGCAGGTTGAGGTCGCCGCCGTAGACGAGCGGGGCGCCCGCGGCCCACTCGACCGCGAGCCGCGCCGACTCGCGCACCTCGGAGCGGGTGGCGTCGCGGCCGCCGGTGCTCGCGTGCAGGTTGGCCACGGCGAGCCGCGCTCCGCCCGGGCGCTCCAGCATCGCCCAGAGCATCGTGCGCCGCTCGGGGCGCCGTGCGAGCACGTGCCGGCGCACGGCCGCGATCCGCCACGGCGGGCGCACGAGGAGCTGGTTCGAGCCGCCCTCGTTAGAGGCGATCAGGTCGGGGTTGAGCCGCGCCAGCGCGGCGCGCGCGAACGCGAGCCGGTTGCGCGAGGTGAGCGCCGAGGCGCCGCTCGCCCCCGCCGCCCGGCACAGCGGCCGCAGCCAGCGCGGCGGGACCTCCTGGAGCAGCGCGACGTCCCATTCGAGCCCGGCGACGACGGCGCGGAACTCGCGGTCGAGGGGACGGTTGACCTGCACGTGCGTGGCGCCGCGCTCCTCCACTCCCAGCAGGCGGCTGCGCCAGGTGAGGAGCGCCGGGTCGGGCGGGTGGTCGCGGCCGTGGAAGAGGTTCCACGTCAGCGCCCGGACTACGCTCCCCGGGTGACGCGTCACTTCCTCACCGGCGAGGAGCTTACGGCCGACGAGCTGGCCGCCCTGCTGGACCGCGCCGAGCAGCTCAAGCGCTCGCGGCTGGCCTCGCGCGCGCTCGAGGGGCGCGGCGTGGCACTGGTGTTCGACAAGCCGTCCACCCGCACGCGCGTCTCGTTCGAGGTCGGGATCGGCGAGCTCGGCGGCCACGCCGTCGTGCTGCGCGAGGGCGACACGCAGCTCTCGCGCGGCGAGTCGCTGCGCGACTTCGCGCTGGTGCTGTCGCGGATGGTCGCGGCGATCGGCGTGCGCACCGGGCCGGACGAGATCGTCGAGGAGCTGGCCCGGCACGCCTCGGTGCCGGTCGTGAACATGCTCACCGCCGGCCACCACCCGTGCCAGGCGCTGGCCGACCTGCTCACGCTGCGCGAGCGCTTCGGCGACCTGCGCGGGCTGCGGGTGGCCTACGTCGGCGACGGCAACAACGTGACCCACTCGCTGATGCTGATCGGCGCGCTCGCCGGCGTCGAGGTGGTCGCCGCGACGCCGGACGAGCTGCGGCCGGACCCGGCCATCGTGGAGGCGGCGGGCGCGACCGTGATCTCCGACGCCGTCGCGGCCGCCGAGGGAGCGCACGCGGTCTACACCGACGTGTGGGTGAGCATGAGCGACGAGGACTCCGACGCCAAGCGCGCGCTGCTCGAGCCGTACCGGGTCGACGAGGCGCTGATGGAGCGGGCACGGCCCGACGCGGTCGCGCTGCACTGCCTGCCGGCCCATCCGGGCGAGGAGATCTCGGAGGGCGTGCTCTACGGGGAGCGCTCGGCGATCTGGGACCAGGCGGAGAACCGCCTCCACGCCCAGAAGGCGCTGCTCGAGCTGCTCGTCGGCGGGCGGGGCTAGAGCACCGGCACGAGCAGGCCGCGCCCGGCGAGGCCGACGGTGCCGGCGAGGGCGTCGAGGTACGGCTTGCGGGCGAAGTCCGGCAGGTGCGAGAGGGCCTCGGCGTGGTTCCACGCGCCGTCGCGGGCGGCCTCGATGCTCCACATCGCGATCACGTCGTCGAGCCGGCCGGCGGCCTCGTCGGCCACCTGCAGCGCGCCGGTGAGGAACTGCCGCTTCACGCTGTCCTCGACCTTCGCCAGCAGCTTGTTCACGGCCAGGTAGTCGGTGTGGAACGGGGAGTTGCGCTCGACCTTGGTGTCGTTGCGCTTGCAGGTGTCGACGATCGCGACCACCAGGTCGTGGTTGATGTGGGCGTTCATGCCCGCGAAGGCGAACTGGAGCGGATGCACGCGCTTCTTCTCGCGCGCCTCGAACAGCGGGCGCCACGCGCGCGGGATCCGCTTGCCGGACGTGGACGCGTCGACCGCATCGAAGTAGAGGTCGGCGAACACGACGTCGAGGAGCGAGAGGGCGGCCGGGTCCTGGAAGACCCCCGCCTGCGCCTGCTTCGCGACCTCTCTGGTCACGGCCAGGTACATCGCGTTGAAGCGGGCGACGCCGTCGGTCTCCGGGAGGCCGCCGCCGATCGCCTCCATCCGGTCGATCACCGGCTGTATCGACTCCATGCGCTCAATAATCGCGCAGCGGGGCGGGGGCGTGCAAGTTCGCGGCCCGTTGGCCGCCTATGCGCGGGCGCGCAGGCCGAAGCCGCGGACCAGCATCAGCGCCGACTCGGCGAGGCTGCCGCGGCTGGGCAGCAGCCCGAGCTGGATCGCGGCGTCGTAGAGGTCGAAGAAGCCGCGGGCGCGGCGCACGCGCCCGTCCGCCACCTCGAGGTAGTGCACGCCCTGCACGACCACGAAGCGGTTGCTGGCGGGGATGGCGGCGATCGCCCCGCGGTGGGTGCCGAGCAGGCGCCACGGCACGCAGGCGAAGCTGCCCTCGGTGACGGCCTGCCCGACGGCCTCGACGCGGAGGTCGGGGAGCGCCTTGCGCAGGGTGGTGGCGTGCTCGGCTAGAGCGTCGAGGCCCTCGAGCGGCTCGCGCGCGACGGGGTCCTCGTACTGGACGCCGGCCGAGCAGCAGGCGGCGAACGCGTTGCGCGTGCCCTCGGTCCAGGCGCTGCGCCAGCGCGAGGCCAGCCCCTCGACGAGCGACTCGCCGGTCATGTCAGCTCCGGGATCCCCTCGGTGGGTGTGGAGGCCTCGGCGTAGAGGCGGCGCGGGATGCGGCCCGACTCGAACGCGAGGCGGCCCGACTCGACCGCGAGCCGCATCGCGCGGGCCATGCGGACGGGGTCCTCGGCGCGCGAGACCGCGCTCGCGAGCAGCACGCCGTCGCAGCCGGCCTCCATCGCGAGGGTGGCGTCCGAGGCCGTGCCGATGCCGGCGTCGAGGATCACGGGCACGCGCGACTGCTCCACGATCAGGCGCAGGTTGTACGGGTTGCGGATGCCCATGCCGCTGCCGATCGGCGAGCCGAGCGGCATCACCGCGGCGCAGCCGGCGTCCTCGAGGCGGCGGGCGAGGACCGGGTCGTCGTTGGTGTAGGGGAGCACTGTGAAGCCGTCGGCGACGAGCGCCTCGGCGGCGTCGAGCAGCTCGGTCGGGTCGGGGAGGAGGGTGCGGTCGTCGCCGATCACCTCGAGCTTCACCCAGTCGGTCGAGAACGCCTCGCGGGCGAGCTGGGCGGTGGCGACCGCGTCGCGGGCGGTGTAGCAGCCGGCGGTGTTGGGGAGCAGCTTGCAGCCGGCGCTCTCGAGCACCTCGACGATCGAGCCGCGCGCGCCGGGCTCGACCCGACGCAGGGCGAGCGTGGCCAGCTCGGCGCCGGAGACGGTCACGGCCTCGGCCATCGTCTCGAGGTTGCGGAAGCCGCCGGTGCCCATGATCAGGCGCGAGGCGAGCTCGCGGCCGGCGATGGTGAGCGCGCCCGCCCGCGCAGCGGCGCCGCTCATCCGCCCCGATGAGCCGCTCATCCGCCCTGCACCGCCTGGAGCACCTCGACGCGCTGGCCCTCCCGCAGCGGCGTCGACTCCCACTGGCTGCCGGGCACGACCTCGCCGTCCACGGCCACCGCGAGCCCGCGGGCGAGGGCGGGCACGCCGCTGGCGCGCACGGCGTCGGCGACGGTGGCGCCCTCGGGAAGCTCACGCGGGCTGCCGTTGAGCACGAGCCTCACGCGGTGGCCCTCGCGAACCGCTCGGGCCCGAACGCCGCGAACGCACTCACCGCAGGGGAAGGGTCTGACCCTCCCCCTTTCTCACCCCGGGGGGGAGGCTGTGTCCCCGTGAGCAGATCGGCGACCGCCGCCGCGGTGATCGGCGCCAGCAGGACGCCGTTGCGGTTGTGGCCGGTCGCCCAAATCAGGCCCTCGTGCGAGCCCGGGCCGACCACCGGCGCGTTGTCCGGCGTCGCCGGGCGGAAGCTCGCGGAGGTCTCCGTCAGCTCGCGCTCCTCCACGTCCGGCAGCGCCTCCCAGGCCGCCTCGAGCAGGCGCTGCACCGCCCCGGCGGTCACGCTCGCGTCGAAGCCGCGCTCCTCCACGGTCGCCCCCACGACCACCTCGCCGCCGGGCCGCGGCACGACGTAGCAGCGCGGCGTGCGCACGATGCGCTCCGACAGCGGGTGGAGCGCCTCGCGCGGCTCGCGCAAGCGCAGGATCTGCCCCTTCACCGGCCTGACCGGCGGTGCGTCGGGCGCGAGCGCGGCGCTCCAGGCGCCGGCCGCCAGCACGACCCGGCCGGCGTGGATCGGACCCGCGGGGGTGGTCAGCGTGAGCTCGTCCACGCCCGTCTGCTCCGCCCCGGTGACCTCCACGCCCTCGTACAGCTCGCCGCCTTCGTGCTCGAGCGCGGCCCGCAGCGCCGCCGTCGTTGCGCGCGGATCCGCCTGGTGGTCGTGCGGAGCGAGCACGCCGCCGCTGACGCGCGGTGCGAGCCCCGGCTCGAGGCGGCGGCAGTCGCGGCCGCCGAGCCATTCCGCGTCCAGGCCGAGCGAGCGCTGGAACGCGTGCAGCCGCCGCACCTCCTCGAGGTCGTCGCGGTCGGTGGCCACCACCAGCGCGCCGCACTCGCGGAAGCCGGTGTCGAGCCCCGAGCGCTCGGCCAGCTCGGCCGCGAAGGCCGGCCAGAGCGCCGCCCCCGCGAGGTTGAGCGCCAGCAGCGCCTCCTCGCCGAACTCCGCCTCGGTCACCGGGGCCAGCATCCCGGCGGCGGCGGAGCTGGCCGCGCCCCCGGCGCCACCGCGGTCGACCACCGCCACGCGCAGCCCGCGCTGCGCGGCCCGCCAGGCGCACGCCAGGCCGACGATGCCCGCGCCGACCACCACCACGTCGTGCGTGCGTCCTCTCAGCGCGTCGGCCATCGGTTGACTCACCTCCTGGGCGAGGTCCGCGCCGATCGTCCCTCCGCCGGCATTACCCGGATCAGGTTCAACGGTCGGCGGCGCACCAGCCGCCCTCTCAGCCCGGTTCCTCCGAGCTCCCGTACGGACCCATCGTAGCCCGCGGGCAGCGGTTAGAAGCGGTCCCGGCGCGGAGGCGCGTCGTAGGGGCCGACGCCGCGGCGGTCGGCGAGCACGAACGTGTACAGCAGCGAGATCACGAGCCCGAGGATCCCGACGATCATCAGGATCGTCCCGACCACCTGCAGGTCGATGGCGTCCAGGTTCACCGTGACGGCGTACTTGAGGATCGCCCCGGCCGCGATCAGGACTATGGATGTGCCGATCGTCATGGGGCGGCCAGAATAGAGGCATGACTTCGGGCGAGGGCCGGGAAGCCCTGCGGCATGCGAGGCTGTACCTGATCCTCGAGGCGGCGGCGATCGACGTCGTCGAGCCCGCGCTCGAGGGCGGTGTGGACATGGTTCAGCTCAGGGACAAGCACGCCCCGGACGGGGAGATCGTGGCCGCGGGGCGGCGGCTCGCGACGCTGTGCCGCGCGCGCGGTGCGCCCTTCGTCGTCAACGACCGCCCCGACCTGGCGCTCGCATGTGGCGCCGACGGGGTCCACGTCGGCCAGGACGACGAGGCGGTCGACGCGGTCCGCGCGCTGGCCGGCGAGCGGCTGCTCGTCGGGGTCTCGACGCACTCGCCCGAGCAGGTCGCCGCGGCGGAGGAGTCGGACGCCGACTACTTCGCCGTCGGCCCCGTGTACGAAACGCCGACCAAGCCGGGCCGCCCGGCCGTCGGGCTCGAGCTCGTGCGCCACGCGGCGGCGGCCGCGAAGCCGTGGTTCGCGATCGGCGGGATCGACGCCGCGAACGCCCCCGCGGTGGTCGCGGCCGGGGCGCGGCGGCTGGCGGTGGTGCGCGCGATCCGCGACGCCGCCGACCCGCGCGCGGCCGCCGCCGAGCTGCGCGCGGCGGTCGAGGGGGCCCCCGTTGGGTAAGCGATCGCGAAAGCGCTCGGTGCAGCCGGCGGCGAAGCCCGCGAAGCCGCGGCCACCCCGGCCGGCGGCGGGCGGGGGAGCCGGCAACGGCGCACCGGCCGGGAAGCCCTCCCGCTCCGAGGCCAAGGACGCCGCCGCCCGCACCGCGCTGGCTCCGCTCGCCGAGGGCGAGCGGCCGCGCGCGGTCACGGTCGCCGCGGTGGTGGCGGCCCTGTTCGCCATCGGGAACCTCGTCGCGTTCGTAGCCGGCCTCGAGATCAACGGCGACAAGCCGCAGGCCAGCGGGGTGATCTCCTACTCGGTCCTGATGGGGATCGCCGCGTGGGGGATGTGGAAGAGCAAGTACTGGGCCGTGCTCGGCATGCAGGCGATCCTGGGCATCCTGATCGTGCTGTTCTCGGTCTTCCTGTTCGAGGCCTCCGACATCCCGTCGGCGCTGATCTGCCTCGCGGTGATCGTCCCGGCCGGCGCGCTCTTCTACCGCCTGGTCAAGGCGATGGCGCGGATCCAGATGCCGGAGCGCCGCCCCTCGTGAGCGACGGCTTCTCGATGGTCCAGCGCGTCCGCTTCGGCGACCTCGACGCCATGCAGCACATGAACAACGTCGAGTTCCTGCGCTTCTTCGAGACCGCGCGGATCGACTTCATCACCCAGCTCGCGCCCGAGCACGACCCCGGCCACCCGGACGGATTCGGGTTCATCTTCGCCGAGTGCCACATCGCCTACCGGGCGCCGGCGCACTACAACGACGAGATCCGCACCTGGATCCGGCCGGTCGAGCTGAAGCGCTCGTCGATCAAGCTCGGATTCGAGATGCGCGTGGACGCGGACGACCGGCTCGTGGCCGAGGGGTGGGGCACGCTCGTGGGCTACGACTACGAGGCGGGCAGGGCGCAGCCGATCCCGGACGCGTTCCGCGAGCGGGTCGAACCGCTGCTTGGATAGCCTGCCTGGCGATGCCCGAATCGAGCTACGACTGCGTCGTCATCGGCTCAGGACCCGGCGGCTACGTGGCCGCCATCCGCGCCGCGCAGCTCGGCATGAAGACCGCCGTCGTCGAGAAGGACAGGGTCGGGGGGCGCTGCCTCAACTACGCCTGCATCCCCGCCAAGGCGGTCCTACGCGCCGCCGACGTCAAGACCGAGGCCGAGGCCGGCGCCTCGATGGGGATCAAGGCCGAGGGGATCTCCGTCGACTTCGCCGGCGTCGTAGCGCACCGGCAGAAGGTCGTGAAGACGCTCACCGGCGGCGTGAGCGGCCTGTTCAAGAAGAACAAGATCGACCTGATCGAGGGCTTCGGCGCGCTCACCGAGGACGCGAACGTGCGGATCGGCGCGGCCAAGGACGGCGACGAGATCGACGCGGGCAAGGTGATCCTCGCGACCGGCTCGGTCCCCAAGCCGCTGCTCGGGCTCAAGTTCGGCGGCCGCGTGCTGGGCACCGAGACGATGTGGGCGATCGAGGAGCTGCCCAAGCGGCTGGCCGTGATCGGCGCGGGCGCGTCGGGCACCGAGGTGGCGTCGGCGTTCGGGCGGCTCGGCACCGAGGTCGTGCTGCTCGAGGCGCTCGACCAGATCCTCCCGCTCGAGGACGACGAGATCTCGAAGGTCGCCGCGCGCGAGCTGAAGAAGCAGAACATCGAGATCGTCACGGGCGCCAACGTCGAGAACGCCGAGGCCGGCGACAAGGAGGTCAAGCTCACCTACGGCGGCGAGGAGCACTCGTTCGACTACCTCTGCATCGCGGCCGGGCGCGGCCCGGACGTGGAGGACCTCGGCCTGGGGGACGCGAAGGTGAAGACCGACGAGCGCGGGCTGGTCGAGGTGGACGGCGCGCTGCGCACCTCGGTCGACGGCGTCTACGCGATCGGCGACATGGTCCGCGGCCCCGCGCTCGCCCACAAGGCCTCCGACGAGGGTGTGATCGCCGCCGAGGACGCCGCCGGCAAGGAGACGCACCCGATCGACTACCGCTTCGTGCCGGCCGCCACCTTCTGCCACCCGCAGGTCGCCAGCTTCGGCATGACCGAGAAGGAGGCGCGCGACGAGGGGCGCGACGTGGTCGTCGGCAAGGTGCCGATCAGCGCCGTCGGCGCGCCGACCGTCTACGGCGACCGCACCGGCATGGTCAAGATCGTGGGCGACGCCGAGTACGGCGAGCTGCTCGGCGGTCACATCGTCGCGGCGAAGGCCGCCGACCTCATCACCGAGCTGGTCGTGGCGCGCGACCTCGAGGGCGGCTACAGCGAGGTGGCGCGCACCATCCATCCGCACCCGGCCTTCCCGGAGGCCGTGATGGAGGCCGCGCGCGCCGCCGACGGCTGGCTGATCCACGGTTAGCGGCCGGCCGGTCTTCTACTTCGACGTCGGCTCGCCCTGGTGCTGGATCGCCGCCGAGCGCGTCAACCACGCGCTCGGCGAGGTGCCGGAGTGGGTGCCGGTGCACGCGCCGCCCGCCGGGGTCGATCGCGCCGCAGTCGAGCGCCGGGCGGCCGAGCTCGACCTGCCGGCCGTGCGCTGGCCCGAGCGCTTCCCCTTCGACTCGCGCGCCGCGATGCTCGCCGCCACGTTCGCCAAGCAGTCGGGTCGCGCCGTCGCGTTCTCGCTCGCGGCGATGCGCCAGGCGTTCGCCGCCGGCCGCGACCTGAGCGTGACCGACAACGTGCTGATCGCGGCGGCCGCGTGCGAGCTGCACCCGCGCGCGCTGCTGAAGGGGATCGAGCTGCGCTCGGTCGCCGACGCGCTGGAGGCGGCGAGCCGCGCCGCTCCGGCCGAGCTGCCGGCGGTCGTGGATCGCGACGGGCGCGCGCTTGCGCGCGAGCTGTTCGTGTGAGAACCGCTAGGCCGGCTGCTCCACGACCGCCGGAGCCGCTGCCGCCAGGCGCGCGGCCGGGCCGGTGAGCAGCATCGCCAGCGCCGTGGCTCCCATCGCGCCGGCCACGAACAGCCAGCCGTGCCCGAAGGTGGCGACCGCCTCCTGCGGGGCTGGCGTGCCGACGATCGCCACGAGCACGGCCACGCCGAGCGCCGCCCCGATCTGGCGCGACATCCCCACGAGCGCGGTGCCGGTCGCGAAGCGCGTCGGCGGGAGCGCCGCGGTGGCGACTCCGGTGATCGACGGGATCGACAGCCCGACGCCCATCCCGCCGAGCAGGAACGGCGCCAGGAACGACCCGGCGTAGTCGGGCTCGGCGCCCATCACCGACACGAACCAGATCGACGACACGCCGATGATCGTCGCCCCGGCCGCTCCGACCAGACGCGCGCCGTAGCGCTCGCCGAGCAGGCCCGCCGGTACCGAGAACAGCGCCGCCATCGCCGGTCCGGGGGCGACCATCAGCCCGGCGCTCAGCGTGGACTCGCCCCAGACGCTCGTCAGGAACAGCACGCTGCCGAGGAGCAGCGCGCCGAAGCCCGCGAAGAACAGCATCGCGGCCAGGTTGGCGAAGGCCGTGGAGCGGATGCTCACGAGCTCCGGCTCGACAACCGGCGCGGGGTGGCTGCGCGAGCGGCTCACGACCACGATCGCGAGCACGAGCGCCGCCGCGAACAGGGCGACGACCTCGCCGCTGCCCCAGCCCCAGTCCGGTCCCTTGACGATGCCCGCGGTGAGCGAGCCGATGCCGAGCGCGAGCGCGGCCGCGCCGAGCACGTCCGGGCGCTCGCCGGACGGGTCGCGGATCTCGCGCAGGCTGCGCGCGCCCGCGTAGAGGGCCACCGCGCCGATCGGCAGGTTGATCAGGAAGACCCAGCGCCAGCTCGCCTCGACCAGCACTCCGCCGAGCGGTGGGCCGGCCGCCGCGGCCACGCCGCCCGCCGCCGCCCAGAGCGCGACCACCGCGGCGCGGCGCTCGGCCGGGAACTCGGGGATGAGCAGGCCGAGCGACGTCGGGATCATCAGCGCGGCGCCCGCGGCCTGGAGGAGGCGCGCGCCCACCAGCACCTCGAGCGTCGGAGCCGCGGCCGACGCGGCCGACGCGAGGGTGAACAGCGCGAGGCCGTAGAGGAACCCGCGCTTGCGCCCGGCGCGGTCCGACCAGCGCCCGGCGGGCACGAGCAGGGCCGCGAACACGATCGCGTACGCGTTGAGGATCCACGACATGTCCGCGAGCGAGGAGCCCTCGAAGTCGCGCGCGATGTCGGGGAACGCGATGTTGACGATGAACAGGTCGAGGCTCGCGAGGAAGACCCCGGCGATGAGGATGGTGGTGATGAGAGTGCGTCGTTTCATGCAACGCACCCTACAGGAGAGAGTTGCATCAAGCAACCTATGTGCCTACACTCACACGTGATGCTCCGCAACGACTACGCGACGCAGAACTGCTCGGTGGCCCGCACGCTCGAGGTGATCGGCGAGCGCTGGACGCTGCTGATCGTCCGCAACGCCTTCTACGGGATCCGCCGCTTCGACGACCACCAGCGCTGGCTCGGCATCGCGCGCAACGTGCTCCAGTCCCGCCTCGAGCGGCTCGTGGAGGAGGGGATCCTCAGCAAGGAGCCCTACCAGGAGCGCCCGCTCCGGCACGAGTACCGGCTGACGCAGAAGGGGCGCGACCTGTGGCCGGTGCTGGTCACGATGCTCCAGTGGGGCGACCGGCACCTGGCCGAGTCCGGCCCGCCGCTGGTGCTGCGCCACCGCGACTGCGGTGGGGGGATCGACCCCCACCTGCGCTGCGAGAAGTGCGGCGCCGACCTCACGGCCCACGACGTCGAACCGGCGAAGGGGCCGGGGCTGCTTCCGGGGCAGACGACGCCGCGGGTCCCGGCGGCCACCGCATAACGCGTCCGCCGCCGGCGCCAGCATTGCCGCCATGGGGCGAGCTCTGAGCTGGCCGATCCGGGCGATCGCCGGGCTGATCGTCGCGGCCGTGTCCGTGCTGCTCGCGCGCACGCGCCAGGCCGGCGAGATGGCCCAGTCCGCCAATCCCGTGGGCGGCGACCTCGATCGGGTACCTTCCGAAGAGGTGGCGGTCGAGGAGCGTGCCGAGCAGTCCCGCAACCCCGTCGGGGGCGGCGGGAGTGCGACCGAGGAGGACGGCGGCCCGCAGCGCCAGCACGACCTCCCGGACGCCGACGCGGCGAGGGAGATCCTCGAGAAGATGCTGCTGATCCGCCGCTTCGAGGAGCGCGCGGGCGAGATGTACGCGAAGGCCAAGATCGGCGGGTTCCTCCACCTGTCGATCGGCGAGGAGGCCACGATCGTCGGCTCGATCGGCGCGCTGCGCGAGACCGACTACGTGCTCTCGACCTATCGCGAGCACGGCCAGGCGCTCGCGCGCGGCACGGGGCCGAACGCCGTGATGGCCGAGCTGTTCGGGCGCGTGGACGGCTGCTCGAAGGGCCGCGGCGGGTCCATGCACCTGTTCGACTTCGAGCGCCGCTTCCTCGGCGGCTACGGGATCGTCGGCGGCAACCTGCCGCTGGCGGCCGGCGTCGCGCTCGCGTGCGACTACGAGGAGACCGACGACGGCGTGCTCTGCATGTTCGGCGACGGAGCGAGCAACCAGGGCACCTTCGGCGAGACGATGAACCTCGCCGCGCTCTGGAAGCTGCCCGTCGTGTTCCTCGTCGTGAACAACCAGTTCGGGATGGGCACGGCGCTCGAGCGCCACTCGGCCGTTACCGACCTCTCGCGCAAGTCCGACGGCTTCGGCGTTCCGGGCAGCCGCTGCGACGGCATGGACGTGCTCGACGTGCACGCGACGATCGCCGAGGCGATGCGCAAGGCGCGCGAGGACCGCGCTCCGCAGCTCGTCGAGGCGGTCACCTACCGCTTCCGCGGCCACTCGATGGCGGACCCGGAGGAGTACCGCTCGAAGGAGGAGGTCGAGGAGTGGCGCGGGCGCGACCCGATCGAGACCTTCCGCAAGCGGCTCGCCGACGAGGGCGTGATGTCGGAGGAGGAGTTCGAGAAGCTCGACGAGCGGGTCACGAAGGAGGTCGACGAGTCCGTCGAGTTCGCCGACCAGTCGCCGTTCCCGGACCTCGACACGCTCTACGACGACATCTACGTCTACGGCGAGCAGGTCAAGGGTTGGTACTCGGTCGACGAGCGCTCGCCCGAGGTGCACCGCGGCGAGGAGGAGGCCGAGGCCGGCGAGATCGCCCACGAGTTGGCCGAGGCGGGCGCCGCCTACGCGCGCGTCGGCGACGCCGAGGAGCGCTCGCGCCGGCAGTCGCGCGGGGCCGCCGAGGACGACGAGGGCGGCGACGGCGACTCCGACGAGGACGCCGAGGGCGAGCCCGACGCCGAGGAGCGCGACGAGGAAGGCGGGGCCGACTGATGCCCGCCATGCGCTACCGCGAGGCGCTCAACCAGGCGCTGCGCGAGGAGATGGAGGCCGACGAGAAGGTCTTCATCATGGGCGAGGACATCGGGGTCTTCCAGGGCGCGTTCAAGGTGACCCAGGGGCTGCTCGAGGAGTTCGGCGAGAAGCGCGTGCGCGACACGCCGATCTCGGAGAACACGATCGTCGGCATGGGCGTGGGCGCGGCGATGGGCGGGCTGCGGCCGGTGGTCGAGCTGATGACCATCAACTTCTCGCTGCTGGCGCTCGACCAGATCGTCAACTGCGCGGCATCGATCCGGTACATGTTCGGCGGCCAGGTGACGGTGCCGATGGTGATCCGGATGCCGCAGGGCGCGGGCCACCAGCTCGGGCCGACCCACTCGCACTCGTTCGAGGCGCTCTACCTGCACGTGCCGGGCCTGCTGGTCGCCGTCCCGTCCACCGCCGAGGACGCGAAGGGGCTGCTGAAGGCCGCGATCCGCGACGACAACCCGGTGATCTTCATCGAGCACGAGTCGCTGTACGGCAAGCGCGGCGAGGTGCCGGAGGACGGCGAGCCGATGCGCTTCGGCGAGGCGGCGATCCGCCGCGAGGGCGGCGACGTGACGATCGTCGGGATCTCCCGCATGGCGCACACCGCGCTCGACGCGGCCGAGACGCTCGCCGAGGAGCACGAGGTCGAGGCCGAGGTGATCGACCCGCGCACCCTGCGCCCGCTCGACCTCGACACGATCCTCGAGTCCGTGCGCAAGACCAACCGCGCGGTGATCGTCGAGGAGGGCTGGCCGCACGGCGGCGTGGGCGCGAACATGGCCGCGCTGATCCAGGAGCAGGCGTTCGACCACCTCGACGCGCCGGTCGAGCGCGTGACCGGCGCCGACGTGCCGATGCCGTACTCCAAGCCGCTCGAGCAGGCCGCGTTCCCACACTCCGAGCACGTCGTGCAGGCCGCGCTGGCCACCTTCCGGGACGTCTAGGCGCCGTGGCGACCGACATCACCATGCCGCGCCTGTCCGACTCCATGGAGGAGGGCACGATCCTCAAGTGGCTCGTGGATGAGGGCGGCGAGGTCAAGAAGGGCGAGCCGCTCGTGGAGATCGAGACCGACAAGGCCAACATGACCTACGACGCCGACACGAGCGGCGTGCTGATCGAGGTCGTGGCCTCCGAGGGCGACACGCTGCCGATCGGCGAGGTGATCGGGCGGATCGGCGAGGAGGGCGAGAAGCCGTCGGGGGACTCGGGCGACTCCGGCGAGGAGGAGGCGGCCAGCGACGAGGGCGAGGCCGCGGAGGGCGACGACGGGGACGATGAGGAGGGCGGGGACGAGGAGCCGCAGGACGGGGACCAGGAGGCCGACGAGGAGGGCGAAGCGGACGCGGGCGAGCCGGCGGAGGAGCCCGAGCCCGCGAAGGCCGAGTCCCGCGACGGCGGAGGTGACGACGGCGAGCGCGTGAAGGCGTCGCCCGTCGCCCGGCGCATGGCGAAGGACCTCGGCGTGGAGCTCGCCGAGCTCGAGGGCAGCGGCCCCGGCGGGCGGATCGTGAAGGCCGACGTCGAGGCCGCCGCCAAGACGAACGGCAAGCCGGCCGAGAAGGCGCCCGCGGACGAGGAGGAGGCGCCCGCCGAGGAGAAGGCGCCCGCCGAGGAGAAGGCGCCCGCCGAGGAGAAGGCGCCCGCCGAGGAGGAGGCGCCCGACGAGGAGCAGGCGCCCGACGAGGAGCAGGAGGAGGAGGAGAAGGAGGAGCGCGCCCCCGCGAAGGCCGAGTCCGGCGCCAAGGGCGAGGTCGAGACCCAGGAGCTGAGCCGCCTCCAGCGGACCGTCTCGCGCCGGATGGCCGAGTCGAAGGCCACCGCGCCGGACTACACGCTCCACATGCAGGTGGACATGAGCCTCTGCGTGGAGCTGCGCAAGCGGCTCAAGGAGGTCGAGGACCCCGCCCCGTCCTTCAACGTCATGATCGTGAAGGCGGCCGCCAACGCCCTGCGCGAGCACCCGCGCGTGAACGGCGCCTACCGCGACGGCAAGTTCGAGCTCTACGGGAACGTGAACGTCGGGGTGGCCGTCGCGGCGCAGGACTCGCTCGTCGTCCCCACGATCTTCGACGCCGACAAGAAGTCGCTCGGCGAGATCGCCCGCCAGGCGCGCGCGCTGATCGAGAAGGTCCGCGACGGCAAGATCACCCCGCCCGAGGTCTCCGGCGGCACCTTCACCGTGTCGAACCTCGGCATGTACGGCGTCGACGCGTTCTCTGCGGTCATCAACCCGCCGCAGGCCGCGATCCTCACGGTCGGCTCGCTCGCGAAGCGCGCGGTCGTGGACGACGACGGCCGCGTCGTCGCGCGCGACACGCTCACCCTCAGCATGGTCAGCGACCACCGCATCCTGTACGGCGCGGACGCCGCGCAGTTCCTCGCGCGCGTGCGCGAGCTGCTCGAGCAGCCGCTCGCGCTGGCGCTCTAGTGCGGCGTCTGCTGCCGGCGGCGCTGGCGGCGCTGGCGCTGCTCGCCGGCTGCGACCTCGGCGACGACAGCGGGCTCGTGTTCGAGGACCCGAAGGGGACGATCGAGGTCGAGGAGGGCATGACCTTCTCGCTGGAGTTCAGCGTGAACGCGGGCGTCGGCTTCGACTGGATGCCGGTCGCCTCGGCCACGGAGGGACCCGTCGCGTACGAGGGCAGCGAGGTCGAGTACCCGAGCGGGAACCGCGCGGGGGACTCCGGCCGGAAGCGGTTCACCTACGAAGCGCGGAGCAGCGGCACACGAAGGCTCGCCTTCCGCCACCTCTTCCGCGGCGACGTGAAGGAGACCCGCACCGTGACGGTCGAGGTCCGCGGCTAGCCGGTCCAGCGGAAGCCGGTCGGCGCGATCGCGGGCTCGATCGGGCTGACCGGGAGGCCCGGCTCGGGGTCGGGCAGGTTGTAGCCGCCGGGGGCGACGTCGTTCGGCGTGTCCGGGTGGAAGAGCGACGCCAGGTACTGGATGTGGCCGCGGCCGGCCCCGAGCTCGAACTGGCCGCCGCCGTAGGCGCCGATCCCGTGCTCGCGGCAGTAGTCCTGCGCGTCGCAGACAGCCTGGAGGCCGCCGATCCGCGAGGGCTTGAGGTTCACCATCTTCGGCGCGAACGGCAGCGCCTCGATGTCGGCGATCGAGTGGATCGGGGCGTCCCAGGTGATGCGGTCGCGGTGCGGCTCGAGGATCGGGTCGGTCTCGTCGGTGAGGGCGGGGTCCTCGATCCATGCGTCCGGGAACGCCTCCACCACGCGCCGGTAGAGGTCGGGGTCCGCCGGCTGGTCCACCACCGTGCCCTTGTAGAAGCCCTTGAAGTCGACCGAGTCGACCGACCCGGTGGCCACGAGCTCCTGGATCAGCTCGTCGGTCCACGCGCTGACGGGGTCGAGCTTGAAGCGCAGCGTCGGGTAGCTCGCGAGGCGCCGGGAGACGGGCTCGATGGTCGGCGGGTCGCCCAGCCTCAGCGACACCACGAACGTGAGCGGACGCGCCTCGATGCCGAGCCGGCCGGCGAGCGACTCGCCCGCCTGGCGCAGCGCGAGGTCGAGCGCGGCGGACTCGAACGCCCAGCGCCGGTAGAGGCGCGAGACGTCGCCGCGCACCGGCTCGGCGGTCGGGAACAGGTCGAGCGACCCCGTCAGCTCGCACAGCTCGCCGACCGTGCGCGGGCCGGTCAGGTCGAGCACCGGCCCGGCGTCCTGCTGGGCGAAGTGGTCGAGCGCGTCGTAGACGACGTCCTCGCCGACGCCCTCCTCGCCGCCGCCGTGGATGCGGATCAGCGTCGTGACGCGCGTGAAGTCGCTCGAGACGTCCTGCTCGAGCTTCTCGAGCTCGTAGCGCTCGATCTCGATCGGGAGGTCGGCGAGCCGGTCGAACGTGGCCATGGCCTCAGCCTACGCGAGCAAGGGCCCAAGCCCCAGGATCGCCCGGCCGCCGGCACGCCGACGACCGCACGGATCAACTCGGCGGTGTCCATGTTCCTTCCAGGAGGGAGATGGCCAGTTCTCGCCCCCTCGTCTCCTCGGCATAGCCCGCCGCCCTGAGTCGCTGGCTCACCGCCTGCTTCGAGATCCGCAGACGTCTCGCGATTTCCGTCCCTGACAATCCCGACGCAGCGAGGTCCGCCGTCTCCCAACCACGCGGGGATCGCATGCGTCTGATGAACACGAGCATCGCGAAACAGTCCTCGAGGCGCGCGGCAAGCTCCTGCGGATCGCCCTGTACCGCGCAACCCCAGCTGCGCCGCTTGGCCGCGTCCACAGCCGCGCGCGCGCTGACGAAAGCCTCGCCGCGCGACTCGCGAGCTGTTTCGCCGATCGGACGCTCGACTGCGCCAAGCCCCACTCCAACCCACCACTCGTCCTCACGCGTCGCGCGCAGGACGATGTCCGCAAGGGTCCTCCCATCCGAGACGAGTGCCTGCATCTCGTCGCCGGTCGTTCGGGCGAAAGGAAGGCGGAGGCCGGAGGCGAAGGAATCGTTGAGCGAGTCCTGCCATTCCGCGACCTTGTCAGGGGTTCGACGGCTCCCACGCTGATCCATGGTCAGGACGTACATTACGTCAAGGCTAGTAACTTGACTTAGCAAAGTCAAGCTATCAGCCTAGACATCAATCCAGATGTGTCAAGCTGCTCGTGAAGCGCTTGCGGCAGGTGGGTCAACGCCCGGACCTTGACGCGTAAAGGGTGTGACCTTGACGTCGCGTTGTCAAGGTCAGCGCCTTGACGCCGGGGTTTCGGCGGGCTCGCCGCACACCACGCTGCGGCGTGGCAGGATGCGCGCCGTGGGGCGCCTCGAGCACGTCGACCTCGACCTCAAGCTCGACAAGGACGAGTACGAGGAGCGGCTGTCGGCCGCGCAGGACCGGCTCACGATGCTCCGCCTCCAGCTCGCCGGGCTGATCGGGGAGAAGAAGATCGGCCCGCCGGTCTGCGCCGTGTTCGAGGGCTGGGACGCCTCCGGCAAGGGCGGCGCGATCAAGCGCCTGGTCGAGGAGCTCGACCACCGCCACGTGCGCGTCGCCGCCTTCGCCGCCCCCACCCACGACGAGAAGCGCCACCACTTCCTCTGGCGCTTCTGGCCGAAGCTGCCGGGCTGGGGCGGCGTCGCGGTGCTCGATCGCTCCTGGTACGGCCGCGTCCTCGTCGAGCGGGTGGAGGGCTTCGCCAGCGAGGAGCAGTGGCGGCGCGCGTACGAGGAGATCGTCGCGTTCGAGCGCACCCTCGCGGCCGAGGGGATGATCCTCATGAAGTTCTGGCTGCACGTCTCCGAGGAGGAGCAGCTCAAGCGCTTCGAGCGGCGCCGCGACGACCCGCTGAAGTCCTGGAAGCTCACCGGCGAGGACTGGCGCAACCGCGAGAAGCGCCCGGAGTACGAGGCCGCCATCGAGGAGATGCTCGAGCGGACCGACACCGAGCACGGGCCGTGGCACCTCGTCCCCGGCGAGTCGAAGAAGTACGCGCGCGTCTTCGTGATCGAGACGGCGATAGCGGAGATCGAGCGCGGGATGCGCGAGCGCGGCTTCGAGCCGATCGACGTGGACGCGCTGGTGGGGGCCTAGCCGCCCACCCGGCGAGTCGAACGTCCATTTACCGACCTCATAGGGTCGGTTT
>DASVWC010000100.1:0-28264 GCA_036389835.1 Thermoleophilaceae bacterium | reverse complement strand
GCCGCAGCTCGAGATCCCGGTGATCGGCATCGGCGCGGGTCCGGCGACCGACGGCCAGGTGCTCGTGTTCCACGACCTGCTCGGCATCTACGACGGCCATGCCGCGCGCTTCGTCAAGCGCTACGGCAACGTCCGCGAGGCGATGGTCGGCGGGCTCGAGGCGTTCGCGACCGACGTCCGGGAGCGCCGCTACCCGGAGCCCGAGCACGGCTACACGATGGCGCCCGACGAGGCCGAGCGGCTGCGGGCGCTGCTGCGCGAGCACCAGCCGCACTGAGCGCGAGGGACCACCACCGCCTACCACCGGACCTCCCGGTGCCGGAGGACGACGGCGCGGCCGCCCACCTCGAGGGCGCCGCGCTGCCGGACGTGCCGCTGGCCGCCACGTCCGGCGGGATGCTGTCGCTACCGCAAACCGGCCAGGGGGAGGGTCAGACCCTCCCCCCTTCTCCCCCCACGGGTGAGGGTCTGACCCTCACCCGTCTCGTCGCGTACGTCTATCCGCGTACCGGGCGGCCGGGGGAGCCGTCGCCGCCGGGCTGGGACGCGATCCCCGGCGCCCGCGGGTGCACCCCGCAGAGCTGCGCCTTCCGCGACCACGCCGGCGAGCTCGCGGCCCGTGGCGCCCGCGTGGTCGGGATCAGCGCCCAGACCGCCGCGGAGCAGCGTGAGTTCGCCGAGCGCGAGCACATCCCGTACCCGCTGCTCGCCGACCCCGAGCTGCGGCTCGCCGCCGCGCTGGGCCTCCCGACGTTCGAGGCCGGCGGCATGACGCTCTACCGGCGGCTCACGTTCGTGGCGCGAGGCGGCGTGGTGGAGAAGGTCTTCCACCCGGTCTTCCCGCCCGATCGCAACGCCGCCGAGGTGCTCGCCTGGCTCGGGCAGAATCCCGTCGCATGACGGTGCACACCGGCGAGCTGCGCTTCGAGACCGGCGGCGACGGTCACGTGACCGACCTGACGGAGGGTGTCGAGGCGGTCGTGAAGCAGTCGGGCGTGGAGCACGGCACGGTCTCGGTGTTCGTGCCCGGCGCCACCGCGGCGGTCACGACGATGGAGTACGAGCCCGGCGGCGTGCACGACCTCCAGCGCCTCCTGGACCGCCTGATCCCGCGCGAGGGGGACTACGAGCACAACCGCCTGAACCACGACTCGAACTCGCACGCGCACATGCGCGCCGCGATCGTCGGCCCGAGCGAGACGATCCCGGTGGTCGCCGGCCGGCTGGCGACCGGCACCTGGCAGCAGATCGTCCTGATCGACTTCGACGACCGCCCGCGCAGCCGCCGGGTGGTGGTGAGCGTGGCGGGTTAGCCGCCGGGTGGTGGTGAGCGTGGCGGGTTAGCCGCCGGGTGGTCGTGAGCGTGGCGGGTTAGCCGCCGCGACGGAGGTGGGCTCTCTTAGGTCCGAATAGCGACCCTTAGAGAGCCCACCTCGCAAAACGCCGCGGGGCGGGGCGGCGGAAACCGCTACCGGTAGCTGTTCGGCCCCACGTGGATGAAGCGGCCCTGCTTGCCCGGCCAGTCGAAGTTCTTGCGCACGAAGCAGGCCGGGACCGCCGGCGGGCCCGCCGAGCGGTCCACCGGCTGCGCCACCTTCGCCGGGTCGAACCCGTTCGGCGGCAGGCAGTCCCAGTTCGGGAAGATCTTGCGGCGCGCCGACTCCGCGTCCGGGATGATCGGCGGGAAGTACGCGTTGCCGCGGTTCGACGAGAGCCGGCGCGGGTGGATGCCGAGCGACTCCGACCCGGTCGGGCCGAGCTGGCGCAGGTAGTGACCGGTCTCGTTGGGCCCGTGCGCCTCGACCGTGTCCTTGGTGCCCGCCGACCCGTTCCCGAGGAAGTCCGCCACCAGGTGCTGGTGCAGCTCGAGCCACTCGAAGATCGGGTTGAACTCGCTCAGGAACGGCCCGAGCGCGCGGAACGCCGGCGGCGTCTCGTCGAGGATCTCCTTGAGCGCCGGCAGCGACTCGTCGGAGATGTCGATCTGCTTGTCGAACCCGCGGAAGTACGTGTCGAGGTTCGGCGCCAGCCGCCGCAGCGACACGAGCGTGGGCCGCAGCTCCTCGGCCACCGGGCGCAGGTCCTGCACCAGCGGCCGCGCGTGGCGCGAGAAGTCCTCGAGCCGCTTGAGCGTGATCCGCGACTCGTCCAGGAAGGTCGGGAAGATGAAGAACGCCTCCGCGAGCGCCTCGCGCTGCGCGGACGTCTGCGAGAACAGCGCGTGCGAGTTGCGGATCAGGCTGGCGAGCTTGCCCTCGTCCTGCGTGATCGCCCCGTAGACCTCGCCGGTGTCGCGGAAGAGCCCGCGCACCGCGCGCTCCTGCCGGTACAGCACCTGGAGGAGGTCGGCGCCGCCGTCGGTGAACTCCGGCAGCTGGCCGAGCGCGTTGTTGACGCTCTCCCCCCTCCCCTTCACGCCGCGGCCGAGCTCCTGCTGCCAGAGCTGGATCGCCTTGCGCGTCGTCGGGTCGTAGGTCTGGAAGATCTCGTCGAGCTCCACCGTCTCCGCCACCTGGCCGTCGTCGAGGCGCCCGCCGTCGTGGATCTTCGGCGCCGCGCCCGTGCCGGGCGTGAGTTCCACGAACGTCTCGCCCAGCAGCGTCTTGGTGCGCAGGATCGCGCGCATGTCGCTCGGCAGCGGCGCGTAGTCCTCGTCGATCGCCAGCGTCGCGAGCGTGCGGCTCGTGCCCTGGTCGACCTCCACGTCGCGGACCTTGCCGATCGTGATCCCGGACGCGCGCACGTCGAGGTTCTTCTGGAGGCCGGTCGCCTCGGGGAACGCGATCCGCACGTTGTAGGCCTCGGGCCGCAGCGGGATCGGGCCGCCGAACTGGAGCCAGAGGAACAGCAGGATCCCGATGCACGACATGGCGAACGCCGCCATCGCGATGAGCCTGGGAGGACTGGGCGCGTGCTTGATCATTCGGCGCCGCAGAGGGTCGGGTTCGTGAGGATCGGCGTGAGGTTGAGCGCGAACTCGGCCGGGGCGTTCTCCGCGATCAGGCTGCGGAACATCTGGCAGTTCGCGGCCACCAGCGACGGCCGGAACGGCCCGTGGGCGTCGGAGGTCGAGAACAGGGTCGCCGAGTTGTGCGGCAGCCAGCCGAGGTAGAAGAGGTAGCCCTCGTCGCGGTCCGGGTCGCCGGGCGGCTCGCGGCCGTCCTTGTTGTAGGCGGCCATGTTGAACAGCCGGTTGAGGACGACGAACGAGCGCGTCAGGTTCGGGGTCGACGCCCGCAGGTCGCGCGCCGCCGGGCGCAGCCGCCGCACCGTCGGCCGCGCGGCCCGGACGAACGGGCGGATCCGCTCGCGCAGCAGCGGCTCGCCCTCGCGCGAGAGCGGCCTCAGCGCCCGCTGCGCGCGCGCGAGCGCGCGGACCGGCGGCCGCAGCGCGTCGCTCGCCGGCCCGAGCACCTCGGCCAGCCGCTCGACCTCCTCGACGGTCCGCGTCGTCTGCTGGAGCGCCTTGGGCAGCTCGCGGACCGCGGCCGAGATGTTCTGGTCCTCGGACGCGTACGCGCGGAACACCCGCGAGGCGGAGCTGACCAGGTCGGCCAGCTCGTCCTCGCGCCCGGCCAGCTCCTGGCTCAGCTCCTCGAGCGCGCTCACGAGCCGGCGCAGGTTGACCTTGCGCGTGGCCACCGCCGAGTTGAGCCGCGCGAGGTCGCGGTGGGTGGGCTCGAACAGCCGGAACACCTCGCGCAGGTCCTTCCCGCGCCCCTCGAGGCCCTTCCCGGCCCCGTGGACCAAGAGCAGCAGGTACTCGCGCGTGTCGCGGTCGAGCATCGCGAGGATCTCGTCGAGGTTCACGTCCTGGATCGCGTTGCCGAGCGGCAGCGTGTCGCCCTCGCCGAGCGGCCTGCCGGCGCCGGGGTCGACCTCGAGGAACATGTCCTTCAGGCCGGTCTTCGGCCTCAGCAGCGCGGTCGCGTCCTCGCGGATGAGCCCCTCGTACTTCTTGTCGATCTCGAGCTCCACGACCGCGTGGCCGTCGTCGAGCTCGACCGGCCCGATCGAGCCGATCTTCACTCCCGCCACGCGCACGAACTGACCCTGGCCCGGGGTCACCGCCTGCGCGGTCGGCAGCTCGACCTTCATGCGGATCGGCTGGTCCTCGACCAGCGGGAAGCGCAGCCGCTGGTTGGCGAGGATGTAGGTCGCGACGGCGAGGGCGATCGCGGCCAGGCCGAGCAGCGGCAGCAGCGCCACGAAGTTCTTGCGCAGCACGTGCATCATCGGCCGCCCCCGATCTCCTTCGGGCTCACGCGGTACTGCTCGTCGAGGTCGAGCCGCTCGAGGTCGCGGCGGAGGAAGCGCACGGCGCGGTTCTTGGCCCGCTCGTAGCGCGCGTGCGCCTCCGGGGTGTTTGGCAGCCCCTTCGCGACCACCGGCTCGCCGGGCCCGACGTCCGCGCGGAGGTCCGGCGGCTCCTGGGTCTCGCAGGGCACGTCCGGCATCAGCGGCGGGCGGCGGCCGCCCGGCGGCGTCTTCGGCTGCGACCCGAGGATCGGGAAGTACGCCTGGGCGAACATCGGGTTGCCGTTGAGGTCGTCGCCGACGTTGACGGTGTAGTCACCAGCGGACACCAGCACGTGGAACCACTGCCCGTTCGCGTCGCCGTTGCGGCTCTCGGCGGACAGCGACGGCAGCGGCTTGGGCGCCTCCTCGTAGACCTTGCCCGTGGCGGGGAACACCGGGTCGGGCACGCGGTCGTTCGAGAACGCGTCGAACACCTCGTTCTCGCAGCCCGCGCTCTCGCGCAGCGCCTCGAAGAAGGGGACGGTGTCGCGCGTGAGCCGCGCGAGGTTGGGCACCGTGGGCCGCAGGTCGGCCACGAGGCCGCGCAGCTCGGCCTGCGAGACGAGCCCGCGCGTCTGGCGGATGAACGGGAAGCTCACGTCGATCGTGACCCCGGTCTCGCGCACGGCCGGGCGCAGGTCGGCGGTGAGGCGGCGCAGCGGCGGGAACGCCTCGTTGAGCCGCGCGAGCGCCGGGCGCGCCGCCTGGATCGTCCGCGGCAGCTCGCCGATCGCCGTCTCCAGGTTGGTGGCCTCGCGCGCGAACGCCCCGGCCGCGGTGTTGAAGTCGGTGATCAGCGAGCGCAGCGCGTCGGGGCTGCGGTCGAGCCCGCGCGCCACCCGGCCGGCGCTCTCGATGTAGCGCGAGAGGTCGTGCGGGTCGAGTCCGAGCGTGGCGTCCTGCACGATCGCCGAGTAGCGGTAGGCCGGCTCCCAGTGCTCGATCGAGCGGTTGAAGCCGCGCGCGCCCTCGCCCTCGAGCGCGTCGCCGTACTCGCGGAAGATCGTCTGGAGGTTCTTGCGGGTGTCCTTCTGGAGCACCGCGAAGATCTGCCCGAGCTGGACCGGCGAGGCCGTCTGCTGGACCGGGATCGTCCCGCCGTCCTCGAGCTCGGGGCTGCCGTCGCTGCCCGGGCTCATCTCGAGGAACCAGTTGCCCTCGAGGAACATCCGCGGGCGGATCTTCACCTGGGCGTCCTCGTGGATCGGGCGCCCGTCGTCCTCGATCCGCATGGTCACCTCGACCAGCGGCTTCCCCGGCTGGGGGTGCTCGACCCTGATGACCTTGCCCACGTCGACGCCCGCGATCCGCACCGGCTGGCGCTCCTTCACGTTCACCGACTCCGCGAAGTGCGCCTTGATCTCGTAGTGGTCGCCGAACGGGAGCCCGCGCGCGAACGCGAAGTAGACGCCCACGACGACCGCGACCAGGAAGATCAGGCCCGCGCGGAACGGCGCTATGCCTCGCTCGCGCCTCATGGGACGTGCACGTGCCCCTTCCCCTGCGGCTCGCGGGCGAACGTCTGCCCCGCCGGCACGCGCTTGCGGCCCGCGTAGGTCGGCCCCTGCACGCCCGGGATGTCGGCGCGCGTCTGGATCAGGAACTCGGGCTCGGGGACCGTCGTGTAGCGGTGCAGCCAGCCGCGCTGGCCGTTCTCGCAGTCCGCCGCGCCGTCGCCGGTGATGGCGTGGTTGTACGGCGTGGAGTGCAGGCTCATGTTCGAGCCGCGCCGCGCCATGCTCTCGTTGTAGCCCTGGTAGTTGACCGGCTCGTAGGCGCCCATCGAGCCCTGGTTGTTGGTCTGCGGCGCGGCGCTCTTCGACTCGGTGCGCTGGGAGAAGCCCTGCCCCGATTCGGCCGAGAGGTGCTCGGCCAGGAACGACCACCAGTAGTTCCAGTAGTTGCAGACCGTCTGGAACGGGCCGAGGAACTTGAGCTGCGGCTGGAGCGTCTTCGACGTTCCGCCGAGCGCGCGCAGCGCTATCCCCGTGGCCGGGTCGGTCATCAGGTCGCGCAGCGAGACGAGCGTGGGCTTCAGGTCCGCGTAGAACTCGACCGACCGCCGCGTGACCGGGATGCCGCGTTCGAGCGCCGGCGTGATCACCGGCAGCGTGGGCCGCAGCTCGCGCGCGACCGGGCGCATCGCACGCGCCAGCCGCGCGCTGTCGGAGAGGAAGGGCCGCTGCACCGGGAACGACTCGATCCCAGCCTGGAACAGCGGGTGTGAGCGGCTGATCGTCTCCTTCAGGGCGTTCGTGTCGCGCGAGAGCGCCTCGAAGGTGTCGCCCGCGCGCGTGAAGAACTCGGACTGCACCTCGGCCAGCGGCGAGACGACCCGCGCGGCGTCGGAGAGCTCGCGGAAGAAGCGGCCGATCTGCGTGCGCGGGCTGGCGAGGTTCTGCGCGACCGGGGCCAGGTAGCCGAACAGGCGCGGCAGCTCGCCGACCGTGTCGTTGATCGCCATCCCGCGGCCGGCGAACGCGGTCCCGAAGCCCTCCGTGTTGCGGCGCACCCCCTGCCGGGTCCTCTCGTCGTAGATCCGGTTGAAGTCGTCGATCTCGACCGGCAGCGTCGTCTGGGAGGCCGGGAAGGTGTGGCCCTGGCGCACGCCGGTGTCGCTCTTCCCGCGCTGCATCTCGAGGTACTTCAGGCCGAGCGGCGAGCGCGGGCGGATCGTGAACGTGGTGTCCGCAGGCAGGTCGCCGACCGACTTGTCGAGCTTGAGGTCGAACTCCGCGCCGGCCTCGCCGTTCGGGAGCTTGACCGAGCGGACCTTCTCCACGAAGCCGACCCGGTTGCCGCCCTCGCGCACCTCGCCGCCGCGCCCGAGCGAGAGCGCGTTGCCCGCCTGCACGTTCACGTCGAGCGACGGCACGAACGGCAGCCCCTTGTTCGCGTTGTAGGCGAGGACGACCGAGACGACGACCACGAGCACGGCGACGGCCCCGATCAGGACCGGGCTCGCGACGATCGAGGCGTTCGGGCGGCGGGTCATGGTCCGAGGAGGAAGTCGAGTAGCTGGCTCGGGTCGGGCGAGCTGTCGTCCTTGCTCTGGAGCTCGTCGAGGATGCGCTCGATCTCGCGCTGGACATCGGGCAGCGGCTGCGGGGCGCGATCGCCGCCGCCCCCGCCGGAGCCGCCGCGCGCCGCGCCGGAGCCGCCGGCGGAGCCCTTGTCCGGGGTGACGCCCGAGCGCGCCGTCGGGGGGTTCTCCTCACCGGAGGCGGGCGGGCGCCCGGTCTGGCCGGCGGGCGCGGTCGGGTCCGGCGTCGTGATGCCCGGCTGGTTCGGGCCGAGCCAGGCGCGGCACGTCTTGAGCTCGGCCTCGCGCGCCTTGTAGTCCTCGGCGCTCGTCAGCGGCCCGCAGCGGCTCTGGATCAGCGCCACGCGCGAGAGGTGGCCGAGCTGGTCGAACGCGTTGGTCTGGATCGTCTGGATGAAGACGTACTGGAGCAGCGCCTCGGTGCCGGTGAACCCCTTGCCGCCCGGGCTGCGCGGGTGCGGCTCGACGGCGCGGTCGCGGTCGTCGAAGTCCTCCAGCGTGATCGCGAGGTTGTTGGCGAGGTCCACGTTCGGCCGGGCGTAGTCGCGCAGCTCGCCGATGCGCGGCCGCGCGGCGCGCACGGCCTCGGTGCCCACGGGGGCCGCGTCGCCGAGCGCGCGCAGCGCGGGCCGGGAGGCGTCGGAGAACTCGGCCGAGACGTCGAAGAAGCGGCGCAGGTTCGAGGCGCTGGCGCTCAGGTCGACCAGCACCGGCCGCTGCTCGCGCGCGACCTCCTCGAGCGCGGCCATGGTCGGCGTCAGCTCGGTGAGGAACCCCGGCAGCTTGCGGAAGTTGGTGGCGATGTCGCTCGACCGCTCCGCCGACGCCGTGGCCGTGTCCTCGGCCTCGGCCACGAAGCGCCCGACGTTCTCCTTGTTTTCGGCGAGCTTGCCGATCACGCGGTCGGCGTCCGTCACGAGCCGCTTGATGACCGTGTTGTGGTCGCCGAGGATCTCGAGCAGGTTCGCCGACTGGCGCAGGGCGGGCACCGCCCGGCGGATGGCCGCGTTCAGCTCCTCGGGCCGCCCGGCCAGGCCCGCTCCGAGCTCGGCCAGGATCAGCCGGAAGCGCTCCCGGAACGGCCGCCGCATGATGTTCGTGACGAGGTCCGGCGGGATCGTGGAGGTGGTGCGCTCCACCTTCACGTGGTCGCCCTCCTCGAGCTCCCGCGGCGCGAGCCCGGGCCGGCAGTCGAGGTAGAACTCGCCGAGCGGCGACTGCGGGCGCGACTCGCACTCCGCGTCGGTGCGGAACGAGCCGAAGCCCTTCTCGGTCAGCTCGATCTCGACCAGCGCCTTCTTCGTGCGCTCGTCGAGCTCGATCTTCTTGATCTTGCCCGCGTTGGTGCCTGCCACGCGGACGTCCCCCTCCTCGACCATGCCGAACGCGTTGTCGAGCTCGACCACGTAGCGGATTCCGCCGCCGCCGCCCTCCTCCGAGGACGCCGCGGCGAACGCCACGACGGCGACCAGGGCGAGCAGCGCTATGGCGAGCCGGCGCGTCATGGGCCGAGCGGCTTCTGGGTCTCGTCGCAGTTGAAGTCCGGCGCGGGCTTCCACGGCGTGGAGCCGTCGCCGTAGCTGTCGCGCTCACCCGCGCCGGGGCACTTGTTGCGCTCGTTGGTGTTCGCCACGTCCATGATCTCCTGCGCGCGCGCCGCCGGCGCGATCGGCTGGAGCAGGCCGGTCTTGAACGAGAAGGCGGACACGTGGGAGCCGGCGCGGCTGAAGCCGCCGAGGGCGTCGACGTTGCCGGTGTGCGAGAAGTCGTCGAGCCAGCCGGTGAAGTCGAACGAGTACGGCCGGGCGAAGGCGAGCCGCGGCGTGGTGCTGGCGAGCGCCTCGGCCGTGGCCGGCAGCGTGCCCTCGCGCTCGGCGCCGTTGCGGCGCACGGGGCCGACCGCGATGTCGCGCAGCGGCAGCGTGCGCCGCGAGAGGTCGATCAGGTCGTTGTCGGGCCCGCGCCGGGTCGTGATCACGGAGAGGTCGCGCACGGCCGGGTCGAGGTCCTGCACGAGCGCCCGGACCTCGGCGGTGTAGGGCACCAGCCGCTTGGCGACCGGCTTGAACTCCGTCACCAGCGGATCGAGGTCGTCGAGCGTGGCGCGCAGGTTCACGTAGGTCGTGTTCGCCTGGCGCATGAAGTCGGGTAGGTCGCGGATCGCCTCGCCGAGCGCGCCGTCCCCGCCCGGGCCGCGCGGCCGCGCGATGGCGCCGGCCGTGTCGGAGAGGTTGGAGATGAGCCCGGCCAGGTCCTCGCGGCGGTCGGCGAGGTCGCCGACGAGGCCGGACGACTCGGTGATGAAGCGCTCGAGGTCGCCCGTGTCGCGGTTGAGCTCGCGGAACAGGCGGCTGGCGGAGACGAGCGCCGGGTCCAGGTAGAGCAGGCCCCTGTTCGTGTTCTGCGCCTGGCCGGCGTACTGGCGGTTGGACCCGCGGAAGACCCTGCGCAGCCCCTCGCGCGTGTCCTTGTCGAAGATCGTGAAGATCTCGTCCAGGTCCACGTTCGAGGTCGTGTCGGACTGCTCGATCACGGCCCCGTCGGCGAGGTCGTCGGCCTCCTCCTTGTCGCGCGGGTAGCGCAGGTCGATGTAGCGGCTGGCGGGCCCCGACAGGCCGAACTGGCGGATCTGCGCGTGGGTGCCCTCGGGGAGCGGGGCCCACTCGTCGTCGATCGCCAGCTCGAGCTCCGCCGTGCCGTCGTCGGTCAGCCGCAGCCTCTTGACGGTGCCGACCTTCTGCCCGGCGATCTCGACCAGGCCGCCGCGCACGACCTGGCCGGCGTTCTGGAAGCGCGCCCGGACGGTGTAGTCGCCGCCGGTGTCCACGAACATCAGGTAGCCGGCGATCGCCGCGGCCGCGACGAGGGCGAGCGCAACCGCCACGCGCACGGACGATCGCCGCGTGGTGACGCCCGGCCGTTCGCTCAGCTGCGGCTCCACACTCCTCCCCGGCGCGGGAAGGTACATGCTGGCGCGGCCGGGGGCGCCGGACCGGCGGTCAGGCGCGGCGCCTGCGACGGACCGCGATCGCGACCCCCACCGCGACGGCCAGCCCGAGGGCCGCGAAGCCGAAGCGGCCGATCTTCACGACGATGTCCTCGTACGACTCGTAGAAGGCGTATCCGAGCAGGGAGAAACCCAGCGAGAACAGGGTGACCCCGAGCAGGTTCCAGCGCAGGAAACGGTGGTACGGGAGGCTCGACGTGCCCGCCACGAACGGCCCGAGCGGGCGCGCGACCGGCAGCAGCCGGCCGAAGGCGACGATGGTCACGCCATAGCGCTCGAACCAGCCGTCGAGGCGCTCGAGGCGCTCCGGGGTGACGCGGAAGCGCGGGCCGTGACGCTCGAGCAGCCCGCGGCCGAAGCGGCGGCCGAGCGCGAACGAGGCCGAGTCGGCGAGCGCCGAGGCGATCCAGACGATCGCGATCAGCGGCACGATCCGCACGTCGCCGTCCTGCGCCGCGATCGCGCCCGAGAAGATCACCGCGAACTCGCCGGGCCACGCGGCGCAGAACGGCGGCGGAAACGACTCCAGGAACGCGACGCCCCCGATGAACGGGTACAGCCAGAGGCCCAGCGATTCGGCCGTGTCCTCGAGCGCGTCGCGCACCATTCGCGGGATACTGCACGGGTGGCGACCACGGCGGAGCTGAGGCAGAGGCGCGAGGCGGTCGTGCGCGAGCACATGGAGTCGGAGAACCGCCACGACTTCGACGCGACGATCGACACCTTCGACCACCCCCGCTACGAGCTGATCGCCACCGGCGAGGTGCACGACGGCGAGGCGGAGGTGCGGGCCTACTTCGCCGACACGCGCACGGCCTTCCCCGACCAGACGAACGAGCCGCTCGAGCTCCACCACGCCGACGGGGCGGTGATCGTCGAGTTCCTGCTGCGCGGCACCCACCTCGGGCCGCTGCGCGGCCTGCCGCCGACCGGCCGCTCGTTCGAGTGCCGGATGACCGCGTTCTTCCTCTTCCCGCCGGACGGCGACCGGATCGTCGGCGAGCGCGTCTACTTCGACCAGACGACGATCCTGCGCCAGCTCGGCGTGGCGCACGACCCCGCATCGCTCGCGGGCCGGCTCTCCACGCTGGTCGCTCACCCGGTCACGATCGGGCGCGCCCTCGCGGGGCGCCTGCGGCGCTAGCTAGTCGCCCTGGCGGAACTCGATCGCGCGGATCGCCTTCGCCGGCGCACCCGCGGCGATCGTCCCGCTCGGGACGTCCTTCGTCACGACGCTGTTCGCGCCGATCACGCAGCGGTCGCCGATCGTGACGCCCGTGTTGACCACGCAGTTCACGCCGAACCAGCAGTTCGAGCCGATCCGGGTCGGGCCCTTCGAGGTGAAGCCCTGCCACGTGACCGGGACGTCGTCGCGGTCGTAGGCGTGGGCGGCGTCAGAGACGAAGCAGCCGTTGGCGAACATCGTGTGGTCGCCGATCTCAACCAGCTCGTGGGCGGCGATCATCGTGTTCTTGTTGAGGAAGCAGCCCTCGCCGACCACCACGCGCGCCCCCTCGGCGATCGTGATCCAGCAGCCGGGCTCGAGCAGCGTCCCCCTGCCCAGCCGCAGCTGCCCCGAGTCGAGGGCCTCCAGCACGTTCCCCTCCACGGGAAAGCGGATGAATGCCTCCGAGCGAACCATGTGCCGGTGGATCCGCAGGCGCCGGAGCCGGCGGTTGTTGCGCTCGTACCAGCGGAGCTTCTGCCAGTAGAGCCTAAGCCGCGGCGGCAAGCTTCTGGCGTCGTCGGGTGACCTTCGGCGTCACGATCCCCGACAGGAACCGGCCCGTGTGCGAGCCCGGCGTGGCCGCGACCTGCTCCGGCGTTCCCTCGGCCACGATCCGGCCGCCCTCCTCGCCGCCCTCGGGGCCGAGGTCGATGATGCGGTCGGCGGTCTTGATCACGTCGAGGTTGTGCTCGATCACGACCACGGTGTTGCCGGCGTCCACGAGCCGTCCGAGCATCTCCAGCAGCCGCTGCACGTCGGCGAAGTGCAGGCCGGTGGTCGGCTCGTCGAGGATGTAGAGCGTGCGGCCGGTCGCGACCTTCGACAGCTCCGTGGCCAGCTTCACGCGCTGCGCCTCGCCGCCGGACAGCGTCGTGGCCGGCTGGCCGAGCCGGATGTAGTCGAGCCCGACGTCGTGGAGCGCCTGGAGGCGGCGCTTGATCTTCGGGATGTGCTGGAAGAAGTCGAGCGCCTCCTCCACCGGCATCTGGAGCACGTCCGAGATCGTCTTGCCCTTGAAGCGGACCTCGAGCGTCTCGCGGTTGTAGCGGCGGCCGCCGCACTGCTCGCAGGGGACGTAGACGTCGGGCAGGAAGTGCATCTCGATCTTGATCTGGCCGTCGCCGCGGCAGACCTCGCAGCGCCCGCCCTTCACGTTGAACGAGAAGCGACCCGGCTTGTAGCCGCGCGCCCGGGCCTCCTGCGTGCGCGAGAACAGCTCGCGGATCGGGTCGAAGAGGCCGGTGTAGGTGGCCGGGTTCGAGCGCGGCGTGCGGCCGATCGGCGACTGGTCGATGTTGATGATCTTGTCGACCTGGTCGAGACCGGTGATCCGCCGGTGCGCTCCCGGGCGCAGCTTGGCCTTGTGGAGCCGGTTGGCGACCGCCTTGTAGAGCACCTCGTTGACGAGCGTGGACTTGCCGGAGCCGGAGACGCCGGTCACGCAGCAGAAGACGCCGAGCGGGACCTTCGCGCTGACCTTCTGGAGGTTGTGCTGCGCGGCGCCCTGGATCTCGATGTAGCCCGCCGGGCGCCGGCGCCGCCCCGGCACGGGGATCTCGCGCGTGCCCGCGAGGAACTGGCCGGTGGCGGACTCGGCGACCCGCATGACCTCCTCGGGCGTTCCCTCGGCCACCACGCGCCCGCCGTGCTCGCCGGCCCCGGGCCCCATGTCCACGAGGTGGTCGGCGGCCCGCATCGTGCCCTCGTCGTGCTCGACCACGATCACGGTGTTGCCGAGGTCGCGCAGCCGCTCGAGCGTGGCGATCAGCCGCGCGTTGTCGCGCTGGTGCAGGCCGATCGACGGCTCGTCGAGGATGTAGAGCACGCCCACGAGCGAGGAGCCGATCTGCGTGGCCAGGCGGATGCGCTGGGCCTCGCCGCCCGACAGCGTGGCCGCCGCGCGCTCGAGCGACAGGTAGCCGACCCCGACGTTGTCGAGGAAGCGCAGGCGCTCGTCGATCTCGCGCAGGATCAGCCGGGCGATCTGGCGCTCGGTGTCGGTCATCTCGAGCTCCTCGAACCAGCCGATCGCGCGCCGGGCGGACATCCGGGTGACCTCGTGGATGCCGAGCCCGCCCACGCGCACGTGGAGCGACTCCGGCCGCAGCCGCGCGCCCTCGCACTCGGGGCACGGCCGCACCGACATGAACTCCTCGATCTTCTCGCGGATGTACTCGGAGTCCGTCTCCTTGTAGCGGCGCTCGAGGTTGGGGACGATCCCCTCGAAGCTCGTCGTGTACGAGCGCCGCCGCCCGTAGCGGTTGCGGTAGGAGATGTAGATGCGGTCGCCGTCGGTGCCCCAGAGGAAGCAGTCCTGGGTCTCCTCCGGCAGCTCCTCCCAGGGGGTGTCCATGTCGACCTCGTAGCGGTCGGCGATCGCGGAGGTGAGCTGGTCGTAGTAGTTCGACGAGGTGGCGGTCCACGGCAGGATCGCGCCGTCGTTGAGCGTGAGCGACGGGTCCGGGACGATCAGGTCGGGGTCGATCTCCATCTGCGAGCCGAGGCCCGTGCAGCGCGCGCAGGCGCCGTGCGGGGAGTTGAACGAGAACATCCGCGGCTCGAGCTCGGGCATCGAGGTGCCACAGTGCAGGCACATGAAGCGCTCGCTGTAGGTGGTGATCGCGCCGCCCTCGACGTCCTCGATCTCGACCATGCCCTCGGCCACGCCGACGGCGGTCTCGATCGAGTCCGCGAGCCGCTTGCGCAGGTCCGGGCGCATGATCAGCCGGTCCACCACGACCGAGATGTCGTGCTTGTACTTCTTGTCGAGGGAGATGTCGTCCTCGAGCCGGCGCAGCTCGCCGTCGACCTTCACGCGCGCGTAGCCCTCGCCGCGCAGCTCCTCGAACAGCTTCCCGTACTCGCCCTTGCGCCCGCGCACGACCGGAGCGAGCACCATGAACTTCGACCCCTCGGGCAGCGTCATGACCTGGTCCACGATCTGCTCGGCGCTCTGGGCCTCGATCGGCCGGTCGCAGTTCGGGCAGTGCGGGTGGCCGATCCGCGCCCAGAGCAGGCGCAGGTAGTCGTAGATCTCGGTGACCGTGCCGACCGTCGAGCGCGGGTTGCGCGAGGTCGTCTTCTGGTCGATCGAGATCGCCGGCGAGAGGCCCTCGATCGAGTCCACGTCGGGCTTGTCCATCTGCCCGAGGAACTGGCGCGCGTACGCGGAGAGCGACTCGACGTAGCGGCGCTGGCCCTCCGCGTAGATCGTGTCGAACGCGAGGCTCGACTTCCCCGAGCCGGACAGGCCGGTGATGACCACGAGCGAGTTGCGCGGCAGGCGCACGTGGACGTCGCGGAGATTGTGCTCGCGCGCGCCCGACACGACCAGCTCGGAGGACTGGGCCATACAGCCAGTCTAGGCCCGCGCGACCAGCCGATACGGGTCGCCAAATCGCAAATTGCGCGCGTCTCTCCCAACCGCGGACGGCCCCGATGCGTATCTCTAGACTCCGCACGGACTCGTCCCCGGACCCTCTCCTGGTGCCCATGACCCGACGTCTCCGCAGGATCGCGCTCGCACTCGCCATGACGGCAATCGCCGCCCTCGGCGCCACCTCTCAGGCCCAGGCGGCGACCGGCATGGAGCTGGCGCTCCAGGACGACGCGGCGTTCGTCACCCAGGAGTACCCGAAGCTCAAGCACGCCAAGGCGTTCCCGCTCCTCAACGAGCTGGGAGTGCGCTGGCTGCGCGTGAACATCGGCTGGGCCGGGGTGATCGGGGCCAAGGCCGCGCGTGCGAAGAGCAAGCCGGCGGACGTGCGCTACGACTTCACCGCCTACGACGCGCTGATCAACTCCGCCGAGCAGAACGGCGTGAGCCTCGAGGTCGGCCTCACCGGCGCGGCCCCCGCCTGGGCCACGGCCGACAAGCGCGTCGGCGTGAACAAGCCGAACGCGACGCGCTTCAAGGAATTCGTGCGGGCGGCCGTGGACCACCTCGGCGCCCACGTGGACCGCTGGAGCATCTGGAACGAGCCGAACCACGTCGGCTGGATCAAGCCGCTCAAGTCGCAGGCCTCGATCTACCGGTCGCTGTACCTGGCCGGCTACGGGATCATCAAGGCCGCCGACTCGAACGACGAGGTCCTGATCGGCGAGACCGCGCCGTACGCCAGCCGCAAGGGCGTGGCCACGCCGCCGCTCCAGTTCCTGCGCCAGCTCACGCAGAGGGGCGGGCTCAAGGCCGACGGCTACGCGCACCACCCGTACGACTTCAAGCACGCGCCCAACTTCAAGTACCCGGGCGCCGACAACGTGACGCTGAGCGGTCTCAGCAAGCTCACCAAGCTGCTCGACAGCCTCACGAGGAGCCGGAAGCTGACCACGCCCGAGGGCGGCAAGCTCGACCTATTCCTGACCGAGTTCGGCTACCTGCGCAGCGGCAGCCAGAAGCAGTCGGAGTCCAACCGGGCCAAGTACCTGAAGATGGGCTACGACATGGCGCTCAGGAACTCGCGGGTTCGGCAGATGCTGCACTTCCTGCTGGTCCAGCCGGCGAGGAAGTACCGCTTCTTCGACACGAGCCTGGTCAGCCAGAGCGGCGGCCGGACCAACGCGTTCAAGGCGCTCGCCTCGTGGGCGAGCGGGAACGCCTCGAAGGTCAACCGCTAGCTACGCGGTGGCCCGGCGGCGTGCCGCCTCGGCGGCCGCCGCGCCGCCGGGTCCGACCGGCCGCACGGCCATGTCGCCCGCCTCGGCGATCTCCTCCGCGGCGATGCGCTCGAACTCCGGCATCGTGCTGGAGCCCTGGGCCTCGCTGATCCGATACAGGAGCGGGCGCAGCCAGAGCAGGACCGACGCCCACTTCGGGACCACGACCCAGCGCGCCTTGCGTTCGATCCCCTCGAGCACCGCGTCGCCCACCGCCGAGACCGGGTGGGTGGTGGCGAACGGGCCGCGCAGCCGGGAGCGGAGCATCCGGTAGCCGCGGCGCTCGTCCGCGCCGCGGACGAGGTCCGTGTCGATCCACGAGAAGTAGCCGACCCCGACTCCCACGCCGAGGTGCTTGACCTCCGGCCGAAGGCAGTTGGCGTAGGCCTCCACGCCCGCCTTGCTCGCCGAGTAGCCGGACATGCCGGGCGAGTGGACCGCGGCCGCGAGCGACGCGATCTGGAGCACGTAGCCGCTGCGCTCGACCACGTGCGGCAGGCAGGCGCGAATCGTCTTCATGGAGCCGAGCAGGTTCACCTCGACGATCCGCTCGACCGCCTCGCCCGGAAGCAGCCGGATCGGGCCGCCGCCCGCGATGCCGGCGTTCGAGATGCAGACGTCGATGCCGCCGAAGCGCTCGACGGCGCCGTCCACGGCCGCCTGGAGCGACTCCGCGTCGGTCACGTCGGCCTCGAACCAGGCGGCGTCCGGCCCGCAGTCCGCCGCCACCCGCTCGAGCTCCTCGGGCTCGAGGCCCACCAGAGCCACCTTCGCGCCCTTGGCCGCGGTGCGGCGGGCGCACTCCGCGCCGATGCCGCGCGCGGCGCCGGTGACGAAGACGACCTTGCCGCTCAGGTCATAGCGCTGCTCGGGCACGGGCGGAGCCTAACCCACCGGCGCCGGTGGGATCAGCCCCGCGGGCCTCGCCCGGGAGGTGGGCTCTATTTCGGTCGCATAGCGACCATTAGAGAGCCCACCTCACGCCGCGGCCTCGTTCGTGCCGCGCAGCCGCGCGAGCGGAGCGAAGAGCGCTAGCCGCCGACCCGCGCGTAGACCTCGTCCAGCAGCGCGTCCTGGTCGTCGAGCTCGAAGTTCTGCTCGAGGTAGCGGGCGGTCTCGTCGCGCGGGGTGCCGTTCAGCGCCATGTTGAGCGCGATCAGGCGCGCGCCCTCGGCGCCGCGGATCGAGCGGCCGCCGCCTCCGCCGCCGGACGTGGCGGGCTCCGGCTCGGGCTCCTCTTCCTCCTCGGGCTCCTCGTCGGCGGCGAGCTCGTCCTCGACCGCGGTGTCGGCCCCGTTGGAGCTGGCCAGCTCGAGGTCCTCGTCGTGGGCCACGAGCGGCTCGGAGACGGTGTCGTCGGAGACGTCGGCCGCGGCGGCCTCGGCCTCCACGTCCTCGACCTCGGCCACGATCTCGGGCTCGGCGTCGACCGGGCCCGCGTCGTCCTCGTCGACGGCCGAGCCGCCGGCGATGCCCGGCTCGAGCCGCGCCTCGCGGACGCTCGCGAACTCCCCGCGCGCCTGGTCGAGCTCGCCCTGGAGGGAGCCGGCGGCGCTGGTGACGCGGTCGATCAGGCCGGTGGCCGCGGAGCGCAGGTCGCCGAGCAGGCGGTCGATCTCGCTCTCGATCGAGCCGGCGCGGTCGAGCGCGCGCTGCGTGGCCTCCTCGGCGTCGGAGACGCGCTTGGCGGCGTCGGAGTCGGCGCGCTCGCGCGTCTCGCGCGCCTGGCGCGACGCGTCGTCGGTGATCCGCTTGGCCTCGGCCTCCGCGTTCTCCTGGATCTCGGCCGCGCTGCGCTCGGCGGCCTCCACGATCGTGCGCACCTGGTCGGCCGCGGCGGTGGCCAGGGAGGCCTGCGCGGCGGGCTTCTGCTGGCGCTTGAGATCGGCGATCGAGTCCGCGATCTCGCGCAGGTGGCGGTCGACCTCGTCGGGGTCGTAGCCCCGGCGCGCGGCCGAGAAGTCGTTGCGCTCGATGTTGTGACGGTCCAGTTCCAAGTTTTCTCCCGTGAGATGACGACCTGACGAGGGCGTGCGGCGGCAGCGTACCGCAACGAGCGCTGGCTTTCGACGCGGCTAGGCGGTCGCCTGCTGCTCGTCCAACTCGGCGCGCAGAGCCTTGATCTCGTCGCGGAGCTTGGCGGCGTACTCGAAGCGGAGGTCGTCGGCCGCGAGAAGCATCTCCTCCTCCAGCTCCACGATCGTCTTCTGGATCTCCGAGGGCGCCATCCCCTGCTCGCGGGCGGCGCGGGCGCGCGCCTTGTGGCTGCGCTGGGGCACCTTCGACTCGAGCGAGAGGAAGTCCCCCACGTCGGAGATCCCCTTCTTGATCGATTCTGGCGTGATGCCGTGCTTCTCGTTGTAGGCGACCTGGATCGCGCGGCGGCGGTTGGTCTCCGAGATCGCGTTGCGCATCGCCGTCGACTCCTTGTCCGCGTACATGATCACGCGGCCCTTGACGTTGCGGGCGGCGCGCCCGATCGTCTGGATCAGCGAGGTCTCGCCGCGGAGGAAGCCCTCCTTGTCGGCGTCGATGATCGCCACGAGCGTGACCTCGGGGAGGTCGAGCCCCTCGCGCAGCAGGTTCACGCCGACGAGCACGTCGAACTCGCCGAGCCGCAGGTCGCGGATGATCTGGATCCGCTCGAGCGTGTCGATCTCCGAGTGCAGGTAGCGGACCCGGAAGCCGTACTCCATCAGGTAGTCGGTCAGGTCCTCGGCCATCTTCTTGGTCAGCGTGGTGACGAGGGCGCGCTCGCCCGCGTCGGCCCGCGCCCGGACCTCGTTCATGAGGTCGTCGATCTGGTTCTTGGTCTCGCGCACCTCGACCTCGGGGTCGACGATCCCCGTCGGCCGCACGATCTGCTCGACGATCCGCGACGAGTGGCCGCGCTCGAACTCGCCCGGCGTGGCCGAGACCAGCACGATCTGGGGCGTGATCGACATGAACTCGTCGAAGGTCTGCGGGCGGTTGTCCATCGCGCTCGGGAGCCGGAACCCGTAGTCCACGAGCGTCTGCTTGCGCGAGCGGTCGCCCTCGAACATGCCTCCGATCTGCGGGATCGTCTGGTGCGACTCGTCGACGAAGCAGACGAAGTCGTCCGGGAAGTAGTCGAGCAGGCAGTAGGGCCGCGAGCCGGGCGCGCGGCCGTCGAGGATCCGCGAGTAGTTCTCGATCCCGTTGCAGAAGCCGAGCTCGCGCATCATCTCCATGTCGAACTGCGTGCGCTGGCGCAGCCGGTGCGACTCGAGCAGCTTGCCCCCCGCCTCGAGCTCGGCGCAGCGGGCCTCCAGCTCGTCGCGGATCTCGCCCACCGCGCGCTCGATCGTCGGGCGGTCGGTCGCGTAGTGGGTCGCGGGCCATATCCCGACGTGCTCGAGCTCGTTGTAGAGCTCGCCGGTGAGCGGGTCGAAGTGGTGGATCGCCTCGATCTCGTCGCCGAAGAACACCGCCCGGAAGGCGGTCTCGGCGTAGGCGGGGAACACCTCGAGCGTCTCGCCACGCACGCGGAACGAGCCGCGGCTCAGCGCCTGGTCGTTGCGGCTGTACTGGATGTCGACGAGCTTGCGCAGTATCTCGTCGCGGTCGACCATCTCGCCCTTCTTGAGCAGCAGCATCTGCGCGTCGTACTTCTCCGGCGAGCCGAGGCCGTAGATGCACGAGACGCTCGCCACGATCACCACGTCGCGGCGGGCGAACAGCGCGCTCGTGGCGGCGTGGCGGAGGCGGTCGATCTCCTCGTTGATCGAGGAGTCCTTCTCGATGTAGAGATCCGCGCTCGGGACGTAGGCCTCGGGCTGGTAGTAGTCGTAGTAGCTGACGAAGTACTCGACGGCGTTCTTCGGCAGGAACTCGCGGAACTCGTTGCAGAGCTGCGCCGCCAGCGTCTTGTTGTGCGCGATCACGAGCGCCGGCCGCTGGACCTTCTCGATCGTGAACGCCATCGTGGCGGTCTTGCCCGAGCCGGTCACGCCGAGCAGCGTCTGGAAGCGCTCCCCCGCCTCGATGCCCTCGGCGAGCTGGTCGCGCGCGTGGGGCTGGTCGGCTACCGGCTTGTAGGCGGGGTTGATCTCGAACTGCGGCACCGCGAGTGGAAGCTAGCAGCGGGTCAGGGCGCCGCGCGCATCACGATCCGCCGGCGCACCGACGCGCGCCTGCCGCGGTGGTTCCTGGCGCGGATCAGAACGGTCGCCTTGAGCTTGCGGCGCTGGTCGAGGGTCTTCCGCACGGCCTTCGGCAGCCTCGGCTCCGCGGTCCTCGCGCGCCCGCCCCTGGCCCGGAAGCGCGCCTTCGCCACCGGCACGCGAACCCCGTCCCCACCCGGAAGCTCGACCGTGATGTCGCCGTCGCAGAGCCGCTCGAGGGCCGGGCAGCCGAGGTCGATCGGGAGGTCGCCGTCCGGCTCGGCCTCGGGCTTGGGCGTGCAGAGGCGCACCTGCGGCCCCGCGGCGGCCGGCAGCGGCGACTCGGCCGCGTGGTAGGCGATCACCGCGAACACCCCGTGGCCGCACTCCTTCACCGGGCCGGTCGCGAGGATCCGGTCGCCCTGCAGGTCCACGTCGACGATGCCTTGGAGCGCGACGGTGGCGGTGCCCGCGCTGGCGCCGCGCGTGAGCACGAGGCCGTCGTGGCCGAACGACGTGTCGGGGCGTCCGTCGGCGCGGAAGCGGCCGAGCGCGAACGCCTCGTCCCAGCGCTTGTCCACGTACTTCTCGTAGTAGGCGCCGAGCACGATGCGGCCGTCCGGCTGGATCGCCACCGCCCGGCCGCTGCGCACGTCCGGCAGCGCGGCGATGCCGTCCCTGCCGAAGCCGGTGTCGCGCGTGCCGTCGGGCCGGTACCGGATGACGGCCGCGTAGGTGTCGGAGATGCCGAAGGGAGCCCCGGAGGCGTTGCCCTTGCTGGCGGACCCCGCGACCAGGATCCGACCGTCCGGCTGAATCGCCACGTCGTGGTTCGTCACGTTCAGCGCGGAGGGACCCGTCGGGTCGCGCACGATCCCGCCGTCGCCGAAGGTCGGGTCGAGCGTCCCGTCGGGCCGGTAGCGCAGCACGAACCAGCCGCTCTTCAGCTTGCTCGGGTCGGCGATCCCGCGGCGGGTGTCCTCGTCCACCCCCCACGCGGCCACCACGATGCGCCCGTCCGGCTGGCGCGCCAGGGCGTGGGCGATCGCGATGCCGCCCTCCTGCACGAGCCGCGTGCGGACGATCCCGCCCTCGCCGAAGGTCTGGTCGAGCCGCCCGAGGCGGTCGTGGCGGACGAGGGCGATCATGCCACTGCCGATCGCGCCGACCGTCACCACCTTGCCGTCCGGCTGCGCGATCGCCTCGCCCGCGCTGCCGGCCCCGGTGATCGAGACGCCCACATCGCCGAAGGTCGGGTCGGGCTGGCCGGAGTCGCCGAACGCCAGGGTCGCGAACGCCGCCGAGCGGTCCCGCGGCAGCGTGCCCCCGGTGACGAAGCCGCCGCTCGGTCGCTGCGCCGGGGCAGTGCTCACCTGCGCGCCGCCGGGGGTCGGCGCCGACCCGAGCAGGCCGAACGTGGGGTCGACCACGCCGTCGGGCGTCCAGCGCACCAGCGCCCCCACCCACTCGGGCGGGTCCTGCGGGTTCAGCCGCGGTCGCTCCTGCACCCCGGCGGCGATCACGGCGCCGCCCCTCGTGACCGTCACCCCCCACGCCGTCGCCGGCTGCGGCGAGGGCAGCGCGTAGGCCACGCCGCCGGGTCCGAAGCTCACGTCGACGTCGCCGGGATCGGCCGCGCCGGCGGCCGGCGCGCAGGCGAGCGCCGCGACCACCAATACGAGCACCGCCCTCCTCACCTGGGTGAGTCTAGATGCGCCACGGCTCGGCGCGCACCGTTCGAGCGTCGCCGGGGTTAGGGCGGCATGGACCTCCTGGCTCGCACCCTCACCGCCGCCCTGATGGCATTCGTGCTCCTCGCCCTGGCCGCCACCTCGGCCGACGCCACCCACTCGCGCGGCAAGTGCAAGCAACGCGGCTCGACCGTGGTGAAGAACGACAGCGCGCGCGTCTTCAGGCGCGGCTCGTCGCTCTACGGCTGCCTCTGGTCGCGGAACAGGGCGGTGCTGCTCGACGCCGAGAGCGACGACCTCTACACCTCCGAGACGATCGGCGAGGTGACGCTGCGCGGCCGCTACGTCGCCTGGACGAAGGCGAGCGAGGACTCGAGCTGCAAGGCCGACTGCCCGCCGGACTACGACGCGACGACCGAGAACGTGCACGTCTACGAACTGGCCGCGCGGGGCGGCGACCACATCGCCGCCGACCCGCTGTCCGGCACGCTCCGGCTCAACACGCACGGCACGACCGCGTGGCTCGAGGCCGGCGCCGGCGGCGCGCGCGAGGTGCACGCCTGGGAGTTCGGCCGCGGGTCCGACGAGCTGCTCGACAGCGGCGACGTCAGCCGCTTCCGCCTGCGCGGCCGCGAGCTCTCCTGGCTCAACGCCGGCACGCCGCACAGCGTGACGGTCCGCTAGTCGAGCCCCAGCTCCCGCGCGTACTTGCGGCGGTAGTCGGAACGCAGGTCGAAGACGTTCTCCACGTAGTGGCGGGTCTCCGGGAACGGGATGTCGTCGGTGCGGTCGAACGCGTCGCGGCCGCCCGCCTCGCGGACCCACCTGTCCACGTTCGTCTCCCCCGCGTTGTATGCGGCCAGAGCCAGCTCGGTGTTCCCGTCGTAGCGGTCGAGCAGGTAGCGCAGGTAGTACGACCCGTAGGAGATGTTGATCTGCGGCGTGGCCAGGTCCTCCTGGCTGAAGCGGACGCCGCCCGAGCGCTTCGCGATGAACTCGGCGGTGGCCGGGGTGATCTGCATCAGCCCGCGCGCGCCGGCGTGCGAGGTCTGGTCGCGGAACTTCGACTCCTGGTAGATGACCGCCGCGATCAGCGACGGATCGAGCCGCTTGTCGCGCGCCTGCTGGCGGATGATGTCCTCGTGGCGGAGCGGGAGCGTGATCTCACGCAGCGCGTCCTCGCCCGGCCCGAACCAGAGGGCGAGGCCGATCCCGGCCAGGAGGCCCACCACGATCACCGCCACGGCGGTCCGGCGCCGTCGTCGTACTGCTGCGCTCACCCGCGGATCGTCTCAAGGATGCCGGCCAGGGCCTCCTCGAGCTCGCGGAGGCTGCCGTCGTTGCGCACGGCGAAGTCCGCGCGCTCGGCCTTCTCGTCCTGCGGGAGCTGGCGCGACTCGCGCGAGGCGATCCCGGCGTGGCCGCGCTCCCCAACGCGCTCGGCCCGCAGGTCGTCGTCGGCGACCACGGCGATCGTGTGGTCGAACGCCTCGTGCATGCCCGCCTCGAACAGCAGCGGGACCTCGACGACGGCGGCCGCGGGCGGCTCGTCGCGGGCGGCGAGCACCTCGCGCCAGCTCCAGATGCGCTCGCCCACCTTCGGCCAGAGGTAGCCCTCGAGCCATGCGCGCTTGTCCGGGTCCGCGAACACGAGCTCGGCCATGGCGTCGCGGTCGACCCGGCCCTCCGGCGCGACCGCGGGGCCGAAGCGCTCCACCAGGTCGTCGCGCACCTCGTCGCTCGCCAGCAGCTCGCGCACGACGGCGTCGCTCGAGAGCGTGGCGGCGCCCGCGCGCTCGAGTGCCGCGAGCGCCTCGGACTTGCCCGCGCCCATGCCGCCGGTAAGCCCGACGAACGGGATGCGCGAGCGGGCCGCGGAGCCCGCCACGCCTCAGGTGGCGGCGGGGTCTTCGCCGCCGGGCGCGGCGGCGTCGCCCTCGGCGGCCACGGCGTCGGCGGGGGCGCCGGAGATCGCGTCGCCGGGGGCGGGCGCGTCGGGCGCCGCGTCGCCCTCGGCATCGACCGCGTCCGCCGGGGCGGGTGCCTCGGCGGCGTCGGCGGCGGCGGGGGCGGCGTCGGCCGGCAGGTCGGCGGCGGGGGCCTCGTTGGCGGGCGCGGCGTCGTCAGCGGCGGGGGCCTCGTTGGCGGGCGCGGCGTCGTCAGCGGCGGGAGCCCCGGCAGCGGCCACGTCATCGGCGGCCGGCGGCTCGGCGGCGGGCGCGCCGCCCGGCGCGTCCGCCCCCGCCTCCCCGGCACCGGCGAAGACGTCATCGGAGAGGCCGAGGTCGGGTACGTCGCCGAGCTCCTCGCGCGGGCCGTCGGACGGCGGCAGGTAGTCGCCGCCCTCGCGGAGCGGGAGCTCCTGGCCCTCGACGCGCTTCGCGCTGAGGCTGAGCCGGCGGCGCTCGGAGTCGATCTCGAGGATCTTCACGCGGATCACGTCGTCCTGGTTGACGACCTCGCGCGGGTTCTCGACGTGGTGCTGGGCGAGCTCCGAGATGTGCACGAGCCCCTCGACCCCGTCGAGGATCTCCACGAACGCACCGAAGCTCACGACCTTCGTGACCTTGCCCTCGAGCTCGTCGCCGAGCCCGTAGGTGTCCACGACCCGCTGCCACGGGTCCTCCTGGGTCTGCTTGAGGCCGAGCGAGATGCGCTGGCGGTCGCGGTCGATGTCGAGCACCTTGACCGGCACGACCTGGCCGATCGAGAGGATCTCGGAGGGGTGGTTGACGTGGCTCCAGGAGAGCTCGGAGATGTGGATGAGGCCGTCGATCCCGTCGAGGTCCACGAACGCGCCGAAGTCCACGATGTTCGAGATCGCGCCCTCCACGATCTGCCCGGGCTGGAGCCGGTCGAGGATCTGCTGGCGGACCTCCTTGCGCTCCTCCTCGAGCACGGCGCGCCGCGAGAGCACCACGTTGTTGCGCGAGCGGTTGAGCTCGATGACCTTGCACTCGATCGTCTGGCCGAGGAACTCGTCGAGGTTCTGCACCCGGCGGATGTCGACCAGCGAGGCGGGCAGGAAGCCGCGCACCCCGAGGTCGATGATCAGGCCGCCCTTGACCACCTCGATGACGCTGCCCTCGACCGGCTCACCCGACTCGGCGGCGCCCTCGATGCGGCGCCACGCCTTCTCGAAGCGGGCGCGCTTCTTGGAGAGGACGAGCCGGCCGTCCTGGTCCTCCTTGGTAAGGACGAGGGCGTCGACCTCCTCGCCGAGCTCCACCTCGTCGTGCGGGTTCGCCGACTTGCGGATCGACAGCTCGTTGGAGGGGATGACCCCCTCCGACTTGTAGCCGATGTCGACGAGTACCTCGTCCTTGTCGATCCGCACCACGTTGCCGCTGACCACGTCGCCCTCGGAGAACGGGACGATCGTCGCGTCGTAGTTCGGGACGATCTGCCCGTCGATCTCGAGGAGCAGCCCGTCGGATCCCTCTACGGCCTTCGGTTCGGCGGTAAGCGTGTCTCCTTCTGGCACGGGGCGCAAGAGTAGCGGGCATGTAGCCTGACTTCCCATGCCGAAGCGGCTCACGAAGCGAGGCGAGGAGCGGACTCCGCTCTCCGGCGACCACGACGTGCTCGTCTGCGGCGCGAGCTTCGCGGGGCTCACCGTCGCGCGCGAGCTCGCCGGCAGCGGCGCGCGCGTGCTGATCGTCGACCGCTACGAGGTCGGCGAGCGCCAGACCTCGGCCTGCGCGGCGCCGACCGGCTGGCTCCACGCCCTGGGGCTCGAGGAGTCGATCAAGCAGACCTTCGCCGAGCTGGTCGTCCACACGCCGCACGGCCACGGCCGCTACCGGCTGCCGTTCACGTTCTCGACGTTCGACTACCGGCGCCTGTGCGCGCTGCTGTTCGACCAGTGCGACGCCGAGTTCGAGACCGCCAAGGTGCACGGCCGCTCCGGCCTGACCGTGCACACCGACCGGGGCGACCTGAGCGCTCCGCTCGTCGTCGACGCCCTCGGCTGGCGCCGGGTCCTCTCCGCCGGCGGCTACCAGCCGCCGGACGCCCCCCTCTCGCGCGGCCTCGAGGTGCATCCGCACGGTTCCTCCGAGGACCTGGAGATCTGGATCGACCGCCGCTACGTGCCGGCCGGCTACGGGTGGTCGTTCCCCGCGCGCGACGAGGTGCGGGTCGGCGTCGGCTCCTTCGACCCCCGCTTCCACGTGAAGGACACGACCGTGCTGCTCGCCGAGGACCTCCGCCGCGACGCCGTGCGCTACCAGGGCAACTGGATCCCGCACCGGCTGCGCGACGCGACCGAGGACGGGGTCTTCTTCGTCGGCGACTCGGCCGGCCACTGCCTGCCGCTCACCGCGGAGGGAATCCGCACGGCGTTCCACTTCGGGATCGCGTGCGGGCGCGAGCTGCGCGCCGTGGTCGAGGGCCGCCGGACGCGCGCGGAGGCGCTGCGCCGCTACCACGAGTTCAGCGCCGAGCACGAGTGGAAGTTCCGCTGGATGCTGCGCGTGCAGCGCTTCGTGCCGAAGGTCCCGCCGCGCGTGCTCGGACCGCTGATCCGCGCGATGGGCGCGCAGCGCTTCGTCGACTGGTCGTTCGGCCACTACCTGCGGATCGCCCCTCCCCCGCCGCCCGCCGCGGCGCCGCGCGAGGCCGCCCGCGAGCCGGTCGCGGCCTAGCTGCCCGCGTACTCCTCGTCGCTCATGCGCCACACGGGGATCGCCGTCGCCGTCGCGCCCGCGAGCAGCACGGCCGAGCCGATCACGTAGTAGAGGTTGCTCACGATCAGCCCCTCGGTGCCGGCGAGCACCGCGCCGAGCGCGAGCAGCCCGCCGGCCCAGCCGGGCACCGCGCCCGAGCGCGCCGCGGCGATTGCGAGCGTCGCCATGCCGATGGCGAACGCGAGCGCGGGCACGTAGAACTGGAGCGACCACTCCGACTGCTGGACGTCGTGCAGGACGGCGGCGGTGCCGAGCGTGTCCCCCGTGCGGCCCGCGACCTCGCCCACGACGCCCCAGGTGAACCCGTCCAGCGCGACGATCGCCGCGAGGCACATGAGGCCGAGCAGCGCGAGCACCCCGCCGGCGAGGCCCGCGCGCGGCATGCGGCGGCGCACCAGGAACGCGAGGCCGAGAGCCGCCACCACGAACCCGAGTATCGCCAGGAAGGCGAGGAGGTGGGCGACCTGCCAGCGCTGGTAGTGCTCGGCGATCTCCGCGAGCTGCTCGAGCTCGTGGTCGCGCTCGTACTCCTTGGGATGGATGAGGTTGTCGGCGAGGAACAGCAGCGGCGCGCCCACGAGCGCCGCGGCGGTCGCGCGGCGGTATAGCCCGGCGTGCGGGGGCGGCGCGGTCAGAAGCCGCGCCGCTCGCGGTCCACCCGGTCGATCGACCGCGGCCCGGCGCCGGCCGCCTGCCGGTGGCGCGCGAGGTAGCCGCCGAGCCAGACGAGCCCCATGACGATCGCGACGGCCGTGGCCGCGATCGCGTCCTCGACGTCGATCGCGCCGAACGCCGCGAAGAACAGGTAGACGACGGCCAGCCCGCCGCAGATCGCGACCGCCGCCGCGGCGGCGGTGCGCAGGTAGAACGCACGATCCTCGCGGCGGCGGTCGGCCTGGCGGCGGTCGGGCGTGCGCCGCCGCTCCTCGAACACCGGCGGCTCGGGAGCGGCGGTCTCCGGAGCTTCGCTCACGGCGGCGGATGGTAGACCCGGGCGTGCCCGCGCGCCACCCGGCGGCGCGCTACGGCATCGGCGGCGTGCCGAAGCCGGGCGGCGGCCCGCCGCCGCGCGCGCCGGCGCCGCCCTCGCCGCCGTCCACCTCGGTGTCCACCTGCTCTCCGCGGAAGCAGCCCACGGTGTACGGGAACTCCATCGTGGCGTGGTAGTGGTAGAGCGTCTGCCGCCTGCCGTCGACCTTGACGGTGTGCGAGTGGCCGTGGCAGGCGTCGAGCCTCGAGTTGCGCATGTACTCGCCGCCCTCGCCGCGCGGGCCGTAGATCGGGAAGCCGTCGAGCGCCCAGCCGATCCGCTTCGAGTGGCCCGTGCTCGACCCGGTCTTCAGGCAGCGCGGCAGCGCGTGGTAGTGGTAGTGCCCGCTGATCTGCGGGTGGCCGTCGCAGCTGTCCTGGACCTCGTGCGCGGCGGCGTCGCGGCCCATGGCGTCGACAGCGTTGAACAGCGCGACGCCCGAGTCGAGCACGCCCACCTGCCCGCCCTGGACGCACCGCGGCGTGGAGAGCTTCTTCG
>DASVWC010000099.1:0-25653 GCA_036389835.1 Thermoleophilaceae bacterium | reverse complement strand
GAGCAGGCGGCGCTTGTTCAGGCTGAGGGCGGCGTTAGCGTGAAGATCCATCCGGTGTCCTCCTTGGGACTGAGTCGCTTGGCAGCTCTCAGCCTCCAAGGGGGCCCGGATGAACCAACGTGCTCGTTAACTACAGCTAGGCGACCGAGCCGGCTAAGCCGGCGACGGCTCGGGCTGAGCCATGAGCTGCTCCACCGAGGTGGAGCGCTGGCCGTCGGAGGCGACCATCAGCTTGAAGTCGTGCGGCGCGGTGGCGGAGCGCATGGCCTCCTCCATCGTCACCCGGCCGGCCTGCACGTGGGCGAGCAGCGCCTGGTCGAAGCTCTGCATCCCGTAGTAGGCGCCCTCCGCGATCACGTCGGTGAGCTTGCCGGTCTCCTCGGGGTTCATGATCATGTCGCGCACGCGGCCGGTCATCCGGAGGACCTCGCAGCAGGCGACGCGGCCCTTGCCGTCCGCCCGGCGGACGAGCCGCTGGGAGACGACGGCCTTCATCGTGCCGGCGAGCATCGCGCGCACCTGCTGGCCCATGTGCGGCGGGAAGAAGTCGATGATGCGGTTCACGGTCTCGGCCGCGTCCACGGTGTGGAGCGTCGAGAGCACGAGGTGGCCGGTCTCGGCCGCCGAGAGGGCGGTGCTCACGGTCTCCTCGTCGCGCATCTCGCCGACGAGGATGACGTCCGGGTCCTGGCGCAGGACGCGGCGCAGCGCGCGCTTGAACGAAGCGGTGTCGGCGCCGACCTCGCGCTGGTTGATGATCGAGCGCTTGTCGCGGTGGAGGAACTCGATCGGGTCCTCGATCGTGACGATGTGGCGCGGGTGCAGGCGGTTGATCTGGTCGATCATCGACGCGAGCGTGGAGGACTTGCCCGAGCCGGTCGTGCCGGTCACGAGGATGATCCCGCGCTCCTCGTCGGCGATGTCGGAGATCACCTGCGGCAGCCCGAGCTGCTCGATCGACTTGATCTCGTGCGGAACCGCGCGGGCGACCAGCGAGACCACGCCGCGCTGGCGGAATGCGTTCACGCGGAAGCGCGAGCAGCCGGGGAGGCTGAAGGAGAAGTCCACCTCGTGGTCGCTGGCGAACTCCTCGAGCTTCGCCGGGTCCTTCACGAGCTCGCGGACGGCGGCCTCGGTGTCCTCCGGGGTCAGCTCGTCCGTCCCGGGGATGGGCTCCAGATGGCCCATCGTGCGGATCAGCGGACGGGCGGGGACCTTCAGGTGAAGGTCGGACCCGTCAACTTCGATCACGCGGCGGAGGGCAGCCTCGAGGTCGAATGCCATGTTGGGCTTATCGGCGCTCGCCTGGGCGGCTTTAACCCATTCCGGGGGGAACGCCCGTGAGCGGCGAAAGCGCCGCTGTTAGGCCACGTCGCGGAGCTTCTGCGCCTCGGCCAGCGACTGCAGCTTCTTCAGCGACTGGTTCTCGATCTGGCGGATCCGCTCGCGCGTCACGTTGAACGTGCGACCCACCTCGTCGAGCGTGCGGGGGTGCTCCCCGCCGAGCCCGTAACGCAGCTCCAGCACGCGGCGCTCGCGGTACGAGAGGTTCTCGAGCGCCTCGCGGAGCGCCTCCTTGGTGAGGATCTCGGCGGCGCGGTCGTACGGGGACTCGGCCCGCTCGTCGGCGATGAACTGGCCGAACTCCGACTCCTCCTCGTCGCCGACCGGCTTCTCCAGCGAGACCGGCGCCTGGGCCGAGCGCTTGATCGAGTCGACCTCGTCCGGCTCGATGCCCGTGACCTCGGCGATCTCCTCCGGCGTGGGCTCGCGGCCCAGCTCGGTGACGAGCTTGCGCTCGGCGCGGCCGATCTTGTTGAGCTTCTCGACCACGTGCACGGGGATGCGGATCGTCCGCGCCTTGTCGGCCAGGGCGCGCGCGATCGCCTGACGGATCCACCAGGTCGCGTACGTGGAGAACTTGAAGCCCTTGCGGTAGTCGAACTTCTCCGCGGCGCGGACCAGGCCGAGCGTGCCCTCCTGGATCAGGTCGAGGAAGGGCAGGCCCTGGTTGCGGTAGTTCTTCGCGATCGAGACGACCAGGCGCAGGTTGGACTCGACCATCTTCTGCTTCGCGTCGAGGTCGCCGCGCTCGATGCGCTTGGCCAGGTCGACCTCCTCCTGCGCCGTGAGCAGCCGCACCTTCCCGATGTCCTTCAGGAAGAGCTGGAGCGAGTCCGTCGTCATGTCCGGCTTCAGGTCGATCGTGGCCTTCTTGGCCCGGCGCCCCTTCTTGTCCGGCGCGCGCTCCTCCTGCGCCGCGTTCTGCGCGTGCGCGGGGTCGTCGTCGACGAGCTCGATCTCCGACTTCTCGAGGAAGGCGTGGAGCTCCTCGACGTCGCCGTCGTCGATGTCCACCTCGGTGAGCGCCTGGGCGACCTCGCCGTAGGTCAGGACGCCGGTCTGGGTCCCCTTGAGGACGAGGAGCTTTACCTCCTCGAGTTCCTGCAGCTCAGCTACGGACATGCCCTTCCGTTTCTCCCATCCCAGGGGTCGCGCCCTGCTTCCCCACTAAAGCAGGCGTCGCGAGTCTAGTGCGCGTTATTTCTTGCAGTCAACCGAGTTGGCGGGACCGTGGCATACCCCGTCTCGCGGTGTTTGATGCTTGAAACCGGAGGGGCGATCCGAGCTGCGCTCGGGTTGCGTTAAGCGTGAGGGAAGCGGGCCGTCGCGGCTTCGGGATATCGTCACGGCCATGACCGACGAACCCGGCGTGATGGGCAACCTGCCGCGCGCGCGGCCAGGGCGGCGCAGCGAGAAGCGCGCGGCGGAGGTGAAGCCGGCCAAGCCGCGCGCGGCGAAGAGTGCGGCCGGGGCGAAGAGTGCGGCCGGGGCGAAGAGGAAGACCGCGGCGGGCGGGCGCAAGACCGCCGGGGCGAAGGCGGGCGGCACGAGCGCGAAGGCGCGCGGCGCCGCCAAGGCGCGCGGCGCCGCCAAGGCCCGTGGCTCGGCCAATGCCCGCGGCTCCGCCAAGGCGGCCGGCGCGAGCGGCAAGGCGCGCGGCGCGAGCGCCCGGTCGCGCGGTCCCGCCGCCGCGACCCCGTCCGAGGGGCTCCGCGAGCGCGCTCCGCGCACGGCCGTGCGCGAGGAGCGGGTCGAGACGCCACAGGGCTCCGACCCGATCACCGCGGCGCTCCGGCTCGGGATGTCGGTGGGCGACGCCGGCCTCAAGGTCGTCGCGAAGATCGCCCAGCGCCTCCCGCGTCCCTGACGTACGGCCCGTCGCCGCCGGCATACCCGACGATGGGGTGCATCGCGTGGCCCGACTGGTGACAGAGCACCCAATAAGCGGTAGGCTCGCCACGTGACCCCTACGCGCGCCCCCGGCCAGCTGGCCAGGCGGGGGGGCGGCCAGTGAGCCCGCCCGCTCTGCGCTGCCTGATCGTCGACGAGCACCCGGTCGTCCGGCAGGGAATCCGCGCGCTGCTCGAGCGTGAGCTCCCGGGCGTCGAGGTGCTCGACGCCTCCTCGGCCTCGGCCGCCGTCGCCGGCGGTCAGCGCGCCCCGGACGTGGTGGTGGTCGACCCGTCGCACGCCGGCGGCAACGTCGAGGGGCTGGTGGCCGAGCTGCGCGAGTCGCTCGAGTCCTCGGCGATCGTGGTCTTCACCGGCAACGGCGGGCCGCGGCTCCTGGCCGACGCGCTCAAGGCCGGAGTGAAGGGCTACGTGCGCAAGGACTCGCCGCCCGAGGACCTCGTCCGCGCCATCCGCGCCGCCCAGAGCGGCGACTTCTACGTGGACCCCGCGCTCTCGTCGGCGATCGTCCTCGAGGAGGGCGACCGGACGCTCACCGCGCGCCAGAGCGAGATCCTCCAGATGCTGGCCGACGGGCTCCAGACCGACGCGGTCGCGAAGCAGCTCGGGCTGTCGACCGAGACGGTCCGCACCCACACCAAGCGGATCCTCGCCAAGCTCCACGCGGACACGCGCACGCAGGCCGTGGCGATCGCGATCCGCAACGGGCTCATCCAGTAGCGCTAGCGCGAGGGTCCGGCCGCCGGGTACGGCCGTGCCGAGAGCCGAGAGCCGAGAGCCGACAGCCGGCGCGCGGCGCGCGGCGCGCGGCGAAAACCGAGCAGGTCAAGGACGCAGGGAGCGACGCGTGCGAACGCACGCGAGCGACCGAGGACGCAGAGATGCGACGGTTTGCAGCCGCGCGCGTTACTCGGTGAGATCCTCGGCGGGGGCGGCGCCGTTACCCACCGCGACGCTCTCGCCCGCCGCCTTGGCGCGATACATCGCGCCGTCGGCTATCTCGAGCAGGTCCTCCGCGCGGTTGCTGTGCTGCGGGCACGAGACCACGCCGATCGCGACGCGCAGCGGGTGCGGAGACGGCGTCTCGATCCGCTCGATCGAGCCGGCCAGCCGCTGGGCCAGCACCTTCGCGCGCGAGGCGGTCTGGTGCGGGAGGAGCACGCAGAACTCGTCGCCGCCCATCCGGATCGGAGTGTCGACGCTGCGGATCGTCTCGCCGAGCGCCGTGGCCACGCCCATCAGCGCGCGGTCGCCCGCCGTGCTGCCGTAGGCGTCGTTGATCCGCTTCAGCCCGTCGATGTCCACGAGCAGCAGCGCGAACGGGTGGCCGTAGCGCTTCTGCACCCCGACGAGGTGGTGGAGGTGCTGCTGCATGAAGCGCGTGTTGAGCAGGCCGGTGAGCCCGTCGGTCTCCCCCAGCCACTCCTGCTCGCCGGTGCGGACGGTGAGGATGTCGCCGACCGCGTCGGCCTGCATCGAGCTGAACAGTTCGGCCAGCCGCTCGACCGTCTCGAGCGCGGCGCGCGGGTCGAGCCGGTCGAGCCCGCGGTGCAGCGTCGCGATCATCGCCGACTGGAGCACCGCGAGGTCGCGCACCAGCTCCTGCGCCGCGATGCTCTCGCGGCCCGTGAGCTCCACCAGGCGCTGGGCCCAGTCGAGGTAGTCGTCCGGTCCCGCCGGCCGCGTCGCCGCCCGCGCGATCTCGCTGATCAGCTCCGGCAGCTCCTTGACCAGCCGCTGCATCGGCAGCCGCTCGATCTCCTCGAGCGAGGCGCGCTCGACGAAGCGCTGCAGCCACGCCTTGGCGATCTCGCCACGCGATTCGTCTAGGCGGGACATTGGCGTGTCCACGGGCAGGTGCGCGGATGCGGCGGGCAGGCGGCTGGCGGTGATTTTCGAGTCGGTGATCACGAGATCGCCGACTGTACCCCTCGGCCCGGACTGCAAAAGCCCGGAAGGTCGGTGCAAGATAACTGCCAGGAGGGGGGTCCCGGTCGGGTGGAAAGCCGCAAATAGCGGGCTTTCCGGCGCCACTTGTGATGATGCCGGCATGAAGCGCGAGCTGATCTCGGTCGGCGAGGCGCGCCGCCGCGTCCTCGCGGCCGTGCGGCCGCTGCCGCCCGAGCCCGTCGCCCTCGCCGACGCGCTCGGGCGCGTGCTCGCCGAGGACGTGGAGAGCGCCGAGGACCTGCCGCCGTTCGACTCGTCCGCGATGGACGGGTACGCGGTGGCCGCGGCGGAGGCGGGCGAGCTGGCGATCGTGGACGAGTCGCGCGCGGGCGCGCCCGCGCGCGTACCGGTCGCGCCCGGCGAGGCGATCGCCATCTCCACCGGGGCGGCGGTCCCGGACGGCGCCGCCGCCGTCGTGCCCGTGGAGCGGACCCGGCGCGAGGGCGACCGCGTCCGCGTCGAGGCCGTAGACGGCGGGGCCAACATCCGCCGCGCCGGAGAGGACGTGCGGGCCGGTGCGACCGTGCTCCGGGCGGGCACGCCGATCGGCCCGGCCGAGATAGCCATGCTCGCCTCGATGGGTCGCGCGCAGGTGAGCTGCGGCGGTGTACCGCGCGTCGCGGTGGTCGTGACCGGCGACGAGCTCGTGGAGCCCGGCGAGCCGCTCACGCCCGGGCAGATCCGCAACTCGAACGGTCCCGCCCTCGCCGCCCTGGCCCGCGCAGCGGGCGCTCGCCCAGGCGCGCCGCGGCGCGCCGGCGACGACCACGACGCCACCGTCGCCGCCCTGGCGTCCGCCCTCGGCGAGGCGGACGCCGTCTGCATCTCGGGCGGCGTCTCGGTCGGCGAGCACGACCACGTGAAGGCGGCGCTCGCCGAGCTCGGCGCCGACGAGGTCTTCTGGGGCGTGGGCCTCAAGCCGGGCAAGCCGACGTGGTTCGGCACCGGTGCGGCCACCCGGAGCGGGGACGTCGGCCCCCGGCGGTTAACCCCGGGGGGAGGGTCTGACCCCGGCCGGAGGCCGCTTGTGTTCGGCCTTCCCGGCAACCCCGTCTCGGCGATGGTCACGTTCCAGCTCTTCGCTCACCCCGCCCTGCGCGCCATGGCGGGCGCCGACCCCTCGCGCGCGCACGTGCGCGCGCGACTGGACAGTCCGATCCGGCTCAGTCGCGGCCGCGAGCAGGCCGTGCGCTGCCGCCTGCGGGCCGCCGAGGACGGGTGGCACGCCGAGCCGACCGGCGACCAGGGCTCGCACCGGATCAGCTCGATGCTGGGGGCGAACGCCCTCGCGCTCGTCCCGGCGGGCGAGGGCGAGCTCGCGGCCGGCGAGCTCGTGCATGCCGAACCGCTGCCCGCGGGTGCATGCCCAACCGCTGCCCGCGGGTACGGTTGAGCCGTGAGACCGCGCGATCCCAGACGCCTGCTCGAGCGCCGCCGCCGCGCGATCGCGCGCGTGAACATCGTCGCCACGCCGTCGGGCTCGTCGACCGAGGACGGCAGCGTGACCACCAAGCAGATCGCCGACGTCACGCTCCCGCGCGCGGAGCTCGACAAGATCTGGAGCCCGGAGTACCTGGAGCGGCTGGCGCGCACCTACTGGGTCTTCCTCAGCCGCTTCACCCTCGGCCTGATCCGGGTGCTCTACACGCCGCAGGGCCGCGAGGTGGTGCTGGTCGGCCGCCCGCTGCGCCTGCTCACCTTCCGCTCCCCCGACTACGACACCCAGCCCACGCGCGGCACGGTCACGTGGCGGATCCAGCGCGGCATCCTGGTCGCGCCGCGCGGGCGCGGCAGGGGCTTCCTGCGGATCTGCGTCGAGCGGCCGGACCCGGACCCCGGCGGCGACGAGATAACCGCGCGCGTGAGCTCCGAGGTCGCGAACTTCTACCCGGCGATCGCGATGAGCTGGATCCCGCGCCAGCTCGCCCGCTTCGGCGCCTGGGTCTACACGCAGACGCAGCTGCGCATCCACGTGATCGTCACGAACGCGTTCCTGCGCTCGCTGGCGCGGCTGGAGCTGCCGGAGTCGATCGTGGGGTCGCTGCGCGAGCAGGCGCGCGAGGCGCTCCAGCGCGGCGACGTCGAGGAGGCGCGCGACCTCGAGCAGGCTGCCGAGGCCGAGAGCGCCGTCGGCTAGCCCGCGCGCTGCCCCGAGATCTCGCGGAGCTTCGCGCGGTCGTGCACGGCCGACACCCGGCGCACCGTGCCCGAGCGCGTGCGCATGACGAGCGACTCCGTGGTCGCCCCGGTGGCCGTGTAGTGCACGCCCTCCAGCACGTCCCCGTCCGTCACGCCGGTGGCCGCGAAGAAGACGTCGTCGCCGGCGACCAGGCGGTCCACGTCGAGGACCTCGTCGAGGTCGAGCCCGAAGTCGACCACCGCCTGGCGCTCCTCGTCGTTGCGCGGCCACAGCCGGCCGAGCATCTGGCCCCCGAGGCACTTGATCGCCGACGCCGAGATCACGCCCTCGGGCGTGCCGCCGACCCCCCAGAGCAGGTCGATCGGCGACTCGTCCTGCACCGCGAGCAGCGAGGCCGACACGTCGCCGTGCGAGATGAAGCGGATGCGCGCGCCCGCCCGCCGGATCTCCGCGACGGCGTCGGCGTGGCGGTCGCGCTTCAGCATCATCACCGTCACGTCGCGCACCTCGGTGCCCTTCTCCTTCGCGATCAGCGCAAGCGTCTCGGCGAGCGGGCGGTCGAGGTCGAGCAGAGGCGCGAACGCCGGCTGGGCCGCGATCTTGAGCATGTAGACGGCCGGCCCGGGGTTGAACATCGTGCCGCGCTCCGACATCGCCATCACGGCGAGCGCGCGCGGCGAGCCCTCGGCCGCGAGCGTCGTGCCCTCGAGCGGGTCGACCGCGATGTCCACCTGCGGCGGCGAGCCGTCGCCGATGTGCTCGCCGTTGTAGAGCATCGGCGCCTCGTCCTTCTCGCCCTCGCCGATCACGACCACGCCGTCCATGCGAACGGTGTCGAGCATCAGCCGCATCGCGTCGACGGCGGCGCCGTCGGCCTTCTCCTTCTCGCCCAGCCCGACCCAGCGCGCCGCGGCGAGCGCGCCGTACTCGGTGACCCTGACCAGCTCCATGGCCAGGTTGCGATCGGGCCGCGCGCCCGTGGGGTCCGGCATGCCTAGATGACGCCCGGGGGCTTGCGCGTGCGCCCGCCGAGCGCCTGTCTGATCAGGCCCCCGGCCAGGATCATGTTCGCTCCGATCAGCCCGACCACGTAGCCGATCTCGATCCCGATGTCGACGCTGTCGCCGGGCCGCCCGAGGATGATCCCGTTCAGCCAGATCAGCGCCGCCGCGACCATCCCGACGATCATCGTGACCTCGCCGGGCCGCCACGAGAGCTGCGACTGGCGCACGATCAGGTACGCGAGGATGAACGGGGCGATACACGTCAGGACCAGCAGGATGTCCATGATCCCGAAGGTCTCGAAGGCGTTGAAGTCGCCGAACCGGCCGCCGTAGTTCGAGTTCGGGTTGCAGGCCGCCTGCTCCCCGACGGCCTCCGCCTTGGCGGCGGCGGACTTGCTCGCGCAGCTCGTGGAGAACCACGGCAGGAACAGCGATCCCAGCAGGACGCCAGCGCCCGCGAACCCGACGAACTCGGCCCAGTGCAATCGCTTGAAGTCCACCGCTTCCCTCTCCTCCTCGGCCTTTCGACCCTCTAGCTCGCGCTTCCTGCGCGTCCGCCCGCCGAGCGCTCCCAACCCGATGCCGAACGCCGTCGTGATCGCGACCAGCAGTATCTCCGGATCCGGCAGCTCGGCCTCCGGCTCCTTGTCGAGCAGGTCGTTGGTGAGCAGGATGAAGCCGCCGAACAGCGCACCGCCGATGACCCCGCGGATGGCTCCCTCGCCCGGGCCCCTGTGCTCCAGACCCGCGCCGTAGCCGCCGGCGATCCCGAGGATCGAGAGCACGACGTACGCGATCTCGCTGACCCCGAGCGCCCATCCCGTGACCGCGCCGAACAGCGCGGGGACGATCCCCGCGAGGACGACCTGCAGCCCGACCGGTCTCTCCCTGAGTAGATGCGGCATCTCTCCCTCTCCCCCGCGCCGGGCTGGACCCTACCTCAACAGGTCGTTAGGGTCCGCACCGCACCTTCCTGCGAACCGCCCCGCCGGGACATCCGTAACGGCGGCCGGGGGCGCAGGGACGGTTGACCAGGTGCCCGCTCCCGACCTTCACACAGAGCCCCTCGGAGGGGCCGACCCGCTGGACAGGCGGCGTATCGCGGCGCTGCTCGCGGACACGCGCGAGCGGACGCTGAGCCTCGTCGAGCGCCTCGACGAGCGCGACGTGAACCGCGTGCACAGCACGCTGATGAGCCCGCTCGCGTGGGACATCGGCCACATCGCGGCGTTCGAGGACCTCTGGCTGGCGAGCCGCGCCGGCGGTCTCGAGCCGCTGCGTCCCGAGCTGTGGGAGGTCTACGACGCCGCCGAGACGCCGCGCTGCGACCGCGGCGAGCTGCCCTACCTGCGCTCCGGCGAGGCGCGCGAGTACATGGCGGCGGTGCGCGAGCGCTCGCTCGCGGTGCTCGACCGGGTCGACCTCGAGGGCGACGGCGACCGCCTCAACCACGCCGGCTTCGTGTGGGACATGGTCGTCCGTCACGAGATGCAGCACAACGAGACCATGGCGCAGACGATCTGCCTCGCGGCGCCGGGCATGTACGAGCCGATCCGCCGGCCGCTCCCCGCCCGGCCGGCCCGCGCCGAGCAGCGGCGCGTGCGGATCGACGGCGGCCGGATCGCGGTGGGCGCGCGCACGAGCGGGTTCGCCTACGACAACGAGCGCCCCGCGTTCGAGGTCGAGCTCGCGCCGTTCGAGATCGACCGACTGCCGGTCAGCAACGGCGACTGGCTCCAGTTCCTCGCCGACGGCGGCTACGAGCGGCGCGTGCTGTGGTCGGACGCGGGCTGGGCGTGGCGCGTGGCGGAGGCCGCCGAGCGCCCGCTGCACTGGAGCGCCGACGGCGGCGAGCGCTACTGCGACCTGATCGAGCCGATCGACCCGAACCTCCCCGTCATGCACGTGTCGTGGTTCGAGGCATGCGCGTTCGCCCGCTGGGCGGGGCGCCGGCTGCCGACCGAGCACGAGTGGGAGCGCGCCGCCGGCCCGGGTCGCACCTGGCCCTGGGGCGACGAGGCGCCCGGGTTCGCGCGCACGAACCTCGGCCTGACCGGCTGGGGCCCGGCGCCCGTCGGCGCGTACCCGGCGGGGGCCTCCGCCAACGGCGTGCTCGGGATGGTCGGCGACGCGTGGGAGTGGACGTCGAGCGCGTTCACCGCCTACCCGGGCTTCGAGGCGTTCCCCTACGACGAGTACTCGGCCCCGTTCTTCGGCGGCGAGTACCGCGTGCTGCGCGGCGGCTCGTGGGCAACGCGCGGCCGCGCGGTCACCAACGCCTTCCGCAACTGGGACCTCCCCGGCCGCCGCCAGATCTTCAGCGGCGTGCGCCTGGCGAACGACGCGTGAGCGGCCGCATCCTCATCGAGGACCGGCTGAGCGTGGGCGGCGACCTCGCCGCCGAGGTGCGCGAGGGCCTCACCCGGCCGCTGCGCGAGCTGCCGCCCAAGCTCTTCTACGACGAGCGCGGCTCGGAGCTGTTCGACCGGATCACCGAGCTGCCCGAGTACTACCCGACGCGCTGCGAGCGCGAGATCCTCGAGTGCGAGGCGCACGCGATCGTGCGCGGCGTGGACGAGCTGGTCGAGCTCGGCTCCGGCTCGGCCACGAAGACGCGCGTGCTGCTCGCCACCGGGGCGATCGCCCGCTACGTGCCGGTCGACGTCTCCCCGACCGTGGTGGAGCGCTGCGCGGAGGAGCTCTGCGCGATCCACCCCGAGCTCGAGGTGCGCGGCCTGATCGGCGACTTCCACCGCGACCTCGGTCACCTGCCCGCGGGTGGCCGGCGGCTGTTCGCGTTCCTCGGGGGGACGATCGGCAACCTCCACCCGGACGAGCGCGCACGCTTCCTCGCGATGCTGCGCGAGCTGATGGGCCCCGGTGACCGGCTGCTGCTCGGGACCGACCTCGTGAAGGACGTGGCGGTGCTCGAGGCCGCCTACGACGACAGCCAGGGCGTCACCGCCGAGTTCAACCGCAACTGCCTTCGCGTGCTCAACCGCGAGCTCGACGCCGACTTCGAGCCGGAGCGCTTCGAGCACGTCGCGTTCTTCGATCCGGTGGCGTCCTGGATCGAGATGCGGCTGCGCTCGCTGGGCGTCCAGAGCGTGCGCATCGAGGCGGCGGACCTCGACCTCGAGCTGGCGGACGGCGAGCCCATCCGCACCGAGATCAGCACCAAGTTCACCCCCGAGCGGGTGGAGCGCGAGCTGTGCGCGGCCGGGCTTGCGCTCGAGGAGCTCTGGACCGACTCCGGCGGGCGCTTCGCGCTCAGCCTGTCGTCGTAGCGCCGCGGTCGGCGAGCGTGGTGAGGACGACGTTGGTGCGCGTGCGCACCACGTTCGGCTGGCTGTGGATCCGCTCGATCACCTGCTCGAGGTGCGGGATGTCCGCCGCGCGTACGTGCACGATCGCCTCTGGGTCGCCGGCGACCGTGTAGGCGCCGACGACCTCGGGGTGGTCGGCGAGCGTGCGCCGCAGCGTGGGCAGCGACGTGTCGCCCTCGCAGAAGACCTCGAGGAACGCCTCGGTGGCCTCGCCGAGCGCGGCCCGGTCGAGCAGCGCCGTGTAGCCGCGGATCGTTCCCTCGCGCTCCAGGCGGTCGATCCGGCGCTTGACGGCCGGCGCCGAGAGCGAGACGCGCTCGCCGATCTCCACGAGGCTCGCCCGGGCGTCCTCGAGCAGCAGCGCAAGGATCTGCCGGTCGAGGTCATCTAAATTTGGATTCTTGCGTGTAGAAGCTCGATTCAAGCTTGTGACGCCGCCGATAGTGGACCTAGCCTTCGGAATCGAAAGATAGACCATGCTCGAGATCCCCCACGACGACACCGCGACCGCGACCGCCGCGCCCCGGTGGGGCCGCGACTACCTGATGTGCCCGCCGGACCACTTCGAGGTGGCGTACGCGATCAACCCCTGGATGGACGTGACGGTGAAGGTCGACCGCGGGCGCGCCCGCGCGCAGTGGGACGAGCTGGTCGAGACCCTCCGCGGCGCGGGCGCGCGCGTGCGCACGCTGGCCGCTGCGCCGGGCCTGCCCGACATGGTCTTCACCGCCAACGCGGGGATCGTCGTGGGCGACTCCTTCGTCCCCGCCGCCATGCGCAACCCCGAGCGCCGCGGCGAGGGCGACCGCTTCGCGGCCTGGTTCGCGGCCGGCGGCTACGACGTCCGCCGCCTCGGCGACGGGCCGCTCCAGGAGGGCGCGGGCGACGCGCTGCCGTTCGGCAGCCGGCTCGTGGGCGGCTGGCGCACGCGCTCGAGCGCCGAGGCCTATCCCGAGCTCGCGCGGCTCACCGGGGCGGCCACCACGCCGGTCGAGCTCGTCGACTCGCGCTTCTACCACCTCGACCTCGCGTTCTGTCCGCTCGGCGAGGGACGCGCGATGGTCGTGCCCTCGGCGCTGTCGGAGGCGGGCCGCGCGGTGGTCTCCGAGCTGGTGACCGAGCCGCTCCTCCTCGACGCCGAGGAGGGCGCGTCGTTCTGCGCGAACTCGGTCGTGGTCGGCAGCACGGTCGTGATGCCGGCGTGCCCGCCGCGCGTGCGCCGCCACCTCGAGGAGTGGGGGCTCACGCCGGTGGTCGTCGAGGTGAGCGAGTTCCAGAAGGCGGGCGGCGCGGTGCGCTGCCTCACGCTCGCGCTCGACGTGCGCCCCGAGCACGTCGGCGCGCCGCCGGCGCCGGCCACATCGGCCGAGCTGGCCGACCGCCACGCCGCGCGCAACTACGACCCCCTGCCCGTCTCGATCGCGAGCGCGGAGGGGTCGTGGGTCCGCGACGCCGCCGGTCGCCCCTACCTCGACGCGCTCGCCGCGTACTCCGCGCTCAACTTCGGCCACCGCAACCCGCGCCTGGTCGCCGCCGCCCAGCGCCAGCTCGAGCGCGTCACGCTCACGAGCCGCGCGTTCCGCGACGACCAGCTCGGGCCGTTCTGCCGCGAGCTGGCGGAGCTCTGCGGCAAGGACCGCGTGCTGGCGATGAACACCGGCGCCGAGGCCGTCGAGTCCGCCATCAAGGTCGCGCGCAAGTGGGGCTACGAGGTGAAGGGCGTGCCCGCGGGCCGGGCGAAGCTGGTCGTCTGCGCGGGCAACTTCCACGGCCGGACCACCACGATCGTCTCGTTCTCCTGCGACCCGCTCGCGCGCGACGGGTTCGGCCCCTACACGCCGGGCTTCGAGTCGATCCCGTTCGGCGACGCCGGAGCGCTCGCCGCCGCGCTGGGCGACGACGACGTGGTGGCCTTCCTGTTCGAGCCGATCCAGGGCGAGGCCGGGGTCGTGATCCCGCCCGACGGCTGGCTGCGCGAGGTGCGGTCCCTGTGCACCGAGCGCGGCGTGCTGATGGTCGCCGACGAGATCCAGTCCGGGCTCGGACGCACCGGCCGGACGTTCGCCTGCGACCACGAGGGCGTCGAGCCCGACGTCTACCTGCTGGGCAAGGCGCTCGGCGGCGGGATCGTGCCGCTGTCGGCGGTCGTGGCCGGCGACGAGGTGCTCGGGGTCCTGCGGCCCGGCGAGCACGGCAGCACCTTCGGCGGCAACCCGCTCGCGTGCGCGATCGGACGCGAGGTCGTGCGGATGGTCGCCGCGGGCGAGCACCAGGAGCGCAGCGCCCGCCTCGGCGAGCACCTGCTGCGAGAGCTGCGCGAGGCGGACCTGGCGCTGGTGGAGGGCGTGCGCGGCCGCGGGCTGTGGCTCGGGATCGACATCGTGGCCGGCGGGCCGTCCGCCCGTGCGGTGTGCGAGCGGCTCGTGCGGCGCGGGGTGCTCTGCAAGGACACGCACGACGCGACGATCCGGCTGGCGCCGCCGCTCACCATCGAGGAGCGCGAGCTCGACTTCCTGCTCGGCGCTCTGCGCGCCGAGCTCGGCTGAGCGCGCGGCTCAGGCGGCGGGGCGCGGGTCGAGGCCCGGCTCGCCCAGCACGCCCAGCACGTCGCCGATGTCGTGGTCGCTCGAGAGCGGGTGGCGCAGCGGGGCGTCGGGGTTGATCTCGTACTCGTTGCGGCGGCCGACGCGCCTGCGCGAGACGTAGCCCTCCTCGACCAGGTCGCTCACGATCCGCTGGGCGGCGCGCTCGGTGATGCCGACCTGGTCGGCGATCTCGCGCATCCGCATGCTCGGGTTGCGCGCGATGCAGAGCAGGACCTGACCGTGGTTGGTGAGGAACGTCCAGGACACCGCCGCGACCCTAACGGCCTCGCCTGACCGCCGCTCCGACTACACTGCGCCGCGCGCCGAGTCTCCGCCGCCAGCGGCGGGGAACGGGGGAACCGAGAAGTTTGGGGCGAATCGCTGCCGTGAGAGCGGCGTAGCGCACGCGCGCAAGCCCGTCAGCTCACCTCGTAGGCGCACGACGACGAGAGGAGTTCCGCTGAGGTTCCAAGCCCGCCCGGGCCGTCTCCACGCAGCCGCGCTCGCCGCGGTCGCGCTGGCGCTCGCCTCGGGTCCGGCCGCGCTCGCGCAGGAGGCGAACACGGGCGGCGCGGCTCCTCCGCCGCCCGCGAACGGCGCGCACGGGCCGGTCGAGGGCATGCCCGCGGTGCCGTTCGCCGGGGAGATCGCCGCCGCCGCGGACGCGAACGGCGTGGACCGGCTGCTGCTCACGGCGCTGGTGCGGCAAGAGTCGAACTTCGACCCCGAGGCCACGAGCCGCTCCGGCGCGCGCGGCCTCACGCAGCTCATGCCCGGCACCGCGCGCGGACTCGGGCTGCGCGTGGACGCGAAGCGCAAGGTCGACGAGCGCGCGGTCCCGGCGCGGGCGCTCGACGCCGGGGCGCGCTACCTCAAGGCCCAGCTCGACCGCTTCCGCAAGGTCAGCCTCGCGCTGGCGGCGTACAACGCCGGGCCGCGGCCGGTGATTCGCTACCGCGGCATGCCGCCGTACCGCCAGACGCGTAACTACGTGCGCAAGGTCGTGCAGTACCGCAACGAGTACCGCGCCGAGCTGGCCGCGGCGCGGGACGGCTCCTAGCCGGCCCGCCGCCTCAGTCCGCGCAGTCCTTCATCCCGTACTCCTTCGCGAGCTCGTTCGCCTCGGCGAACGGCGCGTCGCCGGCCGCCAGGAGCTCGAGCGAGAGCTGGGGGTCCTCCGCGGCGGTCTCGAACGTCGTGATCCCCTTCTCGATCGCGGCGTAGTACTCGTCGAGGGTCTGCTCGTCGCCCTCGGGCTCCTCGAGCGCCTTCAGCTCGGCGAGCGCCTCCTTCTGCATCGGCACGGCCTCCCTGATGGCGGCCTGCGCCTCCTCGGGCGTCGGCTTCTTCGGGTTCTCGAACGAGCGCTTCGCGATCGCCTCGCCCTCGCGGTCGGACTTCGCGCAGATCGCGTCGGCCTTCTGGACGAACTCGTCCTTGGACGGGCCCTTGTCGTCGTCGCCGCCGCAGGCGGCGAGCGCGAGCGCCGCGGCCAGGGGTGCGGCGGCCAGCCTCCTCACCGGGCCGGCTCCGCCGCCTCGGCCGCCGCCCGCGCGACCACCCGCTGCACGAGCCCCGCGAAGTCCATCCCCGCCGCCTCGGCCGCGAAGCGCGTCGGGCCGGTCTCGGTCAGTCCTGGGATCGTGTTGATCTCGAGCACCTGCGGATTGTCCTCGCGATCGAGGATCATGTCCACTCGGGCGAAGTCGCGGCAGCCGGCCGCCGTGTACGCGCGGCGGGCCGCGTCCTCGACCGCCTCGCGGACCGGCCCGTCGAGCGCCGCGACCTCCATCTCGGCCGCCCCCGGGTCGTAGTGCGCGCGGAACGTGTAGAAGGGCTCGTCGGTGCGGATCTCGATCACCGGCAGGACCTCGGGCTCGTCCGGCGGGCCGAGCACCGTCGCCGCCAGCTCGCGGCCGCTCACGTGGTGCTCGATGACCACGCGGTCGTCGTAGCTCAGCGCGCCGACGACGGCCTGGGAGAACTCCTCGTTCGAGTTCACGAACTTGATGCCGAGCGACGAGCCCTCGCGCGCGGGCTTGACCACGAGCGGGAAGCCGAGCTGGGCGATCAGCTCGGGCAGGGTATCGGCGGCGCCGAACGCGGCGAAGGCGTCGCGGTTGAACGAGTGCCAGACCGGCGTGGACAGCCCGATCGAGGCCATCAGCTCCTTGAACGCGTGCTTGTCGAGGCAGCGGGCCGACGCGTGCACGTCCGAGCCGGTGTAGGGGACGCGCAGGATCTGGAGCAGGTCCTGGAGCGTGCCGTCCTCGCCGCCGCGGCCGTGCATCGCCACGAAGACGAAGTCGGGCCGCAGCCGCTTGACCTCGCCCACGAAGCCGTGGTCGGGGTCCACCGAGACGGCGTCGTAGCCCAGCGACTGGAGCGCGTCGGTGGCCCGGCGGCCCGAGCGCAGGCTGATCTCGCGCTCGAGGCTGCGGCCGCCGCTCGCGACCACGACCCGGCCGGCCATCAGCCGGCCCCCTGGTGCTTGCTCAGCAGGACGGACTCGAAGGTGCGCGTGGTGGCGCGCCGCTCGGCGGCCTCGGCCAGCGCGATCTCGACCAGCTCGTTCGCGAGGTCGGGGAACGAAAGGCCGTCGGGCTCGAACAGGTAGAACGCGAACGAGCCGGGCACCGTGTTGGCCTCGTTGAGGATCACGCGGTCGCCGTCCACGAAGAAGTCGTATCGCACCACGCCCGCGAAGCCGAGCGCCGCGTGCGCCCGCCGGGCGGCGTCGCGGATCCGGTCGGCCAGCGCCTCGTCGATCGGAGCCGGGATCAGCCGGTCGGCGCTCGCCATGCCGCCGCCGTCGGCGCCCTTCGCCCCGCCGCCCGGCTTCGCCGCGCCCGCGGCCGACTTCGCGCCGTCGCCCCCCTTCGCGCCGGCGCGCAGGTACTTGTCCTCGAACGACAGCGGCGCCCCCTCGCCCTTGACGGGCTGCTCGAGCACCGACACGCGCAGCTCCGCGCCGGGCCGGCCGAGCACCGCCGCGTTGATCTCGATCGCGTCGTCGAGCGACGGCTCGACCAGCGCGCGGCGGTCGAGCTCGAAGCACAGCTCGAGCGCCTCCTCGAGCTCGGCGGCCTCCGCGCAGCGCGCCACTCCGATCGAGGAGCCGAGCGTGGACGGCTTCGCGAAGCACGGCTCGCCCACCGCGGCCAGCGCCTCGCGCGCGGCGCCGGCGGGGTCCGCGTTGAAGCGCTCGCGCGTGAGCTCGTGGTGCGGGTTCACCTCGAGGCCGGCGTCGCGGAAGACGAGCTTGGCCAGAGCCTTGTCCATCGCCGCGGCCGCGGGGCCCACGCCGCCGCCCGCGTACGGGAGGTCGGTCTGCTCGAGCGCGCCGAGCAGCGCCCCGTCCTCGCCGCCGGTCCCGTGGATGGCGTTGATGACCGCGTCGACCGGCACGTCGCGCCCGCCGCGGAAGCGCGAGGCGGCCGGCACGGCGAACGGCGAGCCCGAGCTGCCGAGCCGCAGCTCGACCGGCTCGGCCCCGTCGGGCCGGTCGCCGCCGAACGCCGCCACGTCGCGCAGCGCGTCGCCGGTCCACCAGCGCCCGTCGCGCGCGAGGTAGATGGCGACCGGCTCGTGGCGGTCCTCGAGCGCGGCCATGAGCTGCTGGGCGCTGATGATCGAGACGTCGTGCTCGACCGACGGCCCGCCGAAGCAGACCGCGACCCTCACGGGTTCCTCGGGTGGCTCACGCGCCGGACGATACCCACGGCACCCCGGTACGCAGCGAGCGCACGCGAGGTGGGCTCTCTTTTGGTCGCATACCGGCCCTTAGAGAGCCCACCTCGCCGAAACTACGACCCCGCGCCGTTCGCGCCCCCGGCGCGGTACAGGTCCGGCAGGTCGTTCTCGAACAGCACCACGTCGCCGCGGCGCGTGGTGCGGGCCAGCAGCGCCTGCGCCTCGCCCGCGTCGGCGACCACGTGCAGCGCGTCCGCGGCGAAGCCCGCCGACTCGAGCCCGGCGCGGATCGGGCGCGTCTGCTCCGGGCCGACGAGCACGACCAGGTCGCACACGCCGGCCGCCCGCTCCCCGAAGCGGCGGTTCTCCTCCTCCTCGCGCGCGCCCAGCTCGACCATCCCCGGCGTGACCAGCAGCCGCCGCTCGGCCGGGTGCGAGGCGAGCACCTCGAGGGCGGCGGCGGCGCCCTCCGGGTTCGAGTTGTAGGCGTCGTCGATCACCACCACCCCCGCCGCGGAGTTCACGATCGGCGCGAGCCGGTGCGGCGGCGGCGTGACCTTCGCGAGCGAGCGCGCGATCGCGTCGAGCGGCAGGTCCATCGCCAGCCCGGCCGCCGCGGCCGCGACCAGGTTGGCCACGTTGTGCTCGCCGAGCAGCCGCGCCTTGACCTGCGCGTCGCCGCCCTCGCGCGTGCGCAGGCGGAACACGGTGCGCCCGTCGCGCAGCTCGACGTCCTCGGCCCACACGTCGGCGTCGGGGTGCGGGTAGGGCGCGAACAGCCGCACCGGCGCGGGCGAGCGCTCGGCGGCGCGGCGGCAGCGCTCGTCGTCCGCGCGCGTGACGAGCACCCCGTCCGGCGGCAGGGACTCACCCAGCTCGCCCTTCGCGCGCTCGGTCTCGTCGAGCGACCCGAAGCGCTCGAGGTGCGCCGGCCCGATCGCGGTGAGGATCCCGATCGTGGGCGACACCAGCTCGCACAGCTCCGCCACGTCGCCGCGGCGGTAGGCGCCCATCTCCGCGATGAACGTGCGGTGGCGCTTCTCCAGCTCCTCGTTGATCGCGCGCACCACGCCGAGGAAGCTGTTGAACGACGCCGGCGTCGGGCACGCCGGACCGCGCAGCTCGGCCACGGCCGCCACGCAGCTCTTCGTGGTGGTCTTCCCGTAGGAGCCGGTGATGCCGACCACCAGCGGGTCCACCGCGGCGAGGTGGCGGCGGGCGCGCTGCTCGTAGCGGCGGTTGTCGAGCCTCTGGACCGGCCCGATCATCAGGTTCGCGAGCAGCAGCAGCTCCGGCGCGAGCAGGTAGGCGACCAGAGCGAAGACGGCGCCCCCGATCGCCCCCGCGAGCGGGTCGACTCCGACGATCACCGCCACCGAGATCGCGAGCGCGGCGCCCACGAGCAGCCCCAGCGACACGCCGTACATCCGCGTCGCGCGCGGGGTGAACACGAGCGGCTTGATCTGGTCGCGGCGCAGCATGGCCAGCCCGCGCCGCACGCCCAGCACGAGCGCGAGCAGGCCGAGGGCGATCACCTCGACCTCCGCCTCGATCGCCGCGCCGGCGACCATCAGCGCCGCGAACGCCGCCAGCGCACCCAGCTCGGTCGTGTCGATCCGCTCCCCGCGCCGCGCCACCCACACGCGCAGCCGCGCGGGCTCGTAGTGCTCGAGCTGGAACAGGTGGAGCAGCACGTGCAGCCGGCCCGCCATCAGCGCGAGCAGCCCGGTGAACGCGAGGTCGAACCCGGCCGCCGTCACGGCGAGGCCGCCGCCAGCTCACGCGGCTGCCGGCAGAGGAACAGGCGGGCCACGCTGCCGAACCGCGCCGGCTCGTCGGCGTAGGAGTAGTGCCCGGCCCCCTCGAGCACGGCGAGCCCCGCGTCGGGGATCAGCTCCTCCATCCGGTGGGCCATCCACAACGGCGTGTCGTCGTCGTCCTCGCCCCAGACCAGCAGCGTCGTGGCCGCGACCCGGGGCAACCGGTCGGAGAGGTCCATCGCGATCAGGCGCCGGAACGTGCCGCGCATGGCCTCCGAGGCCTCGAGGTAGTCGGTCGACGCGACCTTCGCGCGCAGGCTCTCCTGGAGCCGGCGCCCGGGAGAGCCCATCCGGCCCGCGACCTTCCCCGCCTTCGCGACCCCCACCTTCGCCCTGTACTTCATTCCCCGCTTCGGGGGGAGGCCCGCCGAGTCGCACAGGAGCAGGCGGCCGATGCGCTCGGGGTGCTCGGCGGCCATGCAGATCGCCACCCGGCCGCCGTTCGAGTGCCCGATCACGTGCACGCGCTCCACCGCGAGCTCGTCGAGGAAGCGCAGCGTGAAGCGCATGTAGTCGTCGGCGTCCCAGGCCGCGGGCGGCGGGTCGCTCCGCCCCGAGCCGGGCAGGTCGAGCGCGATCACCCGCGTCTCGCCCTCGAGCGCCGCCACGATCGGCTCGACCGCCTCCAGATGCGCGCCCCAGCCGTGCAGCACGAGGACGGGGAGGTCGGTCGGGACGCGGGCGGCGCCGCGGTCGGAGTGGCGTATGGAGAGGCCGTCGATCTGCACGCGGAAACGGTATCCGGGCGCCCGATTGCAGCGCTTGCACGGCCGGCGGAGGCGAGGTTACGATCGCCGGCGGACCGCCATGAAGGCCTCCCGACTAGCCGCAGTGCTCGGCGCCACGATGGCGCTCGCGCTGCCAACCGCCGCGGCAGCCGCCCCCGGCGACCTCGACACGAGCTGGGCCGGCGACGGCATCCGCGAGGAGCCCGGCTTCGAGGGCAGCGACGTCGCCATCCAGTCCGACGGCAAGGTCGTGGTCGCGTCCGCGTTCTCCTCCGGCCTCCTGCGCTACAACGCCGACGGTACGCCGGACGCGTCGTTCGGCGGCGGCGACGGCGTGGTCGAGCCCAACCAGCCGCTCGAGGGCGTCGCGATCCAGCCGGACGGCAAGATCGTGGCGGTCGGCGGCTTCAGCGACTTCTACGTGGCCCGCTTCGACGCCGACGGCTCGCCCGACACGAGCTTCGACGGCGACGGCGAGGCCGAGGCCGACTTCGGCGGCTTCGAGTCCGCCCGCGCCGTTGCCATCCAGGCGGACGGCCGCATCGTCGTGGTGGGCAGCGCGGGAGGCGACTTCGCGTTCGCGCACTTCACGTCGAGCGGCGCGCCGGACACGGGCTTCGACAGCGACGGGAAGCAGACCGTGGACTTCGGCGGCAGCGACTTCGCGGAGGGCGTGGTGGTGCAGTCGAGCGGCCGGATCGTGGCCGCCGGACACAGCGACGGCGACTTCGCCCTCGCCGGCCTGACCGACGCCGGCGCGCCCGACGGGACCTTCGGCAGCGGCGGCCTTCGCACGACGGACTTCGGCGCCTTCGAGCGCGCCGGCGGGATCGCACTCATGAGCGACGAGCGGATCGTGGTCGCCGGCGACACGGCCAGCGACTTCTTCGCGCTCGCCCGCTACGACGCCAACGGCACGCTCGACTCGAGCTGCGACGGCGACGGCAAGCTCACGACCGACTTCGGGACCGGCTTCCAGGCCGGCCGGGACGTCGCGGTCCAGTTCAACGACAAGATCGTCGCCGTGGGCGCGGCGGGCAACGACATCGCGCTGGCCCGCTACGAGGCCGGCGACTGCGCGCCCGACGCGACCTTCGGGGGCGGCGACGGCGAGGTGACCACCCCGATGCCGAACGGCAACGGCGCCAACGCGGTGGCGATCCAGCCGGACGACGGGAAGATCGTCGTCACCGCATCGATCGCGGGGGAGCCGCCGGACCAGTGGGTCGCCCGCTACGAGGGCGACGCGCCGCCCCAGCAGCCGCCGCCGCAGCAGCCGCCGCCCGAGCAGCCGCCGCCGGATCCGTGCGCGAACGACCGGACGGCCCCGACGGTGACGATCCGCAGCCTCCAGGAGCGGACGCTCTACCGGCAGGGGCAGTCCCCCTCGTCTGTGCGTGTCGAGGCCTCGGACGCGAGCGGCCTGCGGAGCGATCCGTCCGACGCGAGCCGCCCGATCTCGACGCAGGAGACCGGTGTGTTCACGGTCACGGCGACGGCGACGGACAACTGCGACAACCAGGCGACGGTCACCTTCCGCTACCGGGTGGCCGGCGATCCGGTGATCGGGATCGCGGGGGTGCGCGCCTCGTGCGTCTCGTCGAACTTCGCCGCCACCATCCGCGTGACGGCCGGCGTGTCGATCCGCAGCCTCACGGCGCGGCTGAACGGGCGCCTGCTCGGCAGCGCCACGAAGTCGCGGCTGACCTTCAGGGTCCCCGCGAAGCGGCTGCGGGCGGGGCGGCACACGATCGTGATCTCCGCGCGCGACCGCGCGGGCAACCGCAGCACCCTGAGGGCCACCTTTGCCCGCTGTGTGGTCGTCGAGCCGAGCTTCACGGGCTAGCGCGGCGCTCGCGGCGGCGCTGGCCCTGGGCGCGGCCGCGCCGGCGGCGGCGCAGCAGAGCTACGAGCGGATGTCCGACGAGCGGAGCGAGACGTGGTGGTCGTACGTGGAGGCGCGCGCGAAGGTGCGCGCCGCCCCCGCCACCATCGCCGCCCGGGTCGGGACGCTCGGCACGCGCACGCACCTCGGCTCCCCGGAGACCGTCGTCGTGCTCGGCCGCCGGGGCCGCTGGTCGCGGATCCGCTTCTCGGGGATCGGCTCGCGCTGGGGCTGGGTGCCGAGCCGCGTGCTCTCGGAGCCCGCGCTGGTGCGGACGCGGCTCGTGGTCGACCGGCCGCGCCGCCGCGTCGTGCTCTACCACCGCGAGGAGCGCGTGATGTCGTTGCGGGCTGGGGTCGGCGCCGTCGGCTCCCCCACGCCCGGCGGGCGCTACTTCGTGCGCGAGAAGGTCATCCCGAGGACCTCGGGCGGCATCTACGGGCCGCTCGCGTTCGGCCTCAGCGCGCACTCGAAGTACCGCACGGACTGGCCCGGCGGCGGCCAGGTCGGGGTGCACGGGACCAACCAGCCGGGCCTGATCCCGGGCCGGATCTCGAACGGCTGCGTGCGCCTGCGCAACCGCTCGATCCTGCGACTGGGCCGGCGCCTGCCGGTCGGTACGCCTGTCACCATCCGCTGAGCATGCACGTCGCGCAGCTCAACGTCGCGCGCGCCGTGGCGCCGCTCGACGGACCCGAGCTCGCCGAGTTCGTGGCACTGCTCGAGCCGGTCAACGCGCTCGCCGACGCCGCGCCCGGGTTCGTCTGGCGGCTCGAGGACGAGGACGGCAGCGCGATGGGGATCCGCGCGTTCGACGACGACCGGATGATCGTGAACATGTCGCTCTGGGAGTCGATCGACGCGCTGTGGCGCTTCGTCTACGAGGGCGAGCACCTCGGCGTGATGCGCCGCCGGCGCGAGTGGTTCGGGCGGATCGCGAGTGTGCACTCGGTCCTGTGGTGGGTGCCGGAGGGCGAGATCCCGACGCTCGATGAGGCCAGGAAGCGGCTCGAGCTGCTCGAGGCCGAGGGCCCGACCGCGGAGGCGTTCACGTTCAAGACGCGCTTCGCCCCGCTTCCCGTTCTGTGCGAAACGTGATCGAGTAGCGCAGGCCCTTGGTCGCCGGGATCGAGTGCTGCCAGGTCCAGCGCGCCTGGCCCGACAGCAGGTAGGCCGAGCGCGGCTCGAGGGCGAGCTCCTCGACCAGCCGCTCGCCCTCCTTGGTGCGGCGCTGGAAGCGCATCCGGCACGGTGCGCCCAGCGAGACGCCCACGATCCGCCCGAACATCGGCGCGTCCAGGTGCCAGCCGATCCCGGCGCCGGGGGGATAGCGCGTGATCAGGATCTGCACGAGCTCCTCCGGCTCGCGCTCGGCCAGCCCGGCGCAGCGGTGGCGCAGGAACTCGAGCCCCTCGGGAAGCGGGTCGCCGGGCACCGTGTCGCGGGATTGGTAGTCGTAGTCGAGCCCGAAGTGCCGCACGGTGCGCTTGGCCGCGCGGCCGTGCATCACCAGCTCGCGGTAGTCGAGCCCCTCGAGCAGCCGCACGACGTCGCGCTCCTCCTCGGGAGCGAGGAAGTCCTCGCGGTAGACGAGCCCCTTCAGGCGAGCGCCGGCGCCTCGGGCAGCCGCGCGAGCGCCGCCTCCATGTCCGCCTCGGAGAACTCCACATCCTCGAGCGAGCCCGACAGGTAGGCCTGGTAGGCGGACATGTCGAAGTGGCCGTGCCCGGAGAGGTTGAAGAGGATCACGCGCTCCTCGCCCGCCTCGCGCGCCGCCTCCGCCTCGGCCGCGACCGCCCGCACGGCGTGCGCCGCCTCGGGGGCGGGGACGATGCCCTCCGTGCGCGCGAAGCGCAGGGCGGCCTCGAAGCACTCGTTCTGGCGGTAGGCGGCGGCCTGCACGAGCCCCGCCTTCACGAGGCCGCAGACGAGCGGCGAGTCGCCGTGGTAGCGCAGCCCCCCGGCGTGCAGCGGCGGCGGCACGAAGTCGTGGCCGAGCGTGTACATCGGGAGCAGCGGCGTCATGCCGGACGTGTCGCCGAAGTCGTAGCGGTAGGCGCCGCGGGTGAGCGTCGGGCAGGCCGCCGGCTCGGCGGCCACGAAGCGCGTCCTCGCGCCGTCGCGCAGGACGCGGCGCACGAACGGGATCGCGATCCCGGCGAAGTTCGAGCCGCCGCCCACGCAGCCGATCACCACGTCGGGCTCCTCGCCCGCCATGCCCATCTGCGCGATCGCCTCCTGACCGATCACGGTCTGGTGCAGGCACACGTGGTTGAGCACCGAGCCCAGCGCGTAGTTGGCGTCGGAGCCGGCCGCGATCTCGACGGCCTCCGAGATCGCGATGCCGAGCGAGCCGGTGGGGTGCGACGCGTTGGCGCGGCCCGAGTCGGTCCGGTCGCTCGGGGAGCGGTGCACGGTCGCGCCCCACGTCTCCATGAGCGCGCGGCGGTACGGCTTCTGGTCGTAGCTCGAGCCGACCATGTAGACCTCGCACTCGAGCCCGAAGAGCGAGCACGCGAGCGCGAGCGCCGAGCCCCACTGGCCGGCCCCGGTCTCGGTCACGAGCTTCTCGATCCCCGCCTGCTTGTTGGCGAACGCCTGCGGCACGGCGCTGTTGGGCTTGTGCGAGCCGGCGGGCGAGACGCCCTCGTACTTGAAGTAGACGTGCGCGGGCGTGTCCAGCTCGCGCTCGAAGGCACGGGCGCGGAAGAGCGGCGACGGGCGCCAGCGCCGGTAGACCTCGCGGACCTCGTCGGGGATCTCGACCTCCGGCTCGGCGGACACCTCCTGCTCGATCAGCCCCATCGGGAAGATCGGCGCGAGGTCGTCCGGGCCGGCCGGCTCCTTCGTGCCGGGGTGCAGCGGCGGCGACGGCGGCCCGGGCAGGTCCGGCATCAGGTTGACCCAGTGCGTCGGGATCTCGGACTCGGGCAGCGTGTACTTCAGGGTGGCGTCGCTCATAGGGCGGACCGTACCGGGATACTGCGCCCATGGCCGATTACGACGTGATCATCGTGGGACAGGGAGCGCCGGGTGAGCACTGTGCGGCGCGGCTGGCGGAGGGCGGCGCGAAGGTGGCGGTGGTCGAGCGCGAGCTGGTCGGCGGCGAGTGCTCGTTCTGGGCGTGCATCCCGTCGAAGACGCTGCTGCGGCCGGGCGAGGCGCTCGCCGCCGCGCGCGACGTCCCCGGCGCCCGCGAGGCGGTCACGGGGAAGGTCGACCCGGCGGCGGCGCTCGCCTGGCGGGACTTGATGGTCTCGGGCTACG
>DASVWC010000098.1:0-80373 GCA_036389835.1 Thermoleophilaceae bacterium | reverse complement strand
AGCAGGCGGCGCTTGTTCAGGCTGAGGGCGGCGTTAGCGTGAAGATCCATCCGGTGTCCTCCTTGGGACTGAGTCGCTTGGCAGCTCTCAGCCTCCAAGGGGGCCCGGATGAACCAACGTGCTCGTTAACTACAGCTAGGGCGGCGCTAGCGCGCGAGCTGCGGCGCCCAGCGCAGCCAGCGGTGGCCGCGGCGCGGGGACTCGGCGGGCGCCATCTGCTCGCGGCGCATCCGCAGGAGCGCGACCAGCTCCGCCGTCGGCGTGAACGGGTCGGCCACAGCCGCTCCGTCCGCCAGGGACAGCGCCGCCAGGGGCTCGCCGCCGACCTCCGCGAGCAGGATCTCGCCGGTCAGCGGAGCCGCCGAGTCGAGCGCGGCCAGGCGGTACAGCGCGGGCGCGTCGTGCTGGCCGGCGCGGCGGATCGAGACGGGCGCGGTCATCGCACCCGAGACGGGCGCGGTCATCGCGCGGCCTCCACCAGCGCGGCGGCGAGGTGCTCGCCGGCCCGGGCGCCCTGATCCCGCTCCGGGTGCCACTGCACGCCGACCGCGAAGCGGTGGCCGGGCACCTCGAGCGTCTCCACCACCCCGTCCGGCGACGCCGAGGTGGCCCGCAGGCCGCGCCCGAGCCGTCGCACGGCCTGGTGGTGGCCGCTGGCGACGGTGGCGCTGCGCCCCAGCACCCGCCGCGCGAGGCTGCGCGGGCCGGTCCCGATCGAGTGCTCGGCGGCCTCGTGGCAGAGCGAGCGGTCGCGGCGGCCGCGTGAGATGTCCTGGTGCAGGGTCCCGCCGAACGCGACGTTCAGGAGCTGGTGGCCGCGGCAGATCCCGACCAGCGGCACCTCCTGGACCAGGGCGGCGTGCACGGCGGCGAGGTCGCGGCGGTCGCGCCCGAGGTCGAGCTCCCCGATCGAGCCCCGGTTCTCGTGCCCGTAGAGAGAGGGGTGGATGTCGCTGTGGCTGCCGGTGACCACGAGCGCGTCGGCGGACGCGAGCTGGCGCTCGAAGCGCTCGACGTCGAGCACGCGCGGCTCGCCGCCCGCCGCCTCGATCCAGCGCTCGTAGGGAGCCGAGACGTCGTCGCCGACGAGCACGAGCACGAGCGGCCGCTCGCGCGGGGTGACCTCGCGGTGGGCCGCGGCCAGCGCCGCGCGGGCGCGGGCGACCCGCTTGCGCGCCGCGTCCTCGCCGATCGCCAGGAGCTGGCCGATCTCGGCGTGGGTGAGGCCGGCCTCGAACCGCATCAGCAGCAGGAAGCGGTCGTGCGCGGAGAGCCGGGCCACCGCCTCGCGCGCGGCGATCCGCTCGTCGGCGTCGGCGTCCTCGAACGCGGGCGCGAGGTCCTCGTCGTACGGCACCGAGTCGCGCAGCGACCGCCGGCGCAGCTCGTCGACCGCCAGGTTGTGCGCCGTCCGGTGGAGCCACGCCCGCATGTGACCGCGGCCGGCGTCGCGGGGGCCGCTCTTCCACGCCCGCGCGAACGCCTCCTGGCGAAGGTCCTCGGCCGTGCGGGCGTCGCCCACCAGACGCTCGAGACGCCGCGTCAGCGGGTCCCGAAGCTCGTCGTAAAGCGCGTCGAAGTCCATCGCTCCATACAACGTATGAGGGCGCCGAAACCGGACACGCGGGCCGCAACCTTCGCCGCGATTCCGCGTTAGAACCGGCAAGCGACCCAGGAGGCGCACGTGATGCGAAGGAAGCGCATCTTCACCACCCTGGTCGCCGTGGCCACGCTCGGGCTCACACTTGCGGCGGTAGCCATGGCGGCGACGATCACCGGGACCGACCGCGGGGAGTACCTGCGCGGCACCAACCAGGCCGACACCATCGACGCGAAGGGCGGCCGCGACAAGGTCCGCGCGTTCGCGGGCGACGACACCGTCAGCGGCGGCTCGCAGAGCGACTTCATCATCGCCGGCAAGGGCGCCGACGCGGTCGACGGCAACGCCGGCTGGGACCTGATCCTGGGCGGCGACGGCGACGACACCGCGCTGAACGGGAACGAGGGCCGCGACCGCGTCCACGGCGGCGACGGCAACGACGGCCTCGACGGCGGCATCCACCGCGACCTGCTGTGGGGCGGCAGCGGCAACGACACGACCAGCGGCGGCGACGGCAACGACCGCATCGCCGGCGGCCGCGGCGACGACACGTCGAGCGGCGGGAACGGCAACGACCGGATCTTCGCCAACCTCGGCGTGGACAGGTCCGACGGCGGCGAGGGCAACGACGACCTGTGGGCGCTCGCCCGCGGCGACGTGGCCCCCGGCGACGCGCTCGACACGATCGGCGACACGCTCGTCGGTGGCGCGGGCGACGACCGGTTCCACACCCGCGACGGCGAGGTCGACACGGTCGACTGCGGCGAGGGCGACGACGTGGCCCTTCTCGACCCCGTCGACGTGATCGTGGGCGCCACGGAGGCGAACCAGAACGGCTCCTGCGAGAACGTGCAGCGGGCCGCGCCGAGGTCGAAGGACGCAAAGTCCGGCGCCCGGCAGGACGACGACCACGGCTCGCGGCGGGACAACCGCTAGGCAAGGCTGACAGCCGCCCCGCGAGGCGGCGGTCCGAGGCAGGCGAGGGCCCCAGGGATGGGGCCCTCGCCGCGTTTCGGGTAGCGTCACCCCGGTGAGCGCCGCCGACCTCCTGCGCGACCGCCGGGTGGCCCCGTCGATCCTCTCGGCGGACTTCGCGCGGCTCGGCGACCAGGTCCGCGCGGTCATGGACGCGGGGGCGCGCGTGATCCACGTGGACGTGATGGACGGCCATTTCGTCCCGCCGATCACGATCGGCCCGCTGATCGTGGGTGCCCTCGCCGATCAGGTGCACGACGCCGGCGGGATCCTCGACGTGCACCTGATGATCGAGCGGCCGGAGCGCCAGGTGGACGAGTTCGCGAAGGCGGGGGCGGACAACATCACCGTGCACTTCGAGGCCACCCCACACGTGCACTACGCCGTGAAGGCGATCCGCGAGGCCGGCTGCAGCGCGGGCGTGGCGATCACGCCCTCGACGCCGGTCGAGGCGATCGCCGAGCTGACCGGCGACATCGCGATCGCCCTCTGCATGACCGTGAACCCCGGCTGGGGCGGCCAGCCGTTCATCGAGTCCACGCGCGGCAAGATCGAGCGGCTGCACACGCGGCTCGACCCCGGGATCGCGATCCAGGTGGACGGCGGCGTGGACGAGCAGACCGGCCCCCACTGCAAGGTCGCGGGCGCCCGGCTGTTCGTGGCCGGCTCGTCGGTCTTCGGCGCCGGCGACCCCGCCGAGGCCTACACGAGGTTGGCCCGCGCCGTGGATGCGGTATGAAGCCAGCATGAGCGACGCAACCGAAGAACGCGAGGACCTGGAGGTACTGCTGCGCGAGGAGGACCGCTTCGCGCCGCCGGAGCAGTTCGTGGAGCAGGCCGACTTCTCCGACCCGTCGATCTACGAGGAGGCCGAGCGCGACTTCGAGGCCTGGTGGGAGCGCTGGGCCAAGGAGCTCGACTGGTTCGAGCCGTGGCAGACGGTGCTCGATTGGAACCCGCCCTGGGCCAAGTGGTTCAAGGAGGGCAAGCTGAACGCCTCGCACAACTGCCTCGACCGCCACGTCGCGGCCGGCAGGGGCGACAAGGTCGCCTACCACTGGGTGGGCGAGGACGGCCTCACGCTCGACCTCACCTACGCGCAGCTGCTGGCCGACACGCAGCGCTTCGCGAACGTCCTCAAGGGCCTGGGCGTGCAGAAGGGCGACGTGGTCGGCATCTACATGCCGATGGTCCCGCAGACCCCCGCCGCGATTCTCGCCTGCGCACGCATCGGGGCCGTCCACAACGTCGTCTTCGGCGGCTTCTCCGTCGAGTCCGTGCGCGAGCGCATGGAGGTCTCCGACGCGAAGGTGCTCGTGACCGCGGACGCCACCCTGCGCCGCGGCAAGCCGACGCCGATGAAGGCGAAGGTCGACGAGATCGCCGAGAAGCTGCCCGCCCTCGAGCACATCGTGGTCGTCCCCCGCACCGAGGGCGACTGCCCGATGACCGAGGGTCGCGACATCTGGTGGCACGAGGCGCTCGAGGAGGCCGACGCTGAGTGCCCGGCCGAGCCGCTCGACGCCGAGCACCCGCTCTACATCCTCTACACGTCGGGCTCCACCGCCAAGCCGAAGGGGATCCTGCACACCACCGGCGGCTACCTCACCGGGGTGGCGGCCACGCACAGGGTCGTCTTCGACCTGAAGCCCGACACGGACGTGTACTGGTGCGCTGCCGACGTCGGCTGGGTCACCGGCCACTCGTACATCGTCTACGGACCGCTGGCGAACGGCTGCACGTCGGTGCTCTACGAGGGCGCGCCGGACTACCCGGACAAGGACCGCTGGTGGGAGATCGTCGAGACCTACGGCGTGACGATCCTCTACACCGCCCCGACCGCGATCCGCGCGTGCATCAAGTGGGGGGACGAGCACCCCGAGAAGCACGACCTCAGCTCGCTGCGGCTGCTCGGGTCGGTCGGCGAGCCGATCAACCCGCGCGCGTGGGCCTGGTACCACAAGGTGATCGGCGGCGAGCGCTGCCCGATCGTGGACACCTGGTGGCAGACCGAGACCGGCCACATCATGATCACGCCGCTGCCGGGGATCACCGAGACCAAGCCCGGCTCGGCGACCAAGGAGTTCCCCGGCGTGAAGGCGATGGTGGTCCGCAAGGACGGCTCCGAGGTCGAGGAGGGCGGCGGCGTGCTCACGCTGCGGCGGCCCTGGCCGGGCATGGCGCGCACGCTCTTCAAGGAGGACGAGCGCTACGTGGAGACGTACTGGAAGAAGTGGGGCAGCGACGTCTACGACGTCGGCGACGCGGCGAAGATCGACGCGGACGGCTACTTCTGGATCGTCGGGCGCACCGACGACGTGATCAACGTCTCCGGGCACCGGATGTCGACGATGGAGATCGAGTCGGCGATCGTCTCGCACGACAAGGTGGCGGAGGCCGCCGTCGTCGGCTCGAAGGACGAGGACACCGGCCAGGCGATCGTCGCGTTCGTGACGATCAAGGGCTCCGAGTCCGAGGAGGAGGGCTTCGACGACGTGATCCGCGAGCACGTGGCCGAGAAGATCGGCAAGCTCGCCCGGCCGAAGCGGATCGTCTACGCCGACGACCTCCCGAAGACCCGCTCGGGCAAGATCATGCGCCGGCTGCTGCGCGACATCGCCGAGGGCCGCGAGCTGGGCGACGTGACCACGCTGCGCGACCCGAGCGTGACGGAGATGATCAGCGAGAAGATGAAGAGCGGCCAGGCCGACGAGGAGTGACGGTCCGCCCCGCCCGCGCGGGCGACGTGGGCCTGCTGCTCGAGCTGATCGGTGAGCTGGCCGAGTACGAGCGGCTCGCCGACGAGGCGGTCGGGACCGAGGAGCTGCTGCGCGAGCACCTCTTCGGGGAGCGGCCGGTGGTGGAGGCGGCGATCGCGGAGGCCGACGGTGGACCGGTCGGCTTCGTGCTCTGGTACACGACCTTCTCGACCTTCCAGTGCCTGCCCGGGGCGTGGGTGGAGGACCTCTTCGTGCGGCCGGAGCACCGCGGCGCCGGCACCGGGCGCGCCCTGCTCGCGCACGTGGCGCGCGTGGCGGTCGAGCGTGGCTACGGCCGGCTCGAGCTCGCGGCGCTCGACTGGAACGAGCCGGCGCTCGGCTTCTACCGGGCGCTGGGCGCCCGGTCGCTCGAGGAGTGGAAGACCCAGCGCTTCGAGGGCGACGCGCTGCGGAGCCTGGCGGGCGCCTAGCCCGGCTTGCTAGTCGAAGCGCCGCTCGACCGACGCGATCTCTTCGGCATTCATGCCTGAATCGCGGAACAAACGGTCCTTCAGGTGCCCGAAATGCGACTCTGGAAGATGTCCCTTCTCCCGGAGCTCGACGAGCTTGTGCAAGCGATCGATCGTTGCGTGAGCTGAGGCCGGGCGCGGTCCCGCTACTTCCAACCAAGGAGCCCGGTGGTCAGGTCCACGCATCAGCAGCGGTTCGCCACAGATATCGATAAGTCGCGACATCGTGCGATATCCGATCCGATCCGCTAGATCGCTTACGCGCTCGACATCTGCTGTGAAGACCACTGAGCGACCATCTTGATAGCGATCGTTGACGACGCTGTAGAGCTGCTCCAGCACCCATTCCGTCGTTTGAGGAACCGCCAAGTCCTCGATGTGCAGGAGGTCCACCGCTCTCAATCGGTCGAGCAGCTCCGTGATCTTGATCTGGGAGTTCTCGTTATAGGTGTTGCGGATCGCCTCAAGAAGCTTCGGTGCCGTGTATATGCCGACCGTGCGACGCGCGCGCATCGCGTGGATCGAGACGAGCATCGCGAGGGTCGTCTTTCCGGTTCCGCGATCACCAAGGAACCACATGCCCTTGCCTTGATCGAGACGCGTCTCGATCTTCGTACAGAACTCGCGGTACTCGGCAATCTGTGCCGCTGGGAAGCGCGACAAGATCTCGAGAACCGGCTCCCTGTTCAGTGCCAGCCCCTGGAACTGCTTGGGGATCTCGTGCGCGAGGTTGCGCGCGCGGGCGCTGGCGATGCGGCCCTCGCGGCAGCGGCACGGGACCGCCGAGTCGGCGTCGTCGTCGATGACGAAGCCGGACCCGTCGCACTCGCGGTACGGGCAAGCGTAGTCGCTGCCCGAGTCGGGGGCGAGGTGGGGGTTCAGCTCGTAGGCGGCGCCGCGTCCGTACACGCGGCTGAGTCAAGCACCCCGGCCAGACGCCTGCCAGGGCTGCGGGCGCCAGCCCGGCGCGGGCTTCCCGGTGCCAGCGGCTTTTTCTGCGCCGGCGGCCGGCGGCCGCTTCCGCGAGGCCACGATCCCGAGGTGGGCTCTATTTCGGTCGCATAGCGACCATTAGAGAGCCCACCTCGGAGATGGCGCTGCGGAGGCGTGCGCGGCGGAGCGGGGCGCCTAGCGCTTCCGCTTGCGCTTGCGCTTCTTCGAGCGCGGGTGCGCCGGGGTGGCCGGCTCGGCGTCGTCGGGCTCCTCGTCGAGGTCCTCGTACTCCTCCTCCGGCTCCTGCTTGCGCCGAGCCCGGCCGCCGCCCTCCGCCTCGCGCTGCTGGCGGATCTCCTGCGCCGTCGGCCACGGCTCCTCCTCGCCGGTCTCCCAGGCGGGTGGGCGGCCGCCCGGCCAGCGGCCCAGGAAGAGCAGCGCGAGGGCGCTGAGCCAGAACCACTGCACGATCGGGATCGGCCCGAGCACCGAGCCGAGCAGCGGCCCGAGCACCAGGAACGCCCCGACGATGATCCCGATGATCCCGATGAAGTTCGAGAGCAACCCCGCCTTGCGCGCGTTCTGGGAGAGCAGGATGAACGCGGCCGCGATCGAGAGCGCCGCGATCGAGCCGCCGATGCCGGTGATCACCGCCCCGCCGGTGGCCTGCTCGTCGCGCGAGAGCTCGATCGCGACCTCCGGGGGAAGCGGAAGCTTCTCGGTGACCCGCTCCACCGCCCCGAGCCGCTGGAACGTCCCCACGATCGCGAAGACACCGAGCGCGAGCGGCGCCGCGGTCGCCAGCGGCCAGACGCTCCCCGGTAGCTCCTCGCGGCGGTACTTGGTGACCCGGTAGAGGTAGCGCAGCACGACGAACAGCACCGCCACGCCCAGCGCCTGGAGGATCCCGGCCGCGAGGTACGCGCCGCGCTCGGCCTGGATCGCCACGTCGCGCTCGACCTCGTCGTCGAACGAGCCCCCGATCGCCGCCGAGGAGACCGCGAACGCGGCGATGCTCAGCGCCACCGACGCGATCGCGGCAGCGGCCGCGGGCCTGCCGGCCCGTGCCTCCCACTCGAGCTGCTCGGCGTGGCTCAGCGGTCCGCCGCCCCGGACTTTGGCGGAAGCTCGGGGTCGATCGTGCCCGGGCGCACCGGGTAGTACTCGTCGTCGTTCGGCGCCACGATCCGCGACAGCCGCTCGCCGGCCTGGAGCACCAGGTTCAGCCCGGGCGCCATCAGGCGGATCACCATCTCGACCTGGTCGCGGCGGCGCCGCTGCTCGGGTGTGAGCGGCATGCGTCAGCCCCCTCTCTGGTGGAAGAAGAACTCCGGCAGCGCCGCGCGCGCCACCTCGGCGGTCATCTGCTGCGCGAGGTGGAGGTCGCCGACCTTGATCGCGAGGTCGTCGAGCGTGACGATCCCGGTGAGGGCTCCCCCGTCCACGATCGGCAGCCGCCGCACGCGGTTCTGCACCATCAGCGTGGCGGCCTCCTCCACCGCCATCCCGGGCTCGCCGCACACGAGCGGGCGGCTGGCGTGGTCGCCCACCGGGCTGCCGGTGGACACGCCGTCGCCCGCGACGGCCAGCGCCACGTCGCGGTCCGTGATCATCGCCACCGGCCGCCCGCCGTCCGCGATCACCACCGAGCCGACGTTGCGGTCTCGCATCAGTCCGCCCACCGCGGCCAGCGTCGCGTCCGGGGGCGCGGTCACGACCTGATGGGTCATCACCTCGCTTATCCGCACGGGGGCCGAGTCTACGGAACGGCCGGTAAGGTCCGGCGCCATGCGGCGCCTCGCGCTAACCGCGATCGGACGCGACCGGCCGGGGATCGTCGCGGCCGCCAGCCGCGTGCTGCTCGCGCACCGCGCGAACGTGGAGGACTCGCAGATGACGATCCTGCGCGGCCACTTCACGATGATGCTCGTCGTGTCGGTGCCCGACGACGCCGACGTCGGCACGCTCCGCGACGACCTCGAGGACGTGCGCGCCGAGCTGGGCCTGGAGGCGGTCGTGCTCAGCCCGCTCGACGAGATCGACCCCGGCGCGGAGCCCGTCCCCACCCACATCGTGACCCTCTACGGCGCCGACCACCCCGGGATCGTGCACGCCGCCACCTCCGCGCTGGCCGAGCGCGGCGTGGACATCACCGACCTCACGACGAAGCTCGCGGGCGAGGGCGGCGACGGGCCGCCGCTGTACGCGCTGATGATGGAGATCGCGCCGCCGCCCGGCGTGGCCGCGTCGGAGGTCGAGGAGGCGCTGCGCCGCGTCGGCGAGGAGCAGGGCGTGGAGGTCTCGCTGCGCGCGCTCGACGCCGAGGCGCTCTAGGCGCCCATGGCGGTCCGCGAGGTCCTGCGCGTACCGAACCCGAAGCTCAAGCAGACCTGCCGGGCGCTCGACGCGCACGACCCCGAGGCCGAGCGCGTGGCGCGCGACCTGCTCGACACGATGCGCTCGTTCGGGCACTGCGTGGGAATCGCCGCGCCCCAGATCGGCGAGCTGGTGCGGATCGTGGTGGTGGACGTGAGCGAGCACCCGAAGGCCAAGACCTCGAACGGCGAGCTGGTGCTCGTGAACCCGGTGGTGGCGGAGGCGGCGGGGGCGAAGGTCGCGCGCGAGGGCTGCCTGAGCATCCCCGACCTGACCGCGAACGTGCGGCGCCCGACGCACGTGACGGTCGAGGCGCTCACGCCGGGCGGCGAGCGCGTGTCGGTCGCGAGCGAGGGCTTCGAGGCGCGCTGCCTGCTGCACGAGATCGACCACCTGGACGGGGTTCTCTTCCTGGACCGGGTCGACTCGCTGGCGACGGACGTGTTCCGCCGCAAGAGCTACGGCTAGGGGCCCGCCCGCCGCTCGAGCGCCCGCAGCTCGTCCGCCAGGAGCCGCGGCGCCTCGAGCGGCACGAGGTGGCCGCCATCGACCTCGACGAGCTCCCCGCGCGGGAGCATCTCGGCCAGCGTCGCGGCGGCCTCGCGCCAGCCCGCCGCGCTGCGCTTCGCGGAGATCACGGTGACCGGCTGCTCGATCCCGCGCAGCGCACGCGTGGGCAGCGACCACGGCGCGCTGAAGTCCGCCGCGAACGCGTGCGGCGTGCGGCTCGCGATCGCGCTGCGCTCGCGACCGATCAGGTCGGGAGCCTGCGGCCCGCACAGGTGGCGGGCGAACGCGTCGAGGGCGCCGTCCGACCCGCCGCTCCTCGCCCCCTCCTCGATCGCCGCGCGCATCCCCGACATCGCCTCGGCGCCGTTCGGCGAGAGCCACAGCAGCGGCGGCTCGATCAGGACCGCGCCGCGGACCAGCCCGGGCTCGCGAGCCATCGCGTCGAGGCAGACCATCGAGGCGAAGCTCAGCGCGCAGAGCAGCGCGGGCGCGGCGTCCAGCCCGCGGATCAGCGCGATCAGGTCGTCGGCGTGCTCCTCGACGGTCGTCTTCGCGTAACCCTCCGGCGCGCCGCTGTCGGCGTAGCCGCGGCGGTCGTAGGCGACCGTGCGGAAGTCGCCGCCGAGCGCCTCCACCGTCTCCTCCCACAGGCCCCGCGCCACCCCGACGCCGTGCACGAGCACGAGCGGCCGGCCGGCGCCGCGCTCGTCGTAGGCGAGCGCGAGGCCCCCCGCCTCGACGGTTGCCGGGCTCACTTCCCGACTGGGTAGAAGCGGCGCATGGCCTCGAGCGTGATCCAGCGCGGGGTCAGGCTGCCGAGCAGCGCGGTGGCGCGGGTGGCGGGGCCGGGGACCACCACGCGCTTGCCGCGGTCGAGCCCGTCCACGGCGGCACGGGCGACGTCGGCGGGCGACACCGAGACGCCCGGGATGCTCATCAGGTTCTCGTCGATCGCCGCGACCTCGCCGAACTCGGTCGGGACGGGCCCCGGGCACAGCGACGTGGCGGTGACCCCGCTGCCGTGCAGGTCGGCGGTGAGCGCGTCGGTGAAGCTCAGGACGAACGCCTTGGTCGCCCCGTAGGTCGCCTGGCGCGGCACCGGCTGGAAGGCCGCCACCGACGCCACGTTCAGCACCGCGCCTCGCCCACGGCGCACCATCCCCGGCACGAACGTGGAGCAGAGGTGCACGACCGCCTCCACGTTGGTCCGGACCATGTCGAGCTCCATGTCGGGGTCGAGGTCCTGGAAGCGCCCGCCGCTGCCGAAGCCGGCGTTGTTGACGAGGACCTCGACCGCGAGGCCGCGGTCCTCGACCGAGCGCAGCATGCGCGAGCGCGCGTCGGCCGAGGCCAGGTCGCACGCCTCGACCTCGGCGCGCACGGCGTGGTCGCGCGCGAGCTCCTCCGCGAGCTCCGCGAGCCGCTCGCGGCGGCGGGCGACGAGCGTGACGCCATGGCCGCGCTCCGCGAGCCGGCGGGCGATCTCGCTGCCGATCCCGGACGACGCGCCGGTGATCAGCGCGGTGGTGGACGGGGTCGGTGCGGGCAGAGCCATCGGGCGCCCGAGGCTACTCCGTACAATCGGCCCATGCCCCCAGAGGACGATCCGTTCGGCGGGATCTTCGGCGACCCGGAGGAGCTCCGGCGCCGCATGGCCGAGCTGGCGGAGCAGATGCAGGGCGCCCAGCAGGTCGCCTGGGCCGACAACGCGATCAAGCTCGCGGTGGAGATGACCGTGGCCGGGATCAACCGGCTCAACCTCCAGGGCAACGCCGAGCAGCAGGCCGCCGAGGTGCGCCAGGCGATGGGCGTGCTGTTCCCCGAGGCCGTCACGCTCGTGCGCGAGGCGCGGCTCGGGTTCGGCGCCTGACGCTGGCCACATGAGGGTCTTCGTCGCCGGCGGCAGCGGAGCGATCGGCCGCCGGCTCGTCCCGCGGCTCACGGCGGCGGGACACGAGGTCGCGGCGATGACGCGTCGCGAGGACCGGGCCGCGCTGCTGCGCCCGTTCGAGCCGGAGGTCGTGGTCAACCAGCTCACGGACCTCCCGCCTCGGGTGAGGCCGCGCCGGCTCGGGCGCTAGGGACTCGACTGACGGCTAGACCGCTCCGGCGGCCGCCTTGCGCTCCTCCGCCTCGCGGTCGCGCTGCTCCTTCCCGCGCGCGATGACCTCCTTGAAGCTGCGCACGCGGAAGATGAACGCGAGCGCGGCGAAGCCGACCGCGAACGTGAAGGCGGCGATCGCGATCTGCTGGCCGACGGAGTAGGCCGCCACCGTGGACGACCCGCCGAACACCTTCACGAGCAGCGCCTGCTGGGCCCCGGCGCCGCCCGGCGTGAACGGCAGCGCCGCCGAGACGGCCTGGACGCCGAGCACCAGCAGCACGTTCTTGACCGAGCCGCCGACATTGAACGCCTCGAGCAGGAACCAGAACGCGGCGAAGCGGAAGACCCAGCCGGCCGCCTGGATCGCGAACACCTCGCGCAGGTAGCGCTGGCGGTCGAAGGCGATCGTGAGGCCCTGCCGGACGCCGGCCCAGAACGCACGCACGCGGGCGGAGAGGATCGCCGTGCCCGCGATGGCGGCCACCGCGAGGAAGGTCATCAGGAAGAGCGTGAAGCTGGGGTGCTGGGCGAAGTACGAGAGCTCGAACGCGTTGAGCTCGGAGAGGTCCGGCGGCTTGGGGAACACGCCCTGGGTGAAGGCGAACAGCAGGATCGCGCTGCCGAAGACGACGTCGAAGCCCAGCTCCACGGCGAACGCGCCGCCGGTCGCGGGGTAGGTCGCGTTCGGGATCGCGTTCTTGGTCAGGAACAGGCGCACCACGTCGCCGCCGCGGGCCGGGATGACGCTGTTGAACCCGTAGCCGGCCATGTACGCGCCCCAGATCTCGCGCCAGCGGAAGCTCCTCTCCGGGTAGGCGGCGCGCAGGATGTTGAACGACGCGCGCGAGCGGAACGTCAGGTAGGTCCCGAACGCGAGCAGCGCGATGACGAGCGACCCCCACTGGACGGCGGCGAGGTTCCCGAAGAACTCCTCGACCGCGTCGAAGAACGAGCGGAACGAGTCACCGAGGGTCGCGACCGGGGCCACGGCCCAACCTTACGTGCGCCCGGAGCCCTAGTCGCCCAGCGACTCGAGCGCCAGCTCCACGGCGCGGTCCCAGTAGCGGCGGCCGTGGTCCACCGACGCCTGCGCGGGGTCGCCGAGCACGCCGTTCTCGGCCAGGGCGGCCACGCCGCCCTCGCGGAAGAGCCCGCCGATCGCCGCCTGGAGGTCACCGGTGAAGCCGGCTTCGGCGCGGTCCATCTTCACGAGCTCGGGCCGCAGCGCGAGCATCAGCGAGGTCTCCCACTCGCCCGCGTGCAGGCCGCCCTCGTTGAGCGGCACGCCGTGCTCCTCCTGGCCGAGGGTGGCGACCTGGAAGAGCACGCCGAGGTCGGTCAGCGCATCCACGCGGATCCCCTCGACCTCGCCGAGCTTCTCGATCGCCGCGGCCAGCGGGGCGAAGTTGCCTCCGTGGGTGGGGACCAGCACCACGCGCCGGAAGCCGCCCCGCGCAAGCGAGCGGACGACGTCGGCGACCACCGCGTGGAAGGTCTCCTCCGAGATCGACATCGTCCCGGCGAAGCCGACGTGATGCTCGGAGCAGCCGATCCGAACCGTCGGCGCCACGAAGGCGTCGAGCCGGTCGGCGAGCTCGCGCGCCAGGCGGTCGCCGAGCATCGCGTCGGTGCCGATCGGCATGTGCGGGCCGTGCTGCTCGGTCGCGCCGAAGGCGAGCACGACCGTGTCGCGTCCGCCGTCGATCTCCGCCTTGACCTCGGGCCAGGTGACCTGGTCGAGCTCGATCGCACCCATCGGCGAAGCCTAACGGGACGCGCGCGCCCTCACTTGAGCAGCCGCGAGAGCCGGCGGTCCTTGAGCACGCGGCCGCCGGTCTGCTCCGCCGGGCAGTAGCACATGACGTAGTCCTTGAAGTGGACCGCCTCGATGGTGGTGCCGCAGCGCGGGCACGGCTCGCCGGCCCTGCGGTGCACCTGGAGCGGCATCGGCGCCTTGTCGGGCAGCGACTCCTCGACCACCTTCTCGTAGTGCTCGAGCGCGCCGCCGAGCACGTCGCCGATCGCCGCGTGCAGGCGCTCGACGTCCTCGGGGGCGAGGTCGTCGCCCTGGCGGAACGGCGACAGCCCCGCCTGCCAGAGGATCTCGTCGACCCACGAGCGGCCGATGCCGGCGATCACGCGCTGGTCGCGCAGGAGCGGGTGGAGGTGGCGCGGCTGGCCGACCAGCCCGGCGAACTCCTCGAGCGGCGGCGCCGGGTACGCCTCCGGCCCGAGCTTGACGACCGCCTCGTCCTTCGCGAGGTCGTCGAGCGTGAGCAGCTTGGCCCAGGCCCGCTGCTGGGTGCCGAACTCGCGCAGCCGCAGCTCGCGGCCGTCGTCGATCCGCACGAGCAGCCGCGAGCGCTTGTCGCGCAGCGACGCCCGCTCGCCGAACACCTGGAGCCGCCCCGCGGACATCAGGTGCACGAGCAGAGCGAGGTCGCCGGAGAACTCGACCACCGGCATCTTCCCGATCCGCCGCACGCGCTCGATCGTCCGGCCCGCGAGGGCGTCGAGCGGGGGCGCGAAGGTCTTCATCGTGACCATCCCCGGCGCCATCGCCGACTCGACGGCCGCCCCCTCGAGCGCCGCGTTCAGCCGTCGCGCGGCGATCTCGACCTCGGGCAGCTCCGGCATGGAGCCGAGGTTAGGTCAGCGGACCGTGACGGTCTGCGTCATCCCGACCGGGTGCAGCGTGCACATCAGCCGGTAGGTGCCGGGCACCTTGAACCTCACGGCGAACTTGCGCCCGTCGTTCAGGTTGCCCGACGAGAAGCCGCGCGGGCCGTTGGCGAGCGTGACGTTGTGCAGGGTCGGCGAGGCGAAGCTCCAGTTCAGCCTCGCGCCCCTCTTGACCTGCACGTTCGGGATCGAGAAGTACGAGTCCCGCGCCCTCACGGTCGCGCCGCTGCGCAGCGCGCGCGTCTTGCCGGGCGGGCGCGAGATCGAGACCGCCCTGCCCCTGGAGTCGACGCCGGTGAGCGGCACCGTGAACCGCGGCGTCTTCGTGCGGAACTTCTCGCCGCGCAGCGCCGCCGCCTGGAAGTACTGGCCGTCGGTGGGCGCCGGCGCGCAGTCCTCGGTCACCTCGCCGGGCGCGAGGTAGACGAGGTTGATCCCCATCACCCGCGTGTGCGGGCGCTCGTTGTCGTATCGCGAGGTGAGCCTGATCCGCTGGCCGGCCTTGACCGGGAAGCCCTGCGACGAGAGCCAGCCGCTCATCGAGATCGGGCCGGGCTCGTGCAGGATCGGGCGGACGGTGTAGAAGGGGTGGTCGGGCATGCCCCAGGCCGGCCGCGAGGTCATGATCTCGCGGTTGCCGCAGGCGGGCTGGCTGATCTCCGTCTCCACGCCGCCGCCGTGAACGTGGCCGCCGCCGGCGACGATGCGGCCGGACTCCGGCACGGTGAGCTCGTGCCTGCGCTCGTGCACCGAGCCCGGCTTCCCGCCACCCGGCACGTCGTAGACCGGGTCGGCCTTGCAGTCGACCACGTCCATCCACAGCGGCCGGACCGGCTTGATCGGCACGGCGGGGTCGTTCTCGTAGGTGATCGTGTAGCGGATCATCACGTCGTCGGTCACGCCGCGGTGGTTCATCAGCATCCAGACCATGTAGAGCGGGTCGTCCTTGCTCATGCGATAGCCGTAGCCGGGCGGCAGCTCGAGCACCTGACGCTCCTCGCCGGCGGCGTACATCGGCTCGCCGAGCGCCGGGGTCTTGGTCTTCTCGTCGAAGCCGGTCAGCGTCTCGCAGGACGGGTGCCTGGGGCCGAGCTTCGCGAAGACGATGTGGTGGAGCATCACGCGGTTGATCGGGACCTGCGACCCGTCGGGGTTGACCACGTCCACGCTCATGCGCGTCACGTAACCGTCGATCCCCGGGCTCTGGATCGCCTGCTTCTGCTGGACCTCGAACGGGTCCATCGAGACCGGGTAGTCGAACGACTTGGTGACGCTCTCCGCCATCGCGGAGGGCGCGAGGATCGCGAGCAGGGCGGCGGCGAGCGCGCACACGGGGGGCCAGCGGCGCATCTCCAATAGCGTAGGGCCCGGAATCGTCCCTGTCATCCGGCTTGGCGCGACTACCCTGCGGTTCGTGCGCATCTCGGTGTCGAGCGACGAGCGGACGGGCGTGGCCGAGGCGGTGGTCGAGGAGCTGCGCAGACGCGGCCACGAGCCGGTCACCCACGGCGCGCTCGCCGAGGGCGAGCGGCCGGACTGGGCGTGGGCGAGCGAGGCCGCCGCGCGCGACGTGGCCGAGGGCCGCGCCGACCAGGCGATCGTGTGCTGCTGGACCGGGACGGGCGCCTCGATCGCGGCCAACAAGGTGGGCGGCGTGCGGGCCGCGCTGTGCGGCGACGCCGAGACCGCCCGCGGCGCGCGCAGGTGGAACGACGCGAACGTGCTCGCGCTGTCGCTGCGCACGACCAGCGAGGCGCTGCTCGAGGAGATCCTCGACGGCTGGTTCGAGGCCGAGCCGAGCGGCGAGGACGACGACGCGGCGAACATCCGCCACGTCGGCGAGATCGCCTAGACGGCCTCCCTAGCGGCGCTTCGTCGCGATCGTGAAGTTGGCCCGCGAGGCCTTGGCCCTGTTGCCGGCGGCGTCGCGCGGGGTCAGCTCGAGCCGGTACTTGCCGAGCGCGAGGCCCTTGGCGGCGAGGTCGAACTTGCCCTCGCCGGCGCGGGCCGTGATCGAGAGCGACCCGACCTTCTTGCCGTCCTTGCGCCGCACGATCCGGCCGCTGATCTTCGCGTCCTCGTCGATCGTGAAGCGGATCAGCGCGCCGGTCTTCTTGCACGCCTTGGTCTTCCTGTTGCAGAAGGTGGACGGGACGATCCGGAGGTCGTCGACGTCCGGCGCGGTGGTGTCGGGCTGCTCGCCGCCGCCCGGCCCCTGGGGCTGCTGGACGACGACCGTGCCGGACATGCCGCCGCCGCCCGCCGAGCCGTGCTGCTCGCAGAAGTAGCGGAAGCTCCCGGGCGCCGAGAAGGTGCGCTTCGGGTCGGTCGACCAGTTGAACGCCGGCTCGCCGGGCTGCTCGAAGCTGCCGTCGTCGAACTTGACGTTGTGGAAGCCCCCGTCGTTGACCCAGGTGACGCTCTCGCCGACGCCGATCGTCACGGTCGCGGGCGTGAACGTGTTCGACGGGGTGGCGTGGACCGTCTGGTCGGCGGCCCCGGCGGGCGCGGCGAGGGCCAGGCAGAGGGCGGCGGGGACGGCTGTCGCCAGTCGGCGCATCTGTGCCCTTTATACGCGGAGGGGCCCGGATGGTTCAAGATGCCGCGCCATGGACGTCGTGAGGACCCGCGAGGAGGCCGAGGGGCTCGAGCGCCCGCCGCTGATCGTCCTCGAGCCGCTTGCCGAGTACCTCGACTCGCGCGGGCTCGGCTCGGGGCCGATCGAGGCCGAGGCGATCGGCCAGGGCCACTCGAACGTGACCTACCTGATCACCCGCGGCGCGGACCGCTTCGTGCTGCGCCGCCCCCCGCGCCCGCCGCTGCCGCCGTCGGCCCACGACATGCTGCGCGAGGCGCGGCTGCTCGCGGCGATCGAGGACGCCGACGTGCGCACCCCGCCGGTGCTCGACGCCTGCGACGACGAGTCCGTGCTCGGCGTGCCGTTCTACCTCATGGAGTACCTCGAGGGCGCGGTGATCGTCTCCGAGGTCCCCGAGCCGCTGTCGAGCCCGGAGGAGCGCCGGCGGATCTGCTTCGAGCTGGTCGACGCCCTCGCCGAGATGCACGCCGTGGACTGGCGCGCGTGCGGGCTCGAGGGGTTCGGCAAGCCGACCGGCTACCTCGACCGCCAGCTGCGGCGCTTCAACGGTCTCTGGGACGTCAACAAGACCCGCGAGCTGCCGCAGGTGCAGGAGGTCGGCGAGTGGCTCGCGGCCAACAAGCCCGAGTCGCCCGGCGCGACGATCGTGCACGGCGACTACCGGCTCGGGAACACCATGTTCGCCGCCGACGCGCCGGCGCGGCTGATCGCGATCTTCGACTGGGAGATGGCGACGATCGGCGATCCGCTGGCCGACGTCGGCTACCTGACCGCGACCTGGTCGCAGCCGTCCGGGGGCGATCGTGAGCCGACCATGTTCGACATGCTCACCGTGACGCACGAGGAGGGCTTCCTCGGCCGCGACGAGCTGGTCGCGCGCTACGAGGAGGTGAGCGGGCGGTCGATGAGCGACCTGCGCTGGTACCAGGCGCTCGCGCTGTGGAAGGCCGCCGTGTTCATGGAGGGGAACTACAAGCGCTCGCTCGCCGGGGCGACCGACGACCCGTATCTGAAGCTCTTCGACGTCGGCGTGCCGCAGCTGGCCGAGGCGGCGCTGGGGATCACGCGCATGTCGGCGCCCAGCACGTGAGCCGCGGGCTGCTCGTCGACTTCGGCGGGGTGCTCACGACCAACGTGTTCGAGTCGTTCCGCTCGTTCTGCGAGGCCGAGGGGCTCGAGCCGAACACGGTCAAGGAGATGTTTCGCTCGCGCGGTGAGGGGCTGGCGCTGCTCCGGCAGCTCGAGCGCGGCGAGCTGACCGTGGAGGAGTTCGAGCCGCGGTTCGCCGCGGTGCTCGGGATCGGCGACCGGGCCGAGGGCATGGTCGAGCGGCTGTTCGCCGGCGTCGGGCCGGACGAGCGGATGGCCGGCGCGGTGCGAGCCGCCCGGGCGGCCGGGATCCCGACCGGGCTGATCTCGAACTCGTGGGGGCGGACGACCTACGACCAGGAGCTGATCGACGAGCTCTTCGACGCGGCCGTGATCTCCGGCGACGTGGGCCTGCACAAGCCCGAGCCGGCAATCTTCCACCTCGGGGCCGAGAGGATCGGCGTGCCGCCGGGCGAGTGCGTGTTCGTGGACGACCTGCGCGAGAACTGCGAGGGCGCCGAGGCGGTGGGGATGACCGCGATCCTGCACCGCGGGGCGGACTCGACGCTGCCGCAGCTCGAGCGGCTGCTGGGCGTGCCGGTCGGCGCCTAGCTCGTCCGGTGCGGGCAGGTCACCCGCGGGCCGTTGCCGGTGACGGTGTGGCCGGGGGTGAAGTCGGCGGCGTCGGAGCCCTGGATGAGGCCGCAGACGTCGCGCGCGCTGCCGGTTGCCTTCCCGCTCAGGGCCAGCGAGGTCTCCACGGTTATCACCCCCTTGCGAACGCTCACGCGCTCGATCTTGCCGGCGAGCGGGGTCCCGTCGGTGTTGCGCTGGAAGTAGACGGCGACGTCGCGCGCCATCCGCGCGTCCTTCTGCGAGAGCCCGTCCGAGGCGATCCCGCCCTCGGGGGCGCGCTCGGGCGCCAGCGGCGCGGACTCCGGGTCCTCGCTGCAGCCGGCGAGGGCCAGGGTGAGGGCCGCCGTCGCGGCCCATGCGACCGCTGCGTTCCGGGCGTTCGTCATCCCCGGATCATCCCGCGCTGATCAGCGCCACGCCTACCAGCGCGACCAGCGCGCCGCCACGCTGGATGCGGTGCAGGCGCTCGCCGAGCACGAAGCGGGCCAGCACGAGGGTCGTGACGGGGTAGAGCGAGCCGAGCACCGCCACCACGCTGACGAGGCCGAGCGTGCTGCCGGCGGCGAACAGCGCGTTCGCCCCCATGTCGAGCAGGCCGACGGCGACGACGGCGCTGGAGTCGCGGCCGGTCATCCTGAGGCTCGGCCGCATCGCGAGCGCCGCGACGGCGAGGATCGCGGTGGACAGCGTCCGGCCGAGCACGAGCGTCCAGACCAGGTCGTGGTTGCTGCCCTCGTCGAGCCCGACGAAGAACACGCCGAACCCGGCCGCGGCGACCAGGGCGAGCCCGGCTCCGCTGGACCGCCGGGGACCGCTCGGGGTCCGGGGACCGCGCGGACCCGCCGATCCGCCGGAATCCCGCTCCGGAAGCGGCCTCCGGCCGGGGTCAGACCCTCCCCGGTTTGCGGTAGCGGTCGCCGCGCCCGGCTCCGCGAGCGGCGCGTCCGGCGGCTCGTAGGAGGCGACCGCCACGCCGGCGATCGCCACCACGATGCCCGCGAGCTGCACGGCGCCCGGGCGCTCGCCGCCGGCCACGCCGACCACGACCGGGATCACCGCGGCGCTCGCCGAGATCGGCGCCACCACTCCCATGGCACCCACCGCGAGCGCGCGGTAGAACGCGGCCAGGCCGACCGTGCCCGACACCGCGTTCGCCAGCGCCCACGGCACGACCTCCGCCGGCGGCCCCTCCCCGCGCGCCGCGGCCCAGGCCAGCACCGCGACGAGCCCGGCCGCCTGCGAGACCAGCAGGACCGTGAGCAGCTGGAGCTGCCTGCTCTTCACGCCGCCGAGGAAGTCCGCCGCTCCCCACACGACCGCCGATGCGAAACCGAGGGCTATTGCCGCCATGCGTCTTATCCTGGCAACCGCGATGCCGCCGCTCGTCCCGTCGATCGACTCCGTCGTGAACGCGGCGGCGAACGTGTGGGACATGTCGCCGCTCGGACCCGGCCTCGCCGACCGCACCCCGACCCCCACGCACGTGATCGACGAGGGGCCGCAGCGCACGGTGCACCGCTACCGGCCGACGCGCCGGCGCCGCTGGCATGCACCCGTCCTGCTCGTGCCGCCGCTCGCGGCCCCCGCGACCTGCTTCGACCTCTGGCGCGGCGCGAGCCTCGCCGCCCATCTCCTCGCGCTCGGCTATCCGACCTACCTCGTCGACTACGGGCCGATCGCGTTCAGCGACCGCCAGCTCGGCATCGAGCACTGGGTCGACGACGTGATCCCCAACGCCGTGGCGGCGGTCAGCGAGCACTCCGACGGGCTGCCCGTGCAGGTGGTCGGCTGGTGCCTCGGCGGGATCATGGCCGGCCTCGCTACCGCCGGGAACGAGCTGCCGGTGCGGTCGCTGGCGATGGTGGCGAGCCCGTTCGACTTCGAGAAGGTCCGCACGATGGCCCCGATCCGCCGGCTCGCCGAGCTGACCGGCGGCCGCCTCGTGACCAGCCTCTACAGCGCGCTGGGCGGCGCGCCCGCGCCGCTGGTCTCGCTCGGCTTCCAGGCGACCGCGCTCGACAAGCGCATCACCAAGCCGCTGTTCACGCTCACCCACCTCGGCGACCGCGAGCTGCTCGCGCACGTGGAGGCGGTCGACGAGTACATGGCGCACATGCTCGCCTACCCCGGCCGCACGTTCGCCCAGCTCTATCACCGCTTCTTCCGGATCAACGACCTCGCCGACGGCCGGATCGACCTCGGCGATCGATGCATCGACGTCGCCGGCCTGGACGTTCCCGTGCTGGTCGTGGCCGGCAGGAACGACGTGCTCGCGCCCGCGGATGCGGTGCTCGCGGTCGAGCCGCTACTCACCGGGGCGCCGTCGGTGCGGGTCGAGACCTGCCCCGGCGGGCACCTCGGCGTGCTGACCGGCCGCGGCGCCCGCGGGACCACCTGGCGCGTTCTCGACGAGTTCCTCGCCGAGAACGACGTGGCGCCGGCGGTGGTGGAGGCGGCGAACCGCCGCGCGGCCGAGCGGGAGCGCCGGCCGGTCGCGGCGTGAGCCCGCCGCCGGGGAGCGTCGAAGTCGTCCGCGCGATCCACGAGGCGTGGCTCGCGGGCCGCTCCGCCGGCGCATGGATAGCCGACGACTTCGAGTACGTGAACCCCGACTACGCGGTCGAGACCGGGACCCGCCGCGGCAAGGATTCGCTGCTCGGCGTGCTCGACGTCTACGCGGACTTCAAGGTCGCGCCCGAGCGCTACGTCGATGCCGGCGGCGGCAAGGTCGTGATGCTCGGCGACGCCAGCGGCACCGGCGCCAGCGGCGCGGAGATCCGCTGGAAGATGGGCTACGTCTGGACCGTCGAGAACGGCCGCGCGACCAGCCTGCGCTGGTTCAACGACCAGACCGAGGCGCTGGCGGCGGCCCGCGTGAGCGGCTAGGCCGCCGCCAGCTCCGCCTCGACCGAGATGTCCACGTTGCCCTTGAGCGCCCCCGAGATCGGGCAGCCCTCCGCGGCGCCGCGCGCGGCCTCCTGGAACGCGTCGTCGTCCACGCCCGGCACGGTCCCGCGGACCTTGAGCCGCGAGCTCTTCACCTCGAAGCCGCCCTCGGTCGGTCCGAACTCGACGGCCGCCGAGACCGACAGCTTCTGCGGCGGGTTCCCGCCCTCGCTCAGCGTGTGCGAGAGAGCCATCGAGAAGCACGCCGCGTGCGCGGCGGCCAGCAGCTCCTCCGGGCTCGTCTCCGCGCCGCCCTCGGTGCGGGCCCGCCAGTTCACGTCCATGCCGGTGGCCACGCCGCTCTCGAGGTCGGCGCGGCCCGACCCGTCGGCGAGGCTGCCCTCCCAGGTGGCCTCCGCCCTGCGCGTGGCCATCAGCGGTACTTCTTCGGGATCCGGCCGTAGATCGCGACGGACATGCGCTCCACGAGCTTCGACTTCGTCGGGCTGTAGGGGAACATGTACGCCTCGCGCTTGAGCGCCCGGCGCGTGACGAGCACGGTCTGCACGCCGCAGTACTTGCGGATGCCCTGCGCCCCGTGTCGAACGCCCATCCCGGACTCGCCGGTGCCGCCGAACGGCGCCTCGGCGGCCGCGTAGTTCACGACCGTGTCGTTCACGCACGCGCTCCCGGCCTTGAGCTGGCGCGCGATCCGCTCGCCCTTCTCCACGTCGCGCGTGTAGACGCTCGAGTTCAGCCCGTAGCGGGAGTCGTTCGCCTTCTCGAGCGCCTCGTGCTCGTCCCTGACCTTCATGATCGGCAGGGTCGGCCCGAACGTCTCCTCGGTCATGCACTCCATCGTGTGGTCCACGTTGGTGAGGACGGTCGGCTCGAACCAGCGGCCGGCGCCCATGTCCGCGGCCTTCCCGCCGATGCGGATCTCCGCGCCCTTGTCGACCGCGTCCTTGATGTGGCGCTCGATGATCTCCTGCTGCGGGGCGAACGTGATCGCCCCGATCTCGGCCGAGCCCGGCCCGTCGGAGCGGCCCTGCTTGAGCTCCTTCACCTGGGCGACGACCTTCTCCACGAACTCGTCGTAGACCGGCTCCTCCACGTACACGCGCTCGACCGACTGGCAGATCTGGCCGCCGTTGGCCATGCCCCAGTAGACGGCCTCGTTGGCGGCGCGGTCGACGTCCGCGTCGCGCAGCACGATCATCGGGTCCTTGCCGCCCATCTCGAGCGAGAACGGCGTGAGCGACTCGACGGCCCGGGCGGCGACCTTCTTGCCGGTCCGCGTGGAGCCCGTGAACATCACCACGTCGGACTCGTCCACGAGCGCGGCGCCGGTCTCCCCGGTGCCGGTGGCCGTGAGGCAAACGTCCTCGGGCAGTCCGATCTCGCGCAGCCCCTCCTCCACGAGCAGCGAGGACAGCGGCGTGACCTCGCTCGGCTTCATCACCACCGTGCAGCCGGCCATGAGCGCGGGGATCGCGTCGCCGAAGCAGTTGGCGATCGGGTAGTTCCACGGGCCGATCACGCCGGCAACGCCGAACGGCCGGTAGCGCACCACGACCTTCTTGCCGAGCACGAACGGGTTGGTCGAGCGCACGCGCTCGTCGGCGAGGTAGACGGAGGCCTTCTTGGCCCAGAAGCCCAGCGCGTCGGCGGTCGTGAACACGTCGGCGATGAACGCGTCCTCGCGCGTCTTGCCGGTCTCGTCCATGACCGTCCGCGCCACGCGCTCGCGGTTGTCCACGATCCACTTGCGGAAGCGGAACATGTAGCGCGCGCGCTCGTCGAAGCTCCGGGCGGCCCAGTCCGGCTGAGCGGCGCGGGCGCGGTCGACGAGCGCCTTGACCTGGCCCGCGTCGAGGTCGGGCAGGTGGGCGATCGTCTCTCCGGTCGCCGGGTTCTCGACGGCGAACGTCCTGCCGTTCCCGTGCCCGTTCTGCGTTGCCTCGCTGACCTGCGTCTCGACAGCCATCAACTCTCCTCGTGGTCTTGGCGCTTCGGCGGTGACCGACGAGTCTACGGGAAAACTGGCTGGGCAGCCAGTTTTATGTGACGAGCTCCACGCGCTCGATCACGGCGTCGTCCACCGGCCTGTCGCGCGCGCCGGTCGGCGTGCCCTCGATCGCGTCGACCGCCTCCATGCCGGAGGTGACCTGGCCGAAGACCGTGTGCTTGCCGTCGAGCCACGGGGCGGCGTCGGTGGTCACGATGAAGAACTGGCTGCCGTTGGTGTTCGGGCCGGCGTTGGCCATCGCGAGCGCGCCGCGGACGATCTTGTGGTCGTTGATCTCGTCCTCGAACGTGTAGCCGGGGCCGCCGGTGCCGGTGCCCTGCGGGTCGCCGCCCTGGATCATGAAGTCCTTGATCACGCGGTGGAAGATCAGCCCGTCGTAGAAGCCGTCGCCGGCGAGCTTCTTGAAGTTCTCGACCGTCTTCGGCGCGTCGTCGTCGAACAGCTCGATCTCGATCGCGCCGTGGTTCGTGTGCAGCGTGGCCTGGCTCAAGTCCTCGTTACCTCCATTCGAAGCTCGGTTCCCCGCACGCGGCTGCCGCCCACCTTGCGGACGACCTCCTCGGCCCGCTCGGACGGGACCTCGGCGAAGCTGAAGCGCTCGAGCACGCGGACGCCGGTCACGTCCTCGCCGTCGAGCCGTGAGTTGTCGACGATCGCGCCGATCAGATCGGCCGGCTCGAGCCCGTGCGCGCGGCCGGCGCTCACCAGCAGCTTGGTGCGCGGGGTGCCGCTCGTGTCCTTGCGCGGCTTGGTGTGGCGCGGGCGGCGCGTCTCCCGCTCCCGGCGCGGCTTGTCGCCGTTCGGATCCGCCCGGGGAGCGGAGACGGCCTCGGGCTCGGGATCGGCCTTGGGCTCGCCCGGGTCGCGGTCGATCTCCTTCACGGCCGGGGCCGGAGCCGCCGCCGCGCGGCGCGCCTCGTCCTCCGACCACTCCTCGATCTCGGTGTTCGCGTGGCGCTCGATCGCGTCGAGGTCGCTGCGCTGCTTGGGGGTGATCAGCGTGATCGCCCGGCCCGAGCGACCGACGCGGCCGGTGCGGCCGATCCTGTGCACGTAGACGTCGGGCGAGTTCGGCACGTCGTAGTTCACGACGTGCGAGACGCCCTTGATGTCGAGCCCGCGCGCCGCTACGTCGGTCGCCACCAGCAGCCGCTCGCGCCCGCCCTTGAACGCGATCATCACGCCGTCGCGCTGGCCCTGCGACATGTCGCCGTGCAGCGCCTTCACGCGCACGCCCTTGTCGCCCAGGCGCCGCGCGAGCCGGTCGGCGCCGATCTTGGTGCGCACGAAGATGATCGCCTGGTCCGGGCGCTCGGCCTTGAGCACGCGCGCGAGCGCGTCGGGCTTGTCCTTGTCGGAGGCCTCGACGTAGAACTGGTCGACGGTGTCGATCGTGAGCTGCGCCGCGCGCACCTTGATCGTGACCGGGTCGAACATCCGCTTCTCCGCGAGCTTCTTGATCGCCGGCGGCATCGTGGCGCTGAACAGCGCGGTCTGGCGGCCGCTCGGGCAGCGGCCGAGGATCGTCTCCACGTCCTCGAGGAAGCCGAGGTCGAGCATCTCGTCCGCCTCGTCGAGGACCACGTAGCGGGCCTCGGTGAGGAAGAGGTAGTGGCGGTTGATCATGTCCATCACCCGGCCCACGGTCCCGACCACGACCTGCGCGCCCTGCTTTAGGAACGACGCCTGGTCGCGGATCGGCGCGCCGCCGAACACGGCGACCACCTCGACCCCCTTCTTCTCCCCGTACGCGCGCAGCGCCTGGGTCACCTGGATGCACAGCTCGCGCGTCGGCGTGAGCACGATCGCCTGCACCTCGGGGAGCTCGGGGTCGACGTACTCGAGCAGCGGCAGGCCGAACGCGGCGGTCTTGCCGGTCCCGGTCTGGGCCTGCCCGATCACGTCGTGGCCGGCGAGCAGCTCGGGGATCGCCTGCTCCTGAATCGGCGTCGGCGTCTCGTAGCCGAGGTGGCTCAGAGCGTCGAGCAGGGGCTGCGAGAGCCGGAGCTCATTGAAGGTCGTCACACGAAGAGGTTAGGCGGACGGGTCCAGGAGCAGCTTCCCGGTCGTCCGCCGGCCGGTCAGGTCCTCGTGCGCGCGGCGCACCTCCGAGAGCGGATAGGTGTCGCCCACCACGGCCGTCAGCTCGCCCCGCGCGGCGCGCTCGAAGAGGTCGGCGAGCGGCTCGCGGAGCATCTCCGGGCGCTCGAGGCAGTGCATCAGCCAGAAGCCGATCACGCTGCGGCTGCCGCGCAGCAGGCGGCCCGTGCGCACCTCGTTCTGCTCCCTGCTCGAGATCCCGTAGACCACGATCCGGCCGAACGGGGCGAGCGCCTTGAAGCTCTGCTCGAAGACGCGGCCGCCGGAGGTCTCGAGCACCACGTCGAGCCTGCGGCCCTCGTTGGCCTCGATCAGGGCGGCGGTCAGGTCCTCGGTGTCGGGGTCGACGGCGACGTCGGCGCCGAGCTCGAGCGCCTTCGCGCGGCGCTCCTCCGACCCGGCCGTGGCGATCACGCGCCCCGCCCCCATCGGCTTGGCGAGCTGGGTGGTGAGGCTGCCGACCCCGCCCGCCGCCGAGTGCACGACCACGCTCTCGCCCTCGGACAGCCGCGCGCAGGTGCGGTGCAGGTGCCAGGCGGTCAGGCCCTGGATCAGCAGCGCCAGCGCCGCCCCGTCGTCCACCCCCTCGGGCAGCGGGAACGTGCTCTGCGCCGGCGCGACGGCGTACTCCGCGTAGGCGCCCGCGCCGCCCGTCATCGCCACCACGCGCGTCCCCTCCGGGAGCGCGCCGCCCACGACGGTCCCCACCACCTCGTTGCCGGGAACCAGCGGCAGGCCGAACTTCCTCACGTACGCGTTCTCGCGCTGGTGGGTGTCGGCGAAGTTGACGCCGGCGCGCGCGACCTCGATCAGGACCTCGCCGGAACCGGCTTCGGGCACGTCGAGCTCCACGAGCTCGAGCACCTCGGGCCCCCCGAACTCGCTGATCTGGATCGCGCGCATGGCGCGCGAGGTTACGGGCGTCGCGGCGCGGGCGGGATCGCGGCCCAGAGCAGCAGGCCGGCGCCGAGCGACAGCAGGCCGGCGCCGAGCAGGGGAAGCGGGTCGGTGCCGGTGCGCGGGAGCTGCGCCGCTCGCGGCTCGGCCGGGGTGGCGCGCCGGGCCGGAGGCGGGTCGGCGCCGTCGGTCCCGCCGCCGGGCTCGTCGGTCTCCTCGCCCTCGTCGTCCCGCTCGTCGTCGGGGATCTCCTCGCCCAGCTCCTCGTCGTCGTCGTCCTGCTGCGGCTGCGCATCCGGCGTCGAGGGGCCGGTCGGGCCCGAGGGCTGCTCCTGCGCGGGGGCCGCCGCCGCGAGTGCGAGCAGGAGGCCGATCGCGAGAGCGAGCAGCAGCAGTGTGGGGCGTCGAGTCATTCCGGCTACTGGGTTCCCGCCCAGGATGCCAAGTCCTGCGGTTCGGGTCAGCCCGCGCAGCGGCGGAAGGAGAGCTTGAGCACCGTCGAGCGCTGCTTGCTCGCGCTGATGAAGTACGTCCGCGCGCGCAGCACGTGCGAGCCGGCCGACAGCGCGCTCGGCTTGATCGCGACCCAGTAGCGGCCCTTCCAGTCGGCCACGCGCGTGGACTTGATGCGCCGGCCGTCCATGTAGAAGATGACCCGGCGGATGGTGTCGCCGCGGACGTAGGCGCGGAAGCTGCCGCCCGCGCACGCGTCGAGCTCGCCCGGCTTCGCGGTGGTCTCGATCCGCTTCGGCGCCTCGACCTTCAGGCACGGCTCGATCTGGAAGCGCAGCGTGCGCGGCGCGCGCTTCGAGCTCTTGAAGTACACCCGTGCGCGGACCTCGTGCTTGCCCGGCGTCAACGTGCTGCGCTCGGTGCGCATCGCGAAGCGGCCGTCGTCGTCGGGGCGCGTGACCGTCTGGCGCCGCTTGCCGTCGAGGTAGAAGACCACCCGGCGGACGCCGCGGCCCCTCACCCAGGTCACGATCGGGCGCTTGAGGCAGGCGTCGTCGACCTCGGGGTCGGGGTCGCAGCCCTCGGCCGCGCCCTGCGGCTCGGCGCCGTCGGCACCGCACTCGTCGACCGGCGGCTTGGGGTCGGCCGGCGGGGCGGGTGGATCGGCGGGCGGGGCGGGCGGGGCCGGCTTGCGCGAGCTGGTGTACACGCAGAGCACGTCGTCGCCGGAGGCGAGGCTGACGCTGCCGCCTCCCGAGGGGACCACCGAGCCGGCGCCGTCGCGGCACTCGAGCGAGGTGTCGTAGTCGGAGGCGCTGGTCGGCGCCGCGGCCGCCTGGGCGACGGTGTGATCGCCGGGCGTCTGCGCCGTGCGGCCGGTGGAGGCGCCGTGGCGTGCGCCGGCCTTCGCCAACGCGCCGTCGATGCTCAGGTCGAAGGTGCCCTCGTCGGTGGCCGGGTCGACGGCCTGGCGCAGCTCGAGCGTCGGGTCCTCGTAGGCGCCGAAGTCGCGTCCGCCGGGCGTGTCGCCCGAGCCGGGGGTGAGCGTGTAGCCGCAGCCGGCGGCGGGCTCGGTGCAGGTCCAGCCGGTCTCGCCCTCGTCGCGCAGGCAGTAGGCGAGGCCGGGCTCGAGGCCGGGGAACGAGTAGCCGCCGTCGGGGGCGGTGGTGGCCTCGACGTCGTCGCTCGGGTCGCCCGGCGTGCAGGGATCGAGCACGATCTTCTTGCCGCCCAGCGGGGGCTCGCCGGTGTCGCGGTCGCCGTCGCCGTTCTCGTCCTCGTACTTGGTGCCGGAGATCGTGACCTCCTGCCAGCTCCCGAAGTCGTTGCCGGTCGAGTCGTCGCCGGAGGCGAGCGTGACCGCGTGCTCGCAGGCGCCGGCGGGCAGCGAGCAATGCCAGGTCGAGTCGGGCAGCTGCTCGCGGATCGCGTAGTCGCCCGGGTCGAGCGTGAACGACCAGGAGCCGTCGGCGGCCGAGGTCGTCGTGGGGTCGCCCGCGCTCAGGTCGCCGGACCCGTCGGCGTCGACGTAGATCGTGCGCCCGGCGATGCCGCTCTCGCCCGCGTCGCGGTCGCCGTCGGCGTCCTCGTCCTCGAAGGTCGTGCCCGCGACCGAGGCGACTCGGTAGGCGCCGAAGTCGCGGCCGCCGGGGGTGTCGCCCGAGCCGGGGGTGAGCGTGTAGCCGCAGCCGGCGCCCGGCTCCGTGCAGGTCCAGCCGGTCTCGCCCTCGTCGCGCACGCAGTACGCGACGCCGGGCCTGAGGCCGGGGAAGGAGTAGCCGCCGTCGGGGGCGGTGGTGGCCTCGACGTCGTCGCCCGGGTCGCCCGGCGTGCAGGGATCGAGCACGATCTTCTTGCCGCCCAGCGGGGGCTCGCCGGTGTCGCGGTCGCCGTCGCCGTCGCGGTCCTCGTACTTGGTGCCGGAGATCGTGGCGGGGCGCCAGGCACCGAAGTCGCGGTCGCCGATCGCGTCACCCGAGGCGGTCGGGACCGAGTGCTCGCAGGGGCTGCCGGGCTGCGAGCAGGTCCAGCCGGACTCGCCCTCGTCGTAGACGCGGTAGGTCACGCCCGGCTTGAGGCCCGTGAAGCTGTAGCTGCCGTCGCCGGCGGTCGTCGCCGAGCTGTCGTCGCTGGCGTCGCCCGGCGTGCCCGGGTCGAGCTCGATCGTCCTGCCGCCGAGCGCCGGCTCGCCGCCGTCGCGGTCGCCGTCGGCGTTCGTGTCCTCGTACTTGGTGCCGGCGATCGTGGCCGGGCGGTACGAGCCGAAGTCGCGCCCGCTCGGGGTGTCGCCGGAACCGGGAGTGATCGTGTGCTCGCATCCGGCGGCCGGCTCGGTGCAGGTCCAGCCCGGCTCGCCCTCGTCGCGCACGCAGTAGGCGACGCCGGGCTCGAGGCCGGGGAAGCTGTAGCCGCCGTCGGGGGCGGTGGTGGCCTCGACGTCGTCGCTGGGATCGCCCGGCGTGCAGGGATCGAGCACGATCTTCTTGCCGCCGATCCCGGGCTCGCCCGGGTCACGGTCGCCGTCGCCGTCGCGGTCCTCGTACTTGGTGCCGCTGATGGTCGCGGGCCGCCAGGCGCCGAAGTCGCGCGAGCCGAGGGTGCCGTCGCCGGAGGCGGTGGGCACGCTGTGCTCGCAGGGGCTGCCCGGCTCCGAGCAGGTCCAGCCACTTTCGCCGTCGTCGTGGACGCGGTAGGTCACGCCCGGCTTGAGGCCCGTGAAGCTGTAGCTGCCGTCGCCCGCCGTGGTGGCCGAGCTGTCGTCGCTGTCGTCGCCCGGCGTGCCCGGGTCGAGCTCGATCGCGCGCCCGGCGAGCGCCGGCTCGCCGCCGTCGCGGTCGCCGTCGGCGTTCAGGTCCTCGTACTTGGTCCCGGCGATCGCGACCTCGCGGTAGGCGCCGAAGTCGCGGCCTCCGAGCGTGCCGTCGCCGCTGGCCGACGGGACCGAGTGCTCGCACGGCGTGCCGGGCTCGCTGCACGTCCAGCCCGCCTCGCCGTCGTCGTGGACGCGGTAGGTCACGCCCGGCTTGAGGCCCGTGAAGCTGTAGCTGCCGTCGCCCGCCGTGGTGGCCGAGCTGTCGTCGCTGTCGTCGCCCGGCGTGCCCGGGTCGAGCTCGATCGTGCGCCCGGCGAGCGCCGGCTCGCCGGCGTCGCGGTCGCCGTCGGCGTTCAGGTCCTCGTACTTGGTGCCGGCGATCGTGACCTCGCGGTAGGCGCCGAAGTCACGCGATCCGAGGGTGCCGTCGCCGGAGGCGGTGGGCACGCTGTGCTCGCAGGGAGTGCCGGGCTGCGAGCAGGTCCAGCCGGACTCGCCCTCGTCGTGGACGCGGTAGGTCGTGCCCGGCTTGAGGCCCGTGAAGCTGTAGCTGCCGTCGCCGGCGGTCGTCGCCGAGCTGTCGTCGCTGGCGTCGCCCGGCGTGCCCGGGTCGAGCTCGATCGTGCGCCCGGCGAGCGCCGGCTCGCCGGCGTCGCGGTCGCCGTCGGCGTTCAGGTCCTCGTACTTGGTGCCGGCGACCGTGACCTCGCGCCAGCTCCCGAAGTCGTTGCCGGCGGCGTCCTGGCCCGAGCCGAGCGGTACGGCGTACTCACACGGCGCGCCCGGCTCGCTGCAGGTCCAGCCCGCCTCGCCGTCGTCGTGGACGCGGTAGGTCGGGCCGGGCGTCAGGCCGGCGAACGAGTAGCTGCCGTCGCCCGCCGTCGTCGTCGAGAGGTCGTCGCTCGCGTCGGACGGGGTGCCCGGGTCGAGCTCGATCGTCCTGCCGCCGAGCCCCGGCTCGCCGGCGTCGCGGTCGCCGTCGGCGTTCAGGTCCTCGTACTTGGTGCCGGCGACCGACCCGAGCCGGTAGGCGCCGAAGTCGCGCCCACCGAGCGTGCCGTCGCCCGAGGCCGTCGGCACGCTGTGCTCGCAGCCCACCGGGGCGCTGCAGGTCCAGCCGCTCTCGCCCTCGTCGTAGGCGCGGTAGGTGGTGCCCGGCGTCAGGCCGGCGAACGAGTAGCTGCCGTCGCCGGCGGTCGTCGTCGAGCTGTCGTCGCTGGCGTCGCCCGGCGTGCCGGGGTCGAGCTTGATCGCCTTCCCACCCACGCCCGGCTCGCCGCCGTCGCGGTCGCCGTCGGCGTTCGTGTCCTCGTACTTGGTGCCGGCGATCGTCACCGCACGCCAGACGCCGAAGTCGTTGTCGGCGCTGGACTCGCCCGAGCTGAGGGTGCGCGCGTACTCGCAGGGCGAGCCGGGCTGCGAGCAGCTCCAGCCGCTCGCGTCGCCGTCGTAGACGCGGTACGCCACGCCCGGGACGAGGGCGTCGAAGCTGTAGCTGCCGTCGCCGGCCGTGGTCGCCGAGACGTCGTCGCCGTCGTCGCCCGGCGTGCCGGGGTCGAGCTCGATCGTGCGCCCGCCGAGGGCCGGCTCGCCGCTGTCGGCGTCGCCGTCCGCGTTCAGGTCCTCGTAGACGCGGCCCGTGATCGCCGGGGAGGTCCACTCGCCGAAGTCCTGGCCCACCACGAAGTCGCCCGCGGCGGCGGCGAGGCTCCAGTCGCAGCTCGCCGGGTACGAGCAGTTGTAGCTCGGGCCGGTGGCGTGGCGGACGGTGTAGCTGCCCGGGTTGAGGTTGCGGAAGCCGTAGTCGCCGGAGTCGTTCGAGACCGTGCTGGGCTCGCCCGGGTCGAGCGCACCGTTCGTGTCCACCGTCTCGAGCCAGACCGTGCGGCCGGCGAGCCCCGGCTCGAGCGGTGCGCTGGTCAGCGCGTCGAGCTCGCGCGCCACGCCATCGGCGTCGCGGTCGTCGAAGACCGAGCCCTCGATCGTCACGCCGGGGATCGCGTTGCCGAAGTCGTTGCCGGTCGAGCCGCCGCCCGAGGTGACCGTCGCGGTGCGCTCGCAGCTGACCGGGGCGGTGCAGGCGTACTGGCCCTGGAGCTCCTCGCGCACGGGCCACTCGCCAGGCCGCACGCCGGGGATCGTGTAGGTGCCGTCGCCGGCGGTGGCCGCGTACGGCTCGTCGCCGTCGCGCGTCTGGTCGCCGTCGTAGTCCACGAACACGACCCACGGGGAGAGGCCCGGCTCGCCGCCGTCCTCGCCGCCGTCGCGGTCGAGGTCGTCGTAGACCCGGCCCGAGACGCTGCCCGTCCGCCAGGCGCCGAAGTCGCGGCCGGTCGCGTCGCCGCCGGCGGCGAAGTCCACCCGCCACGAGCACGACGCGGGGTACGAGCAGGTCCATCCCGCGCTCGGCTCTTGGCGCACGCGGAAGCTCCCGAGGCGTACCTCCTCGATCGAGTAGTCGCCCGCGCCGTCGGTCGTGTCGGACGGCTCGCCCGCGTCGCGGACGCCGTCGTTGTCGTAGTCCACCCACATCGTCCAGCCGGACAGGCCCGGCTCGCCGCCGTCGCGGTCGCCGTCGGCGTCGAGGTCCTCGAACTGGGTCCCGGACACGCGCGACTCGCCGACCACGCCGAAGTCGCGATCCTCGGCGACGTCGCCGGACAGCAGCGACACGTGGTGGTCGCAGTCCTCGGGGAAGGTGCAGCTGTAGCCGCTCGGCGGGAGCCCTAGCACGCGGTAGGGCGTCGCGCGCGGAGCGAGCCCGCCGATCGAGTAGGCGCCGTCGGGCCCGGTCACGGCGGTCGGCTCGCCCGGGTCCGCCACGCCGTTCTCGGCGACGGTCTCGACGACCACGGTCACACCCGCCGCGGCCAGCTCGTCCACGCCGCGGGCGCCGTCGCGGTCGGCGTCATCGAACGCCACGCCGCTGACCGTGGCCGGCCGGTAGCTGCCGAAGTCGATGCCAGGAGCGGTGCCGCCCGGCGCCATCGCGATCGAGCGCGCGCAGCCGCCCGCGACCGAGCAGGTCCAGCCCGCGCGCGGCGCCTGGCGCACGGAGTACGCCCCGACCGGGACGTCCGGGATCATGTAGTGGCCGCGCGAGTCGCTGACGGCGCTCGGCTCACCGGGGTCGATCACGCCGTTGTCCGCGACCGTCTCGACCCAGATCGTCATGCCGCCGAGCGCCGGATCGCCGGCGTCCTCGTCGCCGTCGGCCTCGCGGTCCTCGTAGGTGCGCCCGCTCACCGACTGGAGCCGGTAGTCGCCGAAGTCGAGCCCGGTCGTGCTGGTGCCGCCAGCGATCGCGAGGCCGCTGTACGCGCAGCCCGCCGCCGGCTCGGTGCACACCCAGTTCGGCTGCGCGACCTCGCGGACGGTGTACGGGCTGGACGGCGAGCTCGGGGTGATCCTCGCGATGGTGTAGTCGCCGTTCGCGTCGGTCACGGCGCTGGGCTCGAGGGCGCCGATCAGGCCGTCGCCGTCGTAGTCGACCCACACGGTCCAGCCGGCCAGGCCGGGCTCGCTCGCGTCGCGCGCGCCGTCGCGGTCGTGGTCGGCGTACTTGGTGCCGGAGATGGTCGTGGTCTGCGCGTCGCCGAAGTCGCGGCCGCTCACGCTGCCGCCCGAGACGACGGTGACGACCGGGTAGGCGCAGCCGAGCGGCGCCGTGCAGCGCCACCCGCCCCGGCCGACCTGGCGCAGCGAGTACGAGCCGGGCCGGACGCCGGCGATCGTGTAGGAGCCGTCCGCGGCGGTGACCGCGCCGGGCTCGCCCGCGTCGCGCACGCCGTTGCCGTCGTAGTCGAGGTAGGCGGTCCAGCCGCCGAGGCCGCTCTCACCGCCGCCGCGCGCGCCGTCCTCGTCCACGTCGCCGTAGACGGTGCCGCTCACGCTGCCCGGCCGCCAGGCGCCGAAGTCGCGGCCGGTCGCGTCGGTGCCGGCGACGAACGCCTGGGTGTAGGAGCACGGCGAGGGCAGCGAGCAGGTCCAGCCGCTCTGGGCGACCTCGCGGATGCGGTGCGTGCCCGCGCGCACGTCGGGGATCAGATAGTCGCCGGCGGCGCCGGTGACGGCCGACGGCTCGCCCGCGTCGCGCGTCCCGTTGCCGTTGTAGTCCACGTAGACGGTCCGGCCCGGCAGGCCCGGCTCGCCGCCGTCGCGCGTCCCGTCGGCGTCGGAGTCCTCGAACTTCGTGCCGCTGACCCGGCCCGACGCGGCGCTGCCGAAGTCCACCTCGGTCGCCGAGCCGCGCGAGACCAGCGTGATCGGAGCGCTCGCGCAGCTCGCGGGGGCGGTGCAGACGTAGCCGGCCGGCGCCTCCTGGCGCACCACGCGCGTGCCCGGCCTGACGCCGCCGATGGTGTACGTGCCGCCGCCCGCGCTGACCGCGAAGGGCTCCCCCGCGTCGCGCACGCCGTCGCCGTCGTAGTCCACGAACACGACCACGCCGCCGAGCGGGCCCTCCGCGCCGTCGCGGAAGCCGTTGCGGTTGGCGTCGTCAAAGGTCGAGCCGCTGACCGTCGCCGGCGCCCAGTTGCCGAACTCCACGCCGGTCGTGTTGCCGCCCACGGTCATCTCGATCGCCTTGCGGCAGCCGACCGGCTTCGAGCAGGTCCAGCCCGCGGCGACCTGGGCGGGCGTCAGCGCCTCGCGCACGTCGTAGGAGCCCGCCGGGACGCCGGTGATCTCGTAGCCGCCGGTGGCGTCGCTGACGTCGCTCGGCTCGCCCGCGTCGAGCGCGCCGTTGCCGTTCAGGTCCACGTACATCCGGAACCCGGCGAGCGGCGGCTCGGCGCCGTCGCGCACGCCGTCGGCGTCGAGGTCCTCGAACTTCGTGCCGGTGACGGCGCAGCTCTGGACCTTGAGCGAGTACGGCCCCACGTTGTCCTGGAGCTGCGAGCTGATCTGCTCGGACGAGCGGCTGTGCACGTGCACGCGCGAGAAGCCGGCGCAGGGGGTCCCGTTGAGAGTGTTGAGCACGGCGGGCAGGTCGATGGCCGCCTCGCCGAACGAGTTGGTCGGGAAGCTCGTGCCGAGCCTGCCGGTGTCGAGGTAGTTCGAGATCGGCGCCGTGTTCATCCGGCCCTGGAACTGCCCGGGCGCGAGCGGTCCGCTGCTGGTGAACGTGCCGATCGCGCCCTCGGGGCACGACGGCGGGCCGGGCGCCGTGCTGACCCACTTGTAGACCGTGACCTTCGGCGGGTTGCCGGTCTCGAAGCTGACGAGGATGTCCCCGTTGGTGCGGCAGGGGATGGTCGCGCCGACGCCGTTGACGTACGTGCCGGTGCCCTGGTTGAGCTCGAAGGTCAGGAAGGTGTTGCCGGTCGTGCCCTCGCGCTTGAACGCCATGTAGAGGAACGTGGTCGAGCGGGTCGACTCGAGCGAGGTCCAGGCGGCCTGGATGTTGGACTTCGCGGGCGTGACGCCGCCGGCCTGGTACTGGTAGTTCCAGAACATCGGCGCCTCCTCCTTGGTGCCGCCGATGAAGTAGTCGTCGAGCGCGTTCGGGTCGACCATCGAGCTGACGCGACCGGAGTTCCAGTAGCCGAGCCAGTCGCCGCTGGCCGGTCCGGTCAGGGAGTTGCCGGGGTTCGGGTCCTGGTCGCCCTCGGCGCCGACCAGCGTGCTGCCCTTGTCGACCTTCGCGATCGCGGAGGTCTTGACGGCCTCGGCGTTGCCGGCCGAGTCGACCGAGTAGTAGCGGATCTGCTGGCCGTCGGTGAGCACCGGCCGCGTCGCGGGGTTGTACGTCCGGCGCGAGGGGTTGGCGGTGTCCGCCGGGTCCGTGTCGTCGGTCGTGTAGTAGGTGGCCTGGACGCCCGAGCCGGAGTCGACCGCGGTCAGCGTGACCGTCACGTCGTTCGACTGGCTCGCGGCCGGGACGTTGTCGGTCGTGGTCGGCGGGGTCGTGTCGACGCGGAAGGTGCGGGTGTTGCTCGTCCCGGCGCCGCCGCCGTCGGACTGCTCGGCCTGGACCGTGTAGACGCCGTCCGCGAGCGGAGCGCGCAGCGGGTCGCCCGCGCTCCAGTCGCCGTCCGCCACCGCCCACGCGCCGCCCGAGCGCGCGACCGCGAAGCTGCGCACCGCGGAGCCCGACACGGCCGAGCCGGCGTACAGCTTCGCCGTCACCGTGGGCGAGTCGCCCGCGGCGTTGCCGGCCGCGCCCGCCAGCGGCGGGGTCACGTCGGTGGTGGTCGAGTTGTCGGCCGGCGCGGTGACGGTGACGGCCGGAACCTCGGTGTCGACCGTGAACGTGCGGGTGGCCGGCGTGGCGTCCACGTTGCCGGCCGCGTCGGTGGCGTAGACGCTGAAGGTGTAGGTGCCCTGAGCGAGGTTCGAGTAGCTCTTCGCCGAGGTGCACGACGCGTAGCTGCCGCTGGCGGCGCCGGGGCCGTCGAGGCGGCACTGGAAGCTCGAGCCGGCCTTGTCGGACGAGAACGCGAAGCTCGGCGAGGCGTTGGTGGTGGTCCCGGACGGGCCGGAGTCGATCGTGGTCTGGGGCGGGGTGGTGGCGACGACGAACGCCGGCAGGTCCACGAAGTGAGTCGCGTCGCGCTGGAGGCGCAGCCGCCACTGCCCGTCGTTCGCCGGGGCGAACGCGGGGCAGCTCGCGCCGGCGTCGAAGCTCGCGCTCAGGTTCCAGGTCGCGCCCGATCCGCCCGGTGCGTACTGGAGGAAGCTCCCGGCGGCGTCGGGCAGCCGGCCGGCGGCCGAGGAGTCCGGGCGATCGGTGCCGAGCGTGTTCGCGCAGGCGGTCGAACCCGACGGCGGGATCCAGGTCGTGCTCCAGTCGGCCAGCGAGGCGGTCACGCCGTCCACGCGCACGTAGGCGCCCGTCCCGAGGCCGAAGGCGGCGCGCGGGGTCGTGAGCCCGCTGTCCGCGTACGAGGTCGCGCGCGCCACGGAGAACTGGAGGTCCGCCGTGCTCGGGGTCGCGCTCGTGCAGGTCGCGTCGTTGTTCGGGAACTCCTGGAGGCGGTAGGTGTAGGGCGTCGCGCCGGAGGCCGGGTCCGAGGCCTGGACCGTGAAGGAGTTGGTGACGGCCTCGCTGCCGCCGGTGGTGCTCGAGAGCGTGGCCGTGCACGGCCCGACGAGCGACGTCCCGTCCGAGCGGATCACCGTGAAGCGGTAGTTGCGGCTGTTCGACACCGACCCGGTCGCGAACACGACGTCGCCCGCGGCGAAGACGTAGTTCTCGGCGCCGGCCGAGCTGCCGAGGCGGAGGTTGGTCATGACCGCCGCATCCTCGAACTCGACGCTGGCGAGCACCGCCCCGCTCTCGGGCGCGATCACGTACACCCGGTAGGTGCCGGTGATCGTCGCGAGCCGGTAGTCGTAGGCGAGCGAGCCGTCGGCGCCGGTCGTCACGGCGTCGCTGCCGGTCGTCTCGGTGCCGGCGCCGGTCACGATGCTGCCGTCGGGGCGGACCACCCGCACGACCACCTCGCAGCCCGGCGCGTACCCCGCGCCCGTCAGGTGGACGAGCTCCTCGGTCGGGTAGCGCGGCTTGTCGGTCGCGACGGTCTCGTGGCCCGTGGGCTCGCAGCCGGCCGACGCCGCGGCGCCGGGCGCCGCGGAGCACGCCGCGACGAGCGCAACCAGAACGGTGAGGAGGAACGCGCGAACGCGCGACGGCTGGAGGGCCATTGATCGGGCATCGGCAGCGGCAGGCGGGCGCTTGAGTGCCGGGCGCCCGCGCGGCCGGGGGGCGTGCGGCTAGCCTTCCGCGCCGCATGAGCCTCGTGGTAGTCGGCTCGATCGCGTTCGACGCGGTGAAGACCCCGTTCGGGGAGCGCGACCGCATGCTCGGCGGATCCGCCGTGCACTTCTCGCTGGCGGCGAGCTTCTTCACCGACGTCCGCGTGGTCGGTCCGGTCGGCGACGACTTCGGCGACGACGCGTACGCGGTGCTCCACGGCCGCGGCGTCAACACCGACGACATCGAGCGCGTGGAGGGCGGCAGCACGTTCTTCTGGCGCGGCCGCTACGACTTCGACCTCAACACCGCCCACACCGAGGACACCCAGCTCGGGGTCTTCGGCGAGTTCCAGCCCAAGCTCTCGGACGAGTCGCGCAACGCGCGGACCCTCTTCCTCGCGAACATCCAGCCCGACCTCCAGCGCGAGGTGCGCGAGCAGTGCGAGGGCGCGGGGTTCGCGGGCCTCGACTCGATGAACCTCTGGATCGACACCGCGCGCGACTCGCTCGTGCGCGCGATCGGGCTGGTCGACCTCCTGTTCCTCAACGACGCCGAGATCCGGATGCTCACCGAGGAGCCGAACCTGGTCCGCGCGGCCCGAACGGTGATGGAGATGGGCCCGCGCGTGGTGATCGCCAAGCAGGGCGAGTACGGCGCCGCGCTGTTCACCGAGGACCGCTTCTTCTCGATCCCGGCCTTCCCGCTCGAGACCGTGCGTGACCCGACCGGCGCCGGCGACTCCTTCGCCGGCGGCTTCATGGGCTACCTGGCCTCGGTCGGGCCGGACGCGACGCACGACGACGACGAGCTGCGCCGCGCGATGACCTACGGCTCGGTGATGGCCTCGTTCAACGTCGAGGACTTCGGGACCGAGCGCGTGAGCCGCCTCGACGAGGACGAGATCGCCGAGCGCTACGAGGCCTTCCGGGCGATGACGCGCCTGGTCGAGGCGCCGGGCCGCTAGAGCCGCTTCTCCTCGCCGAACATGTACTCGCGGGCGATGCGGTGCCAGTTCGCGCACGCGCGCAGATGGCCGAGCACCGCGAAGACGCCCACGCTCATCCGCCTGAACATGATCTCGTCGGGCGGCAACTTGAAGGCGCGCGCCACGCGGATGCCCTCGGCCGAGGCGTCGACCATCCCGGCCAGGAGCTTGGCCACGTAGCCGGAGTCGATCCGGATCTCCGCGTCGCGGAGGAACCACTCGTAGCCGGCGAGCGACTGGCGCAGCAGCCACTCGGGATCCACGCGGTCGGCGCGGTGGAAGTAGCCCATCCGCTCGACCCCGCGGTGGTGGCGCTCGGCGTCGCCCTCCATGGCCGCGGCGACCACCTCGGTGCCCGCGGCGAGCCAGTCCCGGTCCACGACCTTGACGCTGCCGAAGTCGAGGAACGCGATCCGCCCGTCCGCGAGCAGCAGGTAGTTGCCCGGATGCGGGTCCGAGTTGTAGCGGCCGAGGACGTGCATCGAGCCGAAGTAGAAGCGGTAGAGGAGCTCGCCGATCCGGTCCCGGTCCGCCTGCGGCAGCTCCACCATCTCGGCGAACGGCCGGCCGTCCACCCAGTCGGAGACGAGCACGCGGCGGCGCGAGAGCTCGGTCACGACCTCGGGCACGTGCGCGTGCTCGTGGCCGCGATAGGCACGCGCGAAGTAGCGCTGGTGCTGGGCCTCGAGCTCGTAGTCGAGCTCCTCCATGATCCGCTCGCGCAGCTCGCCCGCCACGGCCTCCGGGTCGAGCCCCGGCGCCATCGCCCTGGCGAGCCGGATGCCGACCGCGGCCAGGCCGAGGTCCGCGGCCACCGCGTCGGCGATCTCGGGGTACTGCACCTTCACGGCGACGGCGCGCCCGCCGGGGAGCACCGCCCGGTGCACCTGCCCGATCGAGGCCGCCGCGGCCGCGGTCTCGTCGAAGTCCTCGAAGAGCGACTCGGGCGGCTCGCCCCACTCGCCCTCCAGCACCGCGCGCACCTTCCTCCAGCTCATCGGCGGGGCGGAGTCGCGCAGCGCGCCGAGCTTCTCCTGGTAGATCGCGCGGTACTCGGGCGGCAGGAGGTCGACGTCGACGAACGAGGCGAGCTGGCCCAGCTTCATCGCGCCGCCGCGCAGCCCGCCGAGCACCTCGAGCGCGTGGTCGGCGATCTCCTCGTGGCGGCGCTCGAGGATCGCCGCGGCGCTCTCGGGCGAGCGCATCACGCTGGCGGCGAGGCTCGAGGCGAACCGGACCGTGCTCGGCGCGAGCGCGGTGGTGGCACGGGTCGCGCGCCGGGCGCGGCCCGTGGGGATCGCGTCCCGGTCGCGTGCCATGCCCCGATTGTGGCGCCTGCGGCCTAGCGCACGCGGCGAACCTGGGAATAGGCGGTATTCCGGCCCTGGAATGTGACCTGCCTCTGCTCGACGCACGGCGGGGCCGGCTCGCCGGAGCTCGGGTTGCCGGTGTGCAGGCAGTCGAACGACTCGAGCCCGTCCTTGAGGCGGTTCAGCGCGCCGGGCCTGAAGTACGGGTTGTGGCGGTTGTTGCCCTGGCGCTCGCTGAAGCGCATCAGCCCCTCCGAGGTGAACGGCACGAGCGCACGCAGGTAGTGCAGCGGCGCGCCGCCCGCCTCGGTCGGCGCCTTGGCCTGGAGGGCGGAGCCGAACTCCGAGAGCTGGGCGATCACGTCCTCCTTGTAGAGGCCGGCGTAGTCCACCACGCCCTGCGCCTCCTGGAGCACGTTCGGCAGGCGCTTGAACACGGGATGGGTGGCGCGCACGATCCGGGTGGTGGCGGGCACGCCCTCGCGCGCGACGTCCACGAGGCGGTCGACGTCGCCGAACAGCGCCTCGGCCTGCGGCGCGAGGATCGTGGCGTCGCGCAGCGCCGGGGCGAGCGCCCGCGCCCCAGGCCGCAGCTCGCGCACGAGCGGGTGGGCCTCGAGCGACAGCGCGCGCACCTGCTCGAGCGTCGGGCGCAGCTCCTGGAGGGTCGTGGGAAGGATCCGCACGGCCTCGGCGAGGTCCGCGTCGCGCCGCGCGGTGGTGGCGAGCACGGCGTCGCCCGCGCGGATCAGCCCGGAGAGCTGGCCCTGCTGGCGCCCGAGCGCGTCGAACACCGCGCCGCCGTCGCGCACGAGCTGGCGGACCGCCCGCTCCTGGCGGTCGAGCGAGCGCAGCACCGAGCTGGCGTCGTTCGTGAAGCGCGGCAGCTGCCCGAGCGCGGCGTTGAGCTCGCCCCCCTCGCCCTGGACCGACGCCAGCGCGCGCACGAAGCGCTGGAGGTCCCGCCGCGTGCGCAGGTCGAGCGCACGGGTGACCTCGTCGAGCTCGGTCGTGGCCTGCACCTGACCCTCGTCGAGGCGCTCGCCGTCGAAGAGCTTCGGGCCGTTGCGGGTGCCCGGCGTCAGCTCTACGTAGCTCTCGCCGAGCAGCGTCTTCTGGCGGATGATCGCCTTCGTGTCGCGCGGCAGCGGCGCGTACTTCTCCTCGATCTCGATCTCCGCGCGCGTGCGGTCGGTGGCCAGCTCGGTCTTCTTCACGCGCCCGACGCTGATCCCGGAGATGCGCACGTCCGCCGTGTCGGAGAGCTGCGTGGCCTCGTCGAAGTCAGCCGTGATCCGGTAGCCCTTGGGCGCGAGCGGCGACGGGCCGCCGAACGACTTCCAGATGTAGGTCAGCAGGCCGAAGCACGACAGCGCGAACACGACCATGATCGCGAGCTGCGCGACGCTCGGCGGGCGCTTGTTCACCGGCCCACCCGCTTCCGCAGCTCGGCCTCGGCCTGCCCGACGAGCTTGGCCGGGGTCGTGCGCTTGGGCATCGACGGCGGCGTGGGCTGCCCGCAGAACGGCAGCTGGCCGAGGAGCTGGCCGGACGGGATCAGGGACGGGACCGTCGCGACGAGGTCGGGGAACGTCGAGCAGCTCCCCATGATGAGCCCGCGCCAGGCCACGCCGTTGGCGTCCTGGACCGACAGCAGGCTGGCGGCGTTGTGCCCGTACCAGGAGAGGTGGAAGAGGAATCCCTCCTCCTTGCCCTCGGGGTTGTGGGCGAGCACGTTGACGGTGCTGTTCAGCACCCGCCCGACCTCGATCAGGTCAGGGGAGGTGACCGCGTCGATCCGCTCGACCGACGGCCGCAGCTTGGCGAGCAGCGGGGTGGCCTCGCGCACGAGCGGGCGCACGTCGTCGCGCACGACCGGCAGCGCGTCGCGCAGCAGCGGCCGCGCCGCGACCAGGTCGGGCGCGAGCTCGCGCGCCAGCGGCAGGAGCGCGGTGAGCGCCGGGCGCGCGTCGCCGGCGAAGCCGCGCGACTGCGCGAGCGCCTCGCGCGTGGCCGACAGCGCGCCGGGCAGGCGCTCGACCGCGCGCTGGATCTCGGCGTCGCGCCGGCCCAGGGTGCCGAGCACCGCCGACGCCGAGCTGACCAGGCTGCGAAGGTCGTCGTCGCGCGTGGCCGCCGCGCCCGCCAGCAGGCGCAGGTTGTGGATCAGCCGCTTGACCTTGTCGCGGCGGTCGGCCACCGCGCGCGAGACGCGCTCGGCGTGGTGGAGCGTCGGCTGGGCCGCCTTCAGGATCGCGCGGAGGTCGCCGGCGCGCCCGCGCAGCCCCTGCCCGCCGGCGTTCAGCAGGATCTGGAGGTAGCGGCGCGTGTCGGCGTCGAGCGCGGACAGGACCGCGTCCGGGTTCACGTTGGCCTGCGTGTTCGCGAGCGGGATCCGGTCGCCGGCCTCGAGGCGGCCCCGCTCCGGCAGCGACGGGTCCGGGGTGCCCGGGTCCATCTGCACGGCCATGTCGTTGAGGCCGGTCTTCGGCCGCAGCGTGAGCTTCGCGTTGCGGTAGATCGAGCCGACCTCGTCCTTCTCGGTGATGTCGAGCCGCACCAGCGCGACGCCGTCCTCGACCTCCACCGAGCCGATCTCGCCGACCTTGACCCCGGCGATGTCCACCGTCTGGCCCTGCCCCGCCGTGACCGCCTGGGCGTTGTCGAACTCCGCGTAGATCTGCATCTCCTCCTGCCAGGGGAAGCGCAGCCGCTGATGGGTGGTGACGTAGAACGCGGTCGCCAGCGAGATCACGACCATCCCGGCGAGCGCCAGGAGGTGGCGGACGTACGGCCGCACGTGCCGGCGCCAGTTCACGGCTTCCCCTTCGACGCGTAGCTCTGGGGGACGCCGCCGAACGCCGGGCCGGTCTCGGCGCTGAGGTCGACCCGCTTCTGCTCGCGGCAGGGCAGGTCGCGGCGGTACGGCGGGATCACCCCGGTGAAGAGCGGCCGCGAGCCGATCAGGGGCTCCGGCGTCACGCCGACAACGGCCTCGCCGACGCTGGGGACGTAGCCGGTGCCGAAGGTCTCGTCGCCGAAGCCCGAGTGGTAGCGGAGGTTCGGCCCGTTGCCGTCGAAGTTCTGCGAGCCGCTCGCCTGCCCGACGAGCGCGTTCATGATCTCGCGGTAGACCGGCAGCTTCGGCCGCCCGGTGGTGAGCGGCGGGTCGTCGATCGTTTCCTTCAGGACGGGGAGCACCTTGTCGCGCAGACAGTCGACCACCGGGTCGACCAGCGCGAACAGGGAGCGCAGGTGCGGCTGGAGGCGCGACAGCGCGCGGATCGCGGGGTCGCCGACGCGCACGAGCCGCGGCAGCTCGCCCGGCGCCAGCAGCCCCTGGAGCTGGGCGAGCAGCGGGTTGGCGAGGCGCAGGGTGGCGGGGGCCTCGCGGATGCCCGGTCGCGCGTCGGCCACGAACTGCCGGGCGGCCGGGAAGAGTCCGTTCAGCGCGTCGAAGGCCGGCCGCGCCTCGCGCTGGAGCGCGTCCAGCTCGGGGATGCTGCGGGCGAGCTGCTCGCGCCGGCTCGCGAGCGCCGTCGTGGTCCGCGCGAGGCCGGTCACCGTGTCGGCCAGGTCGCCGTCGCGGTCGGCCAGCGCCGTGGCCACGGTCTGCGACTCGGCGATCGCGCCCGAGAGGTCGTGCTCCTCCTGGCCGCGCAGCGCCTCCATCGCCTGCGCGCCCTGCGCGAAGGTGGGGCCCATGAGCGGGAGCGACGCGTTCAGCGCCGCCGCGCCGCCGCGGTCGAGCGCCTCGCCGAGGTTCTTCACCGTGTCGGCCAGGTCGCGCCGGTTGCTGCGCCGCAGCGACGTGAGGACCTGGTCGAGCTGCACCGGCTGGGCGGTGCGGCCGAGGCCGATCGTGCCGCCGTCCTTCATCTCGGGCGCCGACGGCGTGCCGGGGCCGAGCTCCACGAAGAAGTTGCCCTCGAGGAAGATCCGCGGGCGCACCTTGAGCGTCGCATCCGTGTGGACCGGCAGCGCCCGCTGCTCGAGCTCCATCGTCACGGTCGCGAGCGAGCCGGGCCCGCGCTCGACCTTCTTCACCTTCCCGACGTCGACTCCCGCGATCCGCACCGGCGTGCGCGAGTGCAGCTCGCTGCCGGACTCGACCACGGCCCTCAGCTCGAACTTGCGGTCGAACGGGTTCGGCCCGCCGAACGCGAGCCAGACCGCGACGAACGCGGCCATGAACGCCATCAGGCCGGCGCCCAGCGGGGTCACCTCTCGGGGGCCGCGCAGGATCATCGGACGCCTGGCAACAGTCCGTCGTTGCGGGTCGTGTTCTCGGTGCGGACCGCCGAGACGCCGGGCGGATGGCCGAAGTTGCCGGCCGGGTTGAACGGCTCGTTGCCGGCCTCGCACTCGCCGTCCGAGCCGGGCTCGCCCACGTGCGGGTACGGGTTGTGGTTGAGCTTCGGCGCGGGCTTGTCAGTGGCCAGCATCTCCTCGGGCCGGAGGATCACCAGCGTGCGGACCCAGGTTCCGCCGATGTCCCCCTCGGAGACCGTGGACGAGGAGTTGCGCAGGAACAGCCCGATGTAGTTGCACCGGGCCTGCGCCGGGACCACGTACTCGAGCGTCGGCTGGAGCGAGTCGAGGGCGACCCTGAGCCGCTTGAGCGCGTCGACGCTGCGCGGGTCCGACGCGAGGTCCTCGACCGCGTCGAGCGCCTCCTCGAGGCGGTCGGCGAGGTCGCTCGCGCGGCGCAGGACAGGGATGCCGCGGTCGAGCGCCGAGTGCAGGCGCGTCGCGGCCAGCGAGAGCAGGCGCGTGCCGGGGCGCAGCTCGCGCACGAGCAGGCGCGCGTCGCGCAGCAGCGGGCGGGCGACGCGCAGCGCGTCGGTCCCGGTGGCGAGCGTGGGCGGCAGCTCGTCGATGACCTGGGCCAGCTCGGAGCGGACGCTCGCCAGCGCCGTGAGCGTGGTGTTCGCGTTGTCGAACATCGACGCGAAGCGCGGCGCGACCGGGGCGAGCTCGTCGGTCACCCGCTCGAGGGCGGTCAGCGCGCGGCGCAACCGGGTCGCGGGATCGGCCAGGTTGCCGAAGACGCGCTCGGCGCGCCCGGCCAGCTCGGCCCCTCCCGTCACGGCCTCGTTGAAGGCCACGCCGCGCCCGGCCAGCCCGTCGCCGAGCCCGTTGACCGTCTGCTGGAGCGCCTTGCGCGTCGCCTCGTCGAACGTGTTGAAGACCTCGTCGAGCTCGACCGTCTGCGGCGAGTTGTCGAGCGCGAGCGTCGCCCCCTCCTCCATCTCCCTGCCGCGCTTGCCGGGAACGACCTCGAGGTACTTGAGCCCCAGCGGCGACCGCGGCCTGACGGTCACGATCGTGTCGTCGCGCAGCGGCTGCACGAGCTTGTCGAGCTTCAGCTCGAGCCGTGCGTACGGCTTGTTGGCGCCGACCCGGCCGTCGATCTCGGCGATCGAGCCGATCCGCTTGCCGCCGCTGCGCACCTCGTTGCCCTTCACGAGCCCGGCGGCGTCCGGCACCTGCACGCTGATGCGGTAGGTCGGGACGAAGGGCAGGCCCGAGTTCGCGTTGTACGAGAGGAAGATCGCGACGACGCTGACGAGCGTGGTGACCGCCCCGATCATGATCGGGCTCCCCGCGAGGCTTGTCTGCTGGCGCCTCATGGCCCGAGCAGGAAGTCGAGGGCCTGATCCTCAGCGGTACCCGCGCGCGCCGAGCCGGCATCGCGCTTCGGCGTGGGCACGGTGGGCGCGCCGCGCGGTCCGCGGTAGCCCTCGTGGTGGGCGTCGCATTCACCGACGGGGGTCTCGGCCCAGGTCTGGCAGGTGCCGCTGATCTGGTACGAGGGCAGGATGTGCGAGACGCTGTCGAAGCGCGACGCGGCCGCCGCCGAGAAGTACACGTAGCGGCCGAGGAGCTCGGCGACGTCCTGCTGGGCCACCGAGTCGGTGAGCTGGCGCGCGAGCGGAACGGCGCGCAGGCTCCGGTCCGCCACCGGCCGCAGCGCGTCGGCCACGGGGCCCGCCGCGCGGACCGCGCGGCGGCCGGTGACCGACAGCTCGTGCAGCCGCTCGAGCGTCGGCCGGGTGGCGTCGGCCAGCGGATCGAAGTCGCCGAGCAGGCGGCGCACCGCCGGCGCCGCGGCGCCGAGGTCGCGGACCGCCGGCCGCGCCTCCGACGCCAGCCCCGCCAGCTCCCGCGCCGAGGGCTCGAGCTCGTCGAGCAGCGGCGGCAGGCGGCGCAGGGCGAGGTCGAGGTTGCCGCGGCGGTCGGCGACCGTCCGCGCCACCTCCTCCGCGTTCGAGATGAAGTCGCGCACCGCGCCGCGGCGCTCCGCCAGCTCACCGACCACGCGGTCGGACTCGTCGACGAGCCGTCCCAGCGTGTGCCGCTCGCCGGAGAGGATCGCGAGCGTGCGGCGCGCCTGCTGGAGCGCTGGGTTCGCGCGACGGATGGCGGCGTTCAGCTCCTCGGGCCGCCCGGCGAGGCCGGTGCCCAGCTCGTTCAGCAGGATCGACAGCCGCTCGCGCACCGGCCGCCTCAGCGCGCCGAAGACGAGGTCCAGGTCCACCGGGGAGTGGGTGCGCTCGACTGGGACGGTGGGCCGCGAGCCGCCGCGCTTCGCCAGCTCCTCCGCCTCGGCGGTGCCGGGCTCGCACTGCACGAACTTCTCGCCGATCAGGCTCTGCGGGCGGATCGAGCACTCGGCGTCCTCGTGGAACGGGCCGAAGCGCTCCTCGATCTCGAGCGTGATGCGCGCGCGCCGGTCCTTCGTCAGCGCCACCTTCTTCACGGCGCCCACCTGCGCGCCGCCGATCTTCACGTCCTGCCCCTCGATCAGGAACGACGCGTTGTCGAAGATCGCGTCGACCTCGTACATCTTCTTGCCGGGCGCCGCGCCCGCCGAGACCAGCGCGAGCGCCGCCAGCGCGAGCAGGCCGAGGCCGTAGAGGAGCAGCCGCCGGGTCACTTGCCGGTGTCCTCCGGATCGCACGGGAAGTCGGGCGTGTCGCGGTACGGGTTCGAGCCGTCGGGGTGCGCGTGCGTGGCGCCGCCGGGGCAGCGGTTGCGCACGAACGTCCGGTAGCCGGCCAGCCCGCCCTCCTCGGGCGTGATCGGCAGGATCTGCCCGATGCCCGGCGCCGCCGTGAAGCCGCTGCCGACGAACGAGATCCGCGTGTAGTGGCCGTTCGCGTCGTAGTAGGGCGACGTGGTCCCCCCGAAGCCGCGGAACGGCCCGGCCACCAGGTCGGGGAGGTAGGGCCGGATCTCCGCCACGACCGGCAGCAGGTCGTCCACGGTCTCGACGGTCGACTCGAAGGCGGGAACGATCGTCCGCTCCAGCGTCGGCATGTACGCGAGCACGCCGGTGAGGTCGCGCCGCCCGGGGCGGTCGATCAGGCGGCGCAGCGCCGGGATCACCTGCACGCCCGCGCGCGCGACCGGCCGCAGCCGCTGGAGCGTCTCGGTCAGGAGCGGCGCTACCGGGCGCGCCTCGCGCACCGCCGGCCGCACGTCCTGCACCAGGGCGCGCAGGTTCACCAGCGTGGTGTTCGCCTCGCGCAGGGTCGGGGGAAGCTGGCGCAGGGAGCTGTCGAGCTCCGCGGTGCGCGAGGCGATCGCGCTGAGCGTCGCGCCGGTCGCCGGCACCAGCCGCTCCACGTCGGGGCTGCGCGACTCGACCGCCGCGACCACGCTGGCCGCGTCGACCAGGAAGCGCGAGAACGCGCGCTCGTCGCGGATGACCTCGCGGGAGGTGGCCGCCGTCTGCGACAGGGCCGGGTTGAGCGCCCGGATCGCCCGCTCGAGCTCCCTGCCGCGGCCGTCGACGCTCGCCCCGAGCCCGTGGACGGCCGCCTGGAGGTCGCCGAGGGTCTCGGGGGTGAGCGTGTTGAGCACCGCGTCGAGGTCGACCTCGGACTCAGCGTCCTCCGCCGGGAGCGAGCCGCCGTCCTCGATCTCGTTCTCGTCGTTGGGGCCGGGCTTGAGCGCCAGGTAGCGGTTCGCGATGCCCGACAGCGAGGTGGAGCGGACCTCCACCGTCGAGCCCTCGTGGAGCGGCGTCAGCTCGTCGTCGGTGATCTCCAGCTCGAGCTCGGCGCGCGCGTCATCGGCGAGCTCGAGCTTCGAGACGGTCCCTACGGGCACCCCGCCGACCTTCACCTGGTTGCCCCTCACGAGCTGGCTCGCGTTGTCCAGCGTGACCGTGACCCGGTAGGGCTCGCCCGAGGCGAACAGCAGCCAGGCGATCGCGAGGATCGCCAGCGTCAGCGCAGCGAGCGTCAGCAAGCGCGCCAGGACCCATGAACGCCTGCCCAGCGGCAATCACTCCTCCCCAGAAGTAGTGCTGCGAAGCTATATGAAGAGGCGGCCCGACGCGCTGCTACGCCGCCGACGCGAGGCGGGCGACGCGCCTATCCGCGCTGCGGGCGGGCGGGAACTCGCGCAGGAGCTTGGGCAGCGCGGGCAGCGCCGCCGACAGGAACACGCGCGAGGCCTCGAACAGGCGGCGGCGGTTCGGCCCCCACGGCAGGCCGAGGTCCTCGCGCAGCGACTCCGGCAGCAGCCCGACCGTCGCCAGGTTGAGCGCCTCCATCACCGGGCGCGCGACGAACGGGACCTCCGGCCGCATGACGGCGTCGACCACGTCGAGCAGCGCGTCCGTGCAGACGATCCGGTCGCTCGCGAGCATGTCGGCGAAGTAGTCGTTGAACTCCGCGAACGTGGCGGGCTGGTGCTCGACCGGCACGCCGAACTTCTCCCCGAGCAGCTTCTGCTCCTCGTAGTAGGTCCGCTGCTCGGCGATCGTCAGCGGCTTGACGTAGCGCTGGTAGACCAGCAGCGAGGTGTGGACCAGCGTGGCGTGCACCCACATGACCAGCTCGTGCGTGCGCGCGTCGTACGGCGTGCCGGCGGGGTAGTGGCCGCCGGCCTCGGTGCTCTTGCCGCGCACGCGGCCGTGCGTGTGGCGGATGCGCGCCGAAGCCTCCTCGGCGGTCGCGGTCGACCCGAACACGATCTTCGTGGTCAGGTCGAGCGTGCGGTAGAGCCGCCCCCACGGGTCCTCGCGGTAGTTGGAGTGCTGCGATACCCCGGCGGCGACCAGCGGATGGGCGAGCTGGAGGATCAGTGCGGTGCCGCCCCCCACGAGGAGGACGCCCTCGCGATTCACCCGCCATGTGACCGAGTTGGGCCCGAACAGCCCCGGGTCGCTCATCGCGAATGCGATGGTACTCGCTGAACCGGGTACCCTGCGGCCATGGGTTGGGGCTTCGTCTGGATGATGGTCGTCCTGAAGATCCCGGTGATCGCGCTGCTGTACCTCGTCTACTGGGCGGTCAAGCAGACCGACGCCGAGGCCGAGCTGCCGAGCGACGGCGGCGGCGGCAGCGACCGCCATCCGCACCGCGGCCACGGCCCGCGCCGCCCGCGCCCGCCGCGCCGCGGCCCGCACGCCGCGGCACCGCCGCGCCCGCCCAGCCGCGTGCGCGCCAGCGGCCGGCAGCTCGCCCGCCCGCTCAGGTAGATTCCGCGCCCGTGACCCTGCCGCTCGCGGAGTTCAACGCCTTCCACGGCATCGGCATCGCCCTCGCCGCGTGGGCGGTGACCGTGAGCGTGCTCGGCTTCAGGAGGGCCGAGTTCCCGGGCAGCGGCGGCGGGCAGCGGGCGGTCATGGGGATCACCGCCCTGCTCGTGGCCGGCGCGATCGGCGCGGCGATCGCCACCGCGGAGAAGCACGGGGAGCACGACGCCGGGCACGGCGACCGCGCCAACCCCACGCACGAGGGCGAGCCGCCCGAGAACGCCCCGGACGAGTAGGCGCGCGCCTCAGGCCTCGCCCTCGCTGAGGGCGAAGCGGCGCTGGAGGCGGCGCAGCGGCGCGGGCGCCCACCAGTTGCGCTCGCCGAGCAGGCGCATCAGCGACGGGACGAGGAGGGCGCGGACGATCGTCGCGTCGAGGATCACGCCCACCGCCATCCCGATTGCGATCTGCTTCATGAAGAAGACGGGGCTGACCGCGAAGGCGACGAAGACCACGGCGATCATCGCGGCCGCCGCGGAGATCACGCGCCCGGTGCGGGCCACGCCCGCCGCGATCGCCTGCCCGTCGGGCACGCCGCGGTCGTGCTGCTCCTTGATGCGCGCGACGACCAGCACCGCGTAGTCGGTGGCGAGGCCGAAGATGTTCGCGAACAGGAACACGAGGCTCGTGACCTCGACCGCCTCCGGTCCGTCGTAGCCGAGCGGCGCCGCGAGCCAGCCGTGCTGGAAGGCCAGCACGAGGATCCCGAGGGTCGCGAACAGCGTGAGCGCGTTCATGAGCAGCGTCTTCAGCGGGAGCACCACGGACCCGGTGAGGGCGAACAGCAGCAGGAACGTGCCGGCCACGATGATGAGCACGACCAGCGGCGCGTGGTCGCGCAGGCTCGCCTTCTGGTCGATGAAGCGCGCCGTGTTGCCGGAGACGAGCAGCTCCGTGCCGCGCGGTGGCGCCAGCGCGCGGATCGCGCGCACGGTCTCCTGCGACGCCTCGGCCAGCGCCGGGCCGCGCAGCGACACGGTCGTGTACGCCACGTCCGCGCCGGCCCGCGCGAGCGGCGCCGCGCCCGCCACCCCGTCCAGCTCGCGCAGGCGCCGGCCGAGCCGGCCGAGCTCGCGGGCGCTCGCGCGCCCGTGAACGGTCACCGTCACCCCCTCGCTGACCCCGCGCGGGTAGTGGCGCTCCACGTAGCGGGCGCCGTCGTACGAGGGCTGGCCGGGCGGGACGGCCTCGGCGCTCGGCCCCGTGAGGAGCGTGCCGGCGAGCGGCGCCGCCAGCGCCAGGAGCAGCGCCGAGCTGGCCAGGGCGACCGCGACCGGGCGGCGCATGACCGCGCGCGCCAGGCGGAACCAGCGGTCGGACTCCTCGGTGACGGAGGGCCCGCGGCGCACCGACAGCGAGTTGATGCGCGGACCGGCGAGCCGCAGCAGCGACGGGGTCACGAGCACGGCGATGACGGCCGAGAGCACGCCGACCACGGCGCCGGCGGCGCCCAGCGAGTAGAGGAAGCGCTGCGGGAAGAGCACGAGCGCGACCATCGAGGCGGCGACCGTGAATCCCGAGAACACGACCGCCCGCCCGGCCGTGACCACCGTCCGGCGGTGCGCCTCGGCCGTGAAGCCGCCGCGCTCGGTCTCCTCGCGGTAGCGCGAGACGAGCAGCAGCGAGTAGTCCACCGCCAGACCCAGGCTCAGCGCGGTCGTGATGTTGAGGGCGAACAGCGAGGTGTCGAACAGGCCCGACATCACGCGCAGCGCCAGGAAGGTGCCGAGAATCGAGAGGACGCCCAGGACCAGCGGGATCGCCGCCGCCACGGCCCCGCGGAACACGAGCAGCAGCAGCACGGTCAGCGCCGGGAAGGCGATCAGCTCGGCGTTGGTGAGGTCCTCGCGGGTCTGGTCGTTGACCTCGTTGAAGGCGGTCGCGAAGCCTCCCAGCGAGACGTCGAGCGAGGTCGAGCGCAGCCGGTCGCGCGCGTCCTCGGAGGCGAGGCCGCCCCGGTCCTCGAGGTCGGCCGTGACCAGGTGGCCGGCGAGCACCAGCGAGCGCCCGTCGCGCGCCGGGAGCGGCGGGTCGACGTGGCCCACGTAGCGGGTGCGCGCCAGCTCCGCGTGCAGGCGCCCGACCTCGCGGCGGACCGCCGGGGCGCGCGGGTCGAGGCGACCGCCGCCCTTCGCGCGCAGCAGCACGACGAGGGCGGGGTTCGCGTCGTACCCGAGCGCCCCGCGCATGGTGGCGGTGGCGCGCTCGCTCTCCGAGGCCGAGTCGGTGAAGCCGGCGGCCTTGAGGCGCTTCTCGACGTCGTGCCCGACCGCCCCCGCCAGCGCGGCGATCCCGAAGACCACCGCGAGCACCAGCCGGGGCCGGTTCCACGTGAGGGCTGCGATCCGCTCGAGCACGCCCGCGGCACCCTACACGGGTTAGTTCCCCAAGGGAACCCACTGGTAGGATCTCACACAATGGGGCGCAACCGCTACGGCGAGATGACCTGCTCGATCGCGCGCACGATGGAGGTGGTCGGCGACGCCTGGGCGCCGCTGGTCCTGCGCGACGTGGCACTCGGGATCACGCGCTTCGACGTGCTCCAGCGCGACCTCGGCGTGTCGCGCAAGGTCCTCAGCAGGCGCCTCGACGACCTGGTCGAGAGCGGGGTCCTCACGGCCGTCCCGTACCAGCACAACCCGCCGCGCCACGACTACCTGCTCACCGAGAAGGGCGCCGACCTCGTGACGGTGCTGATCGCGATGCAGCGCTGGGGCGACCGCTGGGTCTTCGGCGAGGGCGGCGCGCCGGTCGTCCTGCGCCACGAGGGCTGCGGCGCCGCCACGGCGGCGGTGCTGACCTGCGCGGCGTGCGGCGAGGAGCTCCGGCCCGGCGAGGTGACGGCCCTGCCGGGGCCGGGGCTGCGCGACGGCCCCGGCACGTTCGAGGCCGCGCCGCGCGTGCGCGCGAACGCGGAGCGCCTCCATCCGTCAGAATCTCCGCTCGGGTAGATCGAGCGAGAGGAACCGGATGGCCGAGGAGCAGACTCAGACGCAGGACGGCGGTGGCGTAGCCACCGCGCAGGAAACCCTCACGGTCACCGACAACCGGACCGGCGAGACCTACGAGGTCGAGGTCAGGGACGGCACCGTCAAGGCGATGGACTTCCGCCAGATGAAGGTCGACGAGGACGACTTCGGCCTCATGACCTACGACCCGGCGTTCACCAACACGGCCAACTGCCGCAGCGAGATCACCTACATCGACGGCGAGGCCGGCGTGCTCGAGCACCGCGGCTACAACATCGAGGAGCTCTGCGAGCAGTCGTGCTACCTCGAGGTCGCCTACCTCCTGATCCACGGTGAGCTGCCCACCCAGGCCCAGCTCGACGAGTGGACGCACGAGGTCACGATCCACACGTTCGTGCACGAGAACATCAAGCGCTTCATGGAGGGCTTCCGCTACGACGCCCACCCCATGGGGATGCTGCTCGCCTCCGTCGGCGCCCTGTCCACGTTCTACCCGGGAGCCAAGGACATCGACGACGAGGGCGAGCGCCACATGGCCGCCGTGCGGCTGATCGCGAAGGTGCCCACGCTCGCCGCGTTCGCCTACCGCCACTCGCTCGGGCTGCCTTACAACTATCCGGACAACGACCTCACCTATCCGGAGAACTTCCTCCAGATGATGTTCCGGATGACCGAGCTCAAGTACGAGCCGGACCCGCGGCTCGCGAAGGCGCTCGACGTCCTCTGGATCCTGCACGCCGACCACGAGCAGAACTGCTCGACCGCCGCCGTGCGGGCGGTCGGCTCGTCGAAGGTCGACCCCTACTCGGCCGTCGCGGCCGGCGTGGCCGCCCTCTACGGCCCGCTCCACGGCGGCGCGAACGAGGCGGTCCTCAAGATGCTCGACCGGATCGAGAAGAAGGAGAACATCCCCGACTTCCTCGAGGGGGTGAAGGGCGGCAAGGAGAAGCTGATGGGCTTCGGCCACCGCGTGTACAAGAACTACGACCCGCGCGCACGGATCATCAAGAAGCACGTGGACGAGGTGTTCGAGGTCACCGGCGTGAACCCCAAGCTCGAGCTCGCGACCGAGCTCGAGAAGCGCGCCCTCGACGACGACTACTTCACCGAGCGCAAGCTCTACCCGAACGTCGACTTCTACTCCGGGCTGATCTACGAGGCGCTGAGCCTGCCGCCGGAGATGTTCACGGTGATGTTCGCGATCCCGCGCACGTCGGGCTGGATCGCGCAGTGGACCGAGATGATCGACGACAAGGAGCAGAAGATCGCCCGCCCGCGCCAGATCTACGCGGGCGAGCGCGAGCGCGAGTACGTGCCGGTCGGCGAGCGGTAGCCGCCCCGCTCAGCGGTTGATGGTCTGCATCCCCTGCGGGTCGTAGCGGTCGCCCGCGGCCTGGGGGATCTCGGCGTCGATCCGGGCGAGGTCGTCGGCCGTCAGCTCCACGTCCGCGGCCGCGAGGTTCTCCTCCAGGTACCTGCGCCGCTTCGTGCCGGGGATCGGCACGACCTCGTCGCCCTGCGCCAGCACCCAGGCGAGCGCTAGCTGGCCCGAGGTGCAGCCCTTCTCCGCCGCGATCTCCTCGACCTTGGCGGCCAGCTTGCGGTTGTGCTCGAGCGCCTCGCCGGTGAAGCGCGGCCCGCTGCGGCGGAAGTCGTTCGCGTCGAGGTCCTCGGGGCCCTTGAAGCGGCCGGAGAGGAAGCCGCGGCCGAGCGGCGAGTAGGCCACGAAGCCGATGCCGAGCTCGCGGCAGGTGGGCAGGATCTCGGCCTCGACGTCGCGCGTCCAGAGCGAGTACTCCGTCTGGAGCGCCGTGATCGGGTGGACGGCGTGGGCGCGCCGCAGCGTCTCGGGCGCCGCCTCGCTGAGTCCGATGTGGCGGACCTTGCCCTCCTTCACCATCTCGGCCATGGCGCCGACCTGCTCCTCGATCGGGCGGTTGAAGTCCACGCGGTGGGCGTACCAGAGGTCCACGTGGTCGGTGCCGAGCCGCTCGAGCGACCCCTCGATCGACCGCCGCGCGTTCTCGAGCGAGCCGTCGAGCACGCGGTTGTAGCCGCCCTTCCCGTCCGGCTCGATCCGCACGCCCCACTTCGTGGCGACCACGAACTCGTCGCGCCGGCCCTCGATGGCCTTGGCCAGGAGCTGCTCGTTGGTGTAGGGGCCGTACAGCTCGGCGGTGTCGAGGAAGTTGCAGCCCAGCTCGAGCGCGCGGTCGATCGTCGCCAGCGCCTCCCCCTCGTCGGTGGTGCCGTAGAAGGCGGACATCCCCATGCAGCCGAGGCCGATGGACGAAACGGTGAGATCTCCGAGCGCGCGAGTGTTCATCCGCCGAACCCTACGCCTCCCTGGCGCGTAGAACGTCGCGACGGCAACTACGGGAGGCATCATGGAGAGACGCTGGATCGTCCTGCTCGCGGCGCTGGCCGCGATCATGGTCGTGGCGCTGCCGGCCACGGCCGCGAAGAAGAAGCCGCGCGAGTACGACCTGCTCGCCGCGATGAGCGGCTCGCAGGAGAAGCCGGACGCGGGCGACCCGGACGGCTACGGCGCCGCCGACTTCCGGATCAAGGGCAACAAGGTCTGCTTCCGGATCGTCGCATCGGAGATCGCGCCGGTGACGGCCGCGCACATCCACAAGGCCCCGGCCGGCTCCCCGGGCCCGGTCGAGGTGGACCTGTTCACCTTCAAGGGCAAGAGCCAGACGCTGCCGCCGCGGATCAGCGGCTGCGCCAAGACCACCACGGCGATCGCGAAGGCGATCGCGAAGAAGCCGAGCGACTACTACGTGAACGTCCACAACGCCGACTTCCCGAACGGCGCGCTCAGGGGGCAGCTCACCAAGTAGGGCGGGCCGCCGCGCGGGGCTCGCGGGCCCCGCGCGGGGCTTCGCGCGCGGCCCCGCTCACGCGCGGCTTCGCGCCCAGCCTCCGCTTCGCCCACGCGCGACTTCCCCTCCGGCCTCCGCTTCGCCCACGCGCGACTTCCCCTCCGGCCGGTACCGTTTGGCCATGGCGCGCGAGCCGCTCATCGACGGCCACGGCCGCCGGATCGGCGACCTGCGGGTGTCGGTCACCGACCGCTGCAACTTCCGCTGCCAGTACTGCATGCCCGCCGACGGCCTGCCCTGGCTCGACCGCGAGGAGATCCTGCGCTTCGAGGAGATCGAGCGGGTGGTGCGCCTGCTCTGCTCGATGGGCGTATCCGCGGTGCGGCTCACCGGCGGCGAGCCGCTGGTCCGGCGCGAGCTTCCGCGGCTCGTGGCGATGCTCGCCGCGGTCGACGGCCTCGACGACCTCTCGCTGACCACGAACGGGTACCTGCTCGAGCGCGACGCCGGGCCGCTCGCGGACGCGGGGCTGCGGCGGATCAACGTCTCGCTCGACTCGCTCCAGCGCGACCGCTTCTTCGAGCTCACCCGGCGCGACTCGCTGCCCCAGGTGCTGCGCGGGCTCGACGCCGTGGCCGCGCGGCCGGAGCTGCGGCCGGTCAAGGTGAACGCCGTCGCCCTGCGCGGCTTCACCGAGGAGGAGGCGCTCCCGTTCGCCCGCTTCGCGCGCGAGACCGGGTTCGAGGTGCGCTTCATCGAGTTCATGCCGCTTGACGCCGATCGGGCGTGGTCGGCGGACTCGGTGCTGCCGGGGGACGAGCTGCGGGCGCTGATCGAGAGGGTTCACCCGCTGGAGGAGCTGCCGAGGGAGGCGTCCTCGACGGCGCGCGTCTACCGCTTCGCCGACGGGCGCGGCACGATCGGGTTCGTCAACCCGGTCTCGGAGCCGTTCTGCTCGGACTGCAACCGCCTGCGCCTCACCGCCGACGGCAAGCTGCGCACCTGCCTCTTCTCAATGAACGAGACCGACCTGCGCGAGCCGCTGCGCGCGGGCGCGTCCGACGGCGAGCTCGAGCGGATCGTGCGCGAGGCCGCCTGGCGCAAGGAGCTGAAGCACCGCGTGGGCGAGCCCGGCTTCGTGCAGCCGCCGCGCACGATGAGCGCCATCGGCGGCTGAATCGTCACCCTGCCGTAACCGAATCGTCACCCGAGCGCCCCCACGTGCAACGGCGCGCCTGGCAGGCTGGCGGCCATGTCCTACCTGGTCGACCTAACCCACCGTATATGTGGATCAGGTCGACCAGCCGACGTGCTCCTCGCCGAGCTTGCGGCTCTCCAGCACGGAGTGGTCGCGCTCTGGCAGCTCTACCTGCTGGGGTTCACGTGGCGTGCGGTCGAGTCGCGCGTGCTGAGCGGCCGCCTTCACCGGGTCCATCGCGGCGTGTACGCCGTGGGACACCCCAAGCTGACGCCGCGTGGGCACCACATGGCCGCCGTGCTCGCGTATGGGAAGGATGCCCTGCTCAGCCACCGCAGCAACGCGGCGCTCCGCGGCCTGCTGCCGGACGCGCGGACCGTCATCGACGTGACCGCGCCGGGTCGCACGCGGCGCGGCCGCGTCGGCAAGGTCGTCGTCCACCAGCCGCGCGGCCTTCACCCCGACGATCTGGACGTGTTCGACGGCATTCCCTGCACCGCGGTGCCGCTGCTCCTGCTCGACGTCGCCGAGACCGCGCCGCAGCGCCAGCTCGAGCGTGTCTTCGAGGCCGCCGAGCGCGAGCGCCAGCTCGACATGCGCAAGGTGGGCGAGCTCATGGAGCGCAGCGGCGGCCGGAGGGGCCTCAGGCCCCTCAGGGCCCTACTCGCGCAGTTCGAAGAACCGCCACCCAACGTCCGGAGCAGGCTCGAGCGGAGGTTCTTCGCGCTCTGCCGCGGCGCCGGCGTCCCCGTCCCGGCCGTCAACGTCTGGGTCGGCGACTGCGAGGTCGACATGCTCTGGGACGAGCAGCGGGTGATCGTCGAGCTCGACGGCTGGGACACGCACCGCACGCGCGCGGCCTTCGAGCGCGACCGGGCGCGCGACGTGCGGCTGCAAGCGATGGGCTACACGGTGCTGCGCTTCACGTGGCGCCAGCTCGCGCACGAGCCGGAGGTCCTGCTCGCTGCAGTGGGAAAGCTGCTCGGGGCCCGGCCCGCGGTCGTTTTGTAGCGTCCGCCCCGATGACCTGGACCGTGAAGGTGCGCGCCGGCTCGCGGGTGGAGCGCGTGAAGCACGACGACCTCGAGGCCGCGCTGAAAGCCGTCGAGGAGCGCGGCCGCGAGCTCGAGCGGTCGGCCTCCGGGCTGGTGGTCAGCTCGCCGCTCGGGCGCGACTACGAGCCGGTGCAGCAGGTGATCGGGCGGCTCGAGCTGTCGGGGCCGGGGCGGGTGCGCGCCGGCGTGGACGTGCGCGGCGACGGGTCGTCGGAGTGCTGGACCGGGCGGCTGCGCCGCGAGCTGGTCGAGCAGCGCCGCGGCGAGTCCCCGTACGACGCGCTTCGGCGGGCGGCCAAGCGATGACTCGCTGGACCGTCCCGCTCCCGCCGGGCGCCGAGCCACCGTACCGGGTCTTCGTGAACGGCGTGCCGCAGGCCGAGGGCGAGGACTACCGGGTCCGCGGCCACGCCCTCGAGTTCGGCCGCGAGCTCAGGAAGGAGGGCCGGATCGGCTTCTGGCGCTGGACGCTGATGTTCTTCTCGATCATGGGGACCTACCGGCGCAACGACTCGGTCGACGTCGAGTACTCGCATGCGGGAACGCGGCGGCTGGCGGTCGGGCTCGACATCGTGGCGCCGGAAGGTGAGAGCGCGCTCGGGTCGTAACCTCTTTCCATGCGAATCGACGAGATCCTCGAGGAGCGGCGGCCGGTCTTCTCGTTCGAGTTCTTCCCGCCCAAGACCGAGGAGGGCGAGCGCAACCTGTGGGCGGCGCTCGAGGAGCTGAAGCGCGACGAGCCGGCCTTTGTGTCGGTCACCTACGGCGCCGGCGGCTCCACCCGCGACCGCACGATCGGGATCGTCAAGCGGATCAAGAGCGAGGTCGGGCTCGAGGCGATGGCGCACTTCACCTGCGTCGGCGCGACCGTCGAGGAGCTGCGCGGAACGCTCGACGAGATGGCGGCCGCGGGCGTGGAGAACGTGCTCGCCCTGCGCGGCGACCCCCCCGAGGGTGAGACCGAGTGGGTCAAGACCGAGGGCGGCCTCGCCTACTCGACGGAGCTCGCGAAGCTCATCGCCGACGACTACGACTTCGCGATCGGCGCCGCCTGCTTCCCCGAGGTGCACCCGGAGGCGGCCGACCTCGAGTCCGACCTGAGCTTCCTGAAGCAGAAGGTCGACGCCGGCGCGCGCTTCCTGATCACGCAGCTCTTCTTCGACAACGAGCTGTACTTCGACTTCGTGCGCGAGGCGCGCGCGGTCGGGATCGACGTGCCGATCGTGCCCGGCATCATTCCGGTGACCGGCTACGCGCAGATCAAGCGCTTCACCGAACGCTGCGGAGCGAGCATCCCGGAGCGCTACGAGCGCGAGCTCGCGGCGCGGGCCGACAACCCGGACGCGGTCAAGGACCTCGGCGTGGCCTACGCGACCCTCCAGTGCTCCGACCTGCTCGCCCGCGGTGCCCCGGGCATCCACTTCTACACGCTCAACAAGTCGCCGGCCACCCGCTCGATCCTCGCCGCGCTGCGCGCCGCGCGCCCCTGGGACCGGGTGGCCGAGACCGTCTAGTCGCGCAACCCCGCTCCTCTCGGCGGGTTTGAGCGGCTGTGCGCCACACGACGCTCGCCGCCGCACTGGCCCTGGTCCTCGCGCTGCCCGCGGCGGCCGCCGGCTCCGAGGTCTCGATGAAGCGCACCGGCGCGCCGGAGCTCGCCGGCCCGTACGCGCTCACGTTCCGCGGCGGGTCCGACGCGAACGTCGTGACCATCCGGCCGGACGCGCCGTTCCCCGGCCAGCGCGGCGTGGTGATCGCCGACACCGGCTCCAACCTCGCGGCCGGCGAGAACTGCCGGCCGGAGCCGCCCGGCGTCTACTGCGACCTGCGCGGCTACTACCTCGAGCGGCTCGACGTGGACCTCGAGGGCGGCGGCGACGAGGCGGACGTCACGGCCGGCGCGGTCACGAGCTCGATCGCCGGCGGCCCGGGCGACGACGAGCTCTACGGCGACAGGGCGACGTTCGCGGGCGGCCCGGGCGGCGACCTGATGCTCTCGCGCGGCCTCGGCGTGCTGTCCTACGCCGACCGCACGGCCGGCGTGCGCGTGACCCCCGACGGCGTGGCCGACGACGGCGAGCCCGGCGAGGGCGACGACGTGCGCGGCCTGTTCAGGACTGTCGGCGGCGGCGCGGGCGCCGACCACCTGGAGTCGGCGCCGTCGCCGGAGGGCGACGCCCGCGTCCTGCTCGGGCTGGGGGGCGACGACACCCTGGTCGGCGCCCCGTACCGGGACGAGCTATACGGCGGCGACGGGCGCGACTCGCTCGCCGGCGGCGGGGGCGCGGACGTGCTCTGGGGCGGGGACGGGCCCGACCGGATGCGCGGCGGCGACGGCGTCGACGCGGTCACCTACATCAAGCCGGAGCTCGCTCCGGGCGTGCAGAGCCAGGCGGGCGTGACCGTGACGCTGGACGACCGGCCCGACGACGGCGCCGCCGGGGAGGGCGACGACGTGGGCTCCGACGTGGAGGACGTCACCGGCGGGCCCGGCCCGGACCGGCTGACCGGCGACGCCCGTGCCAACCGCCTCGACGGCTGGTGGGGCGACGACGTGCTGCTGGGCGAGGCCGGCGACGACGAGATCGTCGCGAGCGACGGCGCCGACCGGGTCGCCGGCGGGCCGGGCAGCGACCGGGTGACCGCGGCCGGGATCGGCTCGCCCGACACGCTCGAGCTGCGCGACGGCGAGCCCGACTTCGCCGGCTGCTCGGGACACCCGCGCACGCTCGACGCAGACGCGTTCGACTTCGTCCTGACGTGCGTCTCCTACGCCGAGTTCGGCAGGGGCCCGGTGCTGCTGGCGATCCCGCGCGAGCGCGCGCCGTCGCTCGTCGTCCGCTGCCGCTCGACCGGCGGGAGCGAGCGCTGCCGCGGGAAGGTGCGGCTGTACCGCCGCGGCACCGGCGCGCTGCTGGGCACGGGCCGCTACGACCTCCCCGTCCGCGCGCGCCGGCGGGTGTACGTGAAGCTCGGCGCGGCGGGCCGGAGCCTGCGGGCTCGCGCCAGGCGGCCGATCCCGTTCCGCGCGTACGCGGTGCCGGAGAGGATGGCCGACCCGACGCCGGTGCTCGGGCCGGTCTGGCCGGCCGTCCGGGGCGACTGGATCCCGCGGGGCCCGCGCGGCCGCTAGGCGGCCAGCTCCCAGCGATCCGGCTCCGCCCCCTCCGGCTCGGTCGCCACCTTGCGCACGCCGTCGCGCAGCTCCAGGTAGCGCAGGTAGCAGAGCGCCTCGTTCAGCCCCCAGTTGAGGAGGATCGGCGTGAGCTCGTCGGTGCCGACGAGCGTGGGAACCACCTCGAACGGGGTCTTCGCGCCATCCGCCAGCGCCGTGCGCACCAGCTCGATGCGCTCGGCCACCATCGTGCGGTTGGCGTCCACGTGGGCGCGCACGTCGCGGAACGGCCGGGCGTGGCCGGCCAGGCACAGGCGCGCGTCGAGCTCGTCGACCACGTCCATGCTCGCGAGGAACTCGCCCGCCGGGTCCGGGCTGTAGCCGTAGTCGTAGTAGAGCGAGACCCGCCCGAGCAGGTGGTCCCCGGAGAGCAGCAGGTCGCGCTCGGGCTGGTGAAGACACACGTGCGAGGGGGCGTGGCCCGGCGTCTCGTAGACGTCCCAGGTCCCGTGGTCGGTCTCGATCCTCACGCCGGGCACGAGGTCGCGGTCGGGCAGCACGACCCGGTCCACGCCCATCGACTCGCCGCGCCGCGCCTCGTACTGGGCCACGACCTCCTCCGGCACGCCGCTCTGCCGCGCGACCTCGATCCGGCGGTCGACCATCGCGTCGGGATCGTTCACGCGCGCGGTCATGTGCTCGTGGTTCGGGTGCATCCAGAGCTCGCAGCCGGCCGCGCCCACGATCGGCCCGGCCAGGCCGTAGTGGTCGGAGTGCGCGTGGGTGCAGACCAGCAGGCGGACGTGCTCCGGGCGCAGCCCCACCTGCGACATCGCCAGCTCGAGCTGCTTCATCCCGCCGGCCCCGCCGATGCCTGTGTCGACCAGCACGACGCCGTCGCCGGCCGACAGCGCCCACGCGTTCACGTGCGGGACGCCCGCCCACGGCAGCGGCAGGCGCAGGCGCCAGACGCCCGGCAGGACGCGGTCGGCCCGCGCGATCTCGCGCCTGCGGCTCATCCGACGATGCGGTCGTCGCCGTGCTCGCCCAGCCACCTGGAGTAGCGCGCCATCGCCTCCGGCATGTGCGACTCGCCCTCCGGCGCCCGGCTGACGCCGAAGACCGTGCCCGGGAAGTCGAGCCGCTTCTGGATCGCCCAGATCTCGTCGTGGCGATCGGGCGGGAGGATCGCGGCGGGGTCGCCGACCGCGACCCAGTGGATCGGCACGAACTTGTCGTCGGGGAGGCGGCTGTTCACGTGCAGCACGGCGCCGATGCGCAGCGTCGCGCGCGCGCCCACGCGCGAGCCGGGGAAGGCGGCGGCGGCGGTGGCCACGAACGCGTCGTCGCCCACCGTGGCGCCGTTCACGTGCGCGTGCGGGCCGACCAGCACGTGGTCGCCGAGCACGGCCTTGTAGCCGGTCCGGCCGCGGATAACCGCGTTCTCCATCACCACGCAGCGCTCGCCGATCCGCACCGGACCGCCCTCCGAGGTGATGACCGCGCCGAACAGGATCCGGCTGCCCGCGCCTATGTGCACGTCGCCGGACACGACCGCGTTCGGCGCGACGTACACGTCGTCGGCGATCGTGGGCGCCGCGCCGCGGTGCGCGACGATCACGAGCGCACCTCGATCTCCGCCTCGATCGTGATCTCCGACCGGACCGTGTTCGCGATGAAGCAGTTCTCGTGACCCTTCTCGACCAGCCGCCGGACGCGCTCCTCGTCGGTCCCGGGGGCCACCACGATCCGCGGCCGCAGCACGATCCGCTCGACCCACGCCGGCCGCCGCGAGTCGTCCATCGTGCCCTCGGCGTCGTCGGAGTACTCGAGCACGTCGATCCCCGACCGCGCCGCGCCCGCGAGGAACGACAGGAGCTGGCACGACGACGCGGCGGCGACCAGGAGCTGCTCGGGGTCGAGCAGGGTCGGGTCGCCTAGGAATACCGGGTCGGAGCTGAGCTCGAGCGTCGCCGCCGCGCCCTCCGCGCGGACGGTGTGCCCGCGCTCGTAGTGCTCGTAGCCCTCCGCCGTCGAGCCGCTCCACTCGAGCCGGGTCCTGTACTCGTGCACGTGGCTCACGGGTCGATCAGCACGCCCGGGTTGAGGATGCCGGCCGGGTCGAGCTCGGCCTTCGCCGCGCGCAGCGCGCGGGCGAACGGCTCCGGCCGCTGGCGGTCGTACCACGGCCGGTGGTCGCGGCCGACCGCGTGGTGGTGGGTGATCGTCCCGCCCGCGGCGATGACCGCGTCCGAGGCGGCCCCCTTGACGGCGTCCCACTGCTCGAGCTCCGCGCCCCGGTTGGCCGGGGCGAGGATCGTGAAGTACGGCGCCGGGCCGTCCGGGTAGACGTGCGTGAAGCGGCAGGTGACCGTGCCGCCGCCGCAGACGTCGGCGAGCGCCTCCCCGGTCCGCGCGCGCACGTCCGCGACGAACGGCTCGAGGCGGTCCCAGGTGATCGCGGTCTCGAACGTCTCGCTGAACACGCCGGCGAGGATCATCGTGTCGCGCAGGTACGGCGCCGAGACGAACGCCTGGCGCCAGGCGCCCTCCCCGCCCGTGCGGGCGCCGTCGTCGCCGGGGCCGCGGTGGCGTGCGCCCTCCGGGCACGAGCCTCCGTGGTCGCCGCACAGCTCGAGCGCGCGGTCCATCCACGGCTCGAGCGGGTGGTCGGCCGACTCGAAGCCCAGCACGAGCAGGGCGCCGCCGTCGCTCGCGGCGCCGGTCAGGGCGGCCTCGCCGGGATCGAGCAGCCGGCAGTTGGCCGGGTCGAGGCCGGACTGCGAGAGCGCGCGCACGGCCGCGGCGCCCGCCTCGAAGGTGGCGAACGAGACCGACGCCGACGAGCGCCACAGCGGGCGCGGGCGCACGCGCATCCACGCCTCGGTCACGATCCCGAGGATCCCCTCCGAGCCGAGCATCATCCGGTCCGGGCTCGGCCCCGCCCCGGAGCCGGGCAGCCGGCGGCTCTCCCACTCGCCGGCCGGCGTGATCGCCCGCACCGACTCGACGAGGTCGTCGATGTGCGTGAGGCGCGTGGCGAAGTGCCCGCCCGCCCGCGTGACGATCCAGCCGCCGAGCGTCGAGTACTCGAACGACTGCGGGAAGTGGCGCAGCGTGAGACCGTGCTCGCGCAGCTGGTCCTCGAGCAGCGGGCCCGTGGTGCCGGCCTGGATGCGGGCCGCCTGCGAAGCCTCGTCGACCTCGAGCACGCGGTCGAGCGCGCGCAGGTCGATGGTCACCGCGCCCGCGTAGCCGTCGCCGACGCGCGGCTCGACGCCACCCACCACGCTGGTGCCGCCGCCGAACGGGATCGCCGCCGCGCCGGCATCGGCGCACCAGGCGAGCACGCGCTCGACCTCCGCCTCGTCGCGCGGACGCGCCACCACGTCCGGCGGATTGCCGAGCTGCCCGCGCATCGCGCGGACGACGTCGCGGTAGCCGCGGCCGACCGCGTGGAGCGCGCGCTCGTAGGTGTCGGTGGCGCAGATCGCGGCCAGCGACGCGGGCGGATCGAGCCGCGGCTCGGGCAGGTCGAGGTCGTCGAGCTCCACCGGCCGCTCGGGCTCGAGCGGCTCGAGGCCCAGGTGCGCGCGCATGCCGGCCGCCGCCTCGCGAACCTGGTCGTGCGAGGGCTGCTGGTCCTCGAACCCCCAGCCCCAGAACTTCAGCCGCCGTGCCCCGACTGCCATCGATCGTGCAGCTTACGCCCAGGAAGCGCCGCTGCGAAAGCGAAAAGCTATTGTGGAGCGCACTGCATGACCACGGGGACGACGACCGTCCAGATCACCCTGCCCGAGATGGGCGAGTCCGTTACCGAGGGCACGGTCCTCGACTGGCTGAAGAACGAGGGTGACCGGGTCGAGGCGGACGAGGGGATCGTCGAGATCTCGACCGACAAGGTCGACGCCGAGGTTCCCGCGCCGGCCTCCGGGATCCTGAGGCGGATCCTGGTCGGCCCGGACGAGACCGTCCCGACCGGGACCGTGCTCGGCGAGATCGAGGTGAACGGCGACGCGCCCGCGGCGGCGGGCGGAAACGGCGGCGACCCCGAGGCGGGCGCGGCCGAGCACCCGCAGTGGGCCGCGGACGAGTCCGCGGCGGAGCTCGCGGACCACGGCGCCGACGCCGAGCAGGCGCACCAGGCCGCGCGCGAGGAGGCCGAGCAGGCCCCTTCGGAGCCGCCACCGGAGTCGGAGCCCGCCGGCGAGGCCGTCGAGGTGGCGATGCCGGAGATGGGCGAGTCGGTCTCCGAGGGCACCGTGCTCGAGTGGCTCGTGAACGTGGGCGACAGCGTCGCCGTGGACGACGGGCTTGTCGAGATCTCCACCGACAAGGTCGACGCCGAGGTGCCGTCGCCGATCGCCGGCGTGATCACCGAGATACTCGTGAAGCCCGACGAGACCGTCACCACCGGCACCGTGCTGTGCCGGATCGCGCCCGGCGGCGAGTCGCGCGGCGCGCAGATGCCGAGCGGCGAGGACGCTCGGCGCGCGGAGCCGGCCGTGGCCGAGCCGCGCCCGGCGGCGGGCAACGGCTCCGCGGGCAACGGCGCGGCGAACGCGACGCCGGTCGCGGCGCGCATGGCGAGCGCGAAGGGACTCGACGTCAGCGAGCTCGAGGGATCGGGCCCGCGCGGGCGGGTGACGAAGGCCGACGTGGAGGCGGCGCTCGGCAACGGCGGCGGCGCGGCGGCGCCGGCCAAGCCGGGCGACGCGGCGGCGCCGGCCAAGCCGGGCGGCGAGGCGGCTGCGGCCGAGGGCGACCGAGCGGGCGCGCCTGCGGCCGCGCCGCGCGAGGCGTCGCGCACGCCGATCCGCGGGCCCGCCGCCACGCTCGCCCGCTTCATGAACGAGAGCCGCTCGATCCCGACGGCCACCAGCTTCCGCACGCTCGAGGTCGACACGCTCTGGAACCGGCGCAGCGCCCTCAAGGACGCCGGCCGCAAGCTCTCCTTCACCCACCTGATCGCGTGGGCGATCGTCCAGGCCGCGCGCGACATGCCGGTCATGACTCACGCGTACGACGAGGCCGACGGCAAGCCGCACCGGGTCGACCCCGGCGGCGTGAGCATCGGGCTGGCCGTGGACGTGGAGCGCAAGGACGGGACGCGCTCGCTGGTGGTGCCGGTCGTGCACGACGCCGACCGGGTGGACCTCGAGGCGTTCGTCGCGCGCTACGACGAGCTGGTCGCCGGCGCCCGCGACAACACGCTGCCGCCGGACGCGTACGCGGGAGCGAACATCACGCTCACGAACCCGGGCGGCATCGGCACGGCGGCGAGCGTCCCGCGGCTGATGCCGGGCCAGGGGACGATCGTCGCCACCGGCGCGATCGGACTGCCGCCCGGCCTCAAGGGCGTCGACCCCTCGCGCGCGCGGGAGCTGGGCGTGGCGAGGGTCATGACGATGACCAGCACCTACGACCACCGCGTGATCCAGGGGGCGGAGTCCGGCCAGTTCCTCAAGCGCATCGACGAGCTGCTCCAGGGCGAGGACGGGTTCTACGAGGACGTCTTCGCCGCGCTCGGCCTCGGCGACGCCCCCACCGTCCCCCAGGCGAAGGCGGCCGAGGACGGCGCCGGCCCGGTCACGGCGGCCGAGCCCGCCCCGTCCGAGGTCAAGCCCGGCATCACCGGCGCGGCCGACGAGGCGCTGCTCCAGGCGGTGCAGGCGGCCACCTCGGTCGTCAAGGCCCACCGCATGCACGGCCACCTGGCCGCCGACCTCGACCCGCTCGGCTCCGACCCCGTCGGCGACCCGGCGCTCGACCCGGAGACCGTGAACCTCACCCCCGCGCTCATGCGCCAGATCCCGGCCTCGGTGCTGCGCGTGGCCGTCCCCGGCGAGACGTTCGCCGACGCGCTCCCCCACCTCCAGGACACCTACTGCGGCACGATCGCCTACGAGATCGAGCACATCTCCGACCACAAGCAGCGCGTATGGCTGCGGCAGGTGATCGAGTCGGGCGACCACCGCTGGCCGCCGAACGCCGAGCTTCGCAAGCGCCTCCTCACCCGGCTCTCGCAGACCGAGGCGCTCGAGCAGTACCTCCACAAGGCGTTCCTCGGGCGCAAGCAGTTCTCGATCGAGGGCCTCGACATGCTCGTGCCGATGCTCGACGAGACCGTCGAGCTGGCGTCGACCGCCGGCGCGCGCGAGGTCGTGATCGGCATGGCCCACCGCGGGCGGCTGAACGTGATCGCGCACACCGTCGGGCGCGGCTACCGCACGATCCTGGTCGAGTTCGAGGGCGAGCAGAACCTCGAGGCCGACACGGCGATGCCGTCGGGCGGGACCGGCGACGTGAAGTACCACTACGGCGCGTCGGGGACGTACAAGACCGAGTCGGGACGCAACGTGAAGATCACGCTGTCGCCGAACCCGAGCCACCTCGAGTTCATCGACCCGGTGGTCGAGGGCCGCGCCCGCGCCGACCAGTCGAGCCGCTCCAGCCGCGAGCTCTCGCACGACCCGACGGTCGTCCTGCCGGTGCTGATCCACGGCGACGCCGCGTTCCCGGGCCAGGGGGTGGTGGCGGAGACGCTCAACCTCCAGGCGCTCGAGGGCTACAGCACCGGCGGCACGATCCACATCATCACCAACAACCAGGTCGGCTTCACCACCGACCCGAGCGAGGCGCGCTCGACCCGCTACGCCTCGGACCTCGCCAAGGGCTTCGACGTGCCGATCATCCACGTGAACGCCGACGACGTGGAGGGCTGCATCGCCGCCGTCCGCCTGGCGATGGCGTTCCGCGAGCGCTTCGGCCGCGACATGCTGATCGACCTGATCGGCTACCGCCGCTTCGGCCACAACGAGCAGGACGAGCCGGCCTACACGCAGCCGCTCATGTACGAGAAGATCAAGTCGCACCCGCCGGTCCGGAGGCTCTACGCGGACAGGCTCGTCTCGCAGGGCATCGTGACCCAGGAGGAGGCCGACGGGATCGCCGAGTCGGCCTACCGGGACCTCGCCGACTCGCACGCCGAGCTGAAGGCGGCGATGCAGGAGGGCTCCGACACCCAGGAGCACGAACTCGACCGCACCGCCAGCCAGGAGCCGAACACGACCGTGCACCCGGACACGCTGCGCGCGCTCAACGAGCAGCTCCTGCGCGTGCCCGAGGGCTTCACCGTGCACCGCAAGCTCAAGCCGCTGTTCGAGCGCCGCCGCAAGGGCCTCGAGGAGGCCGGCATCGACTGGGCGCACGCGGAGTCGCTGGCCTGGGCGTCGCTGCTCGCACTCGGCGTGCCGATCCGGCTCACGGGCCAGGACACCGAGCGCGGCACCTTCAGCCACCGCCACCTCGTGCTCCACGACGCGCAGACCGGCGAGCGCTGGACGCCGATCCAGAACCTGCCCAAGGCCGAGGTCCCGTTCGAGCTGCACAACAGCCCGCTGTCGGAGACCGCCTGCCTCGGCTTCGAGTACGGCTACAGCGCCCAGGCGCCCGAGGCGCTCGTGCTGTGGGAGGCGCAGTTCGGCGACTTCGTGAACGGCGCGCAGGTGATCGTGGACCAGTTCATGGTCTCGGGCCTAGCCAAGTGGGGCCAGGCGACCCGGCTCACCCTGCTGCTGCCGCACGGCTACGAGGGCTCGGGCCCCGAGCACTCGAGCGGGCGGCTCGAGCGCTTCCTCCAGCTCGGCGCCGAGGGCAACATCCGCGTGGCCAACTGCACCACGCCCGCGCAGTACTTCCACCTGCTGCGCCGCCAGGCGCTGATCCAGAAGCGCCGCCCGCTCGTGGTGATGACGCCGAAGAGCCTGCTGCGCAACCCGGCGGCCACCTCGTCGATCGACGAGCTCGCCGAGAGCCGCTTCCAGCCGGTGCTCGACGACCCGACGCTGCCCGGCGAGCGCGACAGGGTCACGCGCCTCGTGCTCTGCTCGGGGAAGGTGTACTACGACCTCGTCGGCCACGACGCGCGCGCGGAGATCGACCACGTGGCGGTCGGGCGCGTGGAGCTGCTCTACCCGTTCGCCGAGAACGAGCTGCGCGAGCTGATGCAGAGCTACCCGTCGCTCAGGACCGTCGTGTGGGCCCAGGAGGAGCCGAAGAACATGGGCGCGCGCAACGTCATGGAGCAGCGGCTCTCGTGGATCCTGCCGGAGGGCGTGGGCTACGAGTACATCGGCCGCCAGCTCCGCGCCAGCCCGGGCGAGGGCTACGCCGCGGCGCACCGCACCGAGCAGGCGCGCATCGTGCGCGAGGCGCTCGGCGTCCGCGAGTAGCGCGGCTAGAAGCCGCGCTTACGCAGCCAGTCGGACAGCTTCTGGCGGAACTCGGGTGCGCTGCGCTGGAGCATCAGCGTGTGGCCGGCCTGGTCGATCTCGTGGAAGGTCACGTCGTCGCTGCCCGTGAAGAACGTGCGGTGGCGCTCGCCGGCGGGCGGCGGGAAGAGCTGGTCCTGGCGGCCGAAGATCATGATCACCGGGGTGGTGATCTGGTTGTACTGCGGCGTCTCCGTGAAGGCGGCCGGCACCGCCGAGTTGATCTCGCCGCACGCGCTGCGCTCGCGCACCCGCTCCTCGCTCTCCTCGACGATCCCCGGCTCGGCGTTGAAGAAGGTGTCGCTGCCCCAGATGTCGCGATCGGGCCAGAGGTAGGCGTAGCCGCTCGGCCCGCCGGGCTTCTTCTCGTGCCCGCCGCTGGTGTTGCAGCTACCGGCCTCGCCGCGCGACTGGCGGTCGGCTAGCAGCGCCACGTCGATGCCCTCGGCGGCGAACGTCATCAGCACGAGCACGTCCTGGTTGCGGAACGTCATCGCGGTGATCTCGGCCATGTACGAGCCGAACGAGTGGCCGCCGAGCGCGACCCTGGGGAACGCCCTGCCCTTCGCCCCGCCGGCGCTGTAGTCGCCGGAGCGCACGAGGTCGAGGACCTGGTGCGCGACGTCCGCCTGCGCGCCGACGCAGGTGGCCCCCGCCGGCGGCAGCCCGCTGTCGCCGTGCCCGAGGCGGTCGTACACGATCGTCGCGTGGCCGAGCTCGGCCATCTCATTCTGGAAGTCGTAGCCGGGCACGCTGCGGTAGCGGAAGTAGCTGCTGCTGACCTCGATCCCGTGCAGGAAGACCGTGACCGAGCGGTCGGGGCGGTCGATCGCCGCGCGCGGGGCGACGAGGTGGCCGGCGATCGGGTAGCGCCTGCCGTCGGGCTCGCACGGCACGCGCGTGCGGTTCACGTTGTCGACCTCGAAGCCGAGCGGCACGTCCACGAGCTCGCCGACGCCCACGCGCACGTACGCCGGGCGGCTGCTCGCGGCGCGCCGGTGCTTGTCGCCCGCGACCGTCGCCCGCACGCGCAGGTCGGCGCTCGCCCCGGTGGGCAGCGCGAGCCGGTACGAGCGGACGCGCCGGTACGGGCCGCGCGTGCCGAAGCGAGCCGAGCTGACGCGCCGCCAGCGGCCGTCCTCGCAGCGGTCCACGAGCAGCCGCGCCCGGCGGCCGCCCCAGCGCAGGCCGGGCGGCTCGGCCAGGCGCACGGCGGCGGCGAGCTTGGCGCCGCGCGCGGCCGTGCTCGTGGCGTGGCCGGCGCCGCAGGCGCTGAGGGTCTGGGTGGGCGCGCCGACGCTCAGGGTCAGGCTCTGCGGGCGCTTGGCCGCGGCGGCGGGCGCCGGCAGCGCGAGCGCCGCGGCGGCGGCGAGCAGGAGGACCGAGCGCCTCATCCGCTCAATTATCCCCGAGGGCGCGAGATGGCGGCGCCACCCTCACCGCTTCGACTTCTGAGCCTCCGCCAGCCCCGTGCTGACCTCGCCGCCGCCGCCCGAGCGCTGGATCGCCGCCACCAGCCCCGGCGCGAAGCCGTTGAACCAGCCGCCGGAGCGCAGCATCACGCTCGCGACGTCGATCTCGCGCGGGTTCTTGCGCAGCGCCTTCATCACCGCGTCCGCCACGTCCTGAGGGGTGCGGGTGCCGGCTCCGGGCGGCGGCTTGAGGTCGGTGTCCGCCCACATGCCGGCGTCGGAGATGAAGCCGGGGAAGATCGTCGTGCAGCCCACGCCGGTGCCGAGCAGCTCCTCGTGCATGGCGAGCGAGAAGCCGCGCAGGCCGAACTTGGTGGCGTTGTACAGGGACGCCGCCGGGCTCGCGACCTTCCCGGAGATCGACGAGATGTAGATCAGGTGGCCGGAGCCGCGCTCGAGCATCGCGGGGAGCAGCGCCCGGGTCTGGTGGATCGCCGAGCGGAGGTTCACGTCGATCACGCGGTCGATCTGCTCCGGCGTGTACTCCAGGAGCTCGCCGGAGCCCGGGAGGCCGGCGTTCGCCACGAGCACGTCCACCGCGCCGGCGCGCTCGCCGAGGCCGCGCACGTCGTCGTCGCTCGCCAGGTCGGCCGGCAGCGCCTCGGCGCGCTCGCCGAGCTCGCTCACCGTCTGCTCAAGCAGCTCCGCCCGCCGGCCGCTCAGCACGACCGTCGCCCCGCCGGCGTGCAGCGCCCGCGCGATCGTCTGGCCCAACCCCCCGGTCGCCCCCGTCACCAGCGCCCGCTTCCCCGTCAGGTCCATCCGGTCACCCCCCGAAGGCCAACCGCTCCGCGGCGGCCAGGTCGAATTCGCCCGCGTCGCTGCCGAGCCCGCCGGCCACGAATGTCGCCGCCGCGCATCCGAGCGACGCGGCCTCGCCGAGCGGGCGGCCCCCCGCCAGGCCGCGCAGGTAGCCGGCGCTGAACGCGTCGCCGCAGCCCGAGGTGTCCACAACCTCGACCTCGTAGGCGGAGACGCGCTCCTCGCCGTCGCCGGAGACCACGATCGCGCCCTCCGCGCCGAGCGTGGCCGCCACCACGCCGGGCCCCAGCGCGCGCAGCTTCGCGCAGGCGGCGGCCACGTCGCTCTCCTCCACCAGCCCGCACGCCTGCTCCTCGTTCACGAGCAGGTGGTCCACCTGCGCGAGCGCCGGGGCGACCCAGTCGCGGATCCCCGGCTCGCCGGGCGCGAGCATGTCGGCCGACGTCACGGCGCCCCCCGCGCGCGCCCGCTCGAGCACCTTCGCGCACAGCTCGGGGCCGGCGATCTCGGGCGCGCCCAGGTGCACGTGCGTGGCGGACTCGATCGCGTCCCACGGCACGTCGTCCTCGGTGAGGGAGCCGTTGGCGCCGATCACGTGCAGCGCGGGCCGGTCGCCGTTCGGCCGGATCGGGAGCACCGACGCGGACGTCTGCACCTCGGCCTTGCGCGCCAGGCCGCTCGGGTCCACGCCCCAGCGCTCGAGCAGGGTCACCAGCGCGTCGCCGAGCGGGTCCCGGCCGATCGCGCCCGCGCTGGTCACGCGCGCGCCGAGCTTGGCGAGCACGACGGCGGTGCCGCCCGCCGAGCCCGCCGGCGCCATGCGGATCTCCTCGACGAGAGCGCCGCCCTGGCCCTCGGGGATCTCGGTGACCGGGCGCGCGAGCACGTCCAGCACGTGCGCGCCCAGGCAGACGGCGTCCATCTCGCTCATCGATCGACCTCCCGTGTCGTCCCGTAGCTCAGCGCGGCCACCTGCTCCACGACCGCGCGCAGGTCGTCGTCGCCCAGCGTGCGCGGGGTGCCGAGCGCCCGCGCTCGCCAGTAGACCTCGCAGGCCCACTCGAGCAGCAGCGTCAGCTCGACGGCGGAGTCCATGCCGGCGCCGGTCACGACCGAGCCGTGGTTGGCCATCAGCGCGGCGGTGCGGCCCTCGAGCGCCGCGTGCACGTGGGCCGCCAGCTCCTCCGACCCGAACGTCGCGTACGGGGCGACGCGCACGGCGCCGCCGAAGCGCAGCATCTCGTAGTGCACCGCGGGGAGCTCGTCGACCACGCAGGAGAGCGCCGTCGCGAACGGCGAGTGGGTGTGCACGACCGCCCCGTCGCCGCGCTCGGCGTGGATGCCGAGGTGCAGCCCGAGCTCAGACGTCGGCGCGAGCGGCCCCTCGATCTGCTGCCCGTCGAGGTCGACCACCGCCACCGACCCGGCCTCGAGCGCGGCCAGCTTGGCGCCGGTCGGGCTGACGGCCACCGCGTCGCCCGCGCGCAGGCTCACGTTGCCGGACGTGCCCAGCACGAGCCGCTCGCCGGCGAGCCGCCGCGCGGCGGACGCGACGGCCTCGCGCGCGGCGTCGATGTCGGGCGCGCTCGCCATGGGCCGGGAACCCTACGTCTCCCGGCGCCGTGCCGGCGCGCCGGCCGCCTCAGTCGACCGCGCGGTCCGCGTACTCGCGGAAGCGCGTGACCTTCCCTTCGCTGACCGTGAAGACGTGCGCGAACCCGTATTCGACCGGGCCGCCGTCGCGGCGCTTCCCGCGGCCGACGCCTACGCCGACCACGCGATCGCCGCCGTCGACCAGGTCGTGGATGTCGACCGACAGCTCCTCGTACTTCTCACCCAGCCCCTGGAAGAACTGGCCGGCGCCGTCCCTGCCCTGCCAGCTCCCGCCCTGGACGAGCACCTCGGCGACCGTCCATTCCACGTCGTCGGAGACCAGCTCGAGCACCCCCGGGATGTCACCGCGCGCGAACGCGTCGTAGGCCTCTCGGATCACGTCGGCCCCGCTGGCCATGGGCACTCCTCTCACCGGGTTCGAGCGGACCCTATTGCCCCGCTGCGGGCGGGGTCAACGGGCTCCTAGGATCGTGCCGTGGCCAGGGACCTGAGGAACTCGGCCGGCGCCTCGACCGGTCGCGCTACGTCGGCTCGTCGAGTGGGCCCGCGAGGCCGCTGGCCTGCGTCCGCTGCCCCCGCGTGCGAGCATCCTTCCGTCGGCCGCGTGAGGACTCGACACGCGTCATGATCGCCCGCGATACTGGACGTATGGATCCCCGAGGCGCCTATCCGGCCGACCGCGCCGCCGCCCTGTCCGGCGTGCCGAAGTCCACCGTGCACTACTGGGCGCGTGAGGAGATCCTCGTGCCGAGCGTATCGCGGGAGCGGGTCAAGCTGTGGTCCTACAGCGACCTGCTCGGCCTGCGGACCATCGCGTGGCTGCGAGCAACCAAGCCCGCCCCTGACGGACACGACGTGCCGGCGACCGCCATGAAGGCCGTGCGCAACGCGCTCCGGGCGCTCGCGGAGCTCGATCTCGAGCTCTGGACCGACGACCGGAGTCCGAACGTAGGCGTCGACCGCGCGGGAAAGATCGTGCTCGATCCGAGCGGTCAGGCGTCCGAGCTTGGCGGCCAGGAGGTGCTCGACGCCGAGCTGCTCGACGTACTGCGGCCGTTCGAGATCGGCGAGACCCAGCGCGGCCCCGATCTCGTAGCTCCACGTCCACGTCTCCGGATCGTCCCCGGCAAGCTCGCTGGCGCGCCGCACGTACACCGCACCCGCATCGGGACCGAGGCGCTCGCCGCGCTTCACCGCCGCCGCCTGACCACCGCCAAGATCATGCGCCTGTACCCCGTCATTCAGGCGGCTGACGTGGAGCAGGCGCTCGACCTCGAGAGCCAGCTCCAGCCTGACCTCGCCCTGGCCGCCTGACGCGGGAGCCGGCGATGCCGCGCCTCTTCGCGCTCGATCAGAACTTCCCGCAGCCGATCGTCGACAGCCTCCGCGACTGGCTCGAAGCTGACGCGGAGCTCGTCCCGATCGCCGACGTGCACCCGGCGATGGCGACGCTGGACGACTGGGAGGTCCTGCTCGCGCTCCACACCGACGAGCGACCGTGGGATGGCCTAATCACGACCGACGTTCGGATGCTCAGCCTGCCGCGCGAGCTATCCGTGCTCTGCCAGACGAAGCTCACGCTCGTCGTCGCCGCGGCCGCCGGGCACGACCCGATCAAGGCGACCGGGCTCGTCTTCGCCCACATCTCCAACATCTGCCAGCGCAGCCGCCCGGATCGTCCACAGGTATGGCGGCTTGCGACGGTCGGTCGCGATGCTGATGACCCTTGGGACTACCTGAAGCGCGCAGCCGGCCGGCGGGGCGAGACGGCCAACCAGGCGTTCAGACGCGAGCGCCTGAGCGAGCGCGCCCTGCGTCGGTCGCCGCTTCCCTAGAGGCAACGTATCCACCAAGCCCAGGTGACGGCATAAGGATGCACGTGCGCCATCGGGAGTCCTCGAGCGTGGCGGCGCTTGGTGATCCCGTGATGCGAGGGGTCGTCCGGATTCTGGCGCGGGTTGAGGCCGGCGCCGGGCGCTACGTTTTCCGCGCGGGGAGGAGCACCGTGCAGTCGTCGTACTCGCCCGAGGTCGCGACGCCACCGTCCGGGAAGACCTCGACCTCGTCCGCGTAGCACCACGACGGCTGCTGATCGCGCGCGAGGAGGTCGCGCGCGACGGCGCCAATCGCAAACGTCAACACCGCGGTCCCCGCGATCGCCGCGACCCGGTGGCCGTGACCGCGCGCGACCACAGCGGACAGGGCGGCGGCCACCACGAGCGCCGCGACGGAGATCTCGCGTCCCGCCCGGTAGGCCCACTCGGCGTCGTCGGAGAGGTGGATCGCCGACTCCGGCAGCCCGAGCGCTCCACCCGCGGCGAGCGCGGGGAGGAGGGTCGATGCGAGCACGAGCGCCCGCCAGCGACGCGGGACGGAATGGACGACGAGCGCGAGCAGGGAGCCGCCGAGCAGGATCACCGCGAAGACCAGGGCGAACCCGACGGCGAGGTCGCCCACGCTGCCATCGTCTCGGGTGAAGTGCGACACGAGGAGCATGACCGTCGCGACAGCCGATGCCCCCACCACGATCCTCTTGACCCAGCCCATGACCGACCGCCTTTGTCCGGTAGATCGAGCCTAAGCGGTCAGCCGATCCTGGTCAAACCTCGTGAGGAACACGCGCGGGGCGAAAACCGAGGAGTCCAAGGACGCAGGGAGCGTGGCGTGCGAATGCACGCGAGCGACCGAGGACGCAGGAATCCGACGGTTTGCAGCCCCGCGAGCGCGAGCGACGGGACTCGAACCCGCGACCTCCGGCGTGACAGGCCGGCGCTCTAACCAACTGAGCTACGCCCGCTGCGCCGACGAGGGTAGCGGCAACCGCGACCGGCGCGGCGGACGGCCCGCCGGTCCGGCTCCGGCCCCCGGGCGGGGGGTCAGCGGGGCGCGGCGCGGGGCTGCGCGGGTGGCGGGCGCTCGGTCAGCCGGGGGATTCTGCTCGCGCGGCGGCGGGAGGACGTGGCACCGTGGCGCTCGTGACGAGAGGCCCCCACATCCGCACGCGCGTCCTGCTCGTGGACGGCCGCGACGTCGTCCAGCTCGGGTTCAGGCAGCTGCTCGACGGCGAGCCGTGGGTGGAGCGCCTGCTCGGCGCGAGCAGCCCCGCGCAGGCGCTGGCGATCGTGCGCAGCCTCAGGCCGCAGGTCGCGGTGCTCGGAGCGGGCCTGCCAGTGCACCGCGCGGCCGAGCTGTGCGCGGCGCTGCGCGCGGAGTCGGCCGCGCTGCGCGTCCTGATCGTCGCGACCGAGCCGATCTCGAGGCAGAGGGCCCGCAACGCCGGGGCCGACGGAACGGTGCCGGCCACCTGGCGCGGGCGCGAGATCGCCGGCGCGATCCGCACGGTCGCGCTCGGCATGAGCCTCTTCGCGGCCGAGTCCGACACGCCGCGCGGCCTGCTGACACGGCGCGAGCTCGAGGTGCTCGAGCTGATCGGCGCCGGCGCGACCAACCGCGAGATCGCCCAGTCGCTCACGCTCTCCACCAACACGATCAAGGACCACACCACGGCCCTCTACCGCAAGATGCAGGCGCGCAACCGGGCGGACGCGGTCGTCCGCGCGCGCGACCTGGGGCTGCTCGCCTGAGGCGGTCGCGCTAGGACGCGACCGGGACTTCGCGGACGGCGTCCTCGCGGTCCAGCACCGTCAGGAAGGCGTCCACCACGCGGCCGTCGAACTGGGAGCCGGCGCAGCGCAGCAGCTCCTCGCGCGCGACCTGCGAGGTCAGCGCCGGGCGGTACACGCGGTCGCTCGTCATCGCCTCGTAGGCGTCGGCCACCGCGAGGATCCGCGCCTCGAGCGGGATGTCGCCGCCGCTGAGCCCCTGCGGGTAGCCCTTCCCGTCGGGGCGCTCGTGGTGGGCGAGCACCCACTCGCCGATGTCGTCGAGGTTCGCGCCGCGCAGGATGCGCGCGCCGATCTCGGGGTGGCGGCGCATCTCGCGCCAGTCCTCCTCCGACAGCCAGCCCGGCTTGCGCAGGACCGAGTCGGGGATGCCGATCTTGCCGACGTCGTGCACGATCCCGCCGAAGCGCACGCGCTCGACGAGGTCGGAGCCGAGGCCCAGCTCGCGGGCGATGGCGCCCGCGTAGCGCCCGACCGTCTCCGAGTGCGCGGCGGTGCCCTGGTCGCGGATGTCGATCACCTCGGCGAGCGCCAGCACCGTGGTGCTGTGGCGCTCTGAGCGCGGCGTCGGCTGGCCGGTCGCCGCGAGCAGCGAGTCGGCGAGCTCGGGGTTGTAGACGACCGTGCGGTCGCGGCCCAGCTTCTTGGCCGCGTACAGCGCCTCGTCCGCGCCGCCGATCAGCGACTCCGCCGTGGCGCCGTGGCGCGGGAAGGTGGCGATGCCGAGCGAGATGGTCAGGTGGAACGGCTCGGACGCGAAGGCGTCGCGAACCTCGCGGCGCATGCGCTCGGCGAGGATGTAGGCCGCGTGGTGGTCGGTGTCGGGCGCGATCACGGCGAACTCCTCGCCGCCCACGCGCGCCGCGGTGTCGATCCGCCGCTTGACCGTCTGGAGGATCTCGCTGAGCCGCTCCAGCGCGCGGTCGCCGGCGGCGTGGCCGAAGCGGTCGTTGACCGCCTTGAAGGCGTCGAGGTCGCCGACGATCACGCTGAGCGGGCGGCCGCTGCGGCGCGCGCGCTCGAGCTCGGTCTCGTAGAGCTCCTCGAATCCGCGGCGGTTGAGCAGGCTCGTGAGGCTGTCGGTGCGCGCGGCGTCCGAGAGCCGGGCGATCAGCCGGTCGACGTGGTTTCGCTGGACGCCGATCAGCGCGCCGGCCACCACGAGCGTGGAGGTCACGACCGCCCAGTGCAGCACCGGCGTGGTGGCGAGGTCGTCGCGGACGACCAGCGTGGCCGAGTACGCCAGCGCTATGCCCCCCATCTGCAGCAGCGCGCGGGCCCGGCTGAGGAAGTAGAACGCGTAGATCGCGATCCAGAAGTAGAACATCGCGTACGGGCTGGTGGTCTCGCTGCTCGAGTAGACCGCCCACTCGACCAGCACGGTGCCCGCGAGCAGGAACGCCTGGAAGCCCCAGAGCGGGAGCCGGTCGTACGCGAAGAACACGGCCACCGCGAGGCCGAACGCGGCGCCGGCGGTGATCGCGATGCGCGTCTCGTGGGCGTCGCTCGGCGAGAACAGCAGCGAGGCCGCGGTGATCGCGCCGCCCGCCGTGAACAGGTACATCAGCGAGCGGGCCATCATGCCGCGCTCGGCGCAGCCCTCGCCGGACGGATACGCGGCCTCGGCGAAGCCGAGGCGCTCTCTGAGGGAGGGACGCATGCCTGCGACCACTATCGGTCCGATGTCCGTGGCTCGCCACGTACATCCGTCCAGGGCGGGTCTGGTCAGGCGTCGAGCGCGCCGGCGGCCCGCTCGTGGGCGCGCTCGGCCAGCTCCGCGTGCGCGCTGCGCTCGCCCCGCGTGCGCCGCTGCCACGAGCCGTCGGAGTCCAGCACCCACGCGAAGGTGTCGTCGGCGAAGCAGCGCTGGAGCGTGTCCTCGAGCTCGGCCTGCAGCTCGGGTGCCTCGACCGGCACCACGAGCTCGACGCGGCTGTCGAGGTTGCGCGGCATCAGGTCGGCGGACCCGATGAAGTAGCGGCTCTCCTCGCCGCGATGGAAGCCGTAGATCCGCGAGTGCTCCAGGAAGCGCCCGACGATCGAGACCACGCGGATGTTCTCGCTCACGCCCTCGACGCCCGGGCGCAGCCGGCAGATCCCGCGCACGTTGAGGTCCACCTGCACCCCGGCCTGCGAGGCGCGGTAGAGCGCGCGGATGCAGCGCGCGTCCACGAGCGAGTTCATCTTCATGACGATCCGCGCGTCGTCGCCGTTCTCGTGGGCCTCCACGGTGCGCTCGATCTCCCCGACGATCCCCTCGCGCAGGTACTGCGGCGACACGAGCGCCTTGCGGAACTCCTGCGGGCGCGCGTAGCCGGTGAGCGAGTTGAACAGGTCGGCCACGTCGGCGGTCAGGTCGCGATCGGTGGTGAACAGGCCGAAGTCCTCGTACAGCCGGGCGGTCTTGGCGTTGTAGTTGCCGGTGCCGACGTGCACGTAGTTGCGCACGCCGTCGCCCTCGCGGCGGACGACGAGCAGCGCCTTGGCGTGCGTCTTGAGGCCGGGCACGCCGTGGACCACGTGCGCGCCCGCCTCCTCCAGCGCGCGCGCCCAGCCGATGTTGCGGCGCTCGTCGAAGCGGGCCTTGAGCTCGAGCATGCACACCGCCTGCTTGCCGCGCTCCGCGGCGCGGATCAGGGCGGGTATCAGCGACGACTCGTCGTCGGTGCGGTAGACGGTCAGCTTGATCGCGAGCACGTCCGGGTCCTCCACGGCCTGCTCCACGAAGCGGATCACGGTCGCCGAGAAGGACTCGTAGGGCTGGTGGACGAGCACGTCGCCCTGGCGCATCGCGCCGAAGACGTCCGCGCGCTCGCCCTCCTCGGCCTGGAACGCGACCGGCGTGACCGGCGAGTGCGACGGCTCGCGCAGGTCGGAGTGACCGTCGAGGTCGTGGAGCTCCCAGAGGTCGGTCAGGTCGAGCATCCCGGCGACGTCGTAGACCTGCCGCTCCTCCACCTGGAGCCACTGGACCAGCCGCTCGCGCAGGTCGTCCTCCATCGTGTCGCCGACCTCGAGCCGCACGACCTCGCCGAAGCGGCGCTGGCGCAGCTCGTGCTCGACGGCCTCGAGCAGGTCATCGGCCTCGTCGGAGACCGTGAAGTCGGCGTCGCGCGCCACGCGGAACACGTCGTGGCTCACGATCTCCATCCCCGGGAAGAGCTGGTCGAGGTGGCGCGCGATCGCGTTCTCGAGCGGCACGCAGACGCCGTCGCCGATCGGCACGAAGCGCGGGAGGACCTCCTTCGGCACCTTCACGCGGGCGAAGCTCTCGGTCTCGGTCACCGGGTCGCGCAACCACACGGCCAGGCTCAGGGAGAGGTTCGAGATGTACGGGAACGGCCGCCCCGGTCCCACCCCGAGCGGGGTGAGCGCCGGGAAGATCTGGTCGCGGAAGACGCGCTCGACCGCCTCGAGCTCAGCGTCCTCGCAGGCCTCGCACGTCACGATCCTGATCCCGTTCTCGGCCAGCTCGGGCAGGACGCCCTCGGCCCACTGCCGCGAGTGCCGCTCGCCCAGCTCCTTCACGCGCGCGGCGACGCAGTCGATCGTCTCGGCAGGCGTGAGCCCGTCGCTCCCGGGCGCGTCGATCCCGGCGTCGACCTGGTCGTGCAGGCCCGCCACGCGGACCATGAAGAACTCGTCGAGGTTGGACTGGTAGATCGCGAGGAACTTCGCGCGCTCGAGCAGCGGCATCGACTCGTCCTCGGCGAGCTGGAGGACGCGGTCGTTGAACTCCAGCCACGACAGCTCGCGCCCGAAGTACAGCGACTTGTCGTGCAGGTCGAGGTCCTCGGGCACCGGGCGCTCGGGCGCGGGCGCGACCGTGCGGATCGACTCCTGCACGCGGATGTCGGCGTCTGAGGTGGTCATTGCGCGGACGCGTCCTTCGAGATCAGACTACGCGGGCGGCTCGTGCGGGTGATCGGCATGTGAAGGCGGCGTACCCGCAAGCCGCGCGAGCTGCTCCATCACGACGCCCTCGCGCAGCCCGCCGCCGGCGAGCT
>DASVWC010000097.1:0-22511 GCA_036389835.1 Thermoleophilaceae bacterium | reverse complement strand
CAGGCAGGAGAAGGTCGAGATCGCGCACCAGCTCGCGCGGCTCGGCGTGGACGTCATCGAGGCCGGCTTCCCGATCACCTCGCCGGGCGACTTCGAGTCCGTTCAGGCGATCGCCCGCGAGGTCGAGGGGCCCGTCATCTGCGGCCTGGCGCGCACCGCGTTCCAGGACATCGACGCCGCCTGGAACGCCGTCAAGGACTCCGCACGGCCGCGCATCCACACCTTCATCGCCACCAGCGACATCCACATCGAGCGCAAGCTGCAGACCACGCGCGAGGACGTGAAGGGCCAGGCGCGCGCCGCCGTCGCCCACGCGCGGCAGTACACCGCCGACGTCGAGTTCTCGCCCGAGGACGGGTCGCGCTCCGACGTCGAGTTCATGGCCGAGGTGGTGCAGATCGCGATCGACGAGGGCGCCACGACGATCAACGTGCCCGACACGGTCGGCTACACGATGCCCCACGAGTACGCCGCGATGTTCGAGGAGCTCTACCGGCTCGTGCCGGACCTGCGCGACGTCGTCGTCTCGGTGCACTGCCACAACGACCTCGGCCTGGCCGTGGCCAACTCGTTCGCGGGGCTCACGGCGGGCTGCCGCCAGGTCGAGTGCGCCGTCAACGGGATCGGCGAGCGGGCCGGCAACGCCTCGCTCGAGGAGATCGTGATGCTGCTGCACACGCGCGAGTCGAGCGTTGGGCTGTGGACCGGCATCGAGACGCGCGAGATCGCGCGGACGAGCCGGATGATCTCGCGGCTCACCGGCTACAACGTGCAGCCCAACAAGGCGATCGTGGGCCGCAACGCGTTCGCGCACGAGGCCGGCATCCACCAGGACGGCGTGCTCAAGGAGCGCACCACGTACGAGATCATGGACGCCGAGACGATCGGCCTCGAGGCGAACTCGATCGTGCTCGGCAAGCACTCGGGCCGCCACGCCCTGCGCAAGGCGCTCGAGGAGCTCGGCTTCCAGGTGGAGGGCGCGGCGCTCAACACCGCGTTCCGCCGCTTCAAGGACATCGCCGACAAGAAGAAGAAGGTCACCGCGCTGGACCTCGAGGCGATCGTCTCCGACGAGATGCGCCAGTCGCCGACGTCGTTCGCGCTCGAGTCATTCGAGGTGGAGGCGTCGTCCACGCGCGCGCCGCTCGCGACCGTGATCGTGCGGCTGCCGAACGGGCAGCTCGCCGAGGGCAGCTTCACCGGCGACGGCCCGGTCGACGCGTTCTTCAGCGCGATCAACGCCGCCACCAACCACGAGGCGCGCTTACGCGAGTATCACGTCAGCGCGGTCACCGGCGGCCGCGACGCGCTCGGCGAGGTCAACGTCCTGATCGAGCTGGACGGCGAGCTCGCCTCCGGCACGGGCGTCTCCACGGACATCCTCGAGGCGTCGGGCAAGGCGTACCTGCGCGCGCTCTCGAACGTGCTGGCGCGCGAGGCCGAGCCGGCCGATCCCGAGCCCGCCGCGGTCCCGACCCCCTAGTGGAGTTCACCTTCCGCGACGGGGAGCGGGTCGTCCGGTTCGGGCCGCGCGCGCTCGACGGGCTGCCCGGGGGCTTCGCGCTCCTCACGACCGAGCGCGCGCAGGGGCAGTGGCCGGAGCTGGGCGAGGCGGCCGGCGAGGTGCTCCACGTGCCGGCGGGGCCGGTTCCGGAGGCCGCCGCGAGCGTACGGGAGCGGGTCGGGGGCAGGCCGCTCGTCGCACTCGGCGGCGGCCGCGTGATCGATGCCGCCAAGGGCATCGCCGGGGCGGACTCGCTATCCGTCGCCGCCGTGCCGACCACGCTGTCCGGCGCCCCGATGACGGCGATCCACCGGATGCCCGCCGGGGTCGAGTCCTGGAACCTCGTGCGGCCCTCGGTCGTGATCGCCGACCCCGAGCTGATGGCCTCGCAGGAGCCGGCGGCGCGCGCCGCGAGCGCGATGAACGCCCTGGCGCACGCGGCCGAGGCGCTCTACGGACCGATGGCGAACCCGATCGCGGAGGGCGCGGCGCTGCGCGCGGCCGAGCACCTGGCCCGCGGCCTCGAGGCCGGCGACGAGGCGAAGGCGCGGCCCGAGCTGGCGCTCGGCTCGATCCTCGCCGGCTACGCGGTCGGGTCGGCGGGCTTCGCGCTGCACCACCTGCTCGGCCAGACGCTGGTGCGGGTGACCGGGATCTCCCACGCGGGCGCGTACGCGGTGCTGCTGCCGTTCACGCTCGAGGCGATGCTGGAGCGAGCCACGCCGGCGATCACGAAGCTGGGCGAAGCGCTCGGGCTCGGCGCGCGCAACCCGGCGGCGGTCCCGGCGCGGGTCGCGGAGCTGGCGTCGCTGGCGGGCCCGCGCCGCCTCGGCGAGCTGGGCATGGACGAGAGCCAGGTCGACGCGGTGGTCGAGGCCGCCCTGGAGCGGCCCGACCTGGGCAACACGCCGAACCCTCCGGGCGCGGACGAGCTGCGCGCGCTGCTCCGCGAGGCGCTCTAGCGCCTCGCCGCCGACCGGCCTCGATGCCGAGCCACGACGCTCGGAACACTTAGGGACCCTATGGACTAGCTAACTGTTCCGAGCGTGGGTAGACTGGTGCCGATGACGTACGAGCGTACGTGATAACGTACGCAGGGAGATGACGACAGCGACCCGCGCAGCGCCCGAGCCCGCCGACGCCATCGCGGTCGGCCCGCGCATCCGCGGCCTGCGCGAGTCGATGGGCCTGAGCCTGCGGGACCTGGGCGAGCGGGCGGGCGTGAGCGCGCCGATGCTCAGCCAGGTCGAGCGGGGCGAGACCAGCCCGACGCTCGCCGTCGCCCAGAAGATCGCGAGCGGGCTCGAGCTGAGCCTCTCCCAGCTCCTCCGCCTCGACGAGAGCGAGGGCGTGACCGTCATCCGCCGCGACCAGCGCCGCTCCGGCGCGGCGCGCGCCGACGGGCACGCCTACGAGCTGCTCACCCCCGAGCTCCCGGGTCAGCGCGCCGAGGTCTCGCGCCACACCCTCGCTCCGGGCGCGGTGACCGGGGGAGAGGGCGACCCGCCGCTGCACGAGGCCGGCTCCCGCGAGACCGCCGTCGTGCTCAGGGGGAGCGTGAGCCTCGTGTGCGCCGGCACTGCGTACGACCTGGCGGAGGGCGACAGCGTGACCTTCGACGCCGACCTCCCCCATCACTTCGAGAACCCGGGCCGCGCCGAGGCCCGCTTCATGGCCGTGGTCACGGCCGGACTGAGAAGGAGCTAGACCGATGGCCAAGACGATGTTCGACAAGATCTGGGAGGCGCACGAGGTCGCGCCCGGCCTCATCTACATCGACCTCCACATGGTCCACGAGGTCACCTCGCCCCAGGCGTTCGAGAGCCTGCGCCTCGCGGGGCGCAAGGTGCGCCGGCCGGACCGCACGCTCGCGACCGCCGACCACAACGTGCCGACCGACGGGTCGACCGCGGCCGCCCAGATCCGCGACCGCCTCAGCCGCGTCCAGGTCGAGACGCTCGAGCGCAACGCGCGCGAGTTCGGCATCCCGATCTACTCGATCGGCTCCGACCACCAGGGCATCGTGCACGTGATCGGCCCCGAGCTGGGCGTCACTCAGCCCGGGATGACCGTCGTGTGCGGCGACTCGCACACCGCCACCCACGGGGCGTTCGGGGCGCTGGCCTTCGGCATCGGCACGAGCGAGGTCGAGCACGTGCTCGCCACCCAGACGCTGGGCCAGCCCAAGCCGCGCTCGATGCGGATCCTCTACAGCGGCGAGCTCGGCTACGGCGTGACCGCGAAGGACCTGATCCTCGGCACGATCGGGCAGATGGGCGTCTCCGGCGGCGTCGGCCACGCGATCGAGTTCGCCGGCCCGGCGGTCGAGGCGCTCTCGATGGAGGGCCGGATGACGATCTGCAACATGACGATCGAGGGCGGCGGCCGCGCGGGGATGATCGCGCCCGACGAGACGACCTTCGAGTGGATCGAGGGCCGGCTGGCGGCGCCCGACCCGCTGCCGGTAGACGAGTGGCGCGCGCTGCGCACCGACGACGGCGCCCGCTTCGACACCGAGATCGAGGTCGACGCCGGCGCCCTCGAGCCGCAGGTCACCTGGGGCACGACGCCCGAGATGGTCGCGCCGGTGACCGCCAGCGTGCCGGAGCCCAGCAGCGAGGGCGAGGAGCGCGCGCTCCGCTACATGGACCTGCGCCCCGGCACCCCGATCCAGGACATCCGCCTCGACCGGATCTTCATCGGCTCGTGCACGAACTCGCGGATCGGCGACCTGCGCGCCGCCGCCGAGGTGGTGAAGGGCCGCAAGGTCAGCGGCGACCTCGTGGCGATGGTCGTGCCCGGCTCGCAGCAGGTCAAGGCGCAGGCCGAGCGGGAGGGCCTGGACGAGGTCTTCCGCGCCGCGGGCTTCGATTGGCGCTCGGCGGGCTGCTCGATGTGCCTCGGGATGAATCCCGACATCGCCGCCCCGGGCGAGCGCGTGGCCTCCACGTCGAACCGCAACTTCGAGGGGCGCCAGGGGCGCGGCGCCCGCTCGCACCTCGTCTCCCCGCAGATGGCCGCCGCCGCGGCCGTCGAGGGGCGCTTCGTCGACATCAGGGAGTGGGAGTAGCCATGGACCCCGTCCGCACGATCTCCGGGGGCGTCACCGCGCTCGACCGCAGCGACGTCGACACCGACCAGATCATCCCCAAGCAGTTCCTCAAGCGCGTGGAGCGGACCGGCTTCGGCGAGTTCCTGTTCTACGACTGGGCCAAGGAGCCGGGCTGGGAGCTGCCGCGCAACCCGATCCTCGCCACCGGCCGCAACTTCGGCTGCGGGTCCTCGCGCGAGCACGCGCCGTGGGCGCTCGAGGACTACGGCTTCAGGGCGATCGTCGCCCCGTCGTTCGCGGACATCTTCTACTCGAACTGCACCAAGATCGGGCTGCTGCCGGTGGTGCTGGCCGAGGACGACGTGCGCGCGCTGATGGAGGCGGGCGAGGCGGAGATCGACCTCGAGGGGCAGGCGGTGCGGTTCGCCGGCCGCGAGCTGCCGTTCGAGATCGACGCCGAGATCCGCCACCGGCTCCTCAACGGTCTGGACGACATCGGCGTCACGCTCGAGAGCGCCGCCGCGATCGACGCCTACGAGGCCGAGCGCGAGCGCAGCGGCCCCGTCACGACGGCGCTGTGACGGCGCGCGACTGGGACGCGAGCACCTACGCCCGCGTCTCGGGGCCGCAGCGCGAGTGGTCCGAGCAGGTGCTCGACCGCCTCGAGCTGCGCGGCGACGAGACCGTCCTGGACGCCGGCTGCGGCAGCGGCGGCGTGACCGAGCTCTTGATCGAGCGCCTCCCGCGCGGCCGCGTGATCGCGGTGGACGCGGCGCCGTCGATGGTCGAGCACGCCCGCCGGCAGCTCGCCGACCGTGCCACCGTGCTCCAGGCCGACCTCCAGGAGCTCGTGCTCGACGAGCCGGTCGACGCGGTCTTCTCGAACGCCGTCTTCCACTGGGTGCCCGACCACGACCTGCTCTTCCGCCGCATGCACGACGCGCTGAGGCCAGGCGGGCGGATGGTCGCGCAGTGCGGGGGCGAGGGCAACATCGAGCGCTTCCACGGGCTGGCGGCGGAGGTCGCTTCGCGGCCGCCGTTCGCCGAGCACCTCGGCGCCTGGGAGGGCCCCTGGAACTTCGCGGGCCCGGACGTCACGCGCGAGCGCCTCGAGCGCGCCGGATTCGCGAGCGCCGAGGCGTGGCTCCAGGAGTGGCCCGTGCACCCCGACGAGCCGCGCGACTTCATCGCGACGGTCTGCCTCGGCTACCACCTGCCGCGCCTGCCGGAGGACCTGCGCGACGCCTATCTCGACGCGGTCACCGAGCGGATGGGCGCCGAGCCCGAGCTCGACTACGTGCGGCTGAATATCGTCGCGCGGCGTGACTAGCCGCGACATCCGCCGCGCGCTGCTCGGGCTGGTCGTCCTGGCCGCGGCGCTGCGCTTCTGGCGGATCGGTCACCAGAGCTACTGGCTCGACGAGGTCTTCACGGTCAACCTCGTGAACGAGGACCTCGCGGGGATGCTGAAGGGCGTCCGCGAGACCGAGAGCACGCCGCACCTGTACTACGCCCTCGCCTGGCTCTGGGAGAAGGTCACGGGCGACGGCGAGGGTGCGCTGCGCTCGCTGTCGGCGCTGTTCGGGATCGCGACGGTGCCGGTGGCCTACCTGGCGGGGCGCGAGCTGTTCCGGCCGGCGGTCGCGCTCACGGCGGCGGCGCTCGTCGCGGTCAACCCGTGGCTCGTCTGGTACTCGCAGGAGGCGCGCGCCTACGCGCTGCTCGTGCTGCTCACCGGCGCCGCGCTGCTGTTCTTCCTCCGCGGCCGGGTCTGGCCCTGGGCGCTGTGCTCGGCGCTCGCGGTCCTCACGCACTACTTCGCCGCCTTCATGGTCGCCCCGATGGGGCTCTGGCTCGTGTGGACGCGCCGCGACCGCGCCTCGGTCGCTGCGTCGGCCGCGGTGGCCGCCGTCGGCGTCGCGCTGGCGCCGCTCGCGCTCGACCAGCGCGCGAGCGGCCACACCGAGTTCATCGAGAGCATCTCGCTCGGCGACCGGGTCACGGACCTGCCGAAGAAGTTCGTGACCGGCGAGCTCGGCACGCCCACGCCCGGGCTCGGGCCGCTGGCCGGGGTGCTCGTGGCGGCCGCGTTGCTCCTGCTCTGGCGCGCCCCGGCGCAGGACCGCCGGCGCGCGCTCGGGCTTGCCGCGCTCGTGGGCGTGACGCTCGCGGTGCCGCTCGCGCTCGCGCTCGCCGGCTTCGACTACCTGTTCCCGCGCAACGCGATCGCGGCGCTGGTGCCGGCCGCGGTGACGCTCGCGGCGGGCTTCGCGACGAGCCGCGCCGGCCTGATCGCGGCGGCCGCCCTGTGCGCGACGGCGATCGCCGTGAACGTCCAGGTCGGCCTGAACGAGAGCCTCCAGCGCGACGACTGGCGGGCGCTCGCCCGCGCGATGGGTCCGGCGACGGCCGACCGCGGCGTGGTGCTCAACGGGCAGGTCCAGCTCGCGCCGCTCGAGCACTACGTACCGGGGCTGCGCCGCTACCCGGCGGGCGGAGCGCGCCTGGGCGAGATCGTGGCCATCCACGTGACCCGTTCGCCCGGCGCGCGCGAGCCGCAGCCGCCGCCCGGCTTCGCCCTCGCCGGACGCACCCGCGCGGAGAGCTTCGAGCTCGTGCGCTTCCGCTCGCGCTCGCCCGCCGGCGTCGGCCCGCCGTTCCTCGAGGGCGCCCGTCTCGACGACGGCGTGCCGGCCCTGCGCCTCCAGCCGCGGCGCTAGCCTCGGCGCGTGCCCGCGCTTCTCGCAGCCCTGCTGTCGGCGCTCGCCGTGACGCTCGCGCTCGCGGTCCCGGCGTCGGCCGGCACGCCCTCCTTCGTCCTGTACGAGTGCGGGGACCCGGAGCGGGTGCACTACGAGACCGACCTCTGCCGGATCGACCCGGACGGGCGCGGGGCGCGCCGGCTGACGAACGACGCGGTCAGCCAGGACGAGTACCGCTTCCCGACGCTGACCCGCGACGGCACGCGCATCGCCTTCGCGCGCGGGGGCTCGACGCAGCGGCTGTTCACGGCGCCGCTCGACCTGTCGTCGCCGACCGAGCTCGCGGGCGTGCAGGTGTGGGAGTCGGCGATCTCCCCCGACGGACGCCGGGTCGCCTACGTCGAGGCCGCGGAGCCGATCGAGGGCGAGCCCGAGCACTCGAGCACGCCGGTCCTGTTCACGGTCGACAGCGACGGGACGAATCGCAGGAAGTGGGGCCGGATGCTGATGTTCCCCACCTGGGTGGGCGACCGCCTCGCCGCGGTCGTCGGCGGCCTGCACGGCGGCCGGCGCGCCTGCCTCCTGCTCGAGGGCAGCGGGATCTGCGAGCGCACGATCGCCGAGGTCGAGAAGGGCGAGCTGCGCCAGCCGGCGGTCTCTCCCGACGGGAGGCTGGTGGCGGCTTACGTGTCGCCCGACCCGGACCTGTGGATCCGTCCCGGCATCTGGACGTTCGCGGCGAAGACCGGGCGGCGCACCGGCGGGATCGTCGGGGGCCTCGTCTCCGGCGACCCGGTCTGGTCGCCCGACGGCCGCGCGATCGCCTTCACGGACGCGGGCAGCATCGAGGTGCGTCAGCGGCCGGGTCCGAAGGAGAGCCTCGGCACGCCCGGCTACACCCTCTGGAACCACCTCCAGAAGGCCGCGGCCGGCCACCCGGCGTGGGTGGGCGCCCGGGACACGGCGCGCGCGCGGCTGCGAATCACCCGCATGAGCGTTCGCGGCCGCCGCGCGGTCGTCGCGGGGACGGCCGCCCGCAAGCTGCGCGGGCGCCTGCGCGCGGAGTTCTCGCGCGGCGGAGGCAGCGTGGCGTCGCGGACCTTCTACCCCAAGGTGCGGGACGGGCGCTTCGCCTTCGCGTACCGGGTCCCGAGGGAGCACCCGGGCGACGGCCACTGGTGGTGCGGGATCAACCTCAGCTACCCCGGCGGCGAGACCCACGGGTGGGACGTCGTGCACGGGCGGCCCAGGGGCGGGGTCTGCCGGTGAGCGCGGCCCGCATCGCCGCGCTGCCGGGTGACGGCATCGGCCCCGAGATCATGGCCGCCGCGCGCGAGCTGCTGGCCGCGATCGGCGACTTCGAGATCGCCGAGCACGCGATCGGGGGCGCGTCGATCGACGCGCACGGCACCGCGCTCACCGACGAGGTGCTTGACGCCTGCCGGACGGCGGACGCCGTCCTGCTCGCCGCGGTCGGCGGCCCGAGGTGGGACACGACCGACCCGGACAGGCCGCGTCCGGAGCAGGGCCTGCTCGGGCTGCGCAAGGGCCTCGGCCTGTACGCGAACCTGCGCCCGGTCCGCCCGAGCGCCGCGCTGCTCGACTCGAGCCCGCTCAAGCGCGAGCGGATCGAGGGCACCGACCTGCTCGTCGTGCGCGAGCTCACCGGCGGGATCTACTTCGGCGAGCGCGGGCGCTCGGACGGCGGCGCCTTCGACACGCTCGTCTACAGCGAGGACGAGGTCGACCGCATCTGCGAGGTCGCCTTCCGCTTCGCGCGGCGCAAGGTCACGAGCGTGGACAAGGCCAACGTGCTCGAGACCTCGCGCCTCTGGCGCGCGGTGGCCGAGCGCGTCGCGGCCAGGCACCCGGACACGCCGCTCGAGCACCTGCTCGTGGACAACGCCGCCATGCAGCTCGTCTCGCGGCCGGCCGACTTCGACGTGATCGTCACCGAGAACATGTTCGGCGACATCCTCAGCGACGAGGCCGCGATGCTCACGGGCTCGCTCGGGATGCTGCCGAGCGCCTCGGTCGGGGGGGACGGGCCCGGCCTGTTCGAGCCCGTGCACGGCTCCGCGCCCGACATCGCCGGGACCGGCACGGCCAACCCGCTCGCGATGTTCGGCTCGGTGGCGATGATGCTGCGCTACGGAATCGATCGCCAGGACGACGCGGCCCGCGTAGAATCGGCGATCGACCGCGCGCTCGAGCAGGGCCTCCGGACCCGTGACCTCGGCGGCGACGCCACGACTGAGGAGGCCACCCGGGCCGTCCTCGCGAACCTCTAGTAAGGGGACACCAGTGCAGAACACCGCGGACCTCATCTGGATGAACGGCGAGTTCGTCGCATGGGAGGACGCGAAGGTGCACGTACTCACGCACGCGCTGCACTACGGCACCGGCGTCTTCGAGGGCGTGCGCTGCTACGAGACCGAGCAGGGGCCGGCGATCTTCCGCCACACCGAGCACCTCCAGCGGCTCGAGCGCTCGGCCGCGCTCTACTACATGGACCTGCCGTACTCGCTCGCGGAGCTGCGCGAGGCCACGCACGAGCTGATCGCCCGCAACGGGCTGCGCAGCTGCTACATCCGCCCGGTCGTGCACCGCGGCTACGGGCCGATGGGGCTCGACCCGCTGAACAACCCGGTCGAGGCGTTCATCGCGGTCTGGGAGTGGGGCGCGTACCTCGGCGAGGAGGGCCAGGCGAACGGGATCCGCGCGCGCTTCTCGTCGTGGCGGCGCATCTCGCCGGAGTCGCAGCCGCCGCAGGCGAAGGCCTGCGGCCAGTACCTCAACAGCGTGCTGGCCAAGATCGAGGCCTCGAAGGCCGGCTACGACGAGGCGATCCTGCTCGACCAGAAGGGCGTCGTGTGCGAGGGCACCGGCGAGAACGTCTTCGTGGTCCGCGACGGCGAGATCGCCACGCCGCCGATGTCCGCGAGCATCCTCGACGGCATCACCCGCCGCTCGATCGTCGAGATCGCCCGCGACCTCGGCTACCGCGTGACCGAGCGCGACGTCGCGCGCGAGGAGCTCGCCCAGGCCGACGAGGTGTTCCTCACCGGCACCGCCGCCGAGCTGACGCCGGTGCGTGAGATCGACGACATCGAGATCGGCCCTCCGGGCGAGATCACGCGGCAGATCGCGAAGGTCTTCGACGACGCGCTGCACGGCCGCGCCGAGCGCTACCGCGAGTGGCTCGACGTCGTGCAGGTACCGTCGAAGGCGTGACCGAACGGGTCTTCATCTACGACACGACCCTGCGCGACGGCATGCAGGGGGAGGGGATGTCCCTCTCGGTCGAGGAGAAGCTGCGCGTCGCCCACGCGATCGACGACCTCGGCTGGCACTTCATCGAGGCGGGGTTCCTGAGCTCCAATCCGAAGGACGCCGAGTTCTTCCGGCTGCTCGAGCAGGAACGCTTCGAGAACGCCGAGGTGGTGGCGTTCGGCATGACGCGCCGGCGCGGCTCCGCCGCCGAGGACGACCCGGCGCTGCGGCTGATGGCCGACTCGTTCGTGCCGGTCTGCTGCCTGGTCGGCAAGACGTGGAAGCTCCACCTCGAGAAGGTCACGAAGGTGGACCCCGCCGAGAACCTGACGATGATCGCCGACTCGGTGGCGTTCCTGCGCGGCGAGGGCAAGCGGGTGGTCTACGACTGCGAGCACTTCTTCGACGCCTACCGGGAGGACCCGGAGTACGCGACGCGCTGCGTGCGCGCCGCGGCCGAGGCGGGGGCGGAGTGGGTGGCGCTGTGCGACACCAACGGCGCGACGCTGCCCGACGAGGTCGCCTCGACCACGCACACGATCGCCATGGAGCTCGCCGGGGCCACCGGCATCGCGATCCACACCCACGACGACGCCGGCTGCGGAGTGGCCAACTCGCTGCTCGGGGTGGACGCCGGCGCGCGGCAGGTCCAGGGGACCGTCAACGGCTACGGGGAGCGCTGCGGCAACGCCAACCTCACGACGATCGTGCCCGACCTCCAGCTCAAGCTCGGGTACGAGTGCGTCACGGCCGAGCAGCTCGCCGGCCTCACCGAGGCCGCGCACCTGATCGACGAGATCTGCAACGTCACCCCGAACCCGAACCAGCCGTTCGTGGGCCGCAACGCGTTCGCGCACAAGGGCGGGATGCACGTCGCCGGGGTGCGGGCGGACTCGCGCACGTTCGAGCACGTGGACCCGGCGGCCGTCGGGTCCGACCGCGCGCTCCTGATCTCCGAGCTGTCCGGCAAGGGGACGGTCAAGGCGCGGGCCGAGCAGGTGGGGCTCGAGCTGGACGCCGCCGAGGCCACCCGGGTGGTCGACCGCGTGAAGGAGCTCGAGTCGCGGGGCTTCCACTTCGAGGCGGCCGACGGGTCGTTCGACCTGCTGATCCGGCGCGAGACAGGCGGCTACGAGCCGCTCTTCCGGCTCGAGTCCTGGCGGGTGATCGCGGAGAAGCGCGAGGACGGGCGGGTGCAGACCGAGGCGACGATCAAGATCTGGGTCGGCGGCGAGCGCTATCTGCGCACGTGCGAGGGCAACGGCCCGGTCAACGCGCTCGACCGCGCGCTGCGGGCGGCGATCTGCGACGTCTACCCGCACCTGCGCGAGATCGAGCTCGTCAACTACAAGGTCCGCATCCTGGACGAGGACAAGGGCACCGGCGCGGTCACGCGCGTGCTGCTCGACGCCAGCGACGGCGTGGACACCTGGGGCGCGATCGGCGTCTCCGAGAACATCATCGAGGCGAGCTGGGAGGCGCTGGTCGACTCGCTCGAGGCCGGGATGCTGCCGAGCCGAAGCGGCCACTCGCGCCGGGCCTCGACCTCGGTCCACCCCGCTTAGGGGTCAGACCCGTGAGTCGCGGCGACTTGGATCCGGTCCCGCTCGCGCGCCCGGTCGTCGCCGAGCGCGAGGAGCAGATGGTGCTCGAGGTCCTGCGCTCCGGCCAGCTCTCGCTCGGGCCGATGCTGCCGCGCTTCGAGCGCGCGTTCGCCGAGCGCCTCGGCGTGGCGCACGCCAGCGCGGTGTCGAGCGGCACCGCCGGGCTGCACCTGAGCGTGCGCGCCGCGGGGATCGAGGCGGGGGACGAGGTGGTCACCAGCCCGTTCAGCTTCGTGGCCTCGGCCAACTGCGTGGTCTACGAGGGCGCGCGGCCGGTGTTCTGCGACATCGACCGCCGCACGCTCAACGTCGACCCGGCCGCGGCGGCCGCCGCCGTGACCGAGCGCACCGCGGGGCTGCTGCCCGTGCACATCTTCGGCTACCCCGCCGACCTGCCGGCGCTCGAGCGGCTGGCGGTGGAGCGCGGACTCTGGATCGTCGAGGACGCGTGCGAGGCGCTCGGCGCGCGGCACGCGGACGGGCCCGCGGTCGGCGCGCGCGGCAACCTGTCGGTCTTCGCCTTCTACGCGAACAAGCAGCTCACGACGGCCGAGGGGGGCATGGTCGTGTGCCCGATCGAGGCGCACAAGGAGCGGCTCGACTCCGAGCGCAACCAGGGGCGCGCGCCCGACATGGGCTGGCTCGACCACGACCGGCTCGGCTTCAACTACCGGCTCTCCGACGTGCACTGCGCGATCGGAGTGGGGCAGATGGAGCGGCTCGACTCGCTGCTCTCGGCCCGCGCGCGGGTCGCCGCGCTCTACGGCGAGGCGCTGGCGGGGATCGAGGGGCTCGAGCTGCCGTGCCCGGACGTGGGCGGCGACGTGCGCGGCTGGTTCGTCTACGTGGTCCAGCTACCGCGCGGAGCCGACCGCGACGCGACGATCGAGGCCCTGCGCGCGAGGGGGGTCGCCTCGAAGCCCTACCTGCCGGCGATCCACCTGATGAGCTACTACCGCGAGGCGTTCGGGCACCGCGAGGGCGAGTTCCCGGTGTGCGAGGACGTGGCGGCGCGCTCGCTGGCGCTGCCGTTCTTCCCGGACCTGACCGAGGGCCAGGTCGAGCGGGTGGCCGCGACGCTGCGCGCGACCCTGAACCCCGTAACCACCAAAACGACGTAGGGTCTGACCCCGCCGCGAGGCCGCATTCTAGAGCGGTTTGACGTACCCCGCGAAGCCCGGCAGGCCGGCTCGGGGCGCGCGCTCGGCCACCGCCTCGAAGCCCGCCGCCTCGTACAGCGCGCGCGCCGGGGCGTTGTCGAGCGCGGTCTCCAGCGCGAGCGCCGGGAGGCGCAGCCGGCGCGCCTCGCGCTCGGCCTCCGCGAGCAGGGCCCGCGCCGCGCCGCGGCGACGCTCGCGCGGGGCGGTCGCGAGCGAGTCGACGTACAGCGACTCGGCCGGAGGGGGCGGGACCAGCTCCGCTCCGAGACGGTGGAGGCGGATCGACTCGCGCCAGGTCCACGGAGGGGTGCGCACGAGCAGAATCCGCAGGAAGCGCCGCGCCCGCCGCTCGAGCTCGGCCGCCGGGAACGCGGTCATCGCCCCGGCGGCAGCCCCGTCGCGCTCCGCCACCCACACGATCTCGCGGCTCACGGTGTTTCCGGGCCGCCCGTAGGCCGCGCGCAGGACCCGGATCGAGCCGTCGCGCTCGCCGCCGAAGCGCTCGAGCACGGCCGCGGCGCTCTCGTGCACCAGCTCGGCGACCGCGAGGGCGTCGCGGGGCTCGCCGCGCCGCACGGCCGGCTCGGAGCGGCCCGCCGGCTGGATGGAGCCCGCCGGCTCGGCGGAGCGCGCCGGCTCGGTGGAGCGCGCCGCCTCGGTCAAGCCCGCACGTCGCGGCCCAGCGCGGCGATCGCGGCGCGCAGCCCGTCGTCGAGCGCCGTCGGCTCCCAGCCCAGCTCGTCCTGCGCCTTTGTGGAGTCCGGCGCCGCGTTCCAGAGGAAGAAGTGGAGCTGCCCGCGGGCCAGGAGCGGCGGCACCCCGAACGCACGGGCGAGGGCCTCGCCGCCCGCCGCCAGCGCGCGGGCCAGCGGCTCGGGGATGCTCGGCGGCACCCGCCCGCGCCCAGCCACCCGCACCACGCTCTCGGCCAGCTCGCGCAGGGTCGCGTGGCGGTCGCAGAGGATGTAGCGCTCGCCGTCGCGCCCGCGCTCGGCCGCCAGCAGGTGCCCGCGCGCGACACCGGCGTCGAAGCACACGCCGAGACCCCCGGGCGGCAGCGCCGGCAGCCGCCGGCGGATCAGCGGCGCGAACATCTCGCCGTCGAGCGAGACGCTCGAGGCCGGCGTCGGCCCGTACACGCCCGCCGGGTTGCAGATCACGAGCTCCATGCCGCCCCGGGGCACGGCCAGCGCCAGCTCCTCGGCCCGCTGCTTCGAGCGCTCGTAGGCGGTGCCCTTCGGGTAGTCGGCCACCCGCGACTCGTCGAACCGGGTACCGCGCTCGGCGTGGAAGACGTCGATCGTGCTCGTGTGCACGAGCCGCCGCACCCCCGCCGCGGCGGCCGCCCGCACCACGGTCTCCGTCCCGCGCGCGTTCACGCGATCGAACACGGACTCGTCGCGCAGCCACTGCTCGGGGAAGCCCATCGCGTTGAAGACGAGCTCGCAGCCCGCCACCGCGGCGGCCACCGAGGCCGGCTCCGTCACGTCCCCGCGCGCGAGCTCGACGCCGGTGGGCAGCAGCTCCGCCGCCCGTGCCGGGTCGCGCACGAGCGCGCGCACCGCCTCGCCGCGCTCGAGCAGCGCCCGCGCCACGGCGCCGCCCACCTTGCCGGTCGCCCCGGTTACGAGCGCCCGCGTCATTCGATCCCCGCGCGCCGGACGTGCTCGTCGAGCGTCGCGCGCACCCAGCGCTTGGTCTCGCCGTCGGCCATGCGGAAGCGCCCGAGCAGCTCCTGCTGCTTGGTGAGCGGGAGCCCCGCGATCTCCCAGCGGATCGCAAGGCGCTCGAACAGCAGCTCGGTGTGGCGCTGCCACAGGTCCTCGGCCGTCGCCGCCGCGCCCCCGGATGTCTCGCGCAGCTTCGCGAGCGTGCCCGGCGACAGCCCGTCGCGCAGGGTGAGCACGTTGCCCTCGGCGTCGCGGTAGTCGCTCGTGGCGGCCGGCGCCGGCTCTCCGCGGTCGCGCCGCCGTCCTCGCTTGCCCACGCGCCGACCGTACACTCCGCCGCCATGTCGCGCTTCTCCGAGGGCCAGGACCCGCTCTTCCAGGCGATCAACTCGTCGGTGGCGTTCGACTACCGCCTCGCGCCGTACGACCTCGAGCAGTCGCTCGCCCACGCCCGCATGCTCGCGGGCTGCGGGATCATCGAGCCGGCCGACCTCGCCGAGCTCGAGCGCGGGCTGGAGCTCGTGCGGGAGGAGATCGACAGCGACCGCTTCGAGGTCCACGCCGACGACGAGGACATCCACATGGCGATCGAGCGCCGCCTGACCGAGCTGGTCGGGCCGGTGGGGGGCAAGCTGCACACCGCGCGCTCGCGCAACGACCAGGTGGCCACCGACGTGGCGCTCTTCGTCCGCGCGCACAGCCTCAGCGCGCGCGAGCTCACGCGCGACGTGATGATCGTCCTGATCGACCTCGCCGAGCGCCACCTCGACTGGCCGATGCCGGGCTACACCCACCTCCAGCGCGCCCAGCCGGTCTACCTCTCGCACCACCTGATGGCCCACTTCTGGAAGCTCAGGCGCGACATGGCGCGCTTCGAGATCTGCCTCGGGGCCGCCGACGAGCTGCCGCTCGGAGCCGGCGCCCTGGCCGGGGTCAGCTTCGCCACCGACCGCCGCGCCGTGGCGGCCGAGCTCAGCTTCGGCGCCCTCGCGGAGAACTCGATCGACGCGGTCTCCAACCGCGACTTCGTGCTCGACTACCTCTCCGCGGCGGCGATCTGCGCCACGCACCTCTCGCAGCTCGGCGCCGAGGTCGTCCTCTGGTCGAGCGAGGAGTTCGGCTTCTGCGAGCTGCCGGACGCGTTCTCCTCGGGCTCCAGCATCATGCCCCAGAAGAAGAACCCCGACGCCGCCGAGCTGCTGCGTGCGAAGGCACCGCGGGTCGTGGCTCACCTTTCCGGGCTCCACGGCGTTCTCCACGCGCTGCCGCTCACCTACAACAAGGACCTCCAGGAGGACAAGGAGCACCTGTTCGACGCGGTCGACACGATCGAGCTGTCGCTCCAGGTGGCCCGCGAGATGCTGCGCGGCATCTCGTTCCGGCGCGAGCGCCTCGCCGAGGCCGCCGCCGACGAGATGCTGGGCGCCACGGACGTCGCCGACCTGCTGGTGCGCCGCGGCGTGCCGTTCCGTGAGGCGCACGGCATCGTCGGCGGGCTGGTGCGCCACGCGATCGACACCGGCCGCACGCTGTCGGAGCTGCCCGCCGGCGAGGTCGCCGAGCGCGCGCCCCAGCTCGACGCCGGCCTCGCCGAGGTGCTCCGCCGCGAGTCGGTGCTGGAGTCGAAGGTCTCCGAGGGCGGGACCGCGCTCGCCGCCGTGCGCGAGCAGATCGCCCGCGCGCGCCGCGTGCTCCAGGAGTCGCCGGCGTGACGCCGGGCGAGCGCGGGTTCTACGACCGCTCCGTCCACGACGTCGCCCACGACCTCGTCGGCGCCATCGTGCGCCACGGCGACTGCGCCGGCCGGATCGTGGAGACCGAGAGCTACCACCAGGAGGAGCCGGCCTGCCACGCCTACGCGGGCCTGACCCCGCGCACCGAGGTGCTGTTCGGGCCCCCCGGCATCGCCTACGTGTACCGCTCGTACGGCATCCACGCCCTGCTGAACGCCGTCGCCGAGGAGGACGGCGTGGGGGCCGCCGCGCTGATCCGCGCCCTCGAGCCGGTCGACGGGATCGACCTGATGCGCGAGCGCCGCCGCCACGACCACGTCGAGGACCTCTGCTCGGGTCCAGGCAAGCTCACCCAGGCGCTCGGTATCGGGCTCGACCTCAACGGAACGCCGCTGACGGGGGGCGGCCCGATCGAGGTCCTCCCGCCCGACCCGGCCGCCCGCCCCCCGAGGATCGTGCGCGGCGTGCGGATCGGCATCACGAAGGCGGCCGACCTGCCGTGGCGCTTCTGCGACGCCACCTCGCGCTGCGTCTCGCGCCCCTGGCCGGCGGCGATGAGGACCCGCCGGACTGGCGCGCCGACGCTCGCCTGAGCGCACAATGCGGCGGTGCGCCGCCTCGCACTGCTTTTCGTCCTCGCCTGCCTCGCGGCCCCGGCGGCCGCCGCGGCGCAGAGCTCCGACTACTGCGACCCCGCGAGGACCGAGTACGACCCCCAGGACCTCGCGCGCCCGAACGCGCCGCCGATCGAGCTGCCGCCGGGCTACCGGCGCGGCCGGCTCGCCTTCGGCCCGTACTCGACACCCACGATCGAGGCCGGCCCGAGCGACTCCGACGAGGCGGTCGTGCTGATCCACGGCAACCCGGGGAACTCGTACGACTTCCTCGGGCTCCTGCGCTCGATCCCGGCCGGCACGCGCGTCCTCGCCCTCGACCTCGTCGGCTTCGGCCGGGCCGAGAAGCCGTGGGACTTCCCGTACACGATCGAGCTCACGACGCCGATGCTGGAGGGGGCCCTGCACGACCGGGGCGTCCGGCGCGTGCACCTCGTCGCGCACGACGTCGGGTCGGTCGTCGGGATCGACTGGGCCGCCGCGCACCCGGGCGAGCTGGCGAGCGCCGTGATCTTCGCGGGCGGCATCCTCATCGGCTACCAGGACCACCACTTCGCGCGGATCTGGAAGACGCCGGGCCTGGGGGAGGAGTTCATGCGCGGCGGCGACCGGGAGGGCTTCGTGAACTTCATCCAGGCCCACAACCCGCGCCCGCTGCCACGCGAGTTCCTGGACCGCAACTACGACGTCTACGACCGGCCGACCCGCTGCGCGATCCTCACCGCCTACCGCAACGAGGGCGACGTGAGCGCGAAGGCCGAGCGCCACGCGGCGGCCCTGCGGCCCCACGACCGCCCGGCGCTCGTGATCTGGGGCGACCGCGACCCGTTCGTCCCGGTCTACGTCGCGAACAGCAACCGCGAGGGGTTCCCGCACGCGGACGTCCACGTCTACGAGAACTCGGGTCACTGGCCGTTCGTGGACGAGGAGGAGCGCACGGTCCGCCTGATGCGCGACTTCTTCGGCAAGCACGTGGTGGAGCAGGCGGGGGCCCGCATCCGCCTCGCCGTGACCCCGCGCCATCCGCGACTCGGCCGGCGCACGCGCTTCCGGGTGCGGGTGGTGGTGGGGGAGGCGCGGCGCCCGCTGGCGGGGGCGCTCGTCCGCGTGCTGGGGCGCCGGGCGCGCAGCGATGCGGGCGGCCGGGCCGTCGTGGTGGCGACCCCGCGCCGCGCCGGGCTCGTGCGGACGGCGGCGAGCAAGGAGACGCTGGCGCGCGGGCGCAAGACCATCCGCGTGCTCCGCCGCGGCGGAACGCGGCGCGCTACTGCCCGGTAGCCGGCGGCGTACCGCCGCCCTGCCCGCCGCCGCCGCCGCGCGGCGGCGTCGCCGGCGTCTGCGGCTGCTGCGGCTGGGCCGGCGGCTGCTGGGGCTGCTGGGGCACCGGGTCCTGCGGCTGCTGCGGAGCGGGGGCCGGCTCGGCCGGCTGGGCGGGCTGGGTCTGCTGAGGCACCGGGGTGGGCGCCATCGGGCCGGAGGGACCCGTCGGCCCGCCCTCGCCCTCGTCGCCGTGGTCGCGCGCCGCGTCGATCCGGATCGCCGCCGACATGAAGTCGTGCCAGATCTCGGTCGGGAACGTCCCGCCGGCGACCGGCTGGCCGTGGTAGTGCGTGGTCATGTACTTCACCCGGTCGGGATAGCCGACCCAGACGGCCGCCGTGTAGCGGTCGGTGAAGCCGACGAACCACGCGTCGCCGTAGTTCTCGGTCGTGCCGGTCTTGCCGCCGGCCCACTCGCCCACCTGCGCCTTCGTGCCGGTGCCGCCCACCACCACGCCGTGCAGCAGCGCCCGCATCTGCTCGCCGACCTTCTCGGAGTAGACGCGCTTGGAGCGCACCTTGTTCCTGTCCTTCGTCTTGCCCTGCGCGTTCTCGACCTTCTCGAGCGCGACCGGCCCGCCCTTGTACGACGCGAGCGTGCCGGACACCCGCCGACCGCGGTTCGCGATCGTGGAGTAGGCGAACGCCATCTCGAGCGGCGTGACGCCCTCCTTGAGCCCGCCGAGCAGCATCGCCGGGTTGGTGGAGAGCGGCGTGCGGATCCCCATCTCCTCGGCCATCTTCGCGACCTTCTTGCGGCCGATGTTCATGCCGATCTCCGCGTAGACGGAGTTGTCCGACTGCGCGGTCGCGCGCGCCAGCGTCGTGCTCCCGGAGTACGAGTTCGCGTAGTTCGAGACCACGAAGACGTCCTTCTTGCCGTTCGGCTCGCGGTACGGGAAGATCTTGCGCCGCGACGACCACACCGAGTTGGGCGAGATGCCGCGCTCCAGCGCCGTGGCGAGGATGAACGGCTTGATCGCCGAGCCCGGCTGGCGCCTGCCGTTGGTCGCGAGGTTGAACGGCCGGCGCTCGAAGTTGTCGCCGCCCACCATCGCCCGCACGCCGCCGGTCTTGTTGTCGATCACCACGATCGACGCGGTCGGGCCGACGCCGGCGAGGCGCCCCGCTATCGCCTGCTCGGCGGCCTTCTGGAGCGCCGGGTCGAGCGTCGTGCGGATCCTCAGCCCGCTGCCGAACGTCGTCCCCGGCCCGTAGCGGTCCACGAGCTGCTGGGTGACCCAGGTCGAGAAGTACGGGTGTGTCGAGTCCGGCTGCGGCGGCGTGATCGCGCTCGCGCCCGGGATCGCCGTGCGCACCGCGCGGTCGTGCTCGGCCCTGCCGATCATGCCCTCCTCGAGCATGTTGTGGAGCACGTGGTCGCGGCGCTTCTGGGACTCGATCGGGTTGGTGACCGGGTCGTAGCGGCTGGGTGACGCGATGATCCCGGCCAGCAGGGCGGCCTGCTCCGGCGCGAGCGAGAGCGCGACCCGCTCGCCGCGCCCGTAGGTCTTGCGCCCGCCGAAGTAGGTCCGCGCCGCGGCCTCGATCCCGTAGGCGCCGTTCCCGAAGTAGACGGTGTTCAGGTACTGGGTGAGGATCTTCGGCTTGGTCCAGCGGCGCTCGAGGTGGTAGGCGAGCGCCGACTCCTTCAGCTTCTGGAACACCGAGCGCTCGCCCTGGGCGTCGAGCGCGTTCTTCACGAACTGCTGCGTGATCGTCGAGCCGCCCTGCACCGCTCCCTGGCGCTTCACGTCCTGCCAGAGCGCGCGCCCGATGCCCACGTAGTCCACGCCGTCGTGCTCGTAGAAGCGGCGGTCCTCGATCGCGATCACCGCGTTCTTGATGTTCGGCGAGATCTCCGTCTGGCGCAGCAGAATCCGGTTCTGGTTGTCCGTGAGCTGCGCGATCTGCTGCTTGCCGTCGGCGGCGAGCAGCGACGAGTTCCGCGCCGCCCGGAACTGGGCCGTGTCCTCGAGCGACGGCAGCTCGTTCGAGACCGCCATCATCATCCCGAACACGGTGGAGATCAGCGCGAGCGTGCCGAGGCCGAACAGCACGAGCGCCAGCCGGAGCTTCTTGATCTTGCCCTTGGGGGGCGACGAGGGGTCGGCGGTGCCCGCGCCTCGGGCGCGCGGCGGTCGCAGCGGTATCGGCGGCGATTCCTGCATTCCCTCGGGGCCGGCGGCGTCGCGAGCGGCTTCCGACCGACCCGCGACACTAGCATCGCGCCCGTGACCGACGACGCCGCTTTCCTGCTCCGCAACGCGGTCGCGGCGCTGCCCGAGGGGGAGCTCGAGAAGAAGCTCGCGGAGGGCCGCCCGCTGCGCGTGAAGCTGGGGATCGACCCCACCGCGCCGGACATCCACCTCGGCCACACGGTTGTCCTGCGCAAATTGCGCGAGTTCCAGGACCGGGGGCACGTCGTGGTCCTGATCGTGGGTGACTACACCGCGCGCGTGGGGGACCCGAGCGGCCGCTCCGCGCTGCGCCCGCAGCTCGACCCCGCGGAGATCGACCGCAACGCCGAGACCTTCCAGCAGCAGGCGTTCAAGATCCTCGACCCGGAGCGGACCGAGGTGCGCCGCAACGGCGAGTGGCTCGACATGGCGATGGAGGAGCTGTTCCGGCTCGCGCGCACCGCGACCGTGGCGCAGATCCTCGAGCGCGACGACTTCGCCAAGCGCTACTCCGCGGGCGCGCCGATCTCGATCCTCGAGCTGCTCTACCCGCTGCTCCAGGGCTACGACTCGGTGCAGGTGCGCTCCGATGTGGAGCTCGGCGGCACCGACCAGACCTTCAACCTGCTCCTCGCGCGCGAGATCCAGAAGGCCTACGGGGTGCCGCAGCAGGTGGCCCTCACGATGCCGATCTTGCCGGGCACCGACGGGACCCAGCGGATGGCGAAGTCGGTCGGCAACTACATCGGCGTGACCGAGCCGCCGGAGGAGATCTTCGGCAAGGCGATGAGCGTGCCCGACGAGGCGATGCCGGTCTACTACGAGCTGCTGCTGGGCCGCGAGCCGGAGGGCGATCGGCATCCGGCGGAGTCGAAGCGCGAGCTGGCGCGCTCACTGGCCGCGCTCTACGGCGGCGGCGAGGAGGCCGGCCGCCGCGCCGAGGAGCACTTCGACCGCATCCACGTGGCCCACGAGCGTCCGGACGAGGTCGAGGAGGCCCCGCTTCCGGCCGGCGACCCGGTCCACCTGCCGGAGGCGCTCGCGGGCGCGTTCGGCATCAGCCGCTCGGAGGCCCGGCGCCTGCTGGCCGGGGGCGGCGTGAAGGTCGACGGCGAGCCGCTCGACGGCGGCCGCCTCGACGTGCCGGCGGGCGAGCTCGCCGGCCGCGTGATCCAGCTTGGGAAGCGGCGTTTCAAGCGGCTGGTCGCGTCCGCCGATACCCGCTAAGCTCACGTGCCCCGATCGGCTTTCGAGGCCGCTCGCGGACCCGCGAAATCGGTTGCCGAACCATCCGGAGCGGCGCTATACTCGCGGGTCGCTCTACGGGGTGGAAGCCCCACCCCTCGAGGGCGCGGCGGTCTTTGAAAACTCAACAGCGTGTGCGACCGGAGAGGAACCCTCCTCTTCGAGTCGCGTCCAGGTTCGACCCGGCGCCCCTCGGGGTGCCGGTCCAGAATCACTCCGTCAACTCCGGGCGGGCCCACGGTGTACTCGGGCCCGCGAAGCAGTACGGAGCTGACAGCTTTCCATGAGACAGTGAAATCGCCGGCCTCGGCCGGCGGATGACACGCAAGTTCTTTACGGAGAGTTTGATCCTGGCTCAGGACGAACGCTGGCGGCGTGCTTAACACATGCAAGTGGAGCGACGAAGCGGGCTTCGGCCCGTGGCAGAGCCGCGAACGGGTGAGTAACACGTGGGT
>DASVWC010000096.1:0-24604 GCA_036389835.1 Thermoleophilaceae bacterium | reverse complement strand
CGCCGCTGGAGCGCCAGGCCAGCGTCGCCGACGTGCGCGACACGCTCGACCCGCTCGGCTACGGCGACGCGACGATCCAGGAGGTCGAGGACCCCGAGCTGGGCGACAACATCGTGCAGATCTCGACCCAGCAGCTCGAGCCCGAGAAGGTCACGGAGGTGCAGAAGGCGCGCGATGCCGAGTTCGGCGTCACGAACTTCTCGAGCACGTCGGTCGGCCCGACGTTCGGCCAGCAGATCGCCCGCACGGCCACGATCGCGATCATCGCGTCGCTGATCCTGATCTCGATCTACATCGGGCTCAGGTTCGAGTTCAAGTTCGCAGTGCCGGTGCTCATCGCGCTGGCGCACGACCTGCTGATAACGGCGGGCGTGTACGCACTGACGGACAGGGAGGTGAATACGGCGACCGTGGCCGCTCTGCTCACCATCTTGGGCTACTCGCTCTACGACACGATCATCGTGTTCGACCGAATACGCGAGAACGTGCCGCGGATGCCGCGGGCCACCTTCTCCCAGATCGTGAACCGCTCGATGAGCGAGGTCCTGACCCGCTCGATCGTGACGAGCTCCTCCACGCTGATGCCGATCATCGCGCTGATGCTCTTCGGCGGCGAGACGCTCCAGGACTTCGGCTTCGCGCTGCTCGTGGGCGTGGCCTCGGGCACCTACTCGTCGGTCTTCATCGCCGCGCCGGTGCTCGTGCACTGGAAGGAGCGCGAGCCGGTCTACATGCGACGGCGGCGGATCATCATGGACGAGCACGGGGGCGAGGTTCCCGCGTTCGCGGACATCGGGGCCGAGGGCGAGGACGTGGAGCCCGAGCGCGAGCCCTCCCGGCTCCAGCGTGCGGGGGCGACGCGCCGCCAGCGCAAGGCACGCGCGGCGGCTCAGCGCCCGCAGCTGAACCCGCGGCTCGAGCGCGCCGAGCCCGACGAGCCCGCGGCGGGTGACCAGCCGGTGCCCGAGCGCGGCGCGGAGGAGACGATCGCGCCGGTGGCCACCGAGGAACCGGCCGCCGAGGCCGAGGCCGACCCCACGGGCGTGCGGGCGCGCGCCGCCGCCCGCGCCGCCGCGCGGCGCAGCGCGAGCCCGCCGAAGAGCGACGGCGAGGCCGGGGGCGGGTCCGACGGTGAGGCCGGGGGCGGGTCCGACGGCGAGGCCGAGTCCGGCGCGAGCCGCCCCAAGTCCTCGAACAAGCGACGCAGGAGGCACGGGCGCCGATGAGCATGCTCGTCTGGGTGATGATGGCGATCGCCATCTGGCACTTCACGGTCTTCGTGCCGGACCACTTCTGGGGCGGGATCGTGGGTGCGCTCCTGTGCGCGGTGGCCGGCTCGGCGCTGATCGGGTTCCTGATCTCGGGGCTCTCGATCCCGGGGCGTCACGACACCGACCTCGTGCAAGCGCTGATCGCGCTGCCGGGCACGGCCGCGGGACTCGGCTTCGCCTACTTCTACGGCCTGGCCCAGGATCGCCGCGAGGGCGTGGAGCGCCACCAGCTCTAGGCCGCCGGGCCGCGTTCCGTCCGCGCGCCGCCCGACCATGGGTGGGTGGCGCCCGATACAGCCCGCTGGACCTGCACCCCCTACTCCGTGGCCGCCGCGGAGCGGATCTGCCGCGAGCTGGACGTCTCGGCGCCGGTCGCCGCGGTGCTCGTGCGGCGCGGCTACGCCACGCCTGAGGCGGCGCGCGAGTTCCTCGACGCGGGCGAGCGCCACGACCCGCGCGCGTTCGCGGGCATGGACGCCGCTGTCGCGCTCGTCCTCGGCCACGTCGAGCGCGGGTCGCCGATCGTCGTACACGGCGACTACGACGTGGACGGCGTCTGCTCCACCGCGATCGTGCTGGGCGTGCTGCGCCGGCTGGGAGCCGACCCGCGCTGGCACATCCCCGCCCGCGACGACGGCTACGGGCTCTCGATCGCCACGGTCGAGCGGCTCGCCGCGGCCGGCGCGCGCCTGATCGTCACGACCGACTGCGCGATCGGCGCCGTGGAGGAGGTCGCCCGCGCCCGCGAGCTGGGGGTGGACGTCGTCGTCACCGACCACCACCGGCCCGGCGACGTGCTGCCGGACTGTCCGATCGTCCACCCGGCCGTGTCGGGCTACCCGTTCGCGGACCTCTGCGCGGCCGGAGTGGCCCACAAGCTCGCCGAGGCGCTGCTCACGCGGGCGGGCGGCGACCCGGCGGCCGCCGACGCGGACCTCGACCTCGTCGCCCTCGCCACCGTCGCCGACGTGGTCTCGCTGACGGGCGAGAACCGGCGGCTGGTACGCGACGGCCTGCGCGCGCTGGCGCGCACCGAGCGGCCCGGGCTGCGGGCGCTGATGCGGGTCGCGCAGGTGGACGCGGGTGCGATGAGCGAGCACGCGCTGGGCTTCCGGCTGGGGCCGCGGATCAACGCCGCCGGGCGGCTGGCGCGCGCGGAGGCGGCGCTCGAGCTGCTGCTGACCGAGGACGAGCACCGCGCCGAGGAGATCGCGCGCGAGCTCGACGAGCTCAACCGCCGCCGCCAGGACGCCGAGACGCGCATCCTCTTCGGCGCCGAGGCCGCGCGCGGCGAGCACCCCGACGGGCCCGCCTACGTGCTCGCGGGCGAGGGCTGGCACCCGGGCGTGATCGGGATAGTGGCCTCGCGGATGGTCGAGCGCTACCACCGACCGTGCGTGATGATCGCGCTGGGCGAGGACGGCGGGCGCGGGTCTGGACGCAGCATCGCCGCGTTCGACCTCCACGGGGCGCTGGGCGCCTGCGCCGAGCACCTGCGCCGCTTCGGCGGGCACCGCGCGGCGGCCGGCCTCGAGATCGACGGCGGGAAGGTGGACGCGTTCCGCCACGCGTTCGTGGCGCACGCCGAGTCGGTGCTGAGCGCGGACGACCTCGTGCGGGTCGAGCGCGTCGACGCCGTCGTGGGCGCCGACGCCGCCGGCGCCCCGCTCGCCGAGGAGCTCGAGCGGCTCGGCCCCTTCGGTCACGGCAACCCGCAGCCGACGCTGCTCGTGCCGGCCACCCGCGTCAGCGAGGTGCGCGGGATGGGGGAGGAGGGCCAGCACGCGCGGCTCACGATCGCGTCGGGCGGCGGCGTGCGCGCGCGGGCCGTGGCATTCCGCACGGCCCCGGGGTCACTGAAGGCCGACCCGGACGCGCGCTTCGACGCCGCCGTCAGGCTCGAGCTGAACGAGTGGAACGGCACGGTGGAGCCGCGCCTCGTGCTGCGGAGCCTCTGCCCGACCCAGCCGGGCGACTGCCGGCCGGTGGGCGGCGAAGGCGGCTTCTGGGAGGACTTCGAGCGCGAGCTGGGGGCGGCGGAGCCCGCCGCCGCGGAGCCCGCCGCCGCCGCGGGGCCCGCCACCGCCGCAGCGCCGGCCACCGCCGCCGCGCCCGGCTTCGCCGAGCGCCCCGCGACCGCGCCCGCCGCGGTCCGCACCGTGCGCGACCGCCGCGGCGAGGGCTTCGCCGGGATCGCCGGCGACCTCCTCTCGAGCGGCGAGAGCGTCGCGATCGTGTGCGCCGACGTCGAGCGCCGGCGCGCCGGCCTCGAGCAGGTCGTCGCCGGGATCGTCGGCGCCGTCAGCGGCCCGCGCGAGGACGACGGCTGTCCGGCGCTGATCTCGTGGAGCCGGCTCGCCGCCGACCCTGGATCCGCCGCGCCGTTCGCCCATCTGGTCGCGCTCGATCCGCCCACCTCGCGCGCCGAGCGCGAGCGCCTGGCCGCGGCGCCCGCTCCGCCGGGCGCGTTCGCCCACCTCGCCTGGGGCCCGGCGGAGGCCGAGTTCGCGCTCGGCGTCGCGCGCCGCGACCTCGACCTGCGCCCGACCGTCACCGCGCTCTACCGCGATCTGCGCGAGGCGGGCCCGTGCGCGGGTCGCCAGCTCGAGGCCGTGCTCCGCGGGCCGGACCCGCATCCGCGCGCCGGCGTCCCCTGCGCGCGCGCCGTCCGCGTGCTGACGGAGCTGGGCCTCGTCGCGTTCGAGCCGGCCCCGGCGGGCGGCTACTCGGCGCGCGTCCTCGACGCGGGCCGCACCGAGCTCGAGCGCTCGCCCACGTTCCGCGCCTGCGCCGAGCGGCTGGCCGAAGCGACCGAGTACGTCGCCGCGCAGGCGGCGCGGGCGCAGGAGCGCGCCGCCTGACCAGGCCGCGGCCGTGACCGGAGGGTTTACCCCCTATAGGGTGGAAAAAGCTACGGTCACGCCGATTCGCCGTTCCGTCGGCGCCGGCTACCGCGCCGGCCGGAACGCGCCGATCGCGTCGCGGATCCGCTCGCCGGCCAGCCCGCCGCCGTAGAGGTCCGGATGCGCGGCCGGCCGCGGGCGGTCGAGCGCGGCGACCGCGGCCTCCGCGTCGAGGTCGACCAGCACGTTCCAGCCGGACTCGACGGTCTCGACCCACTCGGTGGTGTCGCGGAGCGTCACGCACGGCACCTCGACGAGGTAGGCCTCCTTCTGGAGCCCGCCGGAGTCGGTGACGATCGCCCGTGCGCCGATCGCCAGCGCCAGCAGCTCGACGTAGCCCAGCGGCGGCGAGAGGATCACGCCATCCGCAGCCTCGAGGCGGGCGGTCATCCCGGCGCCGTCGAGCCGGGCCCGCGTGCGCGGGTGGACGGGGAAGACGACGGGGCCGGGCAGGGCGAGCAGCACCTCGACCAGCGCGGACAGGCGCTCGGGCTCGTCCACGTTCCCGACGCGATGCGCGGTCGCGAGCAGGTAGCCACCGGGCTCGACGCCGAAGCCGTCGAGCACGTCGCCGCGCTCGCGCGCGACGCGCGCGGTCGCGAGCGCCACGTCCGCCATCGCGTCGCCGACCAGGTGCACGCCGCGCGTGATCCCCTCGGCGGCGAGGTTGTCCACCGCGGTCTGCGTCGAGCAGAGCAGCAGGTCGCTCGCGTGGTCGGTCAGCACGCGGTTGAGCTCCTCCGGCATCGAGCGGTCGAACGAGCGCATGCCCGCCTCCACGTGCGCGACCGGTACGCGCGCCTGGGCGCTGGCGACCGCGCCGGCCAGCGTCGAGTTCGTGTCGCCGTAGACCAGCACGAGCTCCGGCGCGGCGTCGGCCAGGACCGGCTCGAGCTCGGCGATCATGCGCCCGGTCTGCACGGCGGCCGGGCCGGACCCGATCCCGAGCCAGCGGTCCGGTTCCGGCACCGGCAGCTCGTCGAAGAACACCTGCGACATGTCGTCGTCGTAGTGCTGGCCGGTGTGCACGAGCAGCTCCTCGTGGTGCTCGCGCAGGGGCCGCGACACCGCCGCGGCCTTGACGAACTGCGGGCGGTTTCCCACGACCGTCACGACGCGCATGCGCTACGCCTCGCGCGCTCGGGCGGGCAGCCCCACCACGAGCTCGCCCGGCGCGACGTCGCGCGTGACGACCGCCCCGGCCCCCACGAACGCGTCCTCGCCGACCTCGACACCGGGCAGGACCACCGCGGCGCCGCCGACCCGGCAGCCGCGCCGCAGCACCGGCCCGCGCAGCGGCTCGCCCTCCGGCCGGCGGCCGGCCGTGCGGTCGTTGAGCGTGGTGACGCCGGGCGCGACGAACACGTCGTCCTCGATCACCGTGAAGGCGGTCACGTAGCAGCCGGTCTGGATCCGCACGCGCGCGCCGATCGTCACGTCGTTGTCCACCGCCGACCCGCGCCCGACGAGCGAGTGCTCGCCGATCGTGGCCCGCTCACGCACGTGCGCCTGGTCGCCGATCAGCACGCCGTCGCCGAGCACGGCGCCCGCGGCGACCACCGCGCCCGCCCCGACCACGACCCCCGCGCCGATCCGCAGCGGCGGCGGCGGCTCCCGCGACGCCTTGGACTGCGGTCCGAGCGCCGGCGGCTTGCCGAGCACGGCGCCGTCCTGGATCCGCGCGTGCTCCCCGATCTCGGTCATGTCGTGGATGACCACGTGGGCGCCCACATCCGCGGACTGCGGCAGCACGGCGCCGTCGCCGAGGAAGAGGCCGGGGGCCCGGTCGGACTCGCGCAGCACCCGGGAAGGAATAACAGGCGCCCCGCAGAGGTGACCTTCGCCGCCCCACCCGGGTCTAAACTCGCCCCATGGCCACCACGCGCGGCTCGAACGGCAAGGACGGCGGGGTCGACTTCGCCCACCGCCCGGTCGACCACGCCAGGAACCCGTCCGCGGCCGCCGCGGTCGAGCTCGACCAGTTCGAGCGCAACCTGCTCGGCGACCTGCTCGCGGTCATCGAGGAGCACGAGGACCCCGGCCACGCCCGGATCGAGCGCGACCCGGTCGAGCGCGCCTTCTTGTTCGCCTGCGAGCGCCACGCCGACCAGCGCCGGCGCTCGGGCGAGGACTTCATCGTCCACCCCGTCGCCGTCGCGAAGATCTGCGCGGGGATGCGGCTCGACACCGCCACGCTCTGCGCCGCCCTCCTCCACGACACCGTCGAGGACACGAGCGCCTCCCTGATCGAGGTGCGCGACGAGTTCGGCGAGGAGGTCGCCACGCTCGTCGACGGCGTCACGAAGCTCACCGGGATCACCTTCCAGAGCCGCGACGAGAAGCAGGCCGAGAACTACCGCAAGATGATCGTCGCGATGGCGCACGACATCCGCGTCGTGCTCATCAAGCTCGCCGACCGCCTCCACAACATGCGCACGCTCGAGGCGATGCCGAAGCAGAAGCAGCAGGAGACCGCGAAGGAGACGCTCGAGATCTTCGCCCCGCTCGCCCACCGGCTCGGCATCCACGCGATCAAGTGGGAGCTCGAGGACCTGGCCTTCGCGACGCTCCACCCGCGCAAGTTCAAGGAGATCAAGGGCCTCGTCAACCAGCAGCGCGAGGAGCGCGAGGGCTACGTGGCGCGCGCCGGCGAGTACCTGCGCAAGGAGCTCGAGGAGGTCGGGATCGACGCCGAGATCTCAGGCCGCGCGAAGCACTTCTACTCGATCTACTCGAAGATGACCAAGAAGGGCCGCGAGTTCAACGAGATCTACGACCTCACCGCGATGCGCGTGCTCGTGAGCTCCGTGAAGGACTGCTACGGCGCGATCGGCGTGATCCACTCGCTCTGGAAGCCGCTGCCGGGCCGCTTCAAGGACTGGGTCGCGATGCCCAAGTTCAACATGTACCAGGCCCTTCACACCACGGTGATCGGGCCCGAGGGGCGGCCGCTCGAGATCCAGATCCGCACGCGCGACATGCACGAGACGGCCGAGTACGGCATCGCCGCGCACTGGACCTACAAGGACGGCGTGGGCCGGCCGGGCGCGGGCGCCGTCGACGGCACCAAGGACCGGATCCAGTGGATCGAGCAGCTGCTCGACTGGCAGAAGGACCTGAAGGACCCGCAGGACTTCGTCGAAGGCCTGAAGGTCGACCTGTTCGAGGACGAGGTCTTCGTCTTCACGCCCAAGGGCGAGGTCAAGTCGCTCGCCGCCGGCGCCACGCCGCTCGACTTCGCCTACGAGATCCACACCGACGTCGGCCACCGCTGCGTGGGCGCGAAGGTCAACGGCAAGATCGTGCCGCTGCACTACGAGCTGAAGTCGGGCGACATCTGCGAGGTCCTGACGGCCAACAAGGAGCGCGGGCCGTCGCGCGACTGGCTGTCGCTGGCCAAGACGACGCGCGCGCAGTCGAAGATCCGCGCCTGGTTCAAGCGCGAGCGCCGCGAGGACGCCGAGCGCACCGGCCGCGAGATCCTCGCCGAGAACCTCAAGCGCGCGGGCCTGCCGCCGCAGAAGATGGGCGGCTCGCCGCTGCTCGCGGACGTGATCCGGGAGATGGGCTTCAAGAAGGGCGAGGACTTCTACATCGCGCTCGGGCAGGCGAAGGTCTCGGCGAAGGTCGTCACCAGCAAGCTGATGACGCGCCTCAAGCAGGGCGAGGCCGCCGTCGAGACCCCACCCGGCGACGAGCTGCTCACGCACCGCCGCAAGGAGGTCGCGAGGCCGGTCCAATCGTCGTCCACCTACGGGATCCGCGTCAAGGGAATCGACGACGTGCCGCTGCGGCTGGCCAAGTGCTGCCGGCCGGTGCCGGGCGACGACGTGCTCGGCTACATCTCGCTCGGCAAGGGAATCACCATCCACCGCGGCGACTGCCCGAACGCCAAGGCCCTCAAGCGCAACCCCGAGCGGTTCACGCCGGTCGAGTGGGAGGGGGAGGGGGCCACGTCCTTCCGCGTGGAGGTCCAGGTCGACGGCTGGGACCGCACCCGGATGCTCGAGGACCTCTCGCGCACCTTCGCCGAGAGCGGGATCAACATCCTCGAGGCGCGCTGCACCACCGACCACCCGATGGTGAAGAACCGCTTCGTCGTGGAGGTGGGGGACACCCAGGCGTTGAAGACGTGCATCCAGCGGCTTCGTAACGTCGACAGCGTGTTCGACGCGTACCGCGTAACGCCCACGGCCTGAAAGGACCCATGCCCGTCCCCCTGTTCGCAGCCTCGCTGGAGCGCTACCACGACGCCCTCGCCGAGCGGGCCGAGGCCGTGATCCGCTCCGGCCGCTACATCCTCGGACCGGAGGTCGAGGCGTTCGAGGCGGAGTTCGCCGCCTACTGCGGGGCCGAGCACTGCGTGGGTGTGGCCAACGGGACCGACGCGCTCACGATCGCCCTGCGCGCCCTCGGCGTGCGGCAGGGCGACGAGGTGGTCATGCCGTCGCTCACCTTCTACGCGACGGCCGAGGCCGCGGTGAACGCCGGCGCCACGCCGGTCTTCTGCGACGTGGACCCAGAGACCTACTGCGTCACGCCCGAGACCGTGGCGGCGGCCGTGACCCCGCGCACCCGCGCGATCGTGCCGGTGCACCTGTTCGGCAACGTCGCGCCCGTGGACGAGCTGCGCGAGCACGGCGTGCCGGTGCTCGAGGACGCCGCCCAGGCGGCGGGCGCGCGGCGCGACGGCCGTCCCGCCGGCTCGCTCGGCGACGCCGCCACCGTCTCGTTCTTCCCGTCCAAGAACCTCGGCGGGCTCGGCGACGGCGGCGCGATCCTCACCGACGACGAGGCGACGGCGGCCAGGGCCCGCGAGCTGCGCTTCCACGGGTCGCGCGACAAGATCACCTTCGACGACGTGGGCTACAACTCGCGCCTCGACGAGCTGCAGGCCGCGGCGCTGCGCGTGCTGCTGCCGGAGCTCGACGGCTGGAACGAGGCCAGGCGTGCCGTCGCCGCCGCCTACGAGCGCGAGGGCCTCGGCGAGCTCGTGCGGCTGCCGGTGGCGACCCGGGGGACCGAGCACGTCTACCACCTCTACGTCGCGCGCCACGAGGACCCGGACGAGCTGGTGGCGGCGCTCGGCGAGGCCGGCGTGCAGGCGCGCGGCTACTACCGCCGGCCGGTGCACCTCCAGCCGTCGATGGAGCGCTTCGGAGGCGCGGCGCTCGACCTGCCGGGGACCGACGAGGTGGCCCGCACGAACGTCGCTCTGCCGATGGGGCCGGACCTCGACGAGTCCGCGGTCGGCGCGGTGGTCGAGGCCGTGCGCTCGGCCGTCTCGTCCGCGGTCGGCTGAGCGGGGGGTGGTCGCTCCAACCCACCGTATAGGTGGGTAATGTCGACCAGGTCGTGCGGGAGCGCGCTCTAGGCGGCCGCGGCGCTGCGCTTGCTCTCGTCGAGCGAGCGCTGGAGCTCCTCGAGCACCCGCACCACGCGCACCCCGCTCGTGGGGCCCGAGCGCGGCTCCGCGCCGTCGCGGACCCGCTGCACGAAGTGCCGGCACTCGATCCGCAGCGGCTCCTCGTTCGAGATCTTCGGGCTCCAGATGTCGCCCGAGCGCGCGATGTACTCGCCGTAGGACTCGTAGTCCTGGTCGAAGCCCTTGTCGTAGACGGTGACCTTGCGCTCGAGCTCCATGTCGTCGAACGTGGCCATCCGCTTGGAGCCGACGACCGTGAAGCGGCGCTCCTTGTGCGGGTCGAGCCACGAGAGGTGCAGGTGGGCGGCCAGGCCGGAGGGGAAGCGCAGGTAGCAGAAGACCACGTCCTCGACCCCGTCCTGCATGTAGCTCTCGCCGACCGCGCGCACCTCGGTGGGCTCCTCGCCGGCGAGGCGCAGGACGACCGAGACGTCGTGAGCGCCGAGCGACCAGAGCGCGTTCTCGTCGGAGCGCAGCTTGCCCAGGTTGAGCCGGTTGCCGTAGATGTAGTGGATGTCGCCGAGATCGCCGGCGTCGGCGATCTCCTTGAGCTTCTCGACGCCCGGGTGGTACTCGAGCAGGTGCCCGACCATCAGCACGCGGCCGGCCTCCTCGGCGGCCTGCGCCACCTCCTCGGCGTCGGCGGAGGAGAGCGCCAGCGGCTTCTCCACGAAGCAGTGCTTGCCGGCCTCGAGCACCTTCAGGCAGAGCGCGCGGTGGCTCGGCACGTGGGTGGCGACCGCCACGGCCTCGAGCTCGGGGTCGGCGAGCAGCTCGTCGAGGTCGCCGGACACGCGCGTGCTGGGCACCTGCGGCGCGAGCGCGTTGCGGCGGGCCTCGTCGGCGTCGCAGATCCAGCGCAGCTCGGACTCGGGCAGCCGGTCGAAGTTGCGGGCGAGGTTGGGGCCCCAGTAGCCGAGTCCGACCACCCCGACCCGTACGGGCTCGAAGCTCATAGCGGCGGCAGTGTAGGACTAGGAGACGACGGCCAGGGCGAGCGGCCGCACGCCGAGGTCCATCTCCATGTAGTCGCCGACGTGGTCGCCGTCGAGCTGGAGTGGGAAGGGGCGGTCGTCGCGGGAGACGATCCGCAGTCGGGTCAGGCCCTCGAGGGGCTCGACCTGGGCGTGCTTGGAGACGGAGTCCGGCCCGCCAGCGAAGATACGCGCCATGATCGTCGGGACCTCGAACGGCGTGGCGCGCCTGAGCACGGCCGCCGAGAGCGTCCCGTTGCGGTTGCCCGCCCCGATGCAGACCCGGATCGGGTGGCTCGAGAAGTACGTGTAGGGCTCGGAGTTCTGGACGATCACGGTCACCCCGTCGATCGAGCGCCCGCCGGCCTCCACGCGCACCCGCGGCGGGCGAATCAGGTAGCGGCGGCTGAAGGTCGTGAGCGCGGTGGTCGTGAAGTACCACTCGCTGAGCCGCGCCTTGAGGGCCGGGTGGCGGTCGACCTGCTCCACGACGCTGGCGTCGAGGCCCACCCCGGCGGCGAACGTGAAATGGCGCTCGCCCGCCACGCCGAGGTCCACGCGGGTGGGCTCGAAGCGATCGGCCATCCCGAGCAGGTGCTCGGTGGCGTCGACCACGTCGTTCGGCACGCCGAGCGTGCGGCAGAAGACGTTGGTCGAGCCGCCCGGGAGCGCCGTCAGCGGGGTGTCGGTGCCGGCCAGGCCGTTGGCGGCCTCGTTGACGGTGCCGTCGCCGCCGAACGCGACGACCACGTCGTAGCCCTCGTCGGCCGCCTCGCGGCAGAGCTCGGTGGCGTGGGCCTTGGCCTGGGTGTCGATCGCGTCGACCTCGTAGCGGCCCTGGAGGGCGTAGACCACGAGGTTCTTGAGCCGGTCCGACACCGTGCTCGCGTACGGGTTCACGATCACGAGCATGCGGCGCTTCGGCGTGCGCTCGGGGAGGACGAGCTCGGCGAGGGCCTCGGCGCGGTCGAGCGCCGTTTCCGGCAGCGGCATAGGTGGCCAAACCCCACCGGAACCTGTGCGTTACTCGTGAAAGCCCGGATTCGCGGCTTGCATCATCGGACGGTTGCACCCAGACTGTGCGGACACCGCTTACGAAGGGGACAGGAGGTCCACGGGAGATGAGGCTTTCGCGGCGCAGGAGCCGCGACGCTCAGGATGAGCGCGGGCGGGCTGAGGGCTCGTCGCGCGCGGAGGAGCTCGACTTCGGCGTCGAGTCGTTCGAGTACGTCTCCGCCGGGGCCCAGGCGCTGCTGCGGCTCGCCGGAACCCTGCCGGAGGCGCCCGCGGGCGAGCCGGTCGTGCGCGTTTCCGTGGGCGCGAAGGTCGTCGAGGCCGAAGCGCTGCCGGGCGCGCGGGTCGAGCGGGCGCCGGGCCGGGTCCGGCGCTGGCAGGGCGGGTTCGCGATCGCCGGCGAGCTAGCCGAGGCCGAGGACGCCGAGTACGAGCTGGCCTGGGACGGGCTGACCGCCGCGCTGCCGCGGCCCGTGGAGCGGGCGCTGGGAGCACCGGCGGTCGCGGAGCCGGCCGAGCCGCCGGTCGACGCGACCGCGCTGTCCGAGCTCGAGGCGGCCGCGGACGAGCTGCGCTCGCGGCTCGAGCGCGAGCGGGAGCAGCGGGAACGCGAGCGGGCCGAGCTTCACGAGCAGCAGCAGCGCGCGCGCGCCGGCCTCGAGCGCGAGCGCGACGAGGCCCGTGCCCAGCTCGAGCGCGAGCGCGCCGACCACGAGCGCGAGCGCGCCGAAGCGGAGTCGGGGCTGGCCGATGCTCGGTCCGCCCTCGACCGGGCGCGCTCGGAGGTCGAGCTCCAGCGTGCCGAGCTCGAGCGGCTGCGCGCCGAGCGCCAGGCCGACCTCGAGCAGGTTCGCGCCGAGCGTCTCGGCGAGCTCGAGGGGGAGCGGGCGGCACGCGAGCGGCTCGCCGGCCAGGTCGAGCGGCTTCGCCGGGTCGAGCGCAGCCACACCGCCGAGCTCGACCGCGTCCGCAGCGAGCTCGACGAGGCCACGGCCCGAGCCGACTCGGCCGAGTCCGCGCGCGCCGAGGCCGAGGCGCGGGTCGCGTCGCTCGAGTCCGACCTAGCCGAGGTGCACGAGGCGGTTCAGAGCCTCGCGCTCGCCCGCGAGCAGGACGCGGCTTCCGCGGCCGAGCTTCTGGCGTCGGAGCGCGCCGACCTGGAGGCCAGGCTGGAGACGGCCGAAGGGGAGCGCGACGAGGCGCGGGCGCGCGCCGACGAGCTCCGCAGCGAGCACGAGCGCGCGACGGCGGGGCTGGAGGAGACGCGCACTCGGACGGCGGCCCGCGAGCGCGAGCTCGGCGATCAGGTCGCCGAGCGCGACGCGCGGATCGAGGCGCTGGGCGCGGAGGTCGAGTCGGCCAGGGCCGCGGCCACCGACGCGGTGCGCGAGCGCGACGAGCTCACGGCCGCGCTCGCGGAGCTGCGCGAGTCCAGCGCCGCCGAGCGCTCGGCGCTCGAGGCCGGGTTCGAGGCCGAGCGGACCCAGCTCGAGGAGAGCTTCCAGGCCGAGCGGACCCAGCTCGAGGAGGCGTTCGCCGAGGAGCGCAAGCAGCTCGAGGAGGCGGTGACGGCCGAGAAGGAGCAGCTCGAGGCGCAGCTCGCCGACGAGCGCCGCCGGCGCGAGGAGGGCATCGCGGCGGAGCGGGCTGAGCTCGAGGCGAGCTTCGCGGCGGAGCGCAAGCAGCTCGAAGAGAGCTTCGCGACCGAGCGCGACCAGCTCGAGGCGAGCTTCGCGACCGAGCGCGAGCAGCTCGAGGAGGCGAGAACCGCCGAACGGGCCGAGCTCGAGCGAACCTTCGCCGCCGAGCGCGGGCAGCTCGAGGAGGCGAGAACCGCCGAACGGGCCGAGCTCGAGCAGGGCTTCGCGGCCGAGCGCGCGCAGCGCGAGGAGGCGTTCGCGGCGGAGAAGGCCGAGCTGCGCTCGCGCTTCGACGCCGAGAAGGGCGAGCTCGAGTCCGAGTTCGCCGCCCTGCGCAGCGAGCGCGAGGAGGCGTTCGCCGCCGAGAAGGCGCAGGTCGAGGCCGACGCCGCGGCGCAGCGCGCCCGGCTCGAGCAGACGTTCGGCACGGAGCTGGCCGAGCGGGACCGCCGCTTCGCGGCGGAGAAGGCGGAGCTCACGACCCGGCTCGCCGCGGAGAAGGCCGAGCTCGAGCAGCGCGTCGCCGCCGAGCAGGAGCGTCTGACCGCCGGCTTCGAGGCCGAGCGCACCCAGCTCGAGGAGAGCTTCGGCGAGGAGCGCACGCGTCTCGAGGAGGCGTTCTCCGCCGAGCGCTCGGAGCTCGAGTCGCGGATCGCGGTGCTCGCGGGCGAGATCAAGGCGGCGTCCGAGCGCGCCGACGCGGCCGCGCGCCAGCGCGACGGGCTCGCGGCCGACCTCGCCGCGCGCGAGCGGGCGGACGCGGATCCGCAGGCGGATCGGATGCGCAAGCGGGTCGCGGACCTGGAGCGCCGGCTCGACGAGACCCTCGTCGCCGAGGAGCGCGCGCGCGAGGAGATGAAGGAGCTCGAGCAGGCTCTGCTGGTGCGCGAGAACGCGATCATCGAGCTGCACAGGGCCGGCGAGGAGGCCGAGCAGCGGGTCCGCGAGCTCGAGGCCAGCCTCGCCGACACCCGCGAGGCGCTGCGGCGCGGCGTCCGCGACCGCCTCTGGGAGCCGCAGGCGTGAGCCGGCGCCGCGGGCGCGCTGGCGCCAGGAAGAAGAGCCGGGCCGAAAAGTACACTCGCGCCGAGGGACCGGACCGGTCCGCGGCCGAGAGGAACGCTGACGGCTTGCTTGACCGCAACGAAGTCGAACGGCAGCACGCGCTCCAGGCGAGCGAGGCAGCCGATCGCGCCGCGGCGGTCGTCGAGGGCGAGGTCCAGTCGATCATGGAGCACGCGGAGGCCGGCGCGGACGAGGTCCGCCGCAACGCCGAGCGCGATGCCCACCACCTCCGTGAGGAGGCCGCCGCCACGGGCTCGCGCGTGGTCGAGCGGGTCGAGGCTCTGGCGGGTGCTCTGACGGAGCACGCGGCGCAGCTGAGGCGTGAGGTCGACGGCTTGCACGCGCCGTCGGGCGGCCAACGAGAGACTTGAACCCTGAGCGCGACCCAGAGATTGCCGACCCGACTCCCGACAGCGTGGGCCTCGAATCCCGGGGACGGCCCGGCACGGACCTCGAGGCGCCGCGCGAGCGGCTTCCCGAGCTCGCCGCACCCACTCGGGCGGGCTCGATCGTGTCGGAGTTCGTCCAGTCGATCGTCGAAGAGGCTCAGGCCCGCGCCATCGAGGTGATCAGAGCGGCTGCGGAGCAAAACGACGCCGGCCAGCGCGAGGCGCTCGAGAGCGCCGACCGGATGCGCGCGCGCATCGACACGATGGCGGAGGAGCTCGACGTGGCCGCCGGCCAGCTCCGGACGGAGTCCGAGCGGCTCGCGGCGCTCCACCACCAGACGACGGTCGCCGCCGTCACCGGGCGGCCCGCCCTCGGCAGCGACACGGCGGAGCGGGCCGCGCTCGAGCAGGTCGCGGCCGGGCTCCAGCGCGACGACGAGCCCGAGGCCGACGCTCGAGCCGAGGAGCCGCACGACGAGGGCCCGCACGAGGTGGAGCTCGTCGCCCACGGCGACGACGACGAGGACGGCGCGGAGGCGCTCGAGGACGAGGCCGAGCCGGTCGACGCGTTCGCCGAGGAGGAGCCGATCGAGGACGAGGCCGGCGACGCGGAGGCGGTGGACGAAGCGGACGCGGGGGAGCCGGCGGTCGCCGACGAACCGGCCGCCGCCGAGGACGAGCCCGCGGTCGCCGACGAGCCGGCCGCCGCCGGGGAGCCCGCGGCCGCGGACGGGCCCGCGCTCGCCGGGGAGCCCGCGGCAGTGGAGGACGAGCCCGCCGTCGCCGAAGGGGCCGCGACCGCGGAGGAGGAGGCGGGCGGCGCCGACGAACCGGCGGTCGCCGGGGAGCCGGCGGCCACGGATGAGGAGCCTGCCGCCGAGGAGCCCGCGGACTCGGCGCCCGGCACCGAGGTCGGAGCGGACCCGCAGGCGGAGGTCGACCCGCGGCAGGCGGAGGAGGACGAGCTCGCCCGCGTCCAGGAGCGGTTCGCGCGCATGTCCGACCATGAGCTGGCGCGCGCCTACTCCGACACGCTCCGCGCGATGGACGCGGAGCCGATGGAGAGCGAGGAGGGGCAGCGGCTGCTGCGCTACGCGGGGTCGGCGCTCGGAGAGGCGCTCACGCGGCCCAGCTTCGCCGACCTCGGGCAGGGCGGGCCGCCGCTCGAGAAGGTGCCGCGCCTCGGCCGCCGGCGACGCGAGCGCGCGGAGGCGATCAACACGCTCCGGCGCGCGTGCACGCAGGCGATCGAGGAGATGGCCGCCGACGAGGCCGTCCGCAGCGGTCTCTAGCGGACCATGCGGGCCACGCGCTTGCGCGTGGTCTCGAGGGCGTCGACGGCGCGAAAGCCGCGGCCCCCGGTGAAGCGCAGCGCCGGCAGGCCGAACGCCTCCGGGCGGCAGCGCCGCTCGCGCAGCGCGCCGAACACCGCCGCCGGGCCCGCCCCGCGGGCGTCCACCTCCAGCACCATCGCCAGGGGCATGAGCTGGCGGGCGGTGTGGAAGTCGATGCCGACGAACGGGATCGCCCCCCGCGCGCCGAGCGAGCGGCCGGTGACGGGCCCCGGCGCGTAGCCGTCGTACTTGCGGTTCCACCACTCGACGCCGAGCAGCGCGTCCGCCCACTCCGGCTCGAACGCCTCGGCGGCGCCGCGGCGCGCGGGGTGGGCGAGCACCGCGCTCGCGCCGACCTCCGACACCCGCCGCATCAGCTCGCCGGTCCCGACGCCCTCGCCGAGGAACGGCGCCCCCTCGCCCCACACCGGCAGGTGGATGCGGTTCTCGGCGTCGCTGTACTCGATCCCCGGCACGATCAGGACCCCGGACGCGGCGCTCGCGGCCGCGCAGGCCTCGCGGTAGGCGCCCCAGCGGTCCTCGTCGAAGCCGCGGTCGTGCTCGGCCATCAGGACCGCGTCGTAGCCGAGCCGCCCGAACAGGCGCGCGAGGCCCTCGAGGGTCCAGCTCCCGTCGTAGGACCAGTCCGAGTGGACGTGGGGCGCCGCGCGCAGCCTCGTCACGAGCGCACCACCCTCGCGATCTCCTTGCCGACCGTCGTGAGCGTGTCGTCGACGAACAGGGCGGCGCGGCCGGGCTCGAGGTTGTACCAGCGGTCGCGCCTGCGGAACGTGAGGACCTCGCGGAGCGTCCGCCGCCGCGACGGCCACAGCGTCAGCGCCTCCGAGGGCCTGCCGCGCATCACGATCAGCAGGTGCACGAGCTCGCGACCGAGGTGGCGGCAGACGACCGGCTCCGCCGGCGGCGGGGGAGGGGCCGCGACGCCCTCGCCGAGCGCGCTCGCGACTGCCCAGGCCGGGTACTCGAACCCCAGCCGGCGGGCCAGCGCCATGCTGCCCCAGGACCTCCCGTTCAGCTCCACGAACCACGGGACGCCGCTTCCGTCGCGCAGCAGCTCGACCATGAAGAGCCCATCCCAGCCGGCCGCGCCCAGCATCGCGGCCGCCGCGGCCCTCAGCTCCTCGTCGACCGCAATCGAGACGCAGGCGCTCGAGCCCGACCCCTGGGGGCTCATCATCCGCACGCGCCGGTGCGCGCTCCAGTGGAGCACCTCGCCGCCGCGGGCGTAGCCGAACAGGCCCTCGCCCACGCCCGGCACGTACGGCTGCACGAGGAACGGCGCGCCGTCGCGGTAGAGCCCGGCCGCGCGCGCCAGCTCGGCCGCGTCGGCGCAGGCGACGCGCGGGCCGACCCCGAGGCGGTTGCCGTCACGCCGGATCGCGTGCGCCGGCTTCAGCATCACCGGGTAGTCGAGCGGCTCGCCCAGCGCGTCCTCGGGACGCTCGCAGATCCGCGTGGGCGGCACCCGCAGCCCCGCCGCGGCGGCCGCGCGCATCTGGAGGCGCTTGTCCAGCGCCAGCTCGGCTCGCGGCCCCGCCGGGCCCGCGAGCACCGCCTCCAGCGGCAGCTCGGAGAAGAGCCACACCGCGGCGTCGTCGAGCGGCATCGCCACGTCCGGCCGCAGCGTGCCCAGCAGCGCGCCGACGTCCGCCAGGGCGCGCTCGAGGTCGTGCTCGGGCGCCTCGACGGCGTGCAGGCGCACCGAGCGGCAGCGCCGCAGCGGCGGCCGCGCGCCGCGCCTGGTGAGCGCGTGGACCTCGTGCCCGGCGCCCGCGAGGCTCCAGGCGACCTCGGGCGCCGACAGCGCCTCCGCGAACCCGATCAGCACGCGCGAGCCGGTCAGCGCCATCGCTTCACCAGCCGCTTCGCGGATCTGACCGCGCGGGCGCGGGCGGGCTCGCGTCCCTCGAGCCTGGCGCGCAGCGGCCCCCAGTCGGCGGTCACGGTGTTCCGTGCCTGGAGCCAGCCGCGCTCGCGCGTCCAGCCGCCGTCACTCGTGTACGCGCGCTCGAACCCCAGCCGGCGGAGCTCGCCGAGCACGCGCCGGTCGTAGTCGCCGAACGGGCACGACGCCTCGCGCACCGGCCCCCCCAGCGCGCGCTCGATCGCGCTGCGCCCGCCCGCCACGTCGGCGCGCAGCGAGTCGCCCGCGAGCGAGCGCCACGGCCTGTGCGCGGCGCCGTGGCAGCCGACGCCCATGCCGGCCGCGGCGAGCGCCCGCACGCCGCCGGCGTCGAGGTAGCCCGGCGCGCCGATGCGGTCCCCGAGCACGAAGAACGTGGCGCGCATGCCGCGGTCGAGCAGCGCCGGCAGCGCCACGTCGAGGTCGGAGCGGTTGCCGTCGTCGAAGGTGATCGCGACGTCGTCGCGGTCGCGGACCTCGTCGAGGATCGACTCGTACAGGTCGCGCTCGATCCAGACCGACCGCTCGCTCCCGCCGACGTGATCCGGGACCGGTCCGACCCCGTGGAAGGTGAGGATCATCCGTCGCACGGCCATGAACGTAGTCAGCCCGCCGCGGGAGCGGCGGCGTCCGCAGCGGGCGGGGCGGGGAGCGGGTACACCGGCGCCGCCCGGCTGAAGTCCTGCTGACCCTCGAGCCGCCACGGCGCGCTCGCCGTGTGGAGCCCCACGAGGCGCCCCCACGCGGTGTCGGCGACCACGTCCTGGAGCGTGAGGCCGCTCGCCGTCACGCGCACGACCTGACCCGCCTCCACGGTCACCGGGGCGATCGCGGTCCTCAGCAGCCCCCGGCCCGAGACGGTCGCCCGCGCCCGCGGCCGGCCGTTCACGGTCAGCGCGAGGGTGCCGGTCCCGCGCTCGGGCGTGTACGCGCCCAGTCCGCGCACGACCCAGCGCCGGCGCGCCGGCGCGAACCGCATCGTGCGGTCGCCGCGCGCCGCCGCGGACGCGTAGTAGTAGGGCTGCCCGGCCACCCGTCCGTCGGAGAACTCCTGCACGTACGTCGGGAGGAAGTCGCGGCCGCCGCGCTCGCCGTACTGGCCGCCTGGCACAGTCCAGCTGCGGCCGCCCTCGCTCGAGTAGCCGACCAGCTCGCGCGGGTCGAGCCCGTAGAAGGCGTCGCCGGCTCGGGCGGAGCGCTCGTTGCGCCCGTTGGCGCCGCGCACGCCGTCATCGAGGTGGAGGAAGTTCGTCGAGGTGAAGTTCTCCGACGGAACCGGGTCCGTGTTGCGGATTATCGTGGCGCGCTCGTCGCCGGCCCGCAGGGCCAGCCGCATCGGCACCCGCGCGATCCCCTGGCGCACGTCCACCACCGCGCGTGGAGCGGCGCAGGGCCGGAACTCGTAGGCGGCCAGCTCCCGCCGGGTGTCGGGCAGGCCGTCGGGACGGACGGGGTGGGTGCTGACCCGCCAGCTGCCGCCGCTGCCCCTGCCGTAGCCGGTCCTGCCGCTCCGGCGGCAGCGCGCGCCGTCGGCCTGGATGCGCAGGTGGAGCGCCGCGAGCGTGCCGGAGGCGCGCGCGACCCAGCGCACGAGCACCCAGGCGTCGGATCCGCTGAGCGTCATGTTCGCGGCGCTGTTGCCGGCGGCGAACGGCGCCGGCAGCGCCTCGACGTCGACCCTGGCCTCCTCCTCGTCGTCCCACGGCGCCCAGACGGCGACCGCGACGGCCGCGAGCGCGCAGGCGCCCAGGACGGCCGCAACCCGGCGCGCGCGCACTCCTGCGCTGCTAGGTGACGAAGTCCGGGACCGGCTCGGGAACGGTGTCGTTCACGAGCTTCTCGTACTCGGTCACCGCGAGCTCGTAGTCGTCGTGGCGCCCGATGTCGAGCCAGAGGCCGTCGTAGTCGTACGAGCCGACCTGCTCGCCCGCGTCCAGCAGCCGCAGCACGACGTCCGGCAGGTCGGTGGCCACGTCGTCCTCGACGTAGTCGCACACGTGCGGGCTGACGACGTAGACGCCCATGCTCACGACGTGGGTGTGCTCGGGCTTCTCCTCCCAGCCGATCACGCGGCGGGTGGACTCGAGCTGGCCGTCGAGGTGCAGCACGCCGTAGTCGGAGCGGATCGAGCGCCGGTGGGTGGCCACGGTCAGGGCGTTGCCCGACTCGCAGTGGGCCTCGTAGAGCTCGCGGTAGCCCAGCGTGGTCAGCACGTCCCCGTTCATCATCAGGAACGGCTCGTCGAGGTGGCGGAGATCGGCGAGGATGCCGGCCGTCCCGGTCGGGGTGACCTCGCGGTGGTAGGTGATGTCCACGCCGTAGTCGCGTCCGTCCTTGAAGACGGCCTCGATCAGGTGCGGCAGGTACCCGACCGCGAACGTCAGGTCGGTGAAGCGCGCCTGCGCGAGCTGCTCGACGACCACCTCGAGGATCGCCCGGTTGCCGATCGGAAGGAGCGGCTTCGGGAGGACGGTCGTGAACGGCGCCAGGCGCGTTCCCTTCCCTCCGGCCAGGATCACGGCCTGCGTGCTGGAAGGCATCATCGGCGGCGCAACCTCATCTTTCCTGTCTCGCGGTGGACGGCGACCGGTCGCCGCAGGAGCACCGCGGCGGCGGTCCAGAGCACAACGCGCATGTCCACGCGGAAGTGCCAGCGCTCGGCGTACATGCGGTCGAGCGCCATCTTCTGGGGCAGGATGCGCCCCAGGTAGTGAGAGGTGGGGTCGTCGGGATCGAGGATCCGCGACTCCTCGGCGAAGGCCAGCTGCGAGAGCCCGACGATGCCCGGACGCACCCGCGTGATCTGGCCGAACTCGTGCGGGTAGCGCGCCGCGAACACCGGGCTCTCCGGCCGCGGCCCGACGAGGCTCATCTCGCCGCGCACGACGTTCCAGAGCTGGGGGAGCTCGTCGGCCTTCAGGCGCGCCAGCCACTTGCCCGCGCGGGTGAAGCGGTCGTCGGCGTGGGCGGTCAGGTGCGCGCCCTCGGCACGGTGGTGCATCTTGCGGAACTTGAGCATCTCGAAGGTCTCGCCTCCGTAGCCGACCCGCCGGCAGCGGTAGAAGATCGGGCCCGGCGAGTCGAGCCGGATCAGCAGCGCGACCAGCAGGAACAGCGGCGCGAGCAGAACCGCCGCCGTGAGCGCCACCACCATGTCGAAGCCGCGCTTGGCGCGCGAGCGCGCCGGCACCAGCGGGTCGAGCCGCTCGGCGTAGTGCACGCCGGGCGAGCCGTGGGGCAGTTCCAGGACAGGCGTCCCGCCGGTCCCGATCAAGTTGTGTGTCCCTGTGTGCGCTCGCCGCTCGGCGGTGATCGCCACGAAGTCCCTGCTGTTTCCGTCCATCCGGTGACGGTTTCCCCTCGTACTTGCTAGTCCAAATCCGTCTGGGCTGCGAGGTCAGTTAAACAGACCTCCACCCATCTCGCAACAGGGGGTTACCCCAGCTTCTGCCAATCCATCCCGTCCCTTCACCGCCCATGCTAGGAGCCTCACGAGATTTGTCCGCCGGACCTGTTGCAGGCCTGGCGAAAGCAATGGGCCTCTCGTAGACTGACTCTCTCGCGGAGGCTTGCGGTGGTTGGGCAGGCGGCGCCTCCGCCAACGCGAAATGGACCTCACGAACGGCACGCGAGAGAGCCCCGGCCCGGGTGCAACCGGGCGCGTCGGCGCTTCCGAGGGCCGCTCGCTGGTCGACTGGCTGCGCGTGCTCCGCGACGGCCTGCCGGCTGTCATCGCGCTGACCGCGCTGGGAATCGCGCTCGCCCTGGTCGCGACGAGCCTGCAGCCGACCGAGTACCGCTCCGAGGCCACGCTCGTCGCGGGCTCGAGCCGCGGCTTCCTCGAGCCGGAGTGGGCGGACGGGCTCGCGCCGGTCGCGAGCACGGTCACGCGGCTCGCGAGCTCGAAGGCCGTCCTCGACGGCGCCGCCCGCGAGTACGTCGCCTCCGCACCCGGCCCGGGGGTGGCCGCGAGCCGGCGCGAGGACGTGGACGACTTCGACTGGCTGCGCGAGCACCTCACCGCCCGCCAGGTCGCCGACTCCGGGATCGTGGAGCTCTCCGCCAGGGCCGAGACGCAGCGCGACGCGCGCGACCTGACGCGCGCCGGAGCCGCCTCGCTCAAGGACAAGATCGCCGAGGGGCCCGGCTCGGGCGCCACGACTCAGGCGGCGCCCCGCGGCGGCTCGGGTGCGCCCGGCGACGACATCGCGCGCGGCATCGTTGTCCGCGACTTCGAGACGACCGACGAGGGCCAGGTGAGCCCCACGCCGCTGCGCAACCTGGTGCTCGGCGGGAACGTGGGCCTCGTGCTCGGGATCGTGGGCGGCCTCGCCCTCGGAGCACGACGGCGCCGCCTCCGGCGGCCGGACGAGATGGCCGCCGAGCTCGGGATCCCGGTCCTCGCGAGCATCACCGCGGCGGAGACCGCCAACGGCGTGCCACGCGGCCTGAGCGCCGCCCGCGCGCGCCTCCAGCGGCTCGGCGGGGGCGACGAGGGCACCGTCTTCCTCCTGACGGGCACCGCCCGGTCCGAGCGCACGGCGCAGATCGGCGAGGCGCTCGCGCGCGCCTTCGCGGCCTCCGGGCGCACGGTGCTGGTGGACGCCGACCTCTCCGGCCAGCACGCCACCCGCAACCTCGAGGTCGACGGCATGCCCGGACTCGGCGACCTGCTCGACGGGCGGGCGTCGCAGCCCGGGCTCCTGCGACCGGAGCAGGTGCTCGTCACGACCGTCGAGGGCGAGGGCGGGGCGGACTCCGACAACGGCCGCCTCGAGGTGCTGCCGGCGGGCGAGGCGCCCGGCAACGTCGCCGCGTCGCTCGGCGCGCCGTCGCTCGCGCGCAGCATCCAGAGCCTACGGCTGCGCTACGACTTCGTGATCGTCATCGCGCCGGGCCTCGACCGGCCCGAGGAGGTCATCCCCCTCGCCGAGGTCACCGACTGGTCGGTGCTGATCACCCCGCGCGGCGAGCGCGCCCGCACGTTCGAGGCCGCCCGCGACCTCGCGCTGACGGATGCGCTGGCCGGCCGCGTGGCGGGCGCGATCATCGTCGACCGCCGCTGACGCGGTGGAGAGCGCGACCCTAGGTGCGGCGCCGGCGCAGGGCCTGCGGCCCGCGCGCGAGCGCTCCGACCAGCGCACGGTGGCGTGGACCGCGCTCGCCGCGGGCGCGCTCATAGCGGTCGGGGGGACGCTGGGCGACTCGCAGCTGCTCGTGGCGCTCGGCGGCGCGATCATCGCCGCGCTCGGCGCGTTCCTGATCCCCCAGCTCCTGCTCGCCGCGTTCCTCGTGGCCGGCGGCCTCAAGGCCGCGCCGTGGCTCGCCGCGCTGCCCGTGGACCTGACGCTGCTGACCGCCGCGGGCGTGCTGGCGGCGATCGTGGTGCGCGCGTCGAAGCCGGACGGGATCCGCCCGATGCCGTACGCGACGCTGCTGGCGCTGGCGCTCGCCGCGCTCGTCGGCCTCAGCGTGATCTGGTCGCCGGCGCCGGACCTCGGCCTCGACAAGGCCCTGCGCTTCCAGACCTTCACGATGATCGCGTTCTTCGCGCCGTTCGTCCTGGTGCGCTCGCGCGGCGACCTGACGCGGCTGATGCTGTTCGTCGTGGCCGCCTCGCTCGTGGTCGCGCTGACGGCGGTGCCCGGCACCGACCCGAACCAGCCGCTCACCGTCGCCGGCGGCAACAGCGAGATCGAGCTCGCCCTGTACGCCTCGTCGGGCATCGTGGCGGCGATCTACCTGCTGCTCGCGCTGACGAGCCCCTGGCGCATCCTCCTCGTCGTCCCCGCCGTGATGCTCGCGGAGACCGTGATCGCCGCGGGCTCGCGCGGGGTCCTGATCGGGACGATCTTCGCCGGGCTCGTGATCGCCGCGATGGCCGTGTGGCGCTCCCGGTCGAAGGTGGTGCCGATCGCGCTGATCGCGTGCGCGGTCATCGCCGCGATCTCCTTCGGAGCCGAGGTGGCCGGGCCCGCGGCGTCGGCGAAGTACCAGGGCCTGTTCGGCGGCGGCGCGGGGCCGGAGACGCTCGGCAAGCGCAACTTCCTCGTGCAGGACGGCATCCAGATGTTCCTCGCCCACCCGATGGGCAACGGCGCCTCGGGCTACCAGGCCGAGATCGGCTTCCCGTACCCCCACAACGCGTTCGTCGAGGTCGCGGCCGAGCAGGGGGTCATCGGCCTCGCGCTGCTCACGGGGCTGATCGTCGCCGCGTTCGTCGCGACGAGGCGGGCGCGCGAGGGTCCGCTCAGCCCGGAGGCGATCCTCACCGCCGGCCTGCTGATCGTGCTCGTCTCGGACGCGATGGTCTCGCAGACCTACACGCAGTTCCGCGAGCTCTGGTTCGCGATGGGGCTGGCGCTCGCCGTCCCGTTCATCGGGGCGCGCGAGCCGGACGCGGACGCGCCGGGCTACTAGGCGGGCCTTGGCGAAACCCCTGGGTAGCCTCGCGAACGGCGCCGTCCCCCGTGACCGGAGGATTTGGTCGCCTATACAGCCCGAACCCTACGGTCACCGGCGGGTCACCTTCCCATAGGGTGGAAAATCCTCCGGCGGCGAAGATCTCGGACCTCGCGGTCTGGCGGTCCGCCGCCCTACCCAGCCGCAGTTACGGGAACCGGCGCGACCGCGGCCGAGGTACGGCATCAACGTCCCTCCCCGCG
>DASVWC010000095.1:0-4386 GCA_036389835.1 Thermoleophilaceae bacterium | reverse complement strand
GCCTCCATCTGCTTCTCGAGCGCCTGCGCGGCCTCGCGCGCGCGCTCGGTGAACGCCGCCTCGACCTCGCGCGAGACCTTGTCGAACTCGCTGCGCACGAAGTCGGCGTTCGCGCCGGCCTGCTCGCGGTCGAGCACCCGCGCGCCGATCTCGATCGCGTCGACGACCGTCCTGGCGGTGTCCTCCCCCGCCTCCTCGCGCTCGCGCACGAGCCGCACGGCGCACTCGTCGCCGACGACGAGCCCGTCGACGACCAGCCGGTCGCCGATCGTCCGGACGCTGGGTGACCTCAGTGGCGTAGCGGCTTCCATCGCAGCGAATCACCGTAGGCCGCCACACGGACGGAACGGCCGCCGCGCTGCGTGAGCGGTCGCACACTGGCCGAGCGGCCAAGCGCGACCGCCCGTGCAATACTTGCAGTCATGCAAGTGTCAGGCGATCCGGCCCGTCGCGGCACCGACACGCAGCTCACGGAGGACCTCGCGGGCTTCGTCAAGTACCTGATCCACGCCCACGGCGAGGACTTCTTCAAGGCCGTCGGCGAGCTGGAGCTGTCGTTCTCCCAGGTGCGGATCCTCAGCCTGCTCGCGCGCGAGCTGCCGCAGGCCTCGGTCAAGGACCTGGCCGACCGCCTCGGCCTCTCCCTGGCCGCCGTCAGCCGCTCGATCGAGGGCCTGGTCCAGCGCGGCTACGTCACGCGTGCCGAGAACGCCGCCGACCGCCGGATGAAGGACGTGGCGGTGACCGGCGACGGGCGCGCGCTGTTCGCGCGGCTCGTCGAGCTGCGCGTGGCGGGCGCGGCCGACTTCGTGCAGACGCTGTCGGCCCGCGAGCGCACGAAGCTCGCGTCCGCCCTCGCCCCGATCGTCGCCCGCGAGGACGTGGCCGCCCTGATCGCCGAGCTCCAGGAGGCCCAGCGCTAGCCATGCCCCAGCGGATGCGCCTCAACGACGGCAACCGCAAGTGGTGGACGCTCGCCGCCATGTGCTTCGCGCTGTTCATGGTCATGCTCGACAACACGGTCGTGAACGTGGCGCTGCCGTCGATCCAGGAGGACCTGGGCGCGTCGCTGTCGGCGCTCGAGTGGACCGTCAACGCGTACACGCTCACGTTCGCGGTCATGCTCGTGACCGGCGGCCGGCTCGGCGACATCTTCGGCCGCCGCCGCATGTTCCTCTTCGGCGTGGTCGTCTTCGCGCTCTCGAGCGCGACGATCGGCCTCGCCCCCTCGCAGGGCTGGCTCGTGGCGAGCCGTGCGTTCCAGGGCGTCGGCGCCGCGTTCATGATGCCGGGCACCCTCTCGATCATCTCGAACACGTTCCCGCCGCACGAGCGCGGGCGCGCGATCGGGACCTGGGCCGGCGTCTCCGCGCTCGCCCTGGCGCTCGGCCCGGTGGTGGGCGGCGCGCTCGCCGAGCACGTCTCCTGGCGGGCCATCTTCTTCCTCAACCTCCCGGTGGCGGCCGGCGCCGTGGCCGTCACGCTGTTCGCCGCGCGCGAGTCGTACGACCGCAGCGTGGCCCGCACCGTCGACTTCGCCGGCATCGCCACGATCTCGGTCGGCCTGACCGCGCTCGTGCTCGCCCTGGTCGAGGGCAACCAGTGGGGCTGGGGCTCGCCGGAGATCCTCGCGCTGTTCGGCACCGCCGCCGTCGCGCTCGCCGCCTTCGTGCTGGTCGAGCTGCACGGAAGCCGCCCAATGGTCGAGTTCGAGTACTTCAGGTCGCGCTCGTTCCTCGGCGCGAACGCGGTGGCTTTCATCGTCTCGTTCGCGATGCTGGCCATGTTCTTCTTCATGGCCCTGTACATGCAGAACGTGCTCGGCTACAGCCCGCTCGAGGCCGGCGTGCGCTTCCTCCCGAGCACGGTCGTGATCATCTTCGTCGCGCCGGTCGCCGGCCGGCTCGCCGACCGGATCGGGCCGCGCCCGCTGATGGCCGCGGGGCTCGGGTTCGCCGCGCTCTCGCTGTTCATGCAGTCGCGCGTGACGCCGGAGACGACCTACGGCGACCTGCTCCTCTCGTTCTCGGTGATGGGCCTCGGCATGGGGCTGACGATGTCGCCGATGAGCACGGCCGCGATGAACGCCGTCTCGCCCGAGAAGGCCGGCGCGGCGTCCGGGATCCTGTCGATGTTCCGCATGGTCGGCGGCACCTTCGGCGTCGCCGCGATCGGTGCGCTGTTCCAGAGCCTCGCGCGCGACAGGGTCGCCGAGACCGCCCAGGCGGCGCACCTTCCCGCGGGCATGGAGCAGGAGCTCGTCGAGAACCTCGGATCGGGCCGGATCGAGGAGATCGCCCGCGGCATGGACCCCGCCGCGGCCGAGCGCCTGGCGGACGGGATGCGCGAGGCGTTCGTGCACGCGCTCGGCGGCGCGCTGACGCTCTCGGCCGCGGTCGCGGCGACCGGCGCGGTGCTCGCGCTGGCGCTGATCGAGCCGAAGCGCGCGCAGCGGCCGCTGGACGTCAGGCGCCAGCCCGAGTCGGTCGAGCCCGTCGGGGCTCAATAGTCCCCGGTACCATCTCGCCTCCCAACCGACCCTCCGGAGGTTCGATCCACAGCATGGCCGTTGACCTGAAGAACGTGACCGACGTCGATGCCGAGCCCGGCACGCTGCCCAAGACGATGGCCGCCTGGGTCATCCGCCAGGAGCGCGAGGGCGAGCCGACCGACGCGTTCCAGATCGAGGAGATCGAGGTTCCCGAGCCGGGCGCGCTCGAGGTCGTCGTGCGCGTGATGGCGGCCGGCGTGAACTACAACAACGTCTGGGCGGCGATGGGCCAGCCCGTCTCGGTGTTCCGCTACCACCCCGAGGACGACCACCACATCGGCGGCTCCGACGCCTCCGGCGTCGTCTGGAAGACCGGCCCCGGCGTGACCCGCTGGAAGCCCGGCGACGAGGTCATCATCCACTGCAACCAGGCCTCCTACGAGGACCCGGAGGTGCACGGCCTCGACCCGATGGCCGCCCCGAGCCAGAGGATCTGGGGCTACGAGACCTCCTGGGGCTCGTTCGCGCAGTTCACCAAGGTCCAGGCCCAGCAACTCATCCCCAAGCCCGAGAACCTGACCTGGGAGGAGGCCGCCTCCTACGGGCTGACCTACTTCACCGCCTACCGCATGCTGATCACCCGCTGCAACATCCAGGCGGGCGACCGCGTGCTGATCTGGGGCGCCGCGGGCGGCCTCGGCGTGTTCGCCACGCAGCTCTGCAACCTGGCGGGCGCGCTGTCGTGCGGCGTCGTCTCGTCGGCGGAGAAGGGCGCGCTGCTCGAGCAGATCGGGATCACCGGCTGGATCGACCGCAACGAGCACGCCGGCATGATGCGCAAGGGCGGCGAGTCGCCCGACGAGGAGAAGGCCCGCTTCAAGGCCTCGCGCGCGTTCGGCAAGGCCGTCAAGGAGGTCCTCGGCGGCGACCCGGACATCGTGTTCGAGCACGTCGGCCAGGCCACGTTCCCCACGTCGGTGCTCGTGGTCAAGCCGTTCGGCAAGGTCGTGATCTGCGCCGGCACCACCGGCTACAACCTCGACTTCGACGTGCGCTACCTCTGGATGCGCCAGAAGGAGATCGTCGGCTCGCACTTCGCCAACGCGTGGGAGTGCACGAAGGCCAACAAGCTGATCGAGTCGGGCGACATCCGCCCGGTGCTGTGGCGCACCATGGGCTTCGACGGCGTGGCCGAGGCGCACCAGATCATGAAGGAGAACAAGCACCTCGGGAAGATCGCGATCCTCGTCGGGGCCGAGGACACGGGCCAGGGCAAGACCGCCGAGGGCCCGGGCGCGATCTACGCGGAGGTCGGCGCCTGATGAAGCCCGAGGAGAGCCTCGTCATGGTCCTCTGGCACGCGAACCCGTTCCGCGGGGACAAGTTCGAGGAGGCCTGGCGCCCCGCGGCCCAGGCCGCCCTCGACTATGGCGCGAGCTCGTGGGCGTTCTTCCGCTCGAAGGACGACCCGCTCGACTTCATCCAGCTCGCGTCGTTCGAGAGCAAGACCGACTTCGAGCGCTACTGGTACTCGGAGGAGATCGCCGAGGCGCGCGCGGAGGCGAGCGGCCTCTACCAGGTTCCGGTACTACCGCAGTGGCTGCGCGTCGTGGACGCGGGGCAACTGAGCTCGATCCAGAGCTAGCGCGCCACCGACACACCGCAGGTAGCCTGCGGCCGGTGAGCATTGCCCCCGCGCGAGCCGCACGCGCGATCACCGTTGCGTTGCTGCTCGCGCTCTGCGCGGCCACCTCGGCCAGCGCGGACCTGAGCTCCCTGAAGGACTCCTGCCAGCCGAAGGACGCCGCCGACGGCGACACGGCCAACGGAATCACGCTGCCGTTCAGGTTCTGTGACGACGGTCTGCCGCCCACCGGCGGCCGCACCCCGAACGT
>DASVWC010000094.1:0-25450 GCA_036389835.1 Thermoleophilaceae bacterium | reverse complement strand
AGAGCAGGCGGCGCTTGTTCAGGCTGAGAGCGGCGTTAGCGTGGAGGTCCATCCGGTGTCTCCTTGGGACTGGGGTGGCTTCGCAGCTCCCAGCCTCCAAGGGGGCCCGGATGAACCAACGTGCTCGTTAACTACAGCTAGAGCGGGCCCTAGCCGAAGAAGACGCCGGCCTGCTCGTACTCGTCGGCCGGCACCGTGCGCAGCTCGGCGACCGCCTCCTCGAGCGTCACCAGCTCCACCCGCGAGCCGCGCAGCGCCGCCATCGTCCCCCAGCGCCCGTCGGACACGGCGTCGACGGCGACGAGCCCGAACTGGGTGGCCAGCACGCGGTCGTAGGCCGTCGGCGTGCCGCCGCGCTGCACGTGGCCGAGCACGGTCGTCCGGGTCTCGTAGCCGGTCCGGTGCTCGATCTCGCGCTCCAGCCGCTGGCCGATCCCGCCGAGCCGCACGTGCCCGAACTCGTCGGTGCCGCCCTCGCCGGTCGTCTCCATCGTGCCCTCGATCGGGGCGGCCCCCTCGGCCACGACGACGATCGCGAAGTAGCGGCCGCGGTTGTGGCGGCGCTTGATCAGGCGGCAGACCTCGTCGATGTCGAACGGCCGCTCGGGGATCAGGATCGCGTCGGCGCCGCCCGCCACGCCGGAGTGCAGCGCGATCCAGCCGGCGTGGCGCCCCATCACCTCGACGACCAGGTTGCGGTGGTGGCTCTCGGCGGTCGTGTGCAGCCGGTCGATGGCGTCGCTCGCGATCTGGACCGCGGTGTCGAAGCCGAAGGTGCGGTCGGTGCCGCCGAGGTCGTTGTCGATCGTCTTCGGGACGCCGACCACGTTCACGCCCTCGGCGTGCAGCTTCGCCGCGGCGCCGAGCGTGTCCTCGCCGCCGATCGCGATCAGCCCGTCGATCCGCATGCCGGCGAGCGACTCGCGCACCCGGTCGACCCCGTCGTCGTGCTTGAACGGGTTGGTGCGCGATGAGCCCAGGATGGTCCCGCCGCGCGGGAGTATTCCCCGGACCGACTCGATCGTCAGCTCGTCCGCGGTTCCCTCGAGTACGCCGCGCCAGCCGTCGCGGAACCCTACGATCGCGTGCCCGTAGTGGTCGATTCCCTTCCGGACCACGGCGCGGATCACCGCGTTCAGGCCGGGGCAGTCGCCGCCTCCCGTGAGAACCCCGATTCGCAAGATGCCCGCAACATACTCAGCGCGTTCGGCGCTCGTCCTGCTCGCGCTCGCGCTCGTCGCCGCGGGCTGCGGCGACGACGACGGGCCCGCGCGGACCGCCGACGGCGCGCTCGCCGTCTACTCGAGCGTCCCGCGCCAGGGAGTGCTCGCGCGCGAGGGGGCGGCCGTCGCCGCCGGCCAGCGCCTCGCGCTCGAGGACGCCGGGCAGCGCGCGGGCGGGCGGCGCATCCGGCTGGTGGAGCTCGACAGCGCCGAGGACGCCGACGAGCCGTGGGATCCCGCGGCGATCGAGTCGAACGCGAACCGCGCGGGCGACGACCCCGCGGCGGTGGCGTACCTCGGCGAGCTCGGCCTGGGCGGGTCGGCGGTCTCGGTGCCGGTCACCAACGCGGCCGGCCTGGCCCAGGTCAGCCCCGGCGACCCGCTGCCGAGCCTCACCCAGCCCGATCCCGGCGGCGGTGGCGAGATCCCGGCGCGCTACTACCCCGACGGCGAGCGCAGCTTCCTCCGCCTCGTGCCGCACGGGGGGGTCGAGGCGAAGGTGCTCGTGGACTGGGCGCGCGAGCAGGGCGCGGGCACGCTGGCGATCGTGCGCGACCAGCGGGTGCTCGGCCAGGAGCTCGCGTCGTGGGCGCTCTACGAGGCCCAGCGGGCGAAGCTGCCGGTCGAGGTGGAGCGCGCGCGCGCGGGCGCCGACGACTACGAGGACCTCGCCGAGGACGTGGCCGAGCGGCGCCCGAAGGTGGTGATCCTCACGATGCCGGCCGGGGAGGACGCCGACAGCGTGGTCGCGGAGCTGCGCGAGACGCTGCCGGCGGTGCCGATCCTCGCGACGAGCGCCGTGGCCGCCGACCCCCCGCCGGGCGTCGACTTCATCGACCCGCACCTGCCGCCGCAGGAGTACGGGCCGGCGACCGCGCGGGTGCTGAAGCGGCTGGGGCGCTCCTCCGGCGACCCGTTCGCCGTGGCCGCGCTGTACGGATACGAGTCGATGCGCCTGGTGCTCGGCGCGATCGGCCGCGCCCGCCCGCGCGGGGACGCGGACCGCGCCGCCGTGCTGCGCGAGCTGCTCGGCGTGCGGCGCGCCGAGGGGATCTTCGGCACCTACTCGCTCGTACCGGGCGGCGACGTGGCCACCGCCGCGTTCGCGAGCTACCGCGCGAGCGCGGGCGCCCGCCGCCCGCTGCGCCTGCGCAGCGCCGAGGGCGGCCCGGCCGCGCCGTGAGGCTCGGCTACGCCCTGGCCGCCACGGCAGCCGCGCTGTGGGCGATCAACGCCAGCCTCGCCTCGACCCTCATGGATCGCGGCCTCGGCTGGGCGCCGCTCTCGCAGCTGCGCATCTCCGGGGCGTTCGTGCTGCTGGCTGCCGGCCTGGCGCTCGTCCGGCCGCGCCTGCTGCGCGTCGAGCGCGCGTCGATCCCCGCGCTGGCCGCCCTCGGCATCGTCGCGCTGGCGCCGGTCCAGGCGACGTACTTCCTCGCGATCGACCGCCTCGAGATCGGCGCCGCGCTGACCATCCAGTACCTCGCGCCGATGCTGGTGCTGCTCTGGCTCCGGCTCTGGCTCGGGCGCCTGATCGCGTCCGGGCTCTGGCTGGCGGTGGCGCTCTCGGTCAGCGGCTGCTTCTTCGTCGTCGAGGCGTACCGGGTCGGCTCGCTGGACGCGCTCGGCCTGGTCGTCGCGTTCGGGAGCGCGATCACGTTCGCGACCTACATGGTCCTCTCGGAGCGCGCCGGCGAGCACCACTCGCCGTTCACGACCATCACCTACGGCTTCGGCTTCGCGACGCTCGCCTGGGCCGTCGCGCGGCCGTGGTGGCTGTTCCCGTTCGACGAGCTCGGCTCCACCCGCGACGCGCTCCTCGCCGCGGGCGTGGTCACGATCGGCACGCTCGTCCCGTTCCTGGCGATGGTGGCCGCGCTCGCCCTGATCCCCGCTCCGCGGGCCGGCGTGGTGGCGACGCTCGAGCCGGTGCTCGCCGCCGTCTTCGCGTGGTTCCTGGTCGACGAGGCGCTCGCCGTGCTCCAGGTCTTCGGCATGGCGCTGGTCGTCGCGGCAGTGGTGTGGGTGCAGCTCCACCGGCCCGACCTGGAGGCCGAGTCCTCGCGGGCCGCCTGAAACGGCTTTTGCCGTGCACCCACACGGGATTCCTGCGGGGTGTACGATCCCCGGCGTCCTGGCGACACGAGGAGGAATCTTGCGAGTACGTTGGTTCTTGATTGCGGTGCTCTGCGCCGCGTTCGCCACGGGAGTAGCCGCCTGTGGGGACGACGATGAGGGTGGGGGAGGCGGCGGTGGCACCGTCTCGGGCAACAACCTGACGATCTATTCGAGCCTGCCGCTGCAGGGCCCGACACGTCCGAACTCGGAGTCCGTGCAGAACGGCGCGAAGCTGGCTCTCCAGCAGCGCGGCGGCAAGGTGGGCAATTTCACGATCCAGTACAAGACGCTGGACGACGCCACGCCGCAGGCCGGTAAGTGGGACCCGGGCAAGACGCAGCAGAACGCGCGTCAGGCTGTCCAGGACAAGACCACCATCGGCTACATCGGCGAGTTCAACTCGGGCGCGTCGGCCAACTCGATGCCGATCCTCAACAAGGCCGGCATCCTCCAGGTCAGCCCGTCGAACACGGCCATCGGCCTGACTTCGCCGGAGCCGAAGGAGGCCCTCGAGGCGGGCGAGCCGGACAAGTACTACCCGACCGGCAAGCGCCACTACGGCCGTGTCGTCCCGAAGGACAACGTGCAGGGCGCGGCCCTCGCGACGGACATGAAGGACGCCGGCTGCACGAAGGTGTTCATCGCCAACGACAAGGAGGTCTACGGACTCGGCCTCGCCAAGGCGACGGAGGCCGCCGCGGGCGCGAACCAGCTCGAGATCGTGGCCAACGAGGGCTACGACGCGAAGGCCCCGAACTACCGCTCGCTGGCCGCGAAGATCAAGGGCACCGGCGCGGACTGCTTCTTCGGAAGCATCATCGTCGACAACAACGGCGTCCAGCTGTTCAAGGACGTCGCTGCCGGCATCTCGAACATCAAGCTCTTCGGGCCCGACGGCGTGGCGGAGACCACGTTCACGGACCCGAAGGAGGGCGGCATCCCGGCCGACGTGGCCGAGAGGACGCGGATCACGGTCGCGACGCTGGCGCCCGACGAGTACCCCCCGGAGGGCAAGAAGTTCTTCGAGGACTACGAGAAGGCCTACGGCGAGGATCCCGAGCCGTACGCCATCTACGGGTACGAGGCGATGAGCGTCATCCTCGACGCGATCGAGCGTGCCGGCGCCAAGGGCAACGATCGCCAGGCGGTGATCGACGCCTTCTTCCAGACCAAGGGGAAGAAGAGCGTGCTCGGCACGTACGACATCGACCAGAACGGCGACACGTCGCTGACGGACTACGGGGCCTACACCGTGAAGGGTGGAAAGCTCACGTTCGACAAGAAGATCGAGGCGAAGGGGCTCTAGCCCCCGAGCCGAGGGGGCGGGCCGCCTGGCCCGCCCCCTCTTCTTCTTTCGGCGCCCCGACCGGGTCACCAATTGGAAGCTGCGTCAGTCCCCGTAAAGCAGCCGGCTCTCGCGGCCGCCATCCGCGTGGTGCGGGGCTTCCTCTCGAAGTACGGCCTGATCCTGGTGCTGCTGGCGCTGCCGGTCTACTACGGCGTGCAGGACCTCAGCGAGGAGGGCGACCTCTCGAGGCTCGCCAGCAACCTCAAGGACGGGGTCTCGAACGGCGCGATCTGGGCGCTCGTGGCGCTCGGCTACACGCTCGTCTACGGGATCATCGAGCTGATCAACTTCGCCCACGGCGAGGTGTTCATGATCGGCTCGTTCGTCTCGTTCGCCCTCTGGGGCACGCTCGGGCTCACGCTCACGACCGGGACCCTCGGCGTGGTCGGCGGCCTGATCGTGACGCTGATCGTCGCGATGATCGCCTGCGGCGCGCTCAACGTGATGATCGAACGCGTGGCCTATAGGCCGTTGCGCAACGCACCCAAGCTCGCGCCGCTGATCACCGCGGTCGGGTTCTCGTTCATCCTCCAGAACGTCGGCCTGCTCTGGCTCGGCGGCGCCTTCCGCAGCGTCCCCGACCTGATCGAGGCCCAGCACATCCTCTTCACACTGGGCGGCGTGCCGGTCACCAACGGCGACGTGCTCGCCGTGGCCGCGGCCACGCCGCTGGTCCTGCTGCTCACCTTCTTCGTCTCGCGCTCGCGGCTCGGCAAGGCCATGCGCGCCACCGCGCAGGACCCCGAGGCCGCGCGCCTGATGGGCATCAACGTCGACAGCACGATCAGCCTGACCTTCCTGCTCGGCGGGCTGCTGGCCGGCGCCGGCGGGCTGATCTACGCGCTCTACCAGACCACGATCTGGTTCTTCCAGGGCTTCCAGGCCGGCCTGATCGCGTTCACCGCCGCGGTCATGGGCGGCATCGGCAACCTGCGCGGCGCGGTGCTCGGCGGCCTCATCATCGGCTGCATCCAGCAGATCTCCGACAACCGGATCGGCTCGGCGTGGACGCCCGCCGTGGTGTTCGCCTACCTGGTGCTGATCATGGTGTTCCGGCCGCAGGGCCTGCTCGGCGAGGAGACGAGGGAGGCCGGATGAGCTACGCCGGCGAGCGCAAGCCGATCGAGCGGCGGATCGTGGAGATCCTCCCGATCGCCGCGCTGTTCGCGGCCGCCACGGCGCTGCCGCTGTTCTTCGGCCAGCTCGCGGGGTTCATCGACGACGCCACGATCGCGCTCGCCTACGTGGTCATGGCGCTCGGCCTCAACATCGTGGTCGGGTTCGCCGGCCTGCTCGACCTCGGCTACGTGGCGTTCTTCGCGATCGGCGCCTACACGATGGGGTGGCTGGGGTCCACGCACTTCGCGGCGGTCAACGGCGGCGAGGGCCTGCACGTCGGCTCGGGCGGCTTCGCCTCGAACCTGCCGGGGATCCACTTCAGCTGGCTGCTGATCGTGATGGCGGCGATCGTCATCGCGGCCCTGCTCGGGGCGGTGATCGGCCTGCCCACACTGAGATTGCGCGGCGACTACATCGCGATCGTGACGCTCGCGTTCGGCGAGATCATCCGCATCTTCGCGCTCCAGGGCGACGAGATCCACCTGTTCAGCGAGGACTACCCGCTCACCGGAGGGCGCAAGGGCATCACGCCGGTGGACTCGATCGACCTGCCGTACTTCGAGCCGTTCGACCCGGCCACGAACCTCAGACCCTGGTACTGGACCGCGCTCGTGCTCGTCGCGATCGTGCTGTTCGTGAACTTCCGGCTGCGCGATTCGCGCCTCGGGCGCGCCTGGGTCGCGCTGCGCGAGGACGAGGTGGCGGCCGCCAGCATGGGCGTGCCGCTGGTGCGCACCAAGCTCCTGGCCTACGGCGTCGGCGCCGCGTTCGGCGGCATCTCCGGCGCCTTCATCGGCTCGTTCTACAACACCGTGAACGCCGACCAGTTCGAGTTCTCGTTCTCGATCTTCATCCTCTCGATGATCATCCTCGGCGGCCTCGGGAGCATCTGGGGGGTGGTGCTGGGTGCGCTCGCGCTCTCGTTCATCAACACCTACCTGATCCCGGACGTGTTCAACACGTGGCCGTCGAAGGTCGGGCTGGACTTCGACCTCACCCAGCTCTCGTTCGGCATCTTCGGGTTCCTGCTCGTGATCATGATGGTGCTCAGGCCGCAGGGCCTGCTGCCCGAGCGAAGACGCAAGATGGAGCTCGTGGAGGGCGTCGGGACCGACGAGTCCGTCTACGAGGCGCGCGCGTGAGCACCGCGGCGGGCGAAGCCGGCGCCCCGGCCCCCCCGGAGGCCCCGCGCGACGAGATCCTCACCGCCGACGGCGTCTCGAAGGTGTTCGGCGGCCTGGTGGCCGTCGACGACGTGACGTTCTCGATCCCGCGGCGGAGCATCGTGTCGATCATCGGGCCGAACGGCGCCGGCAAGACCACGTTCTTCAACATGCTCACCGGCCTCTACCGGCCGACGCAGGGGCGGATCCACTTCGAGGACGAGGACATCACCGCGCGGCGGCCGGACCGGATCATGAAGCTGGGCATGGCGCGCACGTTCCAGAACATCCGCCTGTTCGCCACGATGAGCGCGCTCGAGAACGTGCTGGTCGGCCAGCACGCGCGCACCAAGGCGGGGATCTTCCGCTCGATCGCGCGCACGCCGGGCGTGATCAAGGAGGAGCGCGAGGCGCGCGAGAAGGCGCGCGAGACGCTGCGCTACGTCGGGCTGCGCGAGGAGGTCTTCGACGAGATCTCGATCAACCTCGCCTACGGCGACCAGCGCCGGCTGGAGATCGCGCGGGCGCTCGCCTCCGATCCCAAGTTGCTGCTGCTGGACGAGCCGACGGCGGGCATGAACCCGCAGGAGTCCGCGCGGCTCACCGACTTCATGCGCCAGCTGCGCGACGAGCGCGGGCTGACGATCCTGCTGATCGAGCACGACATGAAGGTCGTCATGGGCGTCTCCGAGCACATCACGGTGCTCGACCACGGCGAGAAGGTCGCCGAGGGCGACCCGCAGGAAGTGCGCAACAACCCGCGCGTGATCGAGGCCTACCTCGGGAAGCAGAAGTAGCCGTGGCGCTCCTCGAGGTCTCCGACATCCACACCTACTACGGCAACATCGAGGCGCTGAAGGGCATCTCGCTGACCGTGGAGGAGGGCGAGATCGTCACGCTGATCGGCTCGAACGGCGCGGGCAAGTCCACCACGCTGCGGTCGATCTCGGGGCTCACGCCGCCGCGCGAGGGCTCGATCAAGTTCGACGGCCAGGAGATCGGCGACACCGCTCCGCAGGAGATCGTGAGCCGGGGGATCTCGCTCTCGCCCGAGGGGCGCCACATCTTCCCGCGCATGACGGTGCGCGAGAACCTCGATCTCGGGGCGTACCTGCGCAAGGACTCGAACGGCATCAGGAGCGACCTCGACCGCGTGTTCGACCTGTTCCCGCGGCTGAAGGAGCGCGAGAAGCAGAAGGCCGGCACGATGTCGGGCGGCGAGCAGCAGATGCTCGCGATCGGCCGCGCGATGATGGCCCAGCCGCGGCTGCTGCTGCTCGACGAGCCCGGGATGGGCCTGGCACCGATCCTCGTCGAGCGGATCTACGAGACCGTGCAGGAGATCAACCGCCAGGGTGTCACCATCCTGCTCGTGGAGCAGAACGCGAACGCGGCCCTCGAGACGGCGCAGCGCGGCTACGTGCTGGAGGTCGGCGAGGTCGCGCTCGCCGACGACGCCGACAAGCTCCTGACCAACCCCGACGTGCAGCGGGCGTACCTCGGCACGTGACGCTCGCCGCCCTCATCGGGACGACCGCGCTGTGGCTGCTCTACGGCTGGCTCCTGTCGGCGATCGTCTGCTCCTGGCTGTCGGAGCGCAAGGGCTACGGCGAGCAGCCGGGCCTCGCGTCCGGCCTGCTGCTCTCGCTGGTGGCCGTGCCGATCTGGCTGCTGTTCCCGGCCAAGGCCGACTCGAAGTGGAAGATCCAGGGCGCCCTGCCGTTCATGAAGGGGACCGGCGAGACGGTCGCCGAGGCGCGGGCGCGGGGCGTCGGGGAGGACCACCCGCGTTGAAGCGGCGGCCGACGGCCCTCGCGACCGCCGCCGCCCTCGCCGCCCTCACCTCGCCGGTCGCCGGCTGCGGCGGCGACGACGCCGAGCGGGCGGGCACGCAGCCGATCCTCGGCCGCCGGCTCGCGGTCTACGTGAGCGTGCCGAGCAGGGGCGACGACGCGGGCGCGGCGAAGGCGCTCCAGCGCGGCGCCGAGCTCGCGCTCGCGGAGCGTCGCGGGCGGGCGGGCCGATACGGCGTGCGCCTGCGCGCGCTCGACGCGCGGGCGGGCGGCGAGAGCGCCGTGCGCCGCAACGGGCGGCTCACGGTCCAGGACACGACGAGCGTGGGCTACATCGGCGAGATCGAGTCCCAGGTCACGAAGGTGACGATGCCGCAGCTCAACCACGCCGGGGTCGCCCAGATCGCGCCCACCGCCACCTACACCGGGCTGACCAGGGGCGGAGAGGCGTCCGAGCCGGGCGAGCCCGACAAGTACAACCCGACCGGCGTGCGCACGCTGGCGCGGCTCGTGCCGCCGGACACCGTGCAGGGCGCCGCACTCGTCGAGGCGGCGCGCCAGGCGGGCTGCGCGAGGGTGCGGATCTGGCGCTCGAACACGCCGTTCGGGCTCGGCATCGCGAGGAGCGTGAAGTCGGCGGCCGGCGACCGCGGGCTCGACCTGGCCGGGACCGAGGAGATCAAGCCCCAGCAGCCGAGCTACGCGCGCCAGGCGGAGGACGTCGCCGCCGACTGCCTCGTCTGGGCGGGCGAGCCCGAGACGAGCGGCGTCCAGATCCTCAACGACGCCGCGTCCGGCAACCGGACGCTGAAGCTGTTCGCCCCGAACTCGCACTGCACGTCGGCGGCGGTGGACGCGCGCGGCGGGATCTCCGCCGCGACGGCCCCGCGCCTGCGCTGCACGCGGCCGGTGGTGGAGCCGCGCTCGGGGCGCGGGGCGGAGGTGCTCGCGCGGTATCGCGAGCGATTCGGGGACCGCGGGGTGGACGACGCCTACGCCGTCTACGGGTACGAGGCGATGATGGTGCTGCTGGACGCGGTGGCGAAGGCGGCGGGCGCGGGGGACGCGATCACGCGCGCCGCGGTCTCGGAGGCGGTGTACTCCCTCGGGCCGCGCGACGGCGCCATCGGCCGCTACGAGATCGACTCCGGCGGCGACGTGGACGTCCGCACCTTCGGTCTGTTCGAGATCGCCGGCGGCGAGCTGCGCCAGGAGAAGCTGCTCCAGCCGAAGGGCTGAGGCCGTTTCCGCGCTTCCCGCGGGGGGTAACGCTCCCGCGGTTTGTCTCGCGAGCGAGTCGATATCTCGCTGCCTTCGGCCGGCCGGCTCGCGCTCCTCGGGGCGGGGCTGCTCATGGTCGCGATGGTGGTCCTCCTGGTCGCCCAGCTGGCGATCCTGCGCGACTCGCGCGAGCACATCGTCGCCCAGGACCGCAAGATCGACCGGATCGTCAAGGGGACCGGTCCCGTGCTGGACGAGGTCGAGCCGGTCGCCGACGACGCGCGCGAGCTGCTGCGCGCGGCCACGCCGCTGGCGCGGGACACGACCACGCTCGTGCGCGAGTTCGACACCGCGCGGCTGTTCCGGCTCGTGGATCTCGGGACCGACCTCGTCGAGGGCCTGCGCGACAGCGCCTTCATACCGCGCACGCTGCTCGCCGCCGACCTGGTCCCGGTGATGAAGCAGATACTCGCCGAGACCCTCTTCGTGCAGCGGAGGACGCTGCTCATCCAGCGCCACACGCTCCGCGTCCAGCGCCGCACGCTCGCCATCCAGCGGCAGTCGCGCGACATCCAGCAGCGGACGCTCGCCGTGCAGGAGGAGGCGCTCGTGCACATCCGCAGCATCGACCGCAAGACCGGCGGGCCGGCCCCGGAGCCGGTGCCGGCCCCGACGGGGCCGGTCGGCGCGACGCCCTAGCCGCGGCCGGTCGCCGCGCGCAGGGCGTCCTCGAGCCCCGGGCGGCGGAATCGGTAGCCGATCTCCGCCAGGCGCCCCGGCACCACGCGCGCGCCGGTGGTCACGATCGACGACATCTCCCCGTACATCAGCTTGAGCGCGAAGCCCGGCACCGGCATGAACGCCGGCCGGCGCAGCACCCGGCCGAGCGCCTTCGAGAAGTCGCGGTTGGTGGCGGGCTCGGGTGCGGTCACGTTGACCGGGCCGCGCACGCGGCCGTCCTCGAGCGCGCACGTGAACGCGCCCACCACGTCGTCCATGTGCACCCACGGCACGTACTGGCGCCCGCTCGCCACGGGCCCGCCGACGCCGAGCTTGAACGGCGTGATCATCTTGCCGAGCGCGCCCCCGGACTCCGAGAGCACGACGCCGGTGCGCATCAGCGCGACCCGCATTCCCAGCTCCTCGGCGGCGCGGGCCTCGCCCTCCCAGTCGCGCACCACGCGCGCCAGGAAGTCGTCGGCGGCGGGCTCGCCCTCGTCCACCGGCTCGTCGCCGTGCGGCCCGTACCAGCCGGTGGCGGACTGCGAGACCAGGACCGGCGGGCGCGGGTCGGCGTCGCGCAGGCCCGCCACGAGGTAGCGCGTGCCGTTCACCCGCGAGTCGCGGATCCGCCGCCTGGCCTCCTCGCTCCAGCGCTGGTCGACCGGCTCGCCGAGCAGGTGCACCACGGCGTCGCAGCCGGAGAGGGCGGCGGCGGGGGCGGGCTCGGCCGCGGGCTTCTCCCAGCGGACCGCCGAGACCTCCTCGCCGAGCTTCGCGCGGGCGCCGGCGGGGTCGCGGGTGAGGGCGACCACCTCGTCCCCGCGCGCGAGCAGCTCGCGGACGAGGGCGGAGCCGATGTTGCCGGTCGCGCCGGTCACGGCGACTCTCAAGTTGTCCAGCTCCTCTTAGTAGGCGACGTGGACATGGTCGCGGCCGACGCGGGCGACGCCGCTCTGCCGCGCCTCCCTCGATACGGCCTCCGCGACCGAATGGCTCACCTGGCGGTTGAAGACGCTCGGCACGATGTGGTCCTCGTCGAGCTCGTCGTCGGTGACCACCGCGGCGATGCCGTGGGCCGCCGCCACCTTCATCTCCTCGGTGATCGCGCTCGCGCGCACGTCGAGCGCGCCGCGGAACACGCCCGGGAAGGCGAGGACGTTGTTGATCTGGTTCGGGTAGTCCGAGCGGCCGGTCGCGATCACGCGCGCGTACTTCTCGGCGTCCTCGGGCCTGATCTCCGGGTTGGGGTTGGCCATCGCGAACACGATCGGGTCCGGGTTCATGCGCTTCAGGTCCTCGGCCTCGATGATGCCCGGGCCGGAGAGGCCGATGAACACGTCGGCGCCCTCGAGCGCGTCCTGGACCGAGCCCGCGTGCCCGGCGCCGTTGGTGTTCTCCGCCAGCCAGGTCTTGGGCTCGTTCATCCCGTTGTCGAAGTCCTCGCGGTCGGTGTGGATCACGCCGGTCCGGTCGCAGGCGACGATCTCGCTCACGCCCTCGTTCATGATGATCTTGGCCACCGCCACTCCGGCGGCGCCGGCGCCCGCCATCGCGACCTTGAGGTCCTCCGGCCGGCGGTCGGTCAGGCGGCAGGCGTTCAGCAGCGCGGCGAGCACCACGATCGCCGTGCCGTGCTGGTCGTCGTGGAAGACCGGGATGTCGAGCTCGTCGACCAGCCGGCTCTCGATCTCGAAGCAGCGCGGCGAGGAGATGTCCTCGAGGTTGATCCCGCCGAACGTGGGCGCGATCAGCTTGACCGCGTTCACGATCTCGTCCGCGTCCTTGGTGTCGAGGCAGATCGGGAACGCGTCGACGTCGGCGAACTCCTTGAACAGGACCGCCTTCCCCTCCATGACCGGCATGGCGGCCTCCGGGCCGATGTCGCCGAGGCCGAGCACCGCGGTGCCGTCGGAGACGACCGCGACGGTGTTGCGCTTGATCGTCAGCTCGTGGGCCCGATCGCGGTCCTCCTCGATCGCCTCGCACACGCGCGCGACGCCCGGCGTGTAGGCCATCGAGAGGTCGTCGCGGGTGCGGATGCCGGTCTTGAGGCCGGTGAAGAGCTTGCCGCCGCGGTGGAGCTCGAAGGTGCGGTCGGTGGCCTCGATCAGGTCGGCGCCCTCGATCGACTCGATCGCGGCGACGATCGCCTGGCCGTGCTCGCGGTCGACCGCGTCGACGGTCATCTCGCGCACGGCCTTCATGTCGCCGAGCTCGAGCATCTCGATGTCCCCGATCGAGCCGCCGGCGTCGCCGATCGCGGTCGCGACGAGCCCGAGCATCCCGGGCTTGCGGTCGAACTCGATCCGCAGGGTCAGCGAGAACTGGGCGCTGGGGGAGGCCATCGGCTGCTGAGCATATAGAGCGGCAGTTTGCGGGCAAATCGGTTGCGCGCGGCTCCGCCCGGGTAATTCGCGGGAGCATGATCGCGACCTCCCCGCCGAGTGCCGAGCTGAGCGACGCCTGGATCGAGGGCGACGCCTCCGCGCGCTGGCGCTCGGCGGCTGGGGCGGTCGGCGAGGGGTCGGGCACGTCGGTGCTCGAGGTCGAGCCGGGCCGCCGCCTGCCGCGGCACACCGACAGCGCGGAGAAGGCGGTCGTCGTCGTATCCGGAACGGCGTCGATCACGGTCGGGGACCGGACCTGCGAGGTCGCGGCCGGCGGCGTGGCGCTCGTGCCGGAGTGCGTCCCGCACGAGGTGCGCTGCGCCGGCTCCGAGACGCTTCGCTTCGTGGCCGTCTACGCGGCCGCCGACGTCACGACGACCTACGAGAACGACGTCCAGCCCGACGGCGGCCGGGAGCGCGACCCGCTCGGATGAACGACGAGACGCTGATCACCCCCTACCGCGACGGGCCGCTGATCGTCCGCGGGCCGTTCCGGATGACCGACCAGAACGGCAACGAGATCGCGGTCGACCGCGAGACCGTCGCCCTCTGCCGCTGCGGCAAGTCACGCATGCGGCCCTTCTGCGACGGCACCCACAAGCTGGTGCGGTTCCAGGCGCCGAGCGAGGCGGAGGAGGGGCGCGGCTAGGCCGCGAGCGCCGGCGCCGGCAGCAGCGAGGTCCGGCCCGCGTCCCACGCCTCGAGGATATGGCGCGACCAGCGCGCCTCGACCTCGACGAGCGCCCGCGCGCCCCAGAGGACCTGGCCCGCCAGCTCCGGCTCCTGCCTGACGAGGCCGCCGGCGAGGTCGACCGCGGCAACGCTCTCGTGGACCGCGTCGGCGACCACGTGCTCGTCGAAGAAGTCGCAGGTGGCGTCGTCGAAGCCGAGGCGGCGGAAGCCGGCCGCGTAGCGGCGGTTGGGGATCGCCGAGGTCATCTCGAACAGCGCCAGATGGCCGACGATCGCGCCGCGGCGGCGGCGGTGGAGCCCGCAGAGCGACATCAGGTTCGTGGTGGCGAGCGTCACGCCGGGAAGCTGGTCGAGGTAGGCGCCGTAGCTCGGGTCGAGGCCGGCGCCCGCGAGGGTCTTCGCGAAGAGCTGGGCGTGCACGCGCTCGGGCCGGCCGCCCCCGTACTCGTCGGCCTGGATCTCGACCATCGCGGCCTTCGGCTGCCCGCTGAGGCGCGGCAGGGCGAACGAGTGCGGGTCGGCCTCCTTCAGCTGGTAGCCGGAGCGGTGGATCAGGAACTCGCGCGCCTGCTCCTCGCTCGCGTGGCGCTCGACGAAGATCGACAGCGAGGGCGCGTCGTCGGCGTCGGCGATCGCGCGCAGCTCGAGGTCCATGTCCTCGGCGCGCACCGGCTCCGGGCGCGGCCGGCCGATCGCATCGTGCAGACCCGCCTCGAAGCGCTCCTCCAGCTCCGCGCGGAGCCCCAGCAGGGACGGCTCCCACTCCCAGCGCTCGTCCACCCCTTCGAAGCCGCGGTAGTGCAGCTCGTAGAGCGAGTAGAGGGCGAGGTTGAGGTCGTCGTCGGCCAGCGGATCGGCGTCCGTGCCGGCCGGCGCGGGGCCGGCGGCGTGCGGCGCGGCGGCCAGGCACGCGAGCACGCGCTCGCTGATCGGGCCGCGGGGGCTGGGGAAGGGGGGTCGCGGAGGCATCTACCGGTTTCGCGGGTACGTACCCGAAGGGCCTGCGGCCCACGCAGCCCGGGCGCCCAGCGGCCTACGGCCCTCGCAGCCGGGGCGCCCAGGGGCCTACGGCCCTCGCATCCCCGGCACGAAGGCCTCCGCGAGCCACGCCGCGAGGCCGGGCAGGCCGCGCTCCCCGGCCACGTCCCGCTGCCTGACGTAGCCGCCCCGCTCGGCCAGCGGGCGAGCCGCCTCCGCGCCGACCTCGTCGATCAGCGCCAGCAGCCGGTCGCGGGTGGGGCGGCGCTCGCCGGTCTCGAGGTCGGCGAGCGTGCCGTCGCTGCCGTGGCGGGCGGCCGCCCAGCGGTTCTCCTCGATCCGCCAGGTGGGCGCCACCGGGAGCGGCTCGTCGGCGTCGTGGCGCTCGGCCAGCCGCGCGACCAGCGCGACCACGAAGCCCGCCAGCGCGCCCGCGTCCTCGATCGTGGACTGCGCGTCGGGCACCCGCACCTCCAGCGTCCCGTAGGCGGCGTGCGGGCGCAGCTCCCACCACCAGGTGCGCGGGGTGTGCACGTTGCCGGCCGCCGCGCCCCAGCGCAGCGACTCGGCGAACTCGTCCCAGCTCGAGATCGCCGGCGGCACCCCCTGGCGCGGCAGCAGCTCGTTGATCTTCGGCCGGGCGGTGGCCATGCCGCTGTCGAGCCCGCCTATGTAGGGCGCGTTGGCCGAGAGGGCGAGGATCTCGGGCAGGTACGAGCGCAGGGCGTTGTAGACCGCCAGCGACCGCTCGGCGCCGCCCACCGCCACGTGCACCTGCAGCGCGGAGACGAGCTGCAGGCGCGCGACGCGGCCGTACTCGCTCCGCGTGTGCTCGTAGGCGTCGAGCGCGGCGAGCTCGCCGAACGGGTCGGTGAACGGGTGCAGGCCGCTGGCCGCGGGGCGGGCGATGCCGGCTGCCGCCTGGACGAGGGTGGCGCGTGAGGACGACAGCTCCGCCAGCGCGCCGTCGAGGCGCTCGTGCGGCGCGGTCACGATCTCTAGCTGGGCGGCGGGCAGCTCGGGCTTGAAGCGGGCGGGGTCGCCGAGGCGGTCGAGGACCTCCGCCGCGCGCGGGGTGAGGTCGTGCGTCTCGGGGTCGAGGAGCAGCACCTCCTCCTCGAGGCCGACGGTCAGCGGGCCGGCCGCGTCGAAGCGCGCGCGCAGGAGCTCCGGCGTGAGGTCGGGTTCGGCCGTCGGCATCCGGGCAACATAGGCGCGGTGCGACTACTCAGGCTGCCGGGGGTGTTCAAGCCACCGAGCGATTCGTGGATGCTCATCGGCGTGATGCGCGAGCGCGGGCTCGCGGCGGGCGCCGACGCGCTCGACCTGTTCACCGGCAGCGGGGTGATCGCCGTGGCCGCCGGGCTGGCGGGCGCGCGGTCGGTGACCGCGGTCGACATCTCGCGCCGGGCGGCGCTCTGCGCGAGCGTGAACGGGCGCCTGAACGGCACCCGCGTGCGCGGCCTGAGCGGCGACCTCTTCGCACCGGTGGCCGGCCGGCGCTTCGACCTGATCACCGCCAACCCGCCCTACGTGCCCGGCGCGGAGGACGAGCTGCCGGCGGTCGGGGCGGCGCGCGCGTGGGAGGGCGGCCCGGACGGCCGCGCGCTGGTCGCGCGCTTCAGCGCGGAGGCCGCCGGCCACCTCGCGCCGGGCGGCACGGTGCTGATGGTGGTCTCGTCGCTGACGGGCGAGGCGGAGACGCTCGACGCCCTGCGCCGCGGCGGTCTCGTGCCCGAGGTGGCCGCCCGCCACCGCGGCCCGTTCGGGCCGATCGTCGCGGCCCGCGCGGAGCTGCTCGAGCGCCGCGGCGTGCTCGAGCCCGGCCAGCGCGAGGAGGACATGCTCGTGATCGCGGCGTCGGGGGCCCCCGCCTAAGATCCGCGGGTGGCCGCCGACGACAAGCGCGAGCTCTTCCTGATCGACGGGAACAGCCTCGTCTACCGCGCGTTCTTCGCCCTGCCGGAGACGATCGCGACGTCGAAGGGCCAGCCCACGAACGCGATCTTCGGGTTCGCCTCGATGCTCGTGAAGATCCTCACCGAGTACGGCCCGAAGTCGACGGTCGTGGTCTGGGACGCGGGCATGTCCGGCCGGGAGACGATCTCCGAGGACTACAAGGCTCAGCGCACCAGCCGGCCCGACCTGCTCAAGGAGCAGTGGCCGCACATGCAGCCGCTCGTCGAGGCGTTCGGCTACCGCAACGTGGCCGTCGACGGCTACGAGGCCGACGACGTGATCGCCTCGCTCGCCGAGCGCGCCCGCGATCAGGGCATCGACGTGATGATCGTGACCGGCGACCGCGACGCCTTCCAGCTCATCGAGGAGAGGGCCGACGGAAAGGGCGAGGTCAAGGTCATGGCCACGAGCCGCGGGATCACCGAGACGAAGGTGTACGACCGCCAGGCGGTGATCGACCGCTACGGGATCCCGCCCGAGTCGATCCCCGACTTCTACGGCCTCAAGGGCGACACCTCGGACAACATCCCGGGCGTCCCCGGCATCGGCGACAAGACCGCCTCCGACCTGCTCCAGCGCTTCGGCGACCTCGAGACCGTGCTGGCCAGCGTGGACGAGATCTCCGGCGCCAAGCGCAAGGAGAACCTCACGAACCACGCCGACGACGCGCGCATGTCCAAGCAGCTCGCCACCGCCGTGCGCGACGTGGAGCTCGACATCGACCCGGAGGAGTGCCTCGCCGACGAGCCCGACCGCGCGCGCCTGCGCGAGGTGTTCCGCGAGTTCGAGCTGCGCGCGCCGCTCGAGCGCCTGGAGGAGGCGCTGGGCGAGGACGAGGCGGCGCCGCGCGCCGTGGCCGCGACGACGATCTCCGCGCGGGCCGCGGAGGTCGCGCCCACCCGGCTCGCCGACCTCGACGGGTCGCTCGCAACGCTCGTCGCCACGCGAAGCGTCCTGGATTCGGTACCGGATGGGTACCCGGGGCAGGACGCTTCCGAGGAACCCCCGCCCGCGGAGCTGGCGCTCGACCTCGAGTCTGCCTCCACCCAGCCGCCGTTGAAGTTCGCGGCCTACGCGGGAGGCGAGACGGTGCTCACCGGCGAGGCCGAGTCGCTGGCCGCGATCACCATGGCCTGGGGCGACCGCCCGCTCGTGGCCCACGACTGGAAGTCGATCGCCGCCGCCGAGGAGCCGTGCGACGCCCCGCCGCTCGAGCACGACACGCTCGTGGCCGCCTACCTGCTCGACCCCGCCGGCCGCGCCTACCCGCTCGACGAGCTGGCCGACCGCGAGGGGTTCGGAGCGGAGATAGACGGAGGGAACGGCCTGGCGGAGCGCGCCGTCGTCACGAGGGCCATCGCCGAGCGCCAGCGCCAGGAGCTCGAGTCGGAGGGGCTCACGCACCTGTTCGAGGAGGTCGAGCTGCCGCTCGTGGACGTGCTCGTGGACCTCCAGCGCGCCGGCGTGAAGCTCGACACCCGCCGGCTCGCCGACATCTCCACGAAGGTCCAGGAGCAGATCGAGACGCTCGAGCGCGAGATCCACGAGCTGGCCGGGACCGAGTTCACGATCGGCTCGCCCCAGCAGCTCGGCGAGATCCTCTTCGAAAAGCTCGGCCTGACCAAGAAGCGCCGCGGCAAGACCGGCTTCTCGACCGACGCGCGCGTGCTCCAGGCGATCCGCTCCGAGCACGAGATCGTCCCGAAGATCGAGAACTGGCGCGAGCTCTCCAAGCTCAAGTCGACCTACCTCGACGCGCTGCCGCTGCTGGTGGACGAGCGCAGCCGCCTGCACACCACGTTCAACCAGACGGCCACCACCACCGGCCGCCTGTCGAGCACCGACCCCAACCTCCAGAACATCCCGATCCGGACCGAGCTGGGCCGCGAGATCCGCTCGTGCTTCGTGGCCGAGGACGGCCACCGGCTGATCTCGGCCGACTACTCGCAGGTCGAGCTGCGCGTGCTCGCGCACGTCTGCGGCGAGCAGGTGCTGAAGGACATCTTCGCCCGCGGCGAGGACGTGCACACGGCCACCGCCGCCGAGATGTTCGGGGTCGAGCCGAAGGACATCGACCCCGGCACGCGCTCGAAGGCGAAGATGATCAACTTCGGGATCGTCTACGGCCTGTCCGCCTACGGCCTCGCCGACCGCCTCGACATCCCGCAGGACGAGGCCGGCGAGTTCATCGCGCGCTACCTCGACCGCTTCCCGAAGGTCCGGCAGTTCATCGAGCAGACGATCGAGAAGGCGACCGAGGACGGCCACGTGACCACGATCTTCGGGCGCAGGCGGCGGATCCCCGAGCTGCGCTCGCGCAAGTGGCAGACGCGCTCGCTCGGCGAGCGGCTCGCGGTGAACACGCCGATCCAGGGGAGCGCGGCGGACATCATCAAGGTCGCGATGGTGCGCAGCGTGGACGCGCTGCGCGACGCCGGCCTCGGCACGAGGCTCGTGCTCCAGATCCACGACGAGCTGCTGTTCGAGGCGCCCTCGGCCGAGGTCGGCGCCGCGACCGAGATCATCGTGCGCGAGATGGCCGGCGCCTACGACCTCGATCCGCCGCTCGCGGTCGACGCCGGCTCCGGCGAGAACTGGCTGGCCGCCAAGTGAAGCCCGGCGTGGCGGTGATGCTCACCGCCTGCGCGGGCGGGCTGGTGGCCATGCAGGCGCCGATCAACTCGGCGCTCGGGAAGGCGGCCGGCACGTTCGCGGCGGCGTCGATCTCGTTCGTCGTCGGCACGATCGCCCTGGTCGGGATCACGCTGGTGAGCGGGTCGAAGGTCGACCTCGCGGCGATCGGCGACCTGCGCTGGTACTACCTGACCGGCGGCCTGCTCGGCGCGGTGTACGTGACCACCGTGCTCGTGTGCGTTCGCGAGCTCGGTGCCGGCGGGGTGACCGCGGCCACGATCGCCGGACAGCTCTCGTTCGCCGTGGCCCTCGACCGCCTCGGCGCCTTCGGCCTCGACGAGAAGCCGCTGAGCGCCGGCCGCGTGATCGGCGTGGCGCTGCTCGCCGCCGGCGTGTTCCTGGTCGTGCGCGAGTAAGACCTGCAAGCGCGGCCGCGCTTACTTGCACATGGCCGCTCTGTCGAACATCATGGACGCGGAGGGACTCGCGTGAATCGAGCGGTGAAGCCTCCTCCGGAGGCCGGCGTGATTGCGGTGGTGAACGGCTCCGCCAGCGGGGCGGACGACCCCGGCGCGCTGCTGAGCGCGGTATGCGGCGCGATCGAGCAGGCGGGCGCCCGGGCCGCCGGCCTCGTCACGCGCTCGGAGGACGAGCTCGGCGAGGTGCTCGCGAACGCCGAGGGGCGCCGGATCGCGCTCGTGGGCGGCGACGGCACGCTCCACGCCGCCGTCAACCAGCCGGTCGACCTGCCGGACCTCGCGATCGTCCCCACCGGCCGCGCCAACAACGTCGCCCGCGCGCTCGGCGTCCCGCTCGACCTGCGCGGCGCCGCGTCGGTGGCGGCGAACGCCCTATCGCGGCCGCTCGACGTGCTGCGCGTGGAGACCGCGTCGGGCACGGAGTGGTGCGTCGAGGGGGTGAGCGCGGGACTCCAGGCCGACGCGCGATCGCGCTACGAGGGCGAGAACTCCGGCGACGTGCGCGGCGGCGCCCAGGCGTTCGCGTCCGCACTGCGCGAGTTCCACCCGTACGCGCTGGCCGTGCACGGCGGCGACGGGTTCGCGTTCGAGGGGGACGCCGCGCAGGTGTTCCTGTCGAACCTGCCCTACTTCGGCTTCGGCTTCCAGGTCGACCCGATGGCCCGCCCGCGCGACGGCCTGCTCGAGGCGATCGTGCTCGAGGCCGAGTCGCGGATCGACGTGGCGCGGCTGATGTGGTCGGTCTACCGCGGGCGCCACCTGGGCCGCCGCGGCGTGCGCTTCGCGCGCGTGCGCGACGCCGTGCTCACCGGGCCGGTACCCCTGGCGGGCGACGGCACGCCGCTCGGCACGGCGTCGGCCACGGTCGCGGTCGAGCAGGGACGCGTGAGGGTGGCGGCGCCGTGAGGAGCCGCGGCTTCGCCTTCCTCGCCGGGTTCGGCCTCGCGGCCGCCGGGGTCGGGGCCGCGCGCGGGCTCACGACGTCGTACCTGCCAGTGCTGCTGGACCGCATCGAGGACGCGCCGGGGTTGATCGGCGCGGTGATGCTCGTGAACGCGGTCGCCGGGTTCGCGGTGCCGATCGGCGTGGGGATCTGGAGCGATCGCCGCCGCGACGGCGCGCTCGGGCGCCGGCTGCCGTTCGTGCTCGGCGGGGCGACCCTGAGCGCCGGCGGGCTGGCCGCGATCGCGCTCGGCACGGCGAGCTCGTACGTGGTGCTCGCGCTCGCGGCCGCGGCCGTCTACGTCGGGCTGAACGCGGCCGCCACCGCGCACCGCGCGATCGTGGTGGACTCCTTCGACGACGACCACCGCCCCGCCGCCACGAGCGCGCAGGAGGTCTCGATGCTGCTCGGCGGCATGGTGGCCCTCGGCGCCGGCGCCGCACTGATCGAGTACTCGGCGCCGCTGCTGTTCGCGATCGGCGGCGTGCTGGTGATCGCCCTGGCGATCCCGACGGCGCTGCTGGTGCGACGGCGGCTGGTTGAGCCGGCGGCGACGCCCGAAGCGGCTCCGGCGGAGGCCGCCGCCGCGACCGCGCCCGAGGCCGCCGCCGCGCCCGAGGCCGCCGCCGCTCCGCCTCCGGCGCTCCGCGACCTCGCCGCCGCCGCCCGCCTCCCCGGCGCGCGCGAGGTGCTGCTCGCCCAGATCCTCTGGCTAGTCGCCTACGGCGCGCTGCCCGCCTTCTTCCTCCTCTACGCCGACCACGCGCTCGGCGTCGGGCCCGGCCCGGCGTCGGCGCTGCCGGCCGGCTTCGGGATCGTCACCGGTGCGGCGATGGTGCTGGCCGGCCGCGCGCACGCGGACCGCGTCTACCCGCTCCTGCTCGCCGGCGCCGCGCTGCTCGGCGGCGGCCTGGTGCTCGCCGCGGCCGCCACCACGCTCGCGGCGGCCGCGCTCCCGTTCGCCGCCGCGGCGGCCGGGCTCGGCCTCGTCACCGCACTCGGCTTCCCGTACTTCGCTCGCTTCGTCCCGCCGGGCGAGTCGGGCCGCTACACGGGACTGTTCTTCTCGGTCCGCGCGATCGGCAGCGCGGTCACGCTCCCGGCCGCCGGGGTCCTGATCGCGGTCACCGGCACCTACCGCGTCCTCCCGCTGCTGGGCGCGGCCGCGCTGCTCTCGCTGGTCCCGCTCGCCCGCAGCGCCCGCCCGCGCGGCGCCGCGACGCGCGAGCCGCTCCCGGCCGCCGCGCCGCCCGCCCGCGTGGCGGCGGTCGTCCCGTGCCACATCGCCGACTCGCTGGAGGCCGTCGTTGCGGGGCTGCGCGACCACGTGGACGACGTCGTCGTCGTGGCCGACGGCGTGCCCGCGAGTGCCGAGGCCGCGCTCGCCCGCATAGCCGCCACCCCGCGGGTGGCGCTGATCCGCCTGCCCGAGAACGCCGGCAAGGGCGACGCCGTAGCGGCCGGCGCGGCCGCGCTGATGGCGCGCCGGGAGCGACCCGACGCGCTGATCGTGGTCGACGCCGACGGCCAGCACCCGCCTGAGCGAGTCCCCGCGTTCGTGGCCGCGGCCGCCGGCGCCGACATCGTGATCGGCGATCGCAGCGGCGACCGCCGCTCGATGCCGCGCACGCGGCGGATCACCAACGCGGTGTCGAACGCCGTGATGGCGCTGCGGCTGGGGCGCCGCGTCCCCGACTCGCAGTGCGGCATGCGGCTCGTCCGCATCGAGGCGGTCGAGCGGGCGCCGTTCCCGCCCGGCCGCTACGAGGCGGAGACTCACCACCTGCGCGCGGCGGCGCGCGCGGGGCTCGAGCTCGCCTGGGTCCCGATCCCGGCCATCTACGAGGGCGCGGGATCATCCTTCCGGCCGGTCCGCGACAGCGCCCGCGTGCTCGGCGCGCTGCTCGGCCGCGGGCCGCGCGAGCGCCGCCTCCACGGCCGCGAGCGCCGCCTCCACCTCCCCTCGCGCGAGTTCGCGCGCACGTGGGCGATCAGGCTCGGGGCCGTCGTGGCCGCGACGATGGCGGTCGGCGCCCTGATGCCGCTGCTCGGAGCCGCCGACGAGCGCATGTTCCTCGCGGTCAACGCGCTCGGTGCGGGACCCGACTGGCTCTACGAGGCGCTCGACCCGCACTCGCGCAACTACCTCCTCCTCGGCTTGGCGGCGGTCGTGACCGCCGCGGTCGCGCGCAGCCGCGCGGTCGCCGCCGTGGCGTTCGCCGTCCTGTTCGCCGGGGTCTTCTCGGACCTGCTCGTGCAGGCCGTGTACCTGCTCTACGACCGCCCGCGGCCCGAGGAGGCGCTGGGCGCCGAGGCGCTGCTGGTCACGCCGGAGCGGACCTGGGCCCACATCGCCTCGTTCCCGAGCGGGCACATGGTCGTGACGACGGCGATCGCCGTGGCCGGCATGACGCTCGTGCCGCGGCTGCGCACCGCCATGTGGGCCTATGTCGGCCTGATCGCGCTCACGCGGATCACCTTCGGCGCGCACTTCCCGCTCGACGTGCTGGTCGGCACGGCCTTCGGCTACTACGTGGGGCTGTTCTCGGCGTGGCTGCCGAGCGCGATCGGCATGACCGAGCGCACGCCGGTGAGCGCCTTCCCGCGCGTGCCGGTCCCGCGGCGGACGCGCGCGGCGCCGACGGGAACGCCGCCGCTCTAGCTCTAGGCGGCCGTCGGCTCGCGCAGCCGCACGACGCGCGGCGCGATCAGCCAGGTGCCGACGAAGATCGTCGCGCCGGTGATCCAGCCGGCGAACACGTCGCTCGGGTAGTGCACGCCGAGGTAGATGCGGCTGAGCCCGATCGCGACGACGATCGCGGCCCCGCCGAGCGCGCAGGCCACGCGCGGGAACCCGCGGCAGGCGCGGGCGAGCGCGAAGGCGAGGCAGCCGTAGACCGCCATGCTCATCGCCGAGTGGCCGCTGGGGAAGCTGAACCCGCCGGCCTCGGTGAGGTTCGCGTCCGGCCGTGGGCGCTCGACGATCAGCTTGACCACCGCGACGGTGAGGTCGGTGACCATGTACGCCACGATCAGGGTGAGCCCCGAGCGCCAGCGGCCGCGCAGCGCCAGGCCGAGCGCGGCGGCGAGCGCCACGCCGATCAGCACGTACGTGGAGCCGAGCGCGGTGATCACGAACGCCCACCCGGTGACGGGCTCGCGCGCGTGGTCGTGGACGGTCTGGTTGGCGGCGTGGTCGAAGCTGACGATGTCGGCGCCCGCCTCGACGGCGAGGCCGAGCAGGACGACCAGCGCGACCAGGGCGGCCGGCCACGCGACGGCGGGGATGTTCCGGAGCTTTCCGAGCATGCAGGCGTCGGGGTAGGGATCGGCACGTTCCCTGCCCCGGCTTGAGCCTACGAAGTACCCGTAGAGCGCCGAGCCTGAACGGGAACCTTTCTTCGGGTTCCCTTACGAACCTCTCACGCTGCCCTTCGCAGCGGGTGGGACCGTGCCAGCGTCCCGACGAGGAGAGAGACATGAGAGGACGCATCTACATCACCGGCGTGCTCGCGACGCTGTCGCTCGCGCAGAGCGCGTGCGCGCACGACTCCGAGCCCGCCGGCAAGGTCGAGCCCGCGGCCGCGAGGGCCAGGGACCTCGACCTCACGCGGCTCGAGCTCAGCAACGACAACGTGCGCACGAGCGGCGCAAGGCGCGGCTACCTGTACCTCTGCAACCAGCCGAACGGGCAGGGCGGCGCCTCCAAGGAGGGCCCCTGGATCGACGGCTCGACCTGGGACTACACCGAGAAGCTGCTCGTGGACGGAGCGGTCGACTGGTCGGACGCCACCTACAGCCAGTCGGTCAGCGGCTCCACGCGGAGGCTGCGCGGCAACGGCCTGCCCACCAACCACTCGACCGGCACCTACCCGATCTCGCCGTCCGACGACGTCTACGAGTACGACCGCAACCCGAACTCGATCAGGTCGCAGACGGTGTCGATCGAGCTGCCCGCGAAGCCGCGCAAGGCGTCGTCGGCGCAGTGCATCGCGGGCGGCGCCGTGGGCGTGCTCGACAGCGGCGTGGCGCTCTTCCACGCGGTCGACGCGACCGGCCGCGACGCCCCGGCCAACGAGGTCCAGGACAGCTGCGACGGCCACCCCCAGATCTCCGGCGTCTACCACTACCACGCGCTCCCGCGCTGCCTGAAGACCGGGTCGAAGAAGGCCCACTCGAAGCGGATCGGCTGGGCGCTCGACGGGTTCCCGATCTACGGCCCGCGCGGGGAGGGCGGCGAGTACATGCGCAACTCCGCGCTCGACGCCTGTCACGGCCACACGCACACGGTCAAGGTCGACGGCAAGAAGCAGCGGCTCTACCACTACCACGCCACGATGGAGTTCCCGTACACCGTGGGTTGCTTCCGCGGGGAGCAGGCCGCGACGGATCGTCCGTAGCTCTACCATCCGCCGCCGTGGAGGGAGTCGAGCCGCCCGTCTTCGAGGAGCGCAGGCGGACTCCTGATCGCCGGCAGGGCGAGCGCCGCGAGGCGGATCGCAGCTTCTACCTGCGCACCGCCGCCGCGGCGGCCATCGCCGTCTGCGGCGGCCTGGCGATCGTCTACCTGTTCTTCGCCGCGTTCGGGGCGATCGACATCGAGGACGCGGTCGCGGCCACCACGATCGCGGTGGTGATGGGGCTCGTCTGGATCGGCGGCTACCTCGTG
>DASVWC010000093.1:0-12180 GCA_036389835.1 Thermoleophilaceae bacterium | reverse complement strand
CCGCCGCGGCCGCGGGCCGCCTACGCGGACGAGTTCCCCCCGCTGCGCAGCCGCGAGGATGCGCTGCGGTTCGCGCTCGACGTGGAGGAGACCCAGGTCGCCGCCTACGGCGACGCCGTACCGACGCTGTTCACGCCCGAGCTGCGCGTGACGGTCGCGACGATCCTCGCCACCCAGGCCGAGCACCTGGCCGTGATCCTCGGCGAGCTCGACGAGCCGCAGGCGCCGCGGCCGTTCGTGGTCGGGGAGCCGCCGGAGTGAGGGTCACGCGCAGGCAGGCGCTGGCCGCGGCCGGCGCCGCCCCGCTCGCCGCGGCGCTGCCCGCGCGGGCCGCCGACCCTGACCGCGAGCGGGCCGAGCGGGCCGCGCGCGCGGCCGTGGCCGGCGAGCAGGCGACCGCCGTGGCGTTCGAGGCGATCGCCAACAGCGACGTGCTGCGCGAGGACCACGTGGAGACCATGCGCGTCCTGCTCGGCAACGCCAAGGCGCACGTCGGCGCACTCGAGCGCCTGTTCCAGGCGCAGACCGGCGACGATCCGCCGCTCCCCCCGACCCGCACGGCGATCGACGGCCTCGACGACCTGAGTGGGGAGCGCGACGCTCTCCAGGTCGCGCTGCGACTCGAGCGCGAGGCGATCGCCGCGCACCTCGACGCGGTCCGCCTCTACCGCAACCCCGCCATGCTGCGGGTCATCGCCGGGGCGATGGGGACCGACGCGCAGCACCTCGTGCTGCTCCGCTCGCTGCTCGGCCAGCGGCCGGTGCCCGAGCCGTTCGAGCGCGGCGCCTGACTACCCTCCGCTCGTGGTCAACGTCGGCCCGCTCGAGATGCTGCTGGTCGCGATCATCGCCCTGATCGTGCTCGGCCCCGCCCGGCTGCCGGAGGTGGCCCGCTCGGTCGGGCGCGGCATGCGCGAGTTCCGCTCGGCGCTCAGCTCGGCCGGCGAGGACGACCACGACGAGGACGAGGACGACGAGATCCCGGACGTCGAGGACGAGGAGGACGGCGGCGGCGACCCCGACCCCTCGACCGAGGGTGGCGCGCAGGCCTCCTAGGCGCTTAGGATGGTCGCCGCGGCAGCGGTGACGGGGAAATTGAGCGCAGTAGAGAGCCACGAGCTTTGGAAGGCGTTCGCCGCCAGGGCCGACGTGACGCAGCAGGCGCTGGTCCTCGGGTTGATCGAGCGCGCCGAGGCCGTGCTCGATCGCGTGATCGAGACGTTCCCGACCTACACCCTCCACAGCCGGGTCCACGCCGAGAACGTGGTCCGGCTGATGGGCGAGCTGCTCGGCGAGCGGGTCGAGGACCTCTCGGCGCTCGAGGCCGCGATGCTGCTGCTGGCCGCCTACTACCACGACATCGGGATGGTCTTCGACGAGGACGAGCGCGCGAAGCTGCGCGAGGAGGAGGCCTTTCCGGAGTTCCTGGACAAGCACCCGACGGCGTACATCGCGGTGGAGCAGTCGGACGAGCAACTGCCGCGCGAGATCGCGGAGTGGTACTGCCGCTGGCGGCACGCCGATCGCGTGCACGTCTGGCTGGACCGGCTGCCGGAGGACGAGCTGCTCTGGGGCGTGGTGTCGTTGCGCGAGCCCCTCGCGAGCGTCTGCCTGAGCCACAACCAGGGCGCGGCCGACCTGGGGCGGTTGCCGACCGAGTTCGCCGACGACTGCGACCTGCGCTTCTGCGCGGTGGTGCTCCGGCTGGCCGACATCCTCGACTTCGACCGGTCGCGGTCGCCCGCGGACGTGTACGGGTACCTGGGCCTGACCCGGGCGTCGAGTCCAAGGACGGAGTCGAGCGACGTCGAGTGGCGCAAGCACCTCGCCACCGACGGGTTCAGGTTCCCCGCCAAGCGCCCCGGGCCCTATCCGCTCGGCTTCGTGGCGGGTCCCGACGACCCGGCCGTCGAGCACGACCTCCGCGAGTTCCTCGACGTCATCGAGGCCGAGCTGCACGAGTCGGCGGTGGTCGTCGGCGGCTGCGCACCGAAGTGGCGCGACCTCCCGCTGCCGGACCGGATCAAGCGCAACAACATCCTCAGCAGGGGCTACAAGTACGGCGAGCACAGGTTCGTGCTCGACCGCGAGCAGGTCCTCCAGCTGTTCATGGGGGAGAACCTGTACGAGAGCCCGTACACGTTCATACGCGAGCTGCTCCAGAACGCGCTGGACGCGAGCCGGCACCGCGAGTTCGTCGAGCGCAGCCGCGGCAACGCCGGGTTCGCCAGCGAGTCCATCCGCGTGGAGCAGTTCGTGGACGAGGACCACTACCGCTGGATCCGGATCGAGGACTCGGGCATGGGGATGAACGAGACGATCATCAAGGACCACTTCCTCACGGTCGGGAGCTCGTACTACCGGTCCGACTCGTTCCGAGCCGACCTCCTCCGCCTCGCGGCGGAGCGCGAGTTCACCCCCATCAGCCGCTTCGGAATAGGCGTCCTCTCGTGCTTCGTCCCGGGCGACCGCGTCGAGCTGAGCACCCGCCGGCTCGGGCCCGGCGGCGACGCCGAGGACCCGATCCGCCTGAGCCTGAGCGGGCTCAAGAGCTTCTACACGCTCCAGGCGGGGTCGATGCGGCCCCGCGCGATGCCCGGGCCGAACGGCGACGAGCCGGGGTACCGGCGCGAGCCGGGCACGACCATCGCCGTCCGGCTCGACGCCACCCGCGAGGTGGGGTCCCTCGACCTGGGCGCGGTCCTGGCCCAGCACGTGGTGGCGCCGCCGGTCCCGATCGAGCACGAGGGGAAACGGGTCGGCGGCGACCCGGCGGAGATCCTCGGGCGGCCGTGGTGCGAGCCCCGCACCCACCGGCTCGGCGGCGACGTCGTCGCCCAGGTCGAGGCGATGACCGGCGAGACGCCCCCGGCGGGCCTGCGCGTCAAGGTGGTCCCGCTCGACGTCACGGCATCGTCGCCGACGTCCGAGCTGCGCGGGCAGCTGACCGCGCTCTACCTGGTCGGCAGCCAGGCCTCGTCGGAGGACACCCTCTCGATCCGGTTCAACGACGGGGCGATCCAGCTCTGGGCCGAACGAGCATCCGGAAACGTGACGCTCTCCGGCGACCTGGTGTCGGTCCCCTCGGAGATCCGCACCCACTTCGAGCCCAAGATGTCCACCGCGTTCGAGGGGCCGCTGGTGCTCACCCACAACGGCATCGTCGTTCCGCGGCGATACCGGTCCAAGCTGGGGTTCGACGAGGACCTCGGCCTGAACCCGCTAGGGCCGTGGCGCACCTCGCGGGGGGCGATGATGGGCTGCCTCGCGCTCTCCGACCGGCTCCGGCCCGACGTATCGGTTTCGCGTGACGAGCTGCGCGGCCTGCCGTGGGAGGTCCAATCGGCGATCAACCTCGCGACCCGCCGCGCCCTGCGGGCGGCGAAGGTCCCGAGCCGCCTGGTAGGCGGCCGATCCACGCTCAGCATGGACACCCTCCCGCGCAGGCCCGCGCTGCGCGAGGTCGCGAGCGACAGCCTCATGACCGACCCCGAGGGATGGCTCACCGAGCCGATAATCGAGGTCGGGCGTGGCAGCTCGAGCATCGCCGAGATCCGCGCGCGCTGGGAGGCGGGCGATCAGGTCAAGCTCCGCAACACGCCGGCGCTCTGGGACTTCGGGGAGAACGACACGTTCTCCGAGCCGTTCGACTCTCTCTGCGTCAACGTGATGCTCGAGCTGCACCTCGAGCTGGCGATCGCGATCCACGGCAAGGAGACCGCCTGTTACGTGCGTGGCCTCAGGGATGCCTCGGCGAAGACGCCGCGACTGCTGTTCCCCCCGCTCTTCTTCGTCAGCTACGAGAGCTCCGACGCCCTGAAGCACTCATATGCCCCCGTCAACGCCGGTCATCCGTTCGCGGCGTGGCTGCTGGAGTCGGCGGAGGTGTTGTCGCTGTCGTACCCGGGCACCCTGCTGGCGCTCCGCAGGGCTCTTGCCACAGGCGTCGAGAAGGAGGATCGCGCGGCCCTCGCCGAGGCGATCGGCTCGCTGATCGAACGCCTGAGGAACCTCGACCCCGAGCTCGCCCCGCCGAAGGCGATCGTCCCGAGCGCCGACGCCTTCCGATGAGCGCCGACCTCGATCCGGGCAAGTTCCCGCGGGTCTCCTGGAGTCAGGGGCAACTCGGCGACTCGCTCCAGGCGGTCTACGAGTGGGTGGACGGCGAGGCGGAGCGCACGGCGAGGTGGTACCTCGACGAGAAGCGGCCGAAGGCGCGCCGCTCGCGGCGGCTCCGTGGCCTGGCGATCCTCTTCGCGTCGGCCGGCGCCGCCGTCCCGTTCGTGAACGCGCTCGCCAGCGACGTGGAGCTCGAGCTCGGCTATCTCCTGTTCGCCGTCGCCGCCGCCTTCGTCGGGTTCGACCGCTTCTTCGGTTACTCGACCGCCTGGATGCGCTACCTCACCGCCGAGCAGCGGATCGAGTCGGTGCGGACGCAGTTCCAGTTCCGCTGGGCGGCTGCGCTGGCCGAGCAGGGAGACGATCCGCTCACGGCGGAGGCCGCCGTCCGCCTGCTGGACGTGCTGCGCGAGGCGGCCGAGGCGATCGCTGCGGAGGTGCAGTCCGAGACCGCCACGTGGATCAGCGAGTTCCGTACCAACATGGCCGAGCTCCGGCAGCTCGCCGCCGCGCCCTCGCACGAGTCCGCAGCGGCCGGCGCGGCCGCGCCTGCACCGGCCGCCGTACCGCCTGCGCCCGCGGAACCGCCGGCGGCGGGCCCGCCGGAACCACCCGATGACCTACCAGAACGAGGCTGAGTCGAGCGAGTCCTCGAGCTCCTCGATCGGCTTCGTGTAGACGCCGGAGCTGAGGTACTTCCACCCGTCGTCGGGCACGACGAAGACGACGTTGCCGTCGTCGAGGTCGGCCGCCACGCGCACGGCGATCGAGGCGATCGCACCCGAGGAGACGCCCGCGAACAGGCCCTCCTCCTCGAGCAGCCGCTTGGTCCAGACGACCGCGTCGCGGTTCGACACGAAGATCTTGCGGTCGAGCAGCGAGATGTCGATGATCGGCGGGATGTAGCCGTCGTCGAGCGAGCGCAGCCCCTGGACCAGCTCGCCCTGGAGCGGCTCGGCCGCGACGATCTTGGTCTCCGCGTTCTCCTCCTTGAGCCGCCGCGCGTTGCCCATCAGCGTGCCGCCGGTGCCGAGCCCGCCCACGAACGCCGTGACCTCGTCGAGCTCCTCGAGGATCTCTACCGCCGTGCCGTGGTAGTGCGCGAGCGGGTTGGCCTCGTTGCCGTACTGGTACGGCATGTAGTACGAGGCGTCGGCCTCGGCCATCTCGAGCGCCTTCGCCACCGCTCCGTTCGAGCCCTGCTCGCCGGGCGAGTAGACGATCTCCGCGCCGTACATGTGCAGCAGCTGGGTGCGCTCGGCGGTCACGTTGTCGGGCATGACCACCTTGAGCGGGTAGCCCTTGCGCCGGCAGATCATCGCCAGCGAGATCCCGGTGTTGCCCGAGGTCGGCTCCAGGATCGTCTGGCCCGGCCGGATCGCGCCGCGCGACTCCGCGTCCTCGATCAGCGACTTGGCCACGCGATCCTTGACCGAGCCGGTCGGGTTGTAGCTCTCCAGCTTGGCCCAGATCCGCACGCCCGGCCTGGGCGACAGCCGCTTGAGCTCGACGAGCGGCGTGTGCCCGATCGACTCGATGACGTCGCCGTACTGGCCCCCGCAGGGTCGGTTGCGCACCGGCATCCCGCTCATACTTCACAAAGTGTAGTGCCAGCGCGTGGCCGGCGCGAGCGCCCGTTCGAGCGCTAGCCGCCGCCGGCCATCGCCGGCAGGATCACGAGCGTGTCCGACTCCTTGACGGGCGTCTCGAGCCCGTCGAGCACGCGCACGTCCTCGTCGTTGAGGTAGACGTTCACGTAGCGGTTGAGCTGGCCCTCCTCCGAGAAGAGCTGCGACTCCGTGGACGGGTGCGCGGACGCCAGGGCGCGCAGCACCTCGCCGACGGTGCCGCCGTCGGCGCTCACCTCCTTCTCGCCGCCGGTGGACGACCGGAGGACCGGGGGGATCTTGACCGTGCTCACGGGCGGGGACCCTAGCCAGCGCCCGCGCAGAATGCTTCGTAATCCGGAAAGACGCCCATCTCGGCGTCGGAGATCGAGTCCGGGTCGCGCGAGCAGATCGGGCACTCGGGGTCGCGGCGGACCTTGAGCTCGGTGAACGTCGCGCCGAGCGCCTCGTACAGGAGCAGCCGCCCGATCAGCGGCTCGCCGGAGCCGGTGACCAGCTTGATGACCTCGGTCGCCTGCAGCATCCCCATCGTGCCGGGCAGCACGCCCAGCACGCCGTTCGCGCCGCACGACGGCGCCAGCTCCGCGGGCGGCGGCGTCGGGTAGAGGCAGCGATAGCACGGGCCCTCGTACGGGGCGAAGACCGCCAGCTGGCCGTCGAACCCGAGGATCGACGCCGACACGACCGGCGTGCGCGTGCGCACGGTCGCGTCGTTCAGCAGGTAGCGGGTGGGGAAGTTGTCCACGCCGTCGACGATCACGTCGTAGCCCTCGATGATCTCCATGATGTTCGAGGCGTCGAGGCGGGTGTGGTACTTGACCACGTCCACGTCGGGGTTGAGCCCGGCGATCGTCTGCTCGGCGGAGTCGACCTTCGGCATCCCGATCCGGTCGTTCGCGTGGATGACCTGGCGCTGGAGGTTCGAGAGGTCCACCTCGTCGTCGTCGACGATGCCGAGCGTGCCCACGCCGGCCGCGGCCAGGTAGAGCGCGGTTGGCGCGCCGAGGCCGCCGGCGCCGAGCAGCAGCACCTTCGCGTCGAGCAGCTTGAGCTGGCCCTCGAGCCCGACCTCGGGCAGCAGGATGTGGCGCGAGTAGCGCGTCTTCTGCTCGGCCGTGAGCGCGCGCGGCGTCTCGACGTCGAAGCCGCGGTCCTTCCAGAGCGTGATGCCGCCCGTCATCGACGCCACGTCCTCGTAGCCGAGCATGTCGGTCAGGGTCTTGGCGGCGAAGGCCGAGCGGTTGCCGGAGGCGCAGTAGAGGACGATCGGCTGCGAGCGGTCGGACGCGCGCCCCTCGATGCGGGTCTCGAGGTGCCCGCGCGGCACGTGCACGGCGCCGGGGATGTGGCCCTCCTCGAACTCGTGCTGCTCGCGCACGTCGACCAGGAGCGGCGCGTTGCCGTTGCCGTTCGCGACGGCGTCGTGGACCTCGCGCGGGTCCACCTCCTTGATCTCCTGCTTGATGGTCCTGAGCAGGTCAGCGCCGGTCGGCATCTCTAACTCCTGAAAGCTGGTCGGGATTCACTTCAAAAAGTGTAGCGCCGCGATCAAAGCCCCGGAAAGCAGGCGGGGCGCCGCTTTCGCGACGCCCCGACCCTAGACCCAAGGAGTTTTTTCAGAGACCGAGACCACCGTTCTTGCGATGTCCTCACCCCCATCATCGGTGCTCCTTTACGGAAGCCGCATGGGGTCGTGACACCATCTTCGCCGTGCGTCCCGGAACGGCGATTGCGGTGATGATCGCGACGGCGGTCGCGTTCGCGGCCCTGGTCGTGGCCGGCGAGCGCGCCCGCGACCGCGCCTCCGGCGGCGACCCGGCGCAGCAGCAGACGAGCCGCTTCGAGGGCGGGCTGATGCCGGACGGCGTGCGCGCGCCCGACTTCGCGCTCACCGACGAGCGCGGCCGCCCGGTGTCGATGCGCCAGTTCCGCGGGCGCCCCGTCGCGGTGACCTTCCTCTACACCACCTGCGAGGACACCTGCCCGACGCAGGCGCAGCAGATCAGGGGCGCCCTCGACCAGCTCGACCGGCCCGTGCCCGCCCTCGCCATCGCCGTCGACCCGCCGCGCGACACGCCCGCGAACGCCCGCGAGTTCCTCCGCAAGTACGACCTGGCCGGGCGGATGCGCTGGGCGCTCGGGTCGCGGGACGAGCTCGAGCGGGTCTGGCGCGGCTTCGCGATCCAGGAGCAGCTCCCCGACCGCGAGCACCAGGCGCGGATCGTGCTCGTGGACGGCGACGGCTTCCAGCGCGTCGGCTTCCCGGCGAGCCAGGCGACGCCGGAGCGGCTCGCCCACGACCTGCGCGAGCTCGGGGCCTCCTGAAGCGAGAACGGCCCCGCCGGAGCGGAGCCGTTCCCTGCGTCATGCGTCGCTGACTACTCGACCTGCCAGGCACCCTCGGCGGTGCCGATGAACGCCGGCGACGGGAGCTCGGTGCAGTCCGCGCCGAGCTGCGGGCCCTGGATGTTCGGGTCCCGCTTCTGCGCGAGCGCGCCGCGAGCGGCATCCGAGAGCTTGATCGTCCCGCCGGTGAGGCTGATCGATCCGCCGGTGTCCGTCAGGTTGCGGGCCAGCGTGCCGGTGACCTCGCCAGCCGGCAGGTTGTTGTTGCTGAGCTGGACGAAGATCGTCAGCGTGTACGGCTGGACCGGGCCGAGCCCGAACACGTAGTTCAGCAGCGGCGAGTGGTAGTCGCCGCGCGGGTGGCTCGCGTCACGGTCGAGCTGGTTGCCGCCCGCGTGGTTGACCTGGCCGCTGAACGTCTTGGCGTTGATCGTCCCGCCCGCCGTGGCGTTGACCGGGAAGATCACGCCGCCGGCCGGCGCGGTCTGCGAGACCTCGATCGACTGCGCCGGAGCGATCGTGTTCAGCGTGAGGCCGCACCCCTTGAGGGCGTCGATGAACTCCTTGTTGTAGAGCGTGGTCGTGTTGCCGCCGGTGACCGTGAGCGACCGGTTCGCGGTGAACGACGACGTGCCCGCCGCCTCCTTCGCCTTGTAGACGGCCTTGCCCTTGAGGGCGAACGCCTTGTTCAGCGCCGCGGCGCCGGCCTTCGTGAGCGTCATCTTCGCCGACGACATCGACAGCGTGGTGAACTCGCTGTCCGGGTTCACCCGGTTCGTGCTGGCCTGGTCGAAGAACGCGATGGCCTTGCCCTTGCCGTTGATCTTAGCCGTGAGCTGGCCCTTGCCGGAGCTGAGCTTCTCGACGAACGACTGGAGCACGAGCTTCTTGCCGCCCCTCGTCAGCGTGACCGAGTTGGTCGTCGCGCCGACCTTGAGGCTGCCGCTGGCCTGCTTGGTCATCGTCAGCGTGCCCGCGTTCTCCGGGAACGTGAACGTGTTCTTGGCCGTGGTGCCCTTGTTCGTCTGCTTGGCGCCCTTGAGGCCCTTGAAGTCGATCTTGATCGTGCCGCCGCTGAACGAGGCGGCGCTGGCGCTCGATGCCGCCACCGACAGGGCGACGAGCGCGGTGGCCGCGGCCAGAAGGGCCGCGCGCGCGGAGGGTCTGGATAGCTGCACTATCTCTCCTTTGATGCAGGGGGGTCGTGCCCACTCTAGAGCGAATCCGGGGCCGCCGCCACTCCCTTGACGCGGGCTTGACTTCCCCCCGCGGGTTGCCGATGCACGATCGGTGAACACGAACGAGCTCGTACTCGTGCAGGGCATGGCCGCGACGAAGGAGACGCTGGCCGAGTGGAACCGCGCGCCGTGGGCGACGCTGCGCGTCTGGCTCGGCTGGGCGCTGCTCACCGCGCTCGGGCTGCTGCTCGCGGTGCACGTCGTCGCGACCGAGTCGCAGCCCGACCTCACTCGCCTCACGATCCCGGGAGTCCACTACCCGGTCGACTTCGGCGACGTCCAGCGCGTGCTGCTGCGCAACTCGCTCGTGCTCGCGCTGCACGGGATGGCCTGCGTGGCCGGATTCCTGGCGGGCAGCGCGGTGCCCCAGCAGGCGCAGCTCAAGACCGGGATCTCGAAGTGGGTCCACGAGAAGGCCGGCCCGTTCGCGATCGCGTTCGTCGTCTGCGCCACCACCTTCTCCCTCGCGACCCAGGCCTACGTGCTCGGCAACGCGACCTCCACCGTGTCGCACACGCTCGGCCTCAGCCCGGCCAAGCTGCTGATGGCGCTGTCGATCCACGCGATCCCGGAGCTGACCGCGCTGTTCCTCCCGCTGGCGGCCTGGGTGGTCGCGAGCCGCAGGGGCGACTGGCACACGCTGCTGGCCGCCACCGCCGTCACGGTGGGCCTCGCGATCCCCGTCCTGGTGGCCTCGTCGCTGGTCGAGGTCTACGTGACGCCGCGGGTCATCGTCGCGCTGATGGGCGGGTAGCCTCAGCGCGGCCTTGAGGCCGCCCCGCGACGAGGACCTGTACGCGCCCGAGTTCCCGAAGGGGCTCGACTGGCACAACGTCGCGTTCCTGCGGATGGACAAGCTGATCGGGCGCCACGGGGTGCTCGTGGAGTTCTGGGACTTCGCGCGGATCAACTCGCTGCGCACGCTGCCGTACCTCGTCGCCTGGCACGAGCGCTACGCGGAGCTGGGTCTGCGGGTGATCGCCGTCCACTCGCCGGGCTACTCGTTCGGCCGCGACCCCGAGGTCGTGACCGCCGCGCTCGACCGCCTGGGGGTCCCGTTCGCCGTCGCGCTCGACCCCGAGCTCGCGGTCTGGCGGCAGTACGGCAACCGCGGCTGGCCGGGCCGCTACGTCTTCGACCGCCGCGGGATCCTGCGCTACCTCCACTACGGCGAGGGCGACTACCTCGACAGCGAGCAGGCGATCCAGGAGGTGCTGCTGGAGATCGAGCCGGAGCTGGACCTGCCCGCCCCGCTCGAGCCGATCCGGCCCGAGGACGCCCCCGGCGCCCTGATGGAGCCGCAGACCGCCGACGTGGCGCTGCCGGCCGAGCGCGAGCGGCTCGAGCTCGTGCGCGACTGGACCGACGGCGAGGACTGGATCGCGGCCGCCGACGCCGGGGCGAGCGCGAGCGTGCGCTTCACGGCCGGGGGCGCGTGGGCGGTGCTGTCGCAGGGCGGCCTGGAGCCGGGGCTCTACGAGACGGATGGGACGATCGTGGCCGAGGAGGCGGGCCTGCGCCTCCACGGCTTCCAGTTCACGCCGAAGCCGCCGCCATCGCCCGCCTGATCTCCTTGGGCAGCATGAAGCGGACGTCCTCCTGCACGACCTGGAACTCCTCCACCTGCTCGGTGCCACGCTCGCGGAAGAAGTCCACGAGCCGCTGGACGAGGTCCTCGGGCGCGCTCGCCCCCGAGCTGATGCCGACCGTGCGCTTGCCCTCGAGCCACTCCTCGCGCACCTGGTTCTCGTTGTCGATCAGGTGGGAGTCGATCCCGAGCGCGCGGGCCAGCTCCACGAGGCGGTTGGAGTTCGAGGAGTTCTGCGACCCGATCACGAGGACGAGGTCGCACTGCTCGGCCATCTGGCGGACGGCCGCCTGGCGGTTGGTCGTGGCGTAGCAGATGTCGTCGGTCCGCGGACCGGTGATGCCGGGGAAGCGCTCGCGCAGCCGGGCGATGATCGCGGTGGTCTCGTCGACCGAGAGCGTGGTCTGGGAGATGTAGGCCACGCGCTCGGGGTCGGCGACCTCGAGGCGGTCCACGTCCTCCTCGCTCTCGACCAGCACGATGTGGTCGGGCGCCTCGCCCATCGTGCCCTCGACCTCCTCGTGGCCGGCGTGGCCGATCAGCACGATCGTGTAGCCGTCGGAGGCGAACTTCTTGGCCTCGACGTGCACCTTGGTCACGAGCGGACAGGTGGCGTCGATCGTCCGCAGGCCGCGCTCGGAGGCGTTCGCGTGCACCGACGGCGCGACGCCGTGGGCCGAGAAGACGACGGTCTCGCCCTCCGGCACGTCGGTCTCCTCGTCGACGAAGACGGCCCCCCTTCCGGCGAGCTGCTCGACGACGTGCTTGTTGTGGACGATCTCCTTGCGGACGTAGACCGGGGCGCCGTAGAGCTCCAGCGCGCGCTCGACGGTCTGCACGGCGCGGTCGACGCCGGCGCAGTAGCCACGCGGCGCGGCCAGCAGCAGCCTCTCGACGCAGAAGGTCATGCGTTCAGTGTAGGCAGCGGCGTGCGCGGCTTCGCGCCGATCAGCGACCTGGGCGTAGCTGCGAGACGAGGCGATGGACGGCCTCGCCGACGGCGTCGAGGCTGCGCTGCGAGACCGCGTCGAGGTCGTCCTCGAGCGAGTCGCGCTGCGGGTAGTCGAAGTCGATGAGGTCGATCGCGCGCACGCCGCCCTGGATGAACGGCCAGTGGTCGTCGATGATCGCTCCCGACGTCGTGCCCGAGAACAGCGCGCCGACGCCGACCGCGCGGGCGGCGCTGCGCAGCTGCGCCCACAGCGCGGCGTCGGAGTTGCCCTCGCGCGTGAAGCGCAGGCCGCGGCGCTCGGCGATGTAG
>DASVWC010000092.1:0-12716 GCA_036389835.1 Thermoleophilaceae bacterium | reverse complement strand
CGGTCTCGTGAGCGATGATCTGCTGAGTGCGGAGCGCCACGCGCACGGCCTCCTCGGTGGGGAGCGCGAGCGCCTCGTCGTAGCTGTTCGTGTGCAGCGACTGGGTCCCGCCGAGCACCGCGGACATCGCCTCGACCGCGGTGCGCACCACGTTGTTGAGCGGCTGCTGGGCGGTGAGCGACACCCCGGCGGTCTGCGAGTGGAAGCGCATGAGCATCGAGCGCTCGTCGCGCGCGCCGAAGGTCTCCTTCATCTCGCGCGCCCAGATCCGGCGCGCGGCCCGGTACTTCGCGATCTCCTCGAAGAAGTCGATGTGCGCGTTGAAGAAGAACGAGAGCCGCGGCGCGAAGTCGTCGACGTCCACCCCGCGCTCGATCGCCCGCTCGACGTAGGTGAAGCCGTCCTTGAGCGTGAACGCGAGCTCCTGCTGCGCCGTCGAGCCGGCCTCGCGGATGTGGTAGCCCGAGATCGAGATCGGGTGCCAGCGCGGCATCCGGCGCGAGCAGAACTCGACCATGTCGGTGACGAGCCGCATCGCCGGGTCGATCGGGAAGCACCACTCCTTCTGGGCGATGTACTCCTTGAGGATGTCGGTCTGGATCGTGCCCGCCAGCCGCTCGGGCGGCGTGCCCTGCTTCTCGGCCGCCACCACGTAGAACGCCAGCATCACCGCGGCCGGCGCGTTGATCGTCATCGACGTGGAGACCTCGCCCATCGGGATCCCCGCGAACAGCGTCTCCATGTCGTCGAGCGTGTCGATCGCCACGCCCTCGCGGCCGACCTCGCCCTCCGAGCGCGGGTGGTCGGAGTCGTGGCCCATCAGGCTCGGCATGTCGAAGGCGGTCGAGAGCCCGGTCTGACCGTGGTCGAGCAGGTAGCGGAAGCGCTCGTTGGTCTCCTCGGCGGTCCCGAACCCGGCGAACTGGCGCATCGTCCAGAGCCGGCCGCGGTACATCGACGGGTAGACGCCGCGCGTGTACGGGAACTCGCCGGGCAGGCCGATGCCGCTGGGGTCGGCGGCGTCGTCGGCGGTGTAGAGCGGCTCGATCGGCTCGCCGGAGATCGTCGTGAAGAGCGCGTCGCGCTCGGGCGTGGCCGAGTAGCGCTCGCGGTACCAGCGCTCGGCGTCGGTGACCTCACGAGGGGCCGTGGCCATGTGGGAAGGCTACCCGGCTAGGTGGCCTGCGCCGAGCAGACCAGCCGCTGGCCCGGCGGAAGCTGCACGCGCGTCTGGTTGTCCTTGCGCACGCGGATCAGCCCGCGCCCGAGGATCGGGCCGCGGTCGCCGAGCCGAACGGTGTAGCGGTAGTGGCCCGACAGCCCCGCGACCTGCGCGCGGATGCGGGCCACGCGGCCGTCGCGCGTGCGCAGCCGCAGCCGGGTCTGGAGCCGCTTCTTCGAGTCGTAGAGGGAGAGGACCAGCGTGACCTTCCTGCCGCGCCCGTTCGGGATCCGCACGTGCTTGGTGAACGCCTTGCGCCCGGCGCGGGTGCGCTTGCCGCTCTGCTGGCCGCCGCCCTGGGTGGGGGTGCCGGTCGGGTTCGGCGGTGCGGCGCCCTGGATCCGCGCGCGCTGGACCTCGGCGGGCCCGGCCGTCGCGGGCCACCTGCTCCCGCCCTCGCCGGTGTACCTGAAGACGTCGAGCCCCCGCACGATGTCGCCGGAGAAGATGTAGCCGTTGTGCGGCTTGGCCGACCAGGTGTCGGCGCCGGTCGGCACGAAGAACGCGAGCTGCTTCGGGTTGGCGGGGTCGGAGAAGTCCACGACGCGGGTGCCGCGCCCGTACCAGGCGGTGACGAGGCGGTTCTCGTTCGGCGCCTGCCAGAAGACGTGGATCGTGCAGCCCGCCTCGGGGTTGTCGTCGTTCGGCTGGTAGGGGATGTTGAACACGCCCGCCTTGTCGAGGCCGTTCTCGCCGGAGATCGTGCCGTCGGGGGCGAGCCGGTAGAGGTGCAGGGCGCCGAGCGAGGCCGGGTCGGTGAACTGCGCCGGGATGCCCGGCGCCGGCACGCGCGCGCCGCCGGACCCGCCGCAGGCGCCGGTCGCGTTGCCGCCCCCGTACTCGTCGGTTGCCAGGAGCAGCGTGCGGTCGTGGTTCGGCTCGGCCTGGTGCGAGATGCCGAGCTGCGGGTCGCGGATGCGCTCGCGCAGCACCGGCTTGGTCGGGTCGGTCACGTCGATCACGTCGGTGTAGTTGATCGACGCGGCGTAGGCCAGCGACTTCCCGTCGGGCCGGTGATCGACGATCAGGTCGTGGTGGGAGTCCTGGCCGTTGTAGTTGATCCCGCCGATCTTCTTCGGCCGCGACGGCGTGCTCAGGTCGAAGATCTCGAGCTTCGAGTACGTGTTGATGTACTGGTCCACGTAGAGGCGCGGCCAGTCGAGCGTGTTGTTGTGCGACCCGTCGACGAGGACGTCCTGGCCGATCCAGCCGACCTCCATGGGCTTGGTCGGGTCGGAGACGTCGATGATCGACGTGCCCTCGTCGCCGGGGTGGCACTTGTTCGACGTCGTCTCGATCGCCAGCGCCAGGTAGCGGCCGTCCGGCGAGAGCTGCACGTCGTTCTGGCCGCCGGGGCAGTCGAACTTGCCGACCCGCTTGGGCTGGCGCGGGTCCGAGACGTCCACGATCACCACGCCCTCGCCGTAGGAGCCGACGAACGCGTAGTTGCCGTGGAGCTCGAGGTCCGAGGCGGCGATGCCCTGGGTGCCGGGGTCGATCGGGAGGTTGGCGACGAGCTCGAGGTTCTCGCCCACGCCGGTCGTCGGGTGCGACTCCGGGGGCGCCATGTCCGCCTTGCCGAGGTGCGTGCCGGTGAAGGCGCTGGCGCTCGCCGCGAGCGCGCAGGCGAGCACGACCGCGAGCGCGGCGACCAGCGTGTCCCTCGGACCCCTCTGCACGAGCGGTTCTTACCCAGCCCCGGCGGCCGTCAAGCCGGGTCCGCGCTAGCGCAGCCGGAGCCGCCTGCGCGAGCGCTCGCGCAGCTCGCCCGCGACGTAGCCGCCGGCGACCCCCACCGCGGCCACTCCGGCGGCCCCCGCCGCGATTCGCAGCCGGCGGCGCAGGCGGTCGAACGTGATCACGCGCCAGCCCTCCTCGCGCGCCACGCGCGCGAGCTCCGCGTCCGGGTTCACGGCCACGGGGTTGCCCACCAGGCGCAGCATCGGGAGGTCGGACTCCGAGTCGGAGTACGCGAACGACTCGGCGAGGTCGATCCCCTCGCGCTCGGCCATCTCGCGGATCGCCGCGGCCTTGCCCTCGCGGTAGGTGAACGGCCCGTCGGGGCGACCGGTGTAGCGACCGTCGACGATCTCCGAGCGCATCCCCACCCCGCCGTCGAAGATCAGCACGTGGGCCATCATCTCGGCCATCTCCTGCGATGCGGCGGTGACGATGTAGGCCGGCCGGCCGGCGTCCTGGTGCGCGTAGGCCTCCTCGAGCATCTCCGGGTACACGCGCGGCAGGATCCCGGCGAGCGCGTCCGGAGTGAGCCGGGCCAGGTCCACCACGCGCCGGCCGGCGATCGCGTCCTGCACGCGTGCGCGCAGCGCGTCCGCGCTCGCGTCGGTCGACCCCTCGAGACGGAACTTCACGTTCGTCCAGGCGTCCTTCGCGAGCTGCCGGCGGCTCATCACGCCGGCCCGGTACGAGGCGCGCGCGAAGTGGATCGCGCTGCTGCCCTCGATGAGGGTCTTGTCGAGGTCGAAGAACGCTGCTCCGCGGCCCACCGGCAAAGCGTAGGAACGGGCGGCGCGCGCCCGTCCCTACGCGCCGCGGCTAGAACTCGATCTGGATGTTGCCCTGCCTGACGAGCTGCTCGCCGGAGTCGTAGCCGTTCGACAGGGTGATGCGGTAGGTGTCCGGCGGCGAGAACGGCAGCTCGCCGAGGTCGCGCACGCGGATGTCGTAGCCCACGACCTGCTGGGCGCCCGACGGCAGCTCGACCGTGCCCGTGCCGGCCATGTCCGCCCGCCGGCCGTCCGGGTCGCAGACGATCGCGTTCATGGTCAGCGACCGGAACCGCAGCGGCGTCGCGGGCCCGTGGTCCACGTACACCTGGTGCCCGAGCTGCACGCCCGAGGTGGAGGCGCTGCCGCCGAACGTCGCCTGGTCGCCGCTCGCCGTCGGAATGCGCCCGCCGTCGCCGATCTGGCAGTCGAAGACGAGCTGCGCGCTCGCCGGCTGGGCGATCGCTGCCGCGCCTACCACTGCTGCTGCGACTGCGGCGGCCCGGCCGGCGCTCTTCCTGCTTCTCATGATGACCCCCTCGTGGCTCTGAGGGGCGGGTCTCCGCCGGGCGCGTCGTACAAACGACGCGGGCGTCCCTTTGCCGAAGGTCGGGGGGGCACACCCCCCGGATGCCCTCCTACGAGCCGTTGACCTCGAGGATCACCGCGTCGCCCTGGCCGCCGCCGGAGCAGATGGCCGCCACGCCGCGACCGCCGCCGCGGCGGCGCAGCTCGTAGGCGAGCGTGGCCAGGATCCGCGCACCGCTGGCGCCGATCGGGTGGCCGAGCGCGATCGCGCCGCCGTTGACGTTGACCTTGCTCTCGTCGACCTCGAGCATGCGCATGCTGTTGAGCGCGACGGACGCGAAGGCCTCGTTGATCTCGAAGAGGTCGATGTCGTCGACGGTGAGGCCTGCCTTCTCGAGCGCCTTCCTCGTGGCGTTCGCGGGCGTGCGCGCGAGGTAGGGGAAGTCGTCGGCGACCTGGGCGTGGGCGACGATCGTGGCGAGCGGCTCGCGGCCGTTGCGCGACGCCCACTCCTCCGACGCGAGCACGACCGCGCCGGCGCCGTCGTTGACGCCGGGCGCGTTGCCGGCGGTGTGGGTGCCGTCCTTGACGAAGATCGGCGGCAGCTTGGCCAGGGTCTCGAGCGAGGTGTCGCGCCGCGGCGCCTCGTCGACCTCGACCACGGTCTCGGCCTTCTTCGACTTGACCGTGACCGGCACGATCTCCTCGGGCAGGCGTCCCTCGTCGGTCGCCTGAATCGCGAGCTCGTGGCTGCGCAGCGCGAACTTGTCGAGGTCCGGGCGCGTCATCTCGAGCTCGTCGCCGACCTCGCTGGCCTCGTGCGCCATGTGCTTGCCGGTGAACGGGTTGGTGAGCCCGTCGTTGATCATCGCGTCGAGCGCCTTGGCGTCGCCCATGCGGTAGCCGAAGCGGGCCTCCTTGAGCAGGTAGGGGGCGTTCGACATCGACTCCATGCCGCCGGCGACGGCGACCTCGAGGTCCCCCGCGCGCACGGCGCTGTCCACCAGCGTGACGCTGCGGATGCTGGAGGCGCAGACCTTGTTGACCGTCTCGGACGAGACCTCCTTGGGGATCCCCGCCTTGATCTGGGCCTGGCGCGAGGGGATCTGGCCCTGGCCGGCCTGGAGGACCTGGCCGAAGGAGACGTGCTCGACCTGGTCGGGCGCCACCTCGGCGCGCTCGAGGGCCGCGGCGATCGCCTGCCCGCCGAGGTCGGTGGCGTCGAGCGAGGAGAGGGCTCCGCCGAGCTTTCCGAACGGGGTGCGGGCGGCGCCGAGGATCACGGTCTTGGACATCGGTCTGCTCTGTCTCCTGGGTCGGTGGGTGGCGAAGGGTACTTGGGGGCGAACGCCCTTCCCGCGGCCGGGCACACGTAGACTGCCGCGCCGATGGCGGAAGTCACAGTCACAGGCCGGGCCGGCGACCCGCGCGAGACCGAGGCCGACACGCGCGTGGTGGCGGTGTTCGAGGACGAGCAGCTCGACGACCCCGCCCTCCAGGCGCTGGTCGACTCCGGCGAGGCCAAGCCCGGGCCGCGCAAGCTCGCGGTCACCCACGAGGACGGCCGGCGGGTCGTGCTGGTGGGGCTCGGCAAGCGCGACGAGCTCGACCACGAGCGCGCGCGGGTGGCCGCGGCCGTGGCGGCCGCGCGCGCCCAGGAGCTGGGGTCGCGGTCGCTCTCGTGGGCCGCACCGGGCGGCGCGGGCGTGGCGCGGGGGCTCGTGGAGGGCACGCTGCTCGCGCTCTACCGCTTCGACCGCTTCAAGTCGCAGAAGGAGAGCGACGAGGACGCCGGCATCCGCTCGCTCGAGGTGACGGCCCCCGACGGCGTGGACCTGGAGGAGGTCGAGTCGGGCCGCGTGCGCGCCAACGCCCAGAACGCGGCGCGCGACCTCCAGAACACCCCGGCCAACGTCGCCACCCCGACCTGGCTGGCCGAGCGCGCGCGGGCGATCGCCGACGCGCACGACTCGCTCACGCTCGAGGTGTGGGACCGCGAGCAGATCGTCGCGGCGGGCATGGGGGCCTTCGCGTCGGTCGCGCAGGGGACCTACGAGGAGCCGAGGCTGATCGTGCTGCGCTACGAGGGCGGCGGCGACGGCCCGCTGCTCGGCTACGTCGGCAAGGCCGTCACCTTCGACACCGGCGGCATCTCGATCAAGCCCGCCGCCCGGATGCACGAGATGAAGTTCGACATGAGCGGCGGCGCCGCGGTGATCGAGGCGATGGGCGCCATCGCCGAGCAGGCGATACCGGCGCGGATCCTCGCGGTGGTGCCGTCCACCGAGAACATGCCGAGCGGCCGCTCGGTCAAGCCCGGCGACATCGTCACCGCGATGAATGGCAAGACGATCGAGGTCAACAACACGGACGCCGAGGGGCGGCTGCTGCTCGCGGACGCATTGGCCTACGCGGTCGAGCAGGGCGCCGAGCGGCTCGTGGACCTCGCCACGCTGACCGGCGCGATCATCGTCGCGCTCGGCAGCACGTACGCGGGCCTGTTCTCGAACGACGACGACTGGTACGCGCAGGTCGAGGCCGCCTGCACCTCCACCGGCGAGCTCGGCTGGCGGCTGCCGCTGCACCCCGAGTACCTCGAGCTGACCAAGGGCCGCTACGGGGACCTCACCAACGCCGCCGAGGAGCGCAAGGCGATGTCGATCTACGCCGCCGAGTTCCTGCGCCAGTTCGTGGACGACCGCCCCTGGGTGCACGTGGACATCGCGGGCACCGCCTGGGGCCTGGGGCGCGCGTACGTGGGCAAGGGCGCGTCCGGGTTCGGCGTGCGGATGCTGGTCGAGCTGGCGGAGCGGGGCGGCTCGTAGTGGCCGGCTCGCTGGCGGGCCGCCGCGTCGCGATCACCGGCGGGTCCTCCGGGATCGGCGAGAAGACCGCCGAGCTGCTGGCGTCCGAGGGCGCCGACGTGGCGGTGGGCGCGCGGCGCGAGGACCGGCTCGAGGCGCTCGTCGAGCGGATCGCCTCCGCCGGCGGGACGGCGCACGCGATACGCGCGGACGTGGCCGACGAGTCGAGCGCGCGCGCCTTCGTCGAGGAGGCGGCCGAGACGATGGGAGGGCTCGACGGGCTGGTGAACAACGCCGGCGTGATGCTGCTCGGCCCGATCGACGGCGCGAACACCGACGAGTGGCGCCGGATGGTCGAGGTGAACCTGCTCGGGCTCCTCTACTGCACGCACGCCGCGCTGCCGATCCTGCGCGAGGGCGGCGGCGGCGACATCGTCAACATCTCGTCGGTGGCCGGGCGGATCGCGTCGGCCGGCAGCGGCGTCTACAACCTGACCAAGTGGGGCGTCGGCGCGTTCTCCGAGGCGCTGCGCCAGGAGACCGGCTGGGCCAAGATCCGGGTGACGATCGTGGAGCCCGGCTTCGTGGACACCGAGCTCCAGGGGCACAACGAGAACCCCGTCGTGCAGGACGCGATCAAGAAGATGTACGAGCAGATCGGCAAGGTCCTCGACGCCGAGGACGTCGCGCGGGCGATCCACTACGCGCTCTCGCAGCCCCAGCACGTCTCGGTCAACGAGATCCTCGTCAGGCCGACCGGCCAGCCGCGCTAGCCGCCCGGCGTCAGCGCGTGCGGGCCGCTCGCCTCGAGCGCGTGCCAGCCGACGTCGCGCTCGCGCTCCCGCTCGTCGGCGGCCGCGCCGCCGCGTATGCCGAACAGGCGCTTGGCGAAGAGCAGGTAGGCGACGATCGCCAGGTTCACGATCAGCGCGACGACCTTGAACGGGCTCAGCTTGTGGATCAGCTCGTAGACCTCGAGCGGCAGCAGCGACGCCGTCACCACGAGGGTCAGGTACTCCGCCCAGCGGCGCTGATACCAGAGGCCGACCGCCTCGACGCCCTCGATCACGGCGTACACGAGCACCGCCGCCCCGACGAGGTGGAGCGTGCCCTCCTCGAGCGTGAACAGCTCGTCGAGCGTGTGGAGCACCCCCGTCTCGTGGGTCTGGACGGGGCCGCCGCCGACGGTGCCCTGGAAGTCGGCCACCACCCGGTAGAAGGCGTCCTTCAGCTCGGTCTGGTGCTGGGCGAACAGGAAGATCGCGACTCCGAGCAGCGCCAGGCCCACGAAGTGGAGCGCGCGGTTGACCGCGACCGCACGCAGCACGATCTTGTCCCGCAGCGGCTTGCCCCGGAGCGGCAGCTCGACCTGGTCGCGCTCGGGCGGCAGCTCGCGCGCCGGCGCCCGCGGGGGCGGCAGCGGCAGCCAGCTGTCGCAGCGCAGGCAGCGGTGCCAGCGCACGCCGTCGCGCTCGAACGCGACGATCGCGTCCTCGGCGCGGAAGCGGGCGGCGTCGCAGCCGACGAGCTCGTGCCCGCGAGTGCCGCAGACGAGCAGCTCCCAGTGGAAGGGCGGCCGGAAGCGCGCCGGCCTCGTGGTGCCGGGCGGCGGGCGGTGGCGGCGGCCGAGGCGGCGCCGCGCTGGGGGGCGGTCGGCCACGTGCGCACGGTAGCCGCGATCGTGACGGTTGGGCCGGCCGCGCCTAGGACGTCGAGTCGCTCAGCGGGTCGGTGTAGACGCGCTTGCGCCACGGCGGGGTGATGCCGGGGGCCAGCGGCCGGTAGGCGCCGGTGTCGATCGACTCGATCGGGACGAGCCTCAGGCCGGCGGCGCTCGACGTGCGCTCGCGGACGTCCACGCCCGGGATCGCGGGCCGCGCCCGCCGCCGCAGGGCGGCGCCGAACGGGCCGCGGTGGCGGGCGGCGGAGTCGCGCTCGACGACGGTCGGGACGTGGCCGGCGTGGCTGCCGCGCGAGACGCGGCTCCAGCCCGTCCACGGCCCCCACTCGTCCCTGCAGCGCGGCTGCTTGCACCACTGGTAGCCGTGGTGCGAGCTCGCGCGGGTGCTGACCCGCCCGTCGCGGCCGATCCGGACCTGCACCGACTCCCAGTCGTCGTCGTGGAAGCCGGGGTAGCGCGGCGCGCGGCGGCGCGCGATGCGGTCGGCCGCCCGCCAGATCCCGGCCGCGTCGGCGACCGTGCTGGTCGAGTCGGGGTAGTAGAGCCAGTACTGGATGAAGGTCTCGCCGCCGCGGTGGACGACGTGGGTGAACGCCGTGGCGGGCGTGCCGCCGCGCGTCGAGCGGTGCACGTCGAGGTCGGGGTCGTCGGGCGCGTCGGAGCACCGGTGCGAGCGGCACTCGCGGAAGTCGACCGGGAGCGTGTAGGTGCCCGGCTCGTAGACGAGCCCCGGCGCGAAGCGGCGCACGAGCTCGGCGTCGGCCCCGTAGGCGGACGCGAGCGCGTCGTGCTCGGCGCGGCAGCCGCGGGTGACGGCGCAGGCGACCGCGCGGCCGAGCCAGCCGCCGTAGGAGCGGCCGTCGACCGGCCCGACCGCGGCGCCGGCCGCGCCGAGCGCGAGCGCGACGCACAGCACGACCGCGACCCACTCCGTGCTCGCCTGACCGGTCTCGCCGCGCATGCGCCGACGCTACGCGAGCCCGCGTTACGCGTGGGCGCGCTCGCGTTACAAGCGCGCGTCGCGCCCGTGACGAATCGGGAGGTCAGGGTCCCGGCTGGGGTCGGCGGGAAGTCAGGGTCCCGGTTCAGGGTCGGCCCCCGATGTGCCAGGGCTCGCGTCGCGGGAGGCTCACGGCATGGAATCGACACCGTTCATCTACATCGCGTCGACGATCCCGCCGGGCCAGACGATCGCCGAGTTCCGCCGCTCGCGGCCACGCCGCCGGCGCCGCCTCTTCCGCGTGCTCCGGCTCGCCTAGACGGCGCAAACCGCCGGATACCATCCGGCGCCGTGAACTTCGACCTGACCGACGAGCAGCGCGACATCCAGCGCCTCGTGCGCGACTTCGCGCAGAACGAGGTGCGGCCGGTCGCCGAGGAGCTCGACCGCGAGAAGCGCTTCCCGTACGAGATCGTCGCGAAGCTCGGCGACCTCGGCCTGATGGGCATGCCGTTCCCGCAGGAGCTCGGCGGCGGCGGGACCGACAACGTCTCGTACGCGATCGCGGTCGAGGAGCTCACTCGGGTGGACTCGAGCGTGGCGATCACGATGGCCGCGCACATCTCGCTCGGCACCTGGCCGGTCTACGCGTTCGGCAGCGACGAGCAGAAGCAGGAGCTGCTGCCCGACCTCTGCAGCGGACGCAGGCTCGCCGCCTTCGGGCTGACCGAGCCCGAGGCCGGCTCCGACGCCGGCAACGTGCGCACGACCGCCAAGCTCGAGGACGGCGAGTGGGTGATCGACGGCGCCAAGCAGTTCATCACCAACGCCGGCACCGACATCTCCGGCCACGTCGCGATCACCGCGCGCACCGGCGAGGGCGAGATCTCGAACATCATCGTCCCGAAGGGCACGCCCGGCTACGAGCAGGGCGAGCCGTACCGGAAGATGGGCTGGAACGCGTCCGACACGCGCCCGCTCAGCTTCGACGGCGCGCGCGTGCCCGAGGAGAACCTGCTCGGGCCGCGCGGCCAGGGCTTCAGGCAGTTCCTCCAGACGCTCGACGGCGGGCGGATCGGCGTCTCCGCGATGGGCGTCGGCCTCGCGCAGGGCGCGATCGACGAGGCGCTGGCCTACGCGAAGGAGCGGCGCGCCTTCGGCCAGCCGATCTCGAAGTTCCAGACGATCCAGGCGAAGCTCGCCGACCTCGCCGCCGAGATCGAGGCCGCGCGCCTGCTGACCTACAAGGCCGCCTGGCTCAAGGACCAGGGCCAGAACTTCAGCCTGATCGCGGCCAAGGCCAAGCTGAAGACCGGCCGGCTCGCGGTGCGCGCGACCGAGGAGGCCGTGCAGATCCACGGTGGCTACGGCTACATCGAGGAGTACCCGGTCTGCCGCTTCTACCGCGACGCGAAGATCCTTACGATCGGCGAGGGCACCGACGAGGTGCAGCAGCTGGTCATCGCCCGGGCGCTCGGCGCCTGAGGAGCGAGCCGGCGACATAGGCTTCGCGAGTGCTCCGCCGCGCCGCGTTGCTCTGGCTCGCCGCCTTCGCCGTCTACGCGTCCACGATCGGCCTCGACGCCTTCGGCCGCTCCGACTACGGCGGCGACGAGCCGCACCACCTGCTCACCGCGATCTCGATCGTGGAGGACGGCTCGCCGGACCTGCTCGACGAGTACCGCGAGCGCGCCTATCGCGAGTACTACCCGTACGAGATGCGCCCGCGCGGCGTGCTCACCGCCGGGGCGCTGAACGAACCGCACGGCGTCGGCTTCGCGCTGCTGATCGCGCCCGCGTGGTGGGCGGGCGGCGAGACCGCCGTGGAGCTGTTCCTCGCCGCCATCGCCGCGCTCGCGGCCGCGCTCGCCTACGTGCTCGCCCTGCGCGCGGTGCCCGATCCCTGGGCGCTCGGGGCGGCGCTCGCGGTCGCCGCCTCGCCGCCGATGCTCGCCTACTCCACGGCCGTCCACCCGGACCTGGCGGCCGCCGCCGCGCTGGCCGCCGCCGTCCTGCTCGCGCTGCGGATGGACGAGCACCCGAGCCGGCGCGCGTCGTTCGCCTGCTTCCTCCTGCTCGCCACCCTGCCGTGGCTCGGGCTGAGCTTCGCGCCCGCCGCGATCGTGGTCGGGGCGGTGGCGCTCGGCGCCCTGCGGCGCGCCGGGCGGCGCTGGGTCACGCTGGTGAGCCTCGAGATCCCGGCCGTGAGCATCGCGGTGTTCCTCTCGGTCAACGACAACCTCTACGGCGGCCCGAGCCCGCACTCGGCCGGGCTCGGCGACGAGAGCGGGACGGGCGCGGACTTCCCGACCGGCTACCTCGAGCGCTCCTACCGGCTGGTCGCGCTCTTCGTGGACCGCGAGGCGGGCCTCCTGCGCTGGGCGCCGGTGCTCGCGCTGGCGCTGCTCGGCGTCTGGCTGCTGCTGCGCGAGCGCCGCGGCCGGCTCGCGCACGTGATCCCCGCGCTGCGCCGGGAGGAGCGCGCGGTCTCGGTCTGCGCGCTGGCCGCGGGGGCGCAGGTGCTCGTGGCCGCGTTCCTGGCGCCGACGATGTTCGGCTTCTGGTTCCCCGGCCGGCACCTCGTGGCGGCGCTGCCGCTGACCGTGGCGCTCGCGGCGCTCGGCCTGCGCCACGCGCCGCGGGTGGGCGCCGCGCTGGCGCTCCTCACGTTCGCGGGGTCCGCCTGGCTCTACACCGACCTCCGCTGGGGCGGCGGCTCGTGGATCGACGCGCGGCCGGACGCGCCCTGGGGGCCGCTGGAGCAGGCGTGGCCGCTGTTCGAGAAGGGCTCGTCGCTTCCGTTCGTGCTGGCGGCCCTGCTGGGAGCGGCCTGCGTCGCAGCGCTCGCGGCGGCGGTGCTGCGGTCGCGCTGGGCCGCGCTGCGCAGCGCGCTCTAGGTGTAAGTCCCGAGCACGTTGGTCCGCTCGGCGAGCCGAGCAACCGGCGGCTTGTGGCCGAGAGCCGAGTGTCGTCGCTGATGGTTGTAGCGCCAGAGCCAGCCGTCAAGCGCTGCCGTGCGCTCTGAGCTCGATCG
>DASVWC010000091.1:0-38794 GCA_036389835.1 Thermoleophilaceae bacterium | reverse complement strand
CCGAGGTCCTGGAGCGTCGGCCGCAGCGCGATCGCGACCGGGATCAGGTCGCGGATCAGCGGGTGGGTGTCGTTCGCGAAGACGCGCAGGCGATCGAGCGTGAGCCGCGACTCGTCGAGGAAGGTCGGGAAGATCGAGATGGTCTCGGCAAGCGCGTCGTCGCGCGAGGCGACCGCGCCGAAGAACGTGTTCGCGTTGGTGATCAGCTCGCGCAGCTGCCCGCGGCGCTCGGTGAGCGCGTTCAGCGTGATGCCCGTGTTCTTCACGAGCCCCCGCAGCGCCGGCTCCTGGTCGTCGAGGACCTTGAGCAGGTTCGAGCCCGCGGCGGCGAAGTCGTCGAGGTTGCCGATCGCGTTGCTGAGGTCCTCGCCGCGGCCGTTCTCGATCGCGAGCGCGATCTCGCGGATCCAGCCCTGGAAGTTCTTGCGGGTCTCCTCGTCGAACAGCGAGATGATCTCGTCCAGCTCGACCGGCTCCACGACGGACTTGCTCGAGATCTCCCCGCCGTCCTCGATCGTCGGGCCGTTGCGCGTGCCGGGGGTCAGCTCGATGTAGATCTGCCCGAGCAGCGACTTCTGCCGCAGGATCGCCCTCACGTCCTTCGGCAGCGGCGCGAACTCGGGCTCGATCTCCATCTCGACGCGGCTGCCGCCCTCGCGCTCGAGGTCGAGGCTCTTCACCTTGCCGATGTCGAGCCCGGCCATCCGCACGTCGGCCTCCTTCACCAGCAGCGCCGACTCCGGCATCTGCGCCGACACGCGGTAGCCCTGCGGGCTGAGCGGCATCGGCCCGCCGAACGAGAGCCACAGCCAGAGCAGCAGGCCGAAGCACGACATGGCCCACACGACCATGATCAGGATCCGCCCGGGGCTTGGCGCTTGCTTGTTCATCAGCTCGACGGGCAGAGCCCCTGGTCGGCCAGGAGCTGGTTGAGGTTCAGTAGGGCGCCGGAGGCCGGCTCGAGGTTCACGAGGTTCTGGAAGGTGGAGCAGGAGGCGGTCGCGCTGATGCGCCGGAACGGCCCGCTCGCGTCACCGGTGCTGAACAGGTTGTTGGTGTTGTGGGCGAGCCAGCCGAGCCAGAACAGCAGGCCCTCGTCGCGCTGCTGAGCGGCCTCGACGGTGCCGGGCAGCCCCTCCTTGCCGTTCGGGTTGTAGGCCGCGATGTTGAAGAAGCGGTTGATCTGGAGGAACGCCTCGCGCACGTCGGGGCTCGCGTCGGCGAGGTTGCGCACCGCTGGGCGCAGGTTGCGGACGTAGGGGCGCGCGGCGCGCACGAACGGGCGCACCTGGTCGCGCAGGATCGGCGTGGCCTCGCGGGCGAACGGCCGGACCTGGAGGTTCGTGAGGTGGAGCTGGCGCACCGCTGGCCGCAGCGCGTTCAGGCCCGGCGGGAGCTCCTGCCCGAGCTCGTTGACCTTCACCAGCGCGGACTGCACCGTGCGCAGCGTGCCCGGCAGCAGCCGCACCGCGTTCGACACGTTCACGTCCTCGGACGCCCAGCGCTCGAGCGCCTGGCTCTGCGCCTCGACGAGCGTGCTCAGCTCGCGGTCGCGGGTGGAGAGCTCGGTGACCGAGGAGCCGTAGTTGTGGATCAGCCGCGCGAGCTCCTTGCGCCGCGAGGCGAAGGCGCCGTTCACACGCGCGAGGTCGCGGTGCAGCGGCCCGAGCCGCGCCAGCACCTCGCGCAGGTCGCCGCCGCGGCCCTCGAGGCCCTCGCCGATCCCGTTGATCAGGAGCTGGAGGTAGGCGCGCGTGTCGGTGTCGAGCCCGGAGAGGACCTCGTCGGCGTCCACGTCCGGCGCCGTGTTCTCGACCGCGATGACCTCGTCCTTCTTCATCACCGGCGCCGACTTGCTGCCGGGGTCGAGCTCGATGAACATGTCCTTGAGGCCGGTGCGCGGGCGCAGCAGCGCGGTCGCGTCGGTGTGCACGACGTCGCGGAACTTCTTGTCGATCTCCATCGTGACGAGCGCCCGCCCGTCCTCGAGCTCGACCTTTCCGATGTCGCCGATGCGCATGCCGGCGACGCGGATCGTCTGACCCTGACCGGGCATGACGCCCTGGGCGTCGGAGAACTCGGCCTTCAGCGTGAACGGCTCGTCCTCGAGGCCCGGGATCCGCAGGCGCTGCTCGTTGAGGATGTAGTACGCCGTGCCGAGGCCGATCGCCGCCAGCACGGCGATCGCGATGAAGTCGCGGAAGTGCTTCTTGATCGCGTGGGTCATCGGACGGCGCCCTCCCCGCCCTCGTGCGCCTCGGCCGCGGTGCCCGCCTGGTCGCGCGGCACGTAGATGCCCTTCGCGTTGCGCACGAACCCGCGCCGCTTGGCCTGGATCCGCTCGCCGAGGTCGGAGTAGTCGAGCGGGTCGATGAACGGCTTGCCCTTCATCATCTGGTCGATCGCGAACTCGACCTTCTCGAGGTCGCGCATCGAGCGCTTCTGCATGGCCTGGTACTTGGGCAGCACCGTGGGGGTCGGGACCACGTTGTTGCCGCCCGGCCCCTGCATCGCGTTCATGTCCGGCGGCTCCTGCGTCTCGCACGCGACGTTCGGGCGGTAGACCGGCCGCTTGGCGGGCTTGATCGGGCGGACCCCCTCGATCGGCAGGTCGAGCTGCGAGAAGAGCGTCTCGCCGGCCTCGTTCTGCAACGTCGCGGTGGTCCCGCCGCCGCCGGCGAGCACGCGGAAGATCGGCGAGTTGGCGTCGTGCATGCGGCTCTCGCCCGACAGCCCCACCAGCGAGCGCGTCGACTCCTCGTAGAACGCCTCGCCGGAGGCCTCGGGGAAGTCCGGGTCCGGGATCGGCGTCTTCGAGAACGGCAGCAGCACGTTGAGCTGGCACGAGGCGAGCGCGCGGGTCTGCTCGAGCGACTCGGTCTGGTTGCGGTTGAGGCGCGCCAGGTCGGGCACCGTCGGCCGCAGGTCCGCGACCAGGCCGCGCAGCTCGGCGCGCGACACCAGCCGCCGCGCCTGGGTGATGAACGGGATCTGAACCTCGAGCGTGGGCAGCGACGAGCGCGCCGCGGGCAGCGCCTCGCGCGCGAACGCCCGGAGCGTCGGGAACGCGCTGTTGAGCGAGGCGAGCGCCGGGCGCCCGACCACCAGCACGTCGCGCAGCGCCGGGATCGTGGCCTGGAGGTTGGCCTCCTCGCGCGCGAACGCGGCCGCGAGCCGGTTCAGCGAGCTGACCAGCAGCTTGAGCGACTCCTCGTCGCGCGAGAGCGCGCCGAACACCTTGCCCTGCCCCTTGAGCACGCGCCCGAGGTCGCCGGGGCGCTGGCCGAGCGTCGCGCGCGTGGAGATCGCGGTGTTGCGGTACGCCTCCTCCCAGTACTTGACGGCCATGTTGAAGCCGCGCGAGCCCTTGCCCTCGACGCCCTTGGCGTACTCGCGCAGGAAGATCTGGAGGTCCTCGCGCGTGTCGGACTGGAGCGCGCTCAGCACCTGGCCGAACTGGACCGGGGACGCGGTCTGCGACGGCGGGATCGTCGAGCCCGACTTGCGCTCCGGCGAGCCGGCCGTGCCCGGCTGGAGGTCCACGAAGTAGTTGCCCTCGAGGAAGATCCGCTGGCGCACCTTCACCTGCGCGTTCTCCTTGATCGGGAGGCCCTCCTCCTCGATCTCCATCCGGACCTTCGCCTTGTCGTCGCCGAACGGCTTGATCGACTTGACCTTGCCGACCTCGACGCCGGCGATCCGGACCGGCGAGCGCTCCTTCAGCTCGTTGGCGTTCTCGAACACCGCGTTCAGCTCGTAGGGCTGCGAGAACGGGTTGGCCTTGCTGAACGCGAAATAGGTCGCGATCACCGTGAGGACGATGAAGATCAGCCCGGCCTTGAACGGGCGGATGCCGATCTTCTCGGCGGCGCCGCGCGGGATGTCGGAGAAGGGAGTGCGGGCCATGGCTACGGGAGGTCCCTCAGGTTCTTGACGCCCTTGCGGGTGGTCCCCGCGAGGCCCGGCGTGTCGGGATCGAGCACCACGTGGCTGCCGCCGAGGCGGTTCGGGTCGTTCGTGGGCGGGTAGCGGAAGTCCTCGGCTAGCGGCCCGTCGAGGTAGCCGGTCTGGCCCGTCTGGCAGTCGGCGTTGCCCTGCGCGTCGATCGCCGGCGCGTAGTTCTGGCGGTGAAGCACCGACAGCGGGTCGCCCGCCTGGTCGCGGCCCTGCGCGTTCGGGCCGGAGGTGGCCGGATTGGTCTGCGGGTCCTGGTTGTCCGGGATGTCCGCCGGGCGCTCGCCGTCCGAGGTGCTGATGCGGTTGTCCTGGGTGCGGTTGTCGGACTTGAGGCCGCTTCGCTGCGCGGTGCCGAAGCGCACGTCCTCGGAGACGTGCTCGCCGAGGCCGGTCAGCCAGAAGACCGTGTAGTTGCAGACCGACTGGTACGGCGCGATCCACTCGGCCAGCGGCGCGCCGACCCTGATCGTGGTGGTCAGGTCCTTGAGGCCGAGCAGCGTGTTCGGGTCCGCGACCAGGTCGCGCAGCGCCCGGAAGACGCCCTCGGTGCGCCTGTAGAAGGGCGGCGAGCGGCGCACCACGGGACGGCCAACGGCCAGCGCGTCGCGGAACTTCGGCAGGGAGGCCTCGAACTCGTCGGCGACCGGCTGGAGCGCGGCGAACAGGCGCTCGGAGTCGGCCAGGAACGGCCGCTGCTCGGGGAAGCTCGTGATGCCGGCGTCGAGCGTCGGCGGCCCGCGCTCGATCGTCGCGCGCAGCGCGCCCTCGTCGCGCCCGAGCGCCTCGAACGTGGTCGCCATGTTCCCGAAGAGCTGGGCGTACTGGTCGGCCACGGGGGCCAGCTCGCCGGAGAAGCGCGAGGTCGCCCGGAAGAACTGGTTGAGCCGCGTGCTCGGGTCGGACAGGGCCGTCATCACCGGCGTGAGGTGCTGGAAGAACGGCACGAACTCGCGGATCGCGATGTTGATCGAGCGGCCGCGCCCGGCGAGCGCGTTGCCGAAGCCCTCGAGCGCCGTCTGCGTGTTCTGCCGCATCTCCTCGTTGAAGGTCGAGAAGTACTGGTCGAGCTCGATCGGCGTGCGCGACTGCGCGATCGGCAGCGTCGCCCCCGGCTGGAGCGCGGTGCTGCTCTTGCCGAGCGAGAGCTCGACGTACTTGAGGCCGAGGTTCGAGCGCGGCCGGACGTAGACCCGCGAGTCCTCCGGCAGCGGCTCGACCTGCTTGTCGAGCTTCATGTGGACGATCGCGATCGACTTGCCGGTCCGCGGGTTCACGCCCGGCGTGATCTTGTCCACCGCGCCGACGCGGAACCCGCCGACGCGCACGTCGTTCGAGGCGACGAGGTTCTGGCCGCCCTCGAGCTCGGCCTTCACGTCGAAGGTCGGCACGAACGGCAGCCCGGCGTTCGCGTTGTAGGCGAGGAAGACGGCGACGATCACGACGAGCATCGTCAGAGCGCCGATCAGGACCGGCGAGGCCACGATCGATGCCTGTCGCCCCGTGCCCCTCATGGCGCCATCAGGAAGTCGAGGAGCTGGGCGGGATCCGCGCCGCCGCCGCCCGCGCCCGGGGACTTGACCCCGGCGCCGCGGCGCACGTCGTCGACGATCTCCTGCACGTTCGGCGGGAGCGTGATCTGCGGCCTGGAGATGTCGCGCTGGCCGGGGAGCGGCGGCGCCTCAGGCTCGCCGGCGCCGCGGCGCAGGCCGAAGCGCTCGATGTTCTCCTCCGGGCTGAGGCGGGCCGCCTCGAGCGCCGGGCCGTCGGTCGGGTCCGGGTGCGTGACGCCCGGCGAGTAGGAGCCGATGTTCGCGCCGCACTGCTTGCGCTGCTCCGGCGTGGGGTTCGAGCTGTACGGGGCGCACGCGTTCTGGACCAGGATGATCCGCAGCAGGTGGCTCACGTCGTCGAACTGGTTGATCGCCAGGGTCTGGTAGTAGATGTAGTTCCAGATCACCTCGTAGCCGGTGAAGCCCTGGGCCTCCTTGTTGTTCGGGTCGTAGGCGGTCTTGTCCGGCGCCGGTGGCGTCACCGGCTCGCGCGCCTGCGGATCGTTCTCGATCGAGCGGTTGCGGTCGTCGAGCGTCTGGAGGAACTGGCGCAGCGGCTTGGCGAAGCGGGGCAGGTCCTCGGCCAGCGCGCGGAGCTGCGCGATCTCCTCGCTGCTCTCCACGATCGCCTTGCGGCCCTCCACCGAGGCCTCGCCGAGCGCACGGGTGGACTTGCGCGAGTCCTCCGAGAACGGCCCGAGCTCCTTGAGGAACGCCGTGAGCTGCGGTCCGGCGGTGCGGAACTTGCGCAGCAGCGGGATCTGCTCGCTGGCGGTGGCCTCGAGCTGCTCGGCGGTGGGCTGGAGCTCGGCGAGGAAGGTCGGCAGCTTGCGCCACTGCTCGGCTATCGAGTCCTTGCGCGAGGCCTGGACCTCGGCCACCTCCGACGCCTCCTTCGCCCAGCGCGAGAGGTCCTTCTTGTGCGGCTCCACCGCGGCGCTGACCGTGTCGGCGTCCTCCACGAAGCTGCGGATGAAGTTGCGCTGGCGGGCGAGGATCTCGAGCGTCTCGGTGGTCTCGCGCAGGCCTGGGTGGGCGCGGCGGATGACCTCGTTGAGGTCGTCCGGGCGGCCGGCGAGGCCGACGCCGAGCTCGCTGAGGATCAGCCGGAAGCGCTCGCGGTAGGGGCGCCGCTGGATGTTGTTGATCAGGTCGAGCGGGACCGTCGAGAAAGTGCGCTTCACGGGCACGCGGCCCTTCTCCGCCAGCGCGGGGCCGGCCGTGCCGGGCTGGCAGTCGATGAAGTACTCGCCGATCAGCGACTGCTGGCGCACGCCGCAGGTGGCGCCGCCCTCGCCGCCCGGCCCCTGCCCCGCCCGCAGCTTGTCGAAGCCGTCGCCGGTGACCTCGACCGTCACCGCGACCTTCTGCGGCTCGGTGTCGGTGAGGTCGAAGCTCTTGATCGCGCCGGCGCTCACGCCGCCGATCTTCACCTCGCCGTCCTCGACCAGGCCGAAGGCGTTGTCGAACTCGATCACGTACTTGGTGCCCTTGGCGTCGTCGCCGTCGGCACCGGTGAGCACGACCGCCGCCAGGCAGGCGACGAGCACGACGCCGATCGCGAGCAGGCGCCTCACGGCCGCGCCCCCACGGCGCGGTCGGCCTCGTCGCAGTCGAGCTCCTTCTGCTCGGCCTCGCTCCACACGTTCGAGCCGTCGGAGGCGGGCGCCTCGGATGCGCCCGGACAGCGCTTGAACTCCTCGGTCTGGACCAGCCGCCGGAGCGCCTCGCCGCGCTGCTCACGCGGGATCACGCCGCCGTAGAGCTGGGCCGACAGCGCGTTCACGAAGGTCTGGACGCGCGAGAAGCTGCCGAGCGCGTCGTAGGCGCCGGTGGTCGAGAAGTCGTCGAACCAGCCGACGAGGTCGACGGTGTAGGGGCGGCCGTGGGCGACCACCTCGGCGCTCTTGGTGAGCGCCTCGGAGAGGACCGGGAACGCGCCCGGGCGCTGCGCGCCGTTGCGCTCGCGCGTCTCGGTGGCGATCTGCGCCAGGCCCGGGTACGTGCGGTTGAGCTCGGTGAGGTCGTTGAACTCGCCGCGGCGGCGCAGGATCTGGCTGAGGTCGCGCAGCGTGGGGCGGGCCTCGCGGGCGAACGGCCGCAGCTGGGCGAGGTAGGGGCGCAGCTTGCGCGCGACCGGCTTCGACGCCTCCACGAACGGGTCGACGTCGTCGAGCGTGGCGCGCAGGTTCACGTAGGTGGTGTTCGCCTGGCGCATGAAGTCCGGGAAGCGCTCGATGACCTCGGCCAGGGCGACCTTCTCGTTGGCGAGCGCGCGCGTGGTCCGGTTGAGGTTGCTGACGAGCGGCCCCAGCTCCTCCTGGCGGTCGGCCAGCGCGGTGACGAACCGCGAGCTGTTGACGAGGAAGTTCTCGAGGACCGGCTCGTCCTTGCTGAGCTCGTTGAACAGGGCGGCCGAGCCCGACAGCGACGGGTTCAGGTAGCGCCAGCCCCTGTTCGCCTCGACCCCGCGGCCCTTGTAGTTCGCGTAGTTGCCGCGGTAGAAGCCCTGGAGCGCCTTGCGGGTGGGCTTGTCGAAGGTGCTGAAGAACTGGTCGATCTCGACGCCGGTCGTCGTCTTGTCGGAGTGGATCGTGCCGCCGTCGGGGATCTCGCGGCCGGCCTGGTCCTCGGACGGGAGGTGCAGCTCGATGTAGCGGTTGGCGACCGACGAGAGCGAGCCCTGGCGGATGATCGCGGTCGTGCCCTCGCGCAGCCTGGGCTGGCCCTCGTCCATCTTGACCTCGATCAGCGCCCGGCCGTCGTCGGTGATCTCGCGCTTCGTGACCGAGCCGACCTTGACGCCGGCCTTCTCGACCAGGTTGCCGTAGACGAGCTGCTGGGCGTTCAGGAACTCGAACTTGACGCGATATCCGCCGCCGCCGTCCAGGAAGAGCAGGAACGCCACGATCACCACGGCGATCAGCACCGCGCCGAGCGCCGCTACACGCGCGAGGTTCGCTCGCGGACGTGCCTCAGCCATGGGGGGCTCTGTGACTGTGACTCAAATGGGAATCCCTTGCGGCCGGAGGCCGCAGCCGAAAGGTAACCGCTGAAGCCCCCGGATGCGCTGGATCTTGGCGCGGCGGGGGCAGGTTTTCCGTATCGTTCCCGCATGATGCGGGGGGTGTGGGTCGCCGGGTTGGTGGTCGCGGTGCTGGTCGGCGCGGCCGCGCCCGCCCTCGCCGTTCCCGAGGTCAGCGTGCTCTCGAACCGCGCCGACCTGATCTCGGCCGGCGACGCCCTGGTCGAGGTCAAGCCCTCCGGCGCGCGCGTGGCGGTGGACGGCCGCGACGTGACCGGCCAGTTCGCCGAACGCCCCGGCGGCCGCTACATGGCGCTGCTGACGGGGCTGCGCAACGGGGCCAGCGTGGTCAGCGCCCGCGCCGCGGACGGGACCAGCGCGCGGATCACGATCGACAACCATCCGCAGGGCGGGCCGGTGATCGACGGGCCGCAGATCGGGCCGTGGAAGTGCTTCGACATGGCGGTCGACGCGCAGTGCAACCGGCCGCCGGCCTACGAGTTCTTCTACAAGTCCACGGGCGGCGGCGGGCTGAAGCCGTACAACCCGGAGGACCCGCCCTCGGACGTGGCGACCACGACCACCGACCAGGGCCGGACGGTGCCGTTCATCGTCCGCCGCGAGACGGGCACGATCGACCGCGACCAGTACCGGATCGCGGTGCTCTACGACCCCAAGAAGCCGTGGGCGGCGTGGGCGCCGCAGGAGGGCTTCAACCACAAGATGGTCGTCTTCCACGGATCGAGCTGCGACACCGACTACGAGCAGGCCGAGGCGCCCGACGTCATGAACGAGGTTTCGCTCGGGCGCGGCTTCGTGACGATGTCGCACGCGCTCGACCACGCCGGTCACAACTGCAACATCCTCACCCAGGCCGAGTCGCTGATCATGACCAAGGAGCGCGTGATCGAGCAGTACGGCGAGCTGCGCTACACGATCGGCAGCGGCTGCTCGGGCGGCTCACTCGCACAGCAGCAGGTGGCCAACGCGTATCCGGGCTTCTACCAGGGGATCACGCCCGCCTGCTCGTTCACGGACGCGTGGTCGTCGGCGATGCAGTACGTGGACTACTACGGGATGCGCAACTACTTCGAGCACCCCGACAAGTGGGCGCCCGGCGTGGCCTGGACGCCGGACGACATCGCGACCGTGGAGGGTCATCCGAACCCGGTCAACGCGATCACGTTCACCGAGGCCATCCCGTTCAGCGGCGAGCCGTCGCGCAGCTGCACCGGCGTGCCGCAGGAGAAGGTCTACGACGAGAACACCAACCCGAACGGGGTCCGCTGCACGCTGCAGGACTACATGGTCAACATCTTCGGGCGGCGCGGGCCCGACCGCTGGGAGGCGACCGAGAAGAAGCTCGGGCGCGGCTTCGCGGCGCGCCCGTTCGACAACGTCGGCATCGAGTACGGGCGGCGCCCGCTGATGAGCGGGGCCATAACCCCCGCGCAGTTCGTCGACCTGAACGCGAAGCTCGGCGGCGGCGACATCGACGTGAACCTCGTGCCCGAGCGGTCCGAGGCCGACCGGCCCGCCCTCGAGCGCGTGTACCGCAGCGGCGCGGTCAACCAGGGCACCAACCTCGACCAGGTCGCGATCATCGACCTGCGCGGGCCCGACCCGGGCGCGTTCCACGACGTCTACCGCACGTACGCGATGCGCGCCCGGCTCGAGCGCGAGCACGGGCACGCGAAGAACCAGATCCTCTGGCGCGGCCAGGTGCCGCTCCTCGGCGACGCGAACTACCGGGACCAGGCGATCCTGGCGATGGATCGCTGGCTGGCGGTGATCGAGAAGGACGGGCGCGACGTGCCACTCGCGCAGAAGGTCGTGGAGGACAAGCCCGCCGACATCGTGCCGCGCTGCACGAACGGCGCGGGCACGGACATCCCGGCCGCGGAGTGCGACGCGGTCGTGCAGGCGTACGGCACGCCCCGCATCGAGGCCGGCATGCCGATCGCCGACGACACCATCAAGTGCGAGCTGAAGCCGCTCGACCGCGCCGGCTACGCGCCGATCCAGTTCACGGACGAGCAATGGGCGCAGCTCCAGAAGACCTACCCGAAGGGCGTCTGCGACTACTCGAAGCCGGGCGTCGACCGCACGCCCACGGTGCCGTGGCTGAGCTACGCCGAGGGACCCGGCGGCAAGCCGCTGGGCGACCCGCCGGTCTCGCGGGTCGCGGGCACGGCGTCGTGCCTCAGGGGCTCGTCGCGCACGGTCGCGATCTCGCAGAAGGTGGGCGGCCGGCGCGTGCGCGCCACCCGAGTGAGCGCGAACGGGCCGGTGAGGCTGAGGCGGGTCGGCCGCCGCCTCTACGCGGTCGTGGACATCCGCAAGCTGCGCGGCAAGACGCTGGTGCTGCGCATATCGCGCCGCACCGCGGGCGGCAAGCTCGTGAAGACGAAGCACTCCCGCCGCGTCTGCAGGTAGCGGCCGGCCGCGCCGAGGGCTCTAGTCGAGCAGCGCCGACAGCCGGCGCTCGAGCGCCCCGGACACCGCGTCGTGCAGGCTGCCCTCGCCCAGCCGCTCGACCAGCGACTGGAGGAAGCCGTCGATGATCAGGCGGGTGGCCTGCTCGCGCGGGAGGCCGCGCGACATCAGGTAGAAGAGCTGCTCGCGGTCGATCTGGGCGACGGCGGCCGCGTGGGTGCAGCGCACGTCGTTGGCGAGGATCTCGAGGCCCGGGATCGCGTCCGCGTGCGCGCGCTTGGACAGCAGCAGGTTGCGGTTGTCCTGGAAGGCGTCGGTCTGCTGCGCGCCGGGGTCGACCTTGATCATCCCGCGCCACACGCTCGTCGAGCGGCCGGCCAGCACGCCGCGGAACGCCAGGTCCGAGGTGGTGTGCGGCGCCGCGTGCTCCTGCGTGGTGTCGAAGTCGACGTGCTGGCGGCCGCCCGTGGCGTAGGCGCCCGTGACCCTGGCCTCGGCTCCCTCGCCGCGCAGCTGGGTCTCCATGCGCACCTGGCCGTTGCCCGAGCCGAAGCCGAGCGCGATCCACTCGAGCGACCCGCGGGCGTCCACCACCGCGCGCTGGGTGCCGAACACCGTGGTGCTCGGCGCGAGGCCCTGGCCGCACACGTAGCGCAGCCGCGCGTTGGGGCCCACGACGATCTCGACGACCGCGTTGAAGAGCCCGTCCACGTCCTCGCCCGCCGAGAGGTACTGCTCCCAGACCTCCGCCTCCGCGTCCTCCTCGAGCACGATCAGCGTGCGGCGCACGTTCGCGCGGCCGCTCAGCTCCTGGATCTGGGCGAGCATCGCAGGCGCGTCGAGGCGCTTGCCGCGCGGCACGTAGACCAGCGCGCCGCCGGTCCAGCCGGCGTCGTTGCGGGCCACGAACGGGTCGCCCGCGGGCACGATCGAGCCGAGGTGCGGCTGGACGAGCTCGGCGTGGCGCTCGAGCGCGACGTCGAGCGGGAGCACGAGGGCCTCGCCGTCGCCGCCGCTGCCCTCCGCGAGCGGGCGCCCGTCCACCTGGGCGAGCCGGACCGCCCCGTCGGGCGCGTCGAAGATCGCCGCGGCGCGGCCGACCGCGCCCGCGTCCCCCTCACCCGCCTCCACCGGCGAGTACGCGTCCACGTCGACCCCCGACAGGTCGGTGAACTCCCACCCGGCCCTGCCCTTGAACTCCGGAAGTGGGGGAAGGACCGGCGCCGCGACGGCGCTAGCCAATGCTGCCTTCCATCTGCAATTCGATCAGCCGGTTGAGCTCGACCGCGTACTCCATCGGCAGCTCCTTCGCGATCGGCTCGATGAAGCCGTTCACGATCATCTTCGACGCGTCCTCCTCCGGGATCCCGTGGGACTGGAGGTAGAAGAGCTGCTCCTCGGAGACCTTCGAGACCGAGGCCTCGTGGCCGACGCTCACGTCGTCCTCGCCGATGCGGATCGTGGGATAGGTGTCCGAGCGCGAGTCCTCGTCGAGCAGCAGCGCGTCGCACACGACCGTGGAGCGCGCCTCGGTGGCGCCCTTGGCGACCTCGAGCAGGCCGCGGTAGCTCGAGCGCCCGCCGTTCTTCGAGATCGACTTGGCGAAGATGTTCGACGTGGTGTGCGGGGCGGCGTGCACGATCTTGCCGCCGGCGTCCTGGTGCTGGCCCTCGCCCGCGAACGCGATCGAGAGGATCTCGCCGTGCGCGCGCTCGCCCATCAGGTAGACGCTCGGGTACTTCATCGTGAGCTTCGAGCCGAGGTTGCAGTCGACCCACTCGACGGTCGCGTCGGCCTCGGCGATCGCCCGCTTGGTGACGAGGTTGAACACGTTCTGCGACCAGTTCTGGACGGTCGTGTAGCGGATGCGCGCGCCCGGCTTGGCGATCAGCTCGACGACCGCGGAGTGCAGCGAGTCGCTCGAGTACGTGGGAGCGGTGCAGCCCTCCACGTAGTGCACCGAGGAGCCCTCGTCGGCGATGATCAGCGTGCGCTCGAACTGGCCCATGTTCTCGGTGTTGATCCGGAAGTAGGCCTGGAGCGGCATCTCCACGTGCACGCCCGGCGGCACGTACACGAACGAGCCGCCCGACCAGACGGCGGAGTTGAGCGCGGCGAGCTTGTTGTCGTTGGCCGGGATGACCGTGGCGAAGTACTCGCGCACGAGGTCCTCGTGCTCGCGCAGCGCGGAGTCCATGTCGAGGAACTGCACGCCCTGCTTCTCGAGGTCCTCGCGCACCTGGTGGTAGACCACCTCCGACTCGTACTGGGCGCCCACGCCGGCGAGGAACTTGCGCTCGGCCTCGGGGATGCCGAGCCGGTCGAACGTCTTCTTGACGTCCTCGGGCACGTCGTCCCAGTCGCGCTCGGCGCGCTCGCTGGCGCGCACGAAGTAGTGGATGTTGTCGAAGTCGACCTCGGCCAGCATGGGACTGCCCCAGGTGGGCATCGGGCGGGCCAGGAAGTGGTCGAGCGCCTTGAGGCGGAACGCGCGCATCCAGTCGGGCTCGGACTTGAACTCGGAGATCTTCTCGACGATCTCGCGGTTGAGGCCCTTGGGGGCCTTGTAGAGGTAGTTCTCGGCGTCGTGGAAGCCGAAGCGCTCCTCGTAGTTCTCGCCGATGCCCGCGAGCTCGGGGGCGGGGGTGGCGGCGGTTTCGGGGGCGGCTGTGTCTGGCGGCGTGGTCATTTTCAGTCGATCTCCACTCGAATGATGCCGTCGTCCACGGACACCGGGAAGGTATCGACGGGCTGGTAGGCGGGCAGGGTGATCGGGCGGCCGGTGCGCAGGTCGAAGCGCGAGCCGTGGCGCGGGCACTCGATGGTGCAGGCGCCCTGGTCGAGCTCGCCCTCGACGAGCGTGCCGTCGTCGTGCGAGCAGCGGTCCTCGATCGCGAGGACCTCGCCGGCGCAGTTGAACACGCCGATCTCGAGCTCCTCGTGGCGGACCAGGCGCATGCCGCCCGGGGGGAGCTCGTCGATGGCGCAGATGTCGATCAGGTCAGGCATTCGTGGCGTAATCCGACCCCGTGGATCGGGATTGACCAGTCTAGCGATCCGGGGTCCGCTCGACGGGCCCGTGGAGCGGCCCGTCAGCGCCTGACGCGCAGGCGCAGCTTGAGCTGGCCGCCGATGCGCATGACGGGGTCGAGATAGGCGCGCACGCGCGTGCCGCCGCGCCCCGAGAAGCGCCCGATCACGCCGTCCCAGCGCTCGATCTCGTCGACCTGGTCCTGGAGCTCGCCGAACGACCGCGCGGGCGTGGACTCCTCCCCCTCGTCGTCGAACACGATGATCTCGCCCAGCTCGCCGCCGATCTCGCCGGATTCGTCCGCGTTCGGGCCCTCGAGGGTGAGGGCGTGCTCGCCCGGCGCCAGCGAGCGCGGGATCCGCAGGCGGAAGCGGAAGCGCTCGACCGGTCCGCGCAGGACCCGGGCCCGCAGCGACACCGAGACGACGGCGCCGCGCCGGACCGAGCGCGGCAGCGTCGCTCCCAGCATGTACGCCTGGCGGGCGCCGCGCCGCACGTCGAGCTCGGCGTCCACGCGCTCGATCGCGAGCGGCGCGTACTCCGCGGCGTCGACCGCGGCGATCGCCCGCGCGAGGTCGTCGGCCATCGACCCGCCGATGCCCCCGCCGGCCTGGGTCACGTAGCGGTTGCAGAAGCGCAGCGGCTCGGCCTGGCCGAGGAGCGTGAGGCGGGCGCAGAGCGAGCCGGACTCCCGCGCCGGCACCGACCGGATCGCGCGCACCGAGGCGTCGGCCACGGCCAGCGGGCCCGCGAACGCGAGCGGCGAGAACCCGCTCGGCACGTCCACGGCCGACTCGTCGGCCACCTGCATCTGGACCTGCTGCTCGGTGCCCGCGTCGGGGTCGCGCGCGAGCACCTGCACGTCGGTCGTGCGCGGCAGCACGCCCATCTGCCCGACCACCGAGGCGAGCCCGTCGTTGGCGACCGTCCCGATGTCGCGCCCGGGAGCGGCGAGCTTGTAGCTGCCGAGCGCCGGATCCGGGTTGCCGACGACCGTGTGGACGTAGGCCGCCTGGAGCAGCAGCGAGCGCCGGCCGACGCCCTCGAAGGGGTGACCGAACAGCCACGCCGTGTCGCCGTCCACGTAGGCGACCGTGCCGACGCCGCCGAGCCAGAGGTCGCCGCTCGAGAGGCCCACCGCGACCGCCGAGCCCGGCCGCAGCGGCTCGAAGGCGCCCGCGAGCGCCGGTGCCTTCGGCGCGGCGATGATCGGCCTGCCGGCCCGGCGCCCCGTGGCGACGAGCGCGCGCTCCACGGGGACGCTGAGTCCCGCGACCGTGAGCGGAGGGAGCTGGGTGCGCGCCGTCGCGGCGCGCCTGACGCGCGCCGTCGCCGCGGGCGGGTCGAGCGGCTCGCGGAGGATCTCCTCGATCGAGGTGGCCAGCGCGAGCTCGTTCCCGTAGTCGCCCACCACCTCCGCGATCGCCCCCGCGTTGCGGGGCGTGCCCTGATCGTCCTTGCAGTAGATCGGCGAGCCGGAGAATCCAGCGGCCACGCCGCCGTCGGCCACGGCCGGGCCCGATACGCGCACGAGGATCGCCGGGGCGTTGGGCCGCTGCTCGTAGACGTCGACGATCTCGACGTCGAAGGTCGTGATGTCGGTGCCGCGGATGACCGTGTAGCCCGTGCATCTCATCCCGGGCTTCACCTGGGCGAGGGGCATGATCGGGTCGCCGGCGCGCGCGGCGGGAGCGATACCGAGGAGGACCGCGAGGGCAGCGAGGACGGTCCTCAGGCGCACAGGCGCAAGTTAGCGGCTAGAGAGGGCTAGAGAGGGCCGCGCGAGCCGCCGTCGGCGTACTCGCCGGACTCCCAGTCCGCGGCCGAGCCGATCGCCGCGCTCTTGAGCACCTTGAGCGAGAGCAGGGCGCACTTCATCCGGGTCGCCGAGATGTCGATCCCGAGCAGCTCGAGGATCGCGCTCTTGTCGAGCCTGCGCAGCTCCTCGACGCTCATGCCCTTGATCTCGTCGGAGATCATCGAGGCGGACGCCTGGCTGATCGCGCAGCCCTGGCCGGAGAAGCGGACCGTCTCCACGCGCCCGTCGTCGCCCACCTTGAGCTGGACCTTCAGCTCGTCGCCGCAGAGCGGGTTGGTGTCCTCGAACTCGAGGTCGGCGTCGTCGAGCTCCCCGAAGTTGTGCGGGTGCTTGTAGTGGTCGAGTATCGCCTCTCGATAGAGCGCGTCCATGAGCTCAGCCGAAGATCCTGCGCACCTCGGCGAGGCCCGCGATCAGGCGGTCGACGTCGGCGCGGCTGTTGTGCACGCCGAAGCTGGCCCGCGAGGTAGCGGGCACGCCGAGCTTGCGCATCAGCGGCTGCGTGCAGTGGTGGCCGGCGCGGATGGAGATGCCGTCGCGGCCGAGGATCTCGGCGACGTCGTGCGGGTGCACCCCCTCGAGCGCGAACGAGATGGCCGGCCCGCGGGGCAGCTCGCGCGGGCCGTAGACGGTCAGGCCCGGCACCTCGGAGAGGCGCTCGAGCGCGTAGGCGGTGAGGTCCGACTCGTGGGCGGCGACCGCGTCCATGCCCAGCCCGTGCAGCCAGTCGAGCGCCGCCGCGAGGCCGACGGCCTCGGCGAACGGGGTGGTGCCGGCCTCGAACTTCCACGGGAGCTGGTTCCAGCTCGACTCCTGGAAGTCGACGCGGCTGATCATGTCGCCGCCGGTGAGGAACGGCGGCATCGCCTCGAGCAGCTCGCGCTTCCCGTAGAGCACGCCGATGCCGGTCGGCCCGTAGACCTTGTGGCCGGTGAACGCGTAGAAGTCGGCCCCGATCCGCTTGACGTCGAGGTCGAAGTGCGGCGCCGCCTGGGCACCGTCCACCAGCACGCGCGCGCCCATGCGGTGCGCCCGCGCCACGATCGCCTCGACGTCGTTGATCGTGCCGAGCGTGTTCGACACGTGCACGACCGCCACGAGCTTGGGCGAGTTGGCGAGCTCGCGGTCGAGCCAGTCCATGTCGAGGCGGCCGTTGGCCATGACCGGCACGTAGCGCAGCTCCGCGCCGCGCTCCTTGACGAGCTGCTGCCACGGGACGATGTTCGAGTGGTGCTCCATCTCGGTGATGAGCACCCGGTCCCCGGGCCCGACGTTGGAGCGGCCCCACGCGTAGGCGACGAGGTTGATCGCCTCGGTCACGTTCTTGGTGAAGATCGTCTCCTCGTAGCCGGCGCCGATGCGCTGCGCGATCCGCCGGCGCGCCCCCTCGAAGGCCTCCGTGGACTCCTGCGCGAGCGGGTAGACGCCGCGGTGGATGTTCGCGTTGTGCTCGGCGAGCGCGCCGAGGAGCGCGTCGAGCACCGGCTGCGGCTTCTGCGCGGTGGCCGCGCTGTCGAGGTAGACGAGCGGCTCGCGGCGCAGGATCGGGAACTCGGCGGCGACCCGCTCGACGTCGAGGGCGTGCGCTGCGGGAGCCTGCGTGGTCACGCCGCCGCCGCCTCCACCTCGTCGCGGATCCAGCCGTAGCCCTTCTCCTCGAGCGTCGACACGAGCTCCGCCCCGCCCTCCTTGACGATCCGGCCGTCGTAGAGCACGTGCACCGAGTCGGGCTGGACCATATGGAGGATGCGCTGGTAGTGGGTGATGATCAGGACGCCCATGCCGGGTCCGCTCAGCGCGTTGACGCCGTTGGCCACGATGCGCAGGGCGTCGATGTCGAGGCCCGAGTCGGTCTCGTCGAGCACCGCGACCCGCGGCTGCTGGAGCGCGAGCTGGAGGATCTCCATCCGCTTCTTCTCACCGCCCGAGAATCCCTCGTTGAGGTAGCGCGAGGCGAACTCGCGCGGCACCTCCACGAGCTTCATCGCCTCCTCCACGGTGCGGCGGAAGTCCTTCAGGCTGACCGGGTCCTCGCCCTGCTCCTCGCGGTGGGCGTTCATCACGGTGCGCAGGTACTTGGTGACGGTCACGCCCGGCACCGCGACGGGGTACTGGAAGGCCATGAAGAGGCCCATGCGGGCGCGCTCGTCCGGCTCGGCCGCGGTCACGTCCTCGCCGTCGAGCAGGATCTGGCCCTCGGTGACCTCGAGGTTCGGGTGGCCCATGATCGCGTTGGCGAGCGTGGACTTGCCGGACCCGTTCGGGCCCATCAGCGCGTGCACATGACCGGCGCGCACGATCAGGTCGAGCCCCTTGAGGATCTCCTTCTCGCCCGCCCGTACGTGGAGGTTCCTGATTTCGAGGTCCGCCATCTGATTCTCCGTCGTTTGCGTGTTGTCGTGTGTCGGGCGCGTCGCGGCTACGCGACGACCTCGGCGCGCTCGGCGCGCGGCCGGGTCTCGAACTCGACCAGCTCGGCGAGCGTGGTCCCCTGCAGCGCGCGCACCACCCCGCTCTGCACGCGCATCCAGAGCAGGCGCGTGGAGCACGCTGCGCTGCTCTCGCCCGGATGCGAGCACGCGACGCGCTCGGTGGGCACCTGCACGAAGCATTCCATCGGCGCGATCGCCCCCTCCAGGGCGAGCACCACCTCGTCCATCGCGATCTCGGCGGCCGGCTTGGCGAGGCGGTAGCCGCCGTGCGCGCCCCGGCTCGCGGTGACGAGCCCCGCGCGCTTGAGGCCGGCGACGACGTGCTCCATGTACGAGAGCGGGAGCCCCTCGGCCTCCGCGATCGCCTTGAGCGAGGTCGGGCCCTCCTGAGCGCGACCCAGCGCGACCATCAGGCGCACGCCGTACTCGGTCTTCGCGGAGAAGGTCACGGGTAAATCCTAGCAACGGGGTCGGATAAGCCCGGGAGGGTTTTTTATCGCTCCTGGAGCGGGTTTTCGGCCCCTGTTGGCTACCGGTGATTGTGCTGACCCCCTAAATAGGGGCCCCAAGTTTGGAGTTTTCCGTCTTGTCTATGTCCGCCGGGTGTGCGAGTGTCCTTCCTTTAGAGGGGCGTTCTTGAGTAATTAAGGGAGGGGCGGACGCTGAGCAACCAGGAGACATTGACCGAGGAGATGCCGAGCCCCCTGGCCGGCCGCCTCAACGGGACCGTCAGTCCGAGCGACGAGCACCGCCGCTTGCGGGTCCTGCTGGTGGACGACGAGGACGTCGTCCACTGGGGTTTCCGCATGCTGCTCTCCGACGAGACCTGGGTGGAGCGGTTCCACGCCGCGCACACGCCCGCCCAGGCCCTCGAGCTGGCGCAGCGCTACGAGCCGCACGTCGCCATGGTGGACCTCATGCTCGCCGGCGAGTCCGGGGCGGACGTCTGCGAGCGCATCCGCGAGATCTCGCCCTCCACGCGCGTCCTGCTCATGTCCGGCGTGGAGCGGATCTCGGCCCAGTCGGCGCGCGCCGTCGGCGCGTCGGGCTTCGTGCCCAAGGGCTGGGGCGCGCGCGACATCGCCGGCGCGGCGCGGATGGTCGGGCTCGGGATGACGGTCTTCACCTCCGAGGGCCAGCAGCCGCCCAACCTGCTCACCGAGCGCGAGCGCGAGGTGCTGGGGATGATCGCGGGCGGCGCGACCAACCGCGAGATCGCCGCGCGCCTGTTCCTCTCCCCCCACACCGTGAAGGACCACACGAGCGCGCTCTACCGGAAGATGAAGGCCCGCAACCGCGCCGAGGCGATCCTGCGCGCGCAGCGGATGGGCCTGCTGGCGTAGGCCTCAGACGGTCTCGCGCGGCGTGCCCGTCAGGCGGGCATCGAGGCCGCGGCGCTGCAGCGCCCACCAGATCTCCAGGACCTCCTCGGTGTTGCGGAGGTCGGCGCCGGTGAGCTGCTGGAAGCGGTCGAGCCGGTGGCGGAGCGTGTTCGGGTGGACGAACAGCGCCTTGGCGCTCTCGTCGATGCGCATCCCGTGCGAGAGGTACTCGCGCACCGTCTCCTCGAGCGTCGCGCCGAACTCGCCCAGCTCCTGGAGCGGACCGATGTAGCGGCGGACGAGGTGCTCGCCGAGATGGGTCTCGGCCATGACCGCCGACCGCAGCGAGAGGTCCTCCATCGTGACCACGCCGTCGTACGAGAACGCAACCGCCGTCTCGAGCGCGCGGTTCGCGAGCTCGAACGAGGAGTCGAGGCGGCCGAGCTCGGTCTCGGGGCCCAGTCCGACGATCCCCTCGGGAATCTCCGGCCGGCGGCTGACCACGCCGCAGAGGTCGCCGTCGACCGTCGCGGTCAGGACGCCGAAGCCGTCCGCGACGCCGGTGGCCTCGATGGCGCGGCCGAGGGCGCGGATGTCGGCGCCCGGGGCCGGGCGCGCGCGGAAGGCCCGGTAGCGCGAGCCGGGCAGCAATCCGTATGCGGTCGCGCGACCGGAGACCTCACCGGGCGTGAGCGTCCCCTCGAGGAGGGCGCGCACGAACCAGGCCCGCTCCTCCTCGCCGCGGCCGTTCATCTCGGCCTCGGCGGTCCGGTGGGCCTCGGCGTCCGCGACCTGGATCGCGTCCGCCCACTCCCACATCCGGTAGATGCACTCGACCTGGGAGTCCGGATCCAGCCCTGACTTGGCGCCCTCCTCGCGCAGCAGCTCGCACGAGCGGCGGATCGCCACGCGGCGCGCCTGCAGGACGGTGTCGATCGAGACCCCCGCGCGTGCGAGGTTGGCCGCGGTCGCGGCCGAGACCGCGAGCTCCTGCTCGTTCGGGAGGCGGCGCTCGGAGATGGCGCCGATCGCGCGGTCGAGGTCCGCCTTGACGAGCTCGGCCATCACGTCCGGCGGGAGGGCCTCGAGACCCGCTACCTCAGCGCGAATCGAGGCCGATATCTCCGCCGCGAACCGGTCGCCGTCACGGCGCAGGACCTCCTCGCTGAAGGCCGCGGCGACGGCGCTGGTCTCCGACTCCCAGCCGCGCGCCGCGAACCTGCGCATGCGCACACGGTCGATGTCTTGTGAGCTAGGGACAGCCAGGACACTTGAAGTGTATTGACCGATTGGTCGCGAGGCGCAGGTCGGCGCTCGCCTGACGGAGGCGATTTTGGAGCGGCTGCGGCTACTTCGGGCTCTCGCTCAGGCGCTTGGCCTGCTCGATGCGCGCGAAGAAGTCGTCCTTGACCTCGTAGGAGCGCGGAGCCTCGGGCTCGGACTCGTCCGCGGCGGCGGCCGGGACGCCCAGGTCCTGGTCCACGAGCGGGTCGGGGAGCTGGTCGTCGAGCCGCGTGCGGAGCTTCTCCTCCATGGCGCTGCTGCGGCGGCGCTCCAGGTCCAGTCCCCTGCGAGCGTCGTCGAGCTGCGCGTGCAGGTCGCTCAGCTCGGACTGGAGGCCCTCGGCGGCCTGCTCGCGCTCGCGCTCGGAGTCGTCGCGAAGGGCGTCGAGCTGGGCGACGTGCTCGATCCGCTCCCGCTGCCACTCGGTCCGCTCGCGCTCGAACTCGGCCACGAGCTCGTGCACGCGGGAATCGCGGTCCGCGCCCGCGCCGGCCAGCTCCGAGCGGACGCGCTCGCCCTCCGCCGTGGCGGCCTCGAGCTCGCGACGAGCATCCTCGAGCTCACCGCGCAGCTCCGACTCCGCGGCCTGGTGGCGCTGACGCTCCTGGTCGAGGGTGGCCCGCAGCTCCGAGGCGCCATCGTCGGGGGCGGCCTCAGCAGCCTGCGCAGCGGCGGCCTGCGCAGCGGCGGCCTGCTCGCGGGCCTCGGCAAGCGCGGCCTCGGCGGCGGCGCGAGCCGAGCGCTCGCTCTCGATCTCCTCGCGGGCGGCGGCGGTCGCCCGCTCGGCGGCCTCGCGCGCGCCCCGCTCGCGGCCGACGTCCTGGCGCAGCTCGGTCAGCGTGGCGTCGGCGGCCTGCTCGGCCGAGCGCGATTCCTCGAGCTCGCGCCGAAGCTCGGCGACCGTGGCCTCGGCCTCCTCGCGGGCGGCGCGCTCGCGGACGGCGTCCTCGCGGAACCCGCTAGCGGCGGCATTCGCTGCGTCGCGGGTTGCCCGCTCGCGCTCGGCGGCCTCGCGCAGCTCCGTGTTCGCGGCCTCGGCGGCGGCGCGAGCCGAGCGCTCGCTCTCGATCTCCTCGCGGGCGGCGGCGGTCGCCTGCTCGGCGGCAGCGGATGCGGCGGCGGCCTCGGATGCGGCCTCGTCGCGGGCGGCGGTCGCGGCGGCGGCCTCGGCCTCGGCCGCCTCCCGGGCGGTCCGCTCGCGGGTGGCGTTCTGGCGCAGCTCGGTCAGCGTGGCGTCGGCGGCCTTGGCCACGGTACGGGCGCTCTCCAGCTCCGCGCGGAGCTCCGCCAGCTCCGCCTCGGCGCTCGCGCGCGCGGCCGCCTCGCGGTCGCAGTCGGCGCGGAGCTCGGCAATCGCCTGCTGGAAGCTCTCCCGGCCGGCGCGGTCGCGGTCGAAGCGGGCCTGGAGCTCGGCCAGCGCCGTCTCCGCTGCCTCGCGGGCTCCGTGCTCGGCGTCGGCGTCCTCGCGCAGACGCGCAATCGCGGCGTCGGCGTCCTCGCGGGTCTCGCGCTCACGATCCGCGTTGTGGCGCAGCTCGGCGAGCGTCGCCTCGGCGGCCTCGACCACCCCGCGCAGCGCCTCCAGCTCGTGGCGCAGCAGCGCGACCGTGGACTCGGCGGCCTCGCGCGCGGCACGCTCTTGGAGCAGGCGCCCCTCGAGCTCGGCGGCCGCGAGCCGAGCCGCCTCAGCCGCCCCGGCGTCCCCGGCGTCCCCGGCGTCGAGTGCGTCCGCCGCCGCAGCGGCGGACGCCTCGTCCTCGTCGGCGGCCGGCACGTACCCCTCGTCAGAAATCAGATCGCCCGGCCGCGGCAGGCCGGCGACCACCTCGCCCGCGGACACGAGCGCGAAGTCCGCCCGCGGGTCCGCGGCCAGCTCGGCCTCGACCATGAACGCCCCGCGCCACTCCTCGCCGGCGCGAGTCGCCATGGCGTCGGGGATGGTCGGGTCGGGCAGGACCGGCACCCGGACGGCCTCACCGTCGCGCTCGATCTCGACCTCGATCGGCGCGGCCACCACCCGCTCGGGCTTCGCGCACCAGGCGCCCGTGAGGCGCAGGAGGCCGAGGCCGTCACCCGCGGGCACGAACTCGAACTCGGATACGTCGAAGTCGAGCCACGGCTCGCGGTTGCGATCGCCGCGACGGCGGCGCGGAGCGCGATCAGACCTGTCTGAGCGGGAGAAAAAGGGCATGGATAATCCTCGGCCCGGCCTTTATCGGCACGGACGGGCCGCTGGCTAAGCGGCGTCGCGCTCGCCGAGGGCCGTCGCACGGGCCGCGTCGTCGAGCACGGGCGGGATCCGGCCCGGAAAGTCCGGCGCCACCCGCAGTGCGTGGGCGCCCAGCGGCCGCGCCTCGAGCGCCGGCCGGAAGTCGTCGAGGCACATCAGCAGCCGGATCGACGCGCCGATCTGGTAGTCGGCCACGTTCAGGTCCTCGCCGCCGATCGTGCCCTCGGCGATGTAGCCGTCGATCCTGTCGAAGATCGCCGGGAAGGCCGCGAGGTCGGCCGCCCGTTGCTCGTCGGAGACGGCGTTTAGGCGCCCCGCCGACTTGATGAACGGCCCCGAGGTGCGCGCGAGCAGCGGCGCGGGCATGCCGGTCCGGGCGCCCTCCAGGAAGCTCCGCACGGCGGGCGGGTGCTGCGTGAGCGCCCAGAGCGTCGTCCGCCGGACCGGCCGCTGGAGATCCTCGTCCGCCCACTCCTCGGCCTCCTCGACCCGGCGGCGAAGGTCCGGGTCCTCCGGCACGAGCGGCGGGCCGGGGCCGGTCGAGTCCAGCCAGCGCGCGATCTCCCCCGTGCCCTGGATCCGCTGGCCGTCGGCCTTCAGCGCCGGCACCGTGATCCCGGGGAAGCCGAGCAGCCTGACGATCGCGCGGTGCATCGGCGTGAGCAGGTCGACCCGCTTGTACTCGACGCCCCGGTGGTCGAGCATCAGCTGCGCCGCCATCGCCGGATGCGAGCCGGGGATCCCGTAGAGCCTGGCGCCCATCCGCTGATCCTACGCGACCGCGCGCGGCTGCCCTACCGTCAGGGGCACGTGGGCTCGTGGGTGATGAAGCAGCGCTGGCTGGACCTGCTGTTCGCGCACTGGCGCGTGCCGGTCGAGGCGCTGCGAGCGGTCGTGCCGCCACAGATCCCGATCGACGAGTTCGACGGCAGCGCGTGGGTCGGGGTCACGCCGTTCAGGGTCGAGCGCCTGCGCGTGCGCGGCACGCCGCCGGTGCCGGGGATCTCGAGCTTCCTCGAGACGAACGTGCGGACCTACACGACGATCAACGGCAAGGGCGGGATCTGGTTCTTCAGCCTCGACGCCGAGAACCGCTCGGCCGTCGCGGCGGCGCGACGCGCCTACCGGCTGCCGTACTTCCGGGCGGAGATGTCGTACGCGGCCGCCGGGGCGCGGATCGAGTATTCGATGGAGCGCGTCTCGGACGACGGGCCCCCCGCCGCCCTCGACGTCGACTACGGCCCGACCGCGCCGGCCGCGTTCGCCGAGGCGGGCACGCTCGACCACTTCCTCACCGAGCGCTACTGCCTCTACACGCTCGACGCCGGCGGGCGCGTGATGCGGGGCGACATCCAGCACGAGCCGTGGCCGCTCCAGCCCGCCGCCGCCGAGCTGCGGCGCAACGCGATGGGCGAGCAGATCGGCGTGGAGCTGAGCGGCGAGCCGCTGCTCCACTTCGCCGAGCTGCAGGACGTGGTGTTCTGGCCGCTGGTGCCGGCGGACGCGCCGGACCCGGGCTAGCCGCCTTGGCGAAACGCGCCGGGTAAGCCTTCCGCGAACGGCGTCGTGCCTCGTGACCGGAGGATTTTCCTCCCACGGGATGGAAAACCCTGCTAGCCGCCGCCGATCGCCTCGCGCACCTCGCCGGTGCCCCGGCAGACCGGGCAGACCTCGCCGTCCTCGTGCTTGCCGGTGCCGCCGCAGTGCTCGCATGTGTTGGCGCCGGCGGCCGGCTCCTCGGGGGGAGCCTCGTCGCCGGGCTTCATGGGTTCGTCGCTCATGGACGGGGCGTTACCCGAAGCGAGCGGTCGAAACCCGGCCGCGGCCCAGCTCAGCCGCGGTCGAGGATCGCCGCGCTCGCCGAGGCCGTCTCCTCGCCGAGCCAGCCGCCGAGCATCGGGTCCGCGCCGCTCTCGAGCCGCGCGCGCAGGCTGGCGATCGTCTCGCCGCGGACCTGCTCCTTCACGCGCGCGTAGGCCGAGCGCGGGAGCGCGGCGAGGCCGCCGGCCAGCTCGAGCGCGCGATCGATCAGGTGGTCGGGCTCGACCAGCTCGTCGATCAGGCCGAGCTCGACGCCGGTGCGCATGTCCACCAGCTCGGCGCCGAGCGCGAGCGTGCGGGCAGCGGCCGCGGTCAGCTCCGCCTTCACGATCGCCATCGCGGCGACCGGGTACGGGATGCCCGCCCTCAGCTCGGTCAGGCCGAGCTTGCCGTCGCCCGCGCCGACCCGGCGGTCCCCGGTCAGCGCCAGGATCAGCCCGCCCGCGACCGCATGGCCGTTCACGGCGCTCACCACCGGGCGCGGGAACGAGTACCAGTCGAGGAACGCGTGGTTGATGGCGTCGACCATCTCGCGCTGGGCTGCCGCGTCGAGGGTCGGCGCGAGCTTGAGGTCGACGCCAGCCGAGAAGAAGCCCGGGCGGCCCGTCAGCACGACCGCCGCGGGCTCGGCGGCGCGCAGCTCCTCGAGCGCGGCGCGGCCGTCGTCCATCAGCTCCGGGTTCATCGCGTTCGCGGGTGGCCGATCCATCCGCACCAGCGCGACCTCGCCGCGCTGCTCGATGCTCACGGTGCCGGGCACGGCTGAAGCGTAGGGCCAACGTAGGGTGGGCGCGTGACCGAGCTTCACGTCCTGCGCGTCTTCACCGACCCGGCCGGCCGCCACGGCAACCCGCTCGGGGTCTTCCTCGACGGCGGCGCGATGCCGGCGCCGGCCGAGCGCCAGCGGGTCGCCACGGAGCTGGGCTTCAGCGAGACCGTGTTCGTGGACGATCCCGCCCGCGGCGCGATCCGGATCTTCACGCCGGGCACCGAGCTCGAGTTCGCCGGTCATCCGACCGTGGGCTGCGCCTGGCTGCTGCGCGCGATCGGCGCGCCGGTCGAGGTGCTGCGGCCGCCGGCGGGCGAGGTCCGCGTGCGCTACGACGGCGCGCTCACCGCGGTCACGGCGCGCCCCGAGTGGGCGCCGGCGTTCAATCACCACGAGCTGGCCTCCCCGGAGGAGGTCGACGCGCTCGACGGCCCGCCGGGCGGCGACGAGGTCGGCGCGGCCTGGGCGTGGGAGGACGAGGCAGCGGGCCGCGTGCGCTCGCGCGTGTTCGCGATCGCCTACGGGATCTTCGAGGACGAGGCCACCGGCGCGGCCGCGGTGCGGCTGGCGGCGCTGCTCGGCCGCCCGATCGAGATCCGCCAGGGCCGCGGCTCGCTCGTCGCCGCGCGGCCGATCGGCGACGGCTACGTGGAGGTGGCCGGGCGGGCCGTGCTCGACGAGGTGCGGCGCTACGAGCCCGCGGGCGGCGACACGTCCTCGAAGTAGTCCACCGCGTCGGAGCGCCGGTACCACTCGCGGATCCCGCCGCCGCCGGGCGCCCGCTCGAAGATCCCGATCTTGCCGGCGTCGGCCTGCACCACCGCCTCCGCCGCGCCCGAGTTGCTCACCGCCAGGAAGCGCACCGTCGAGCCGGTGCGGTTGACCAGCTGGTGCGCACCCGCCTCGCCGACCGGGAAGCCGACGACCTCCCCCTCCGGCAGCTCACGCCAGCCGTCGGGCGTGCGCAGGCTCAGCGTGCCCTCGAGCAGGATCACGATCTCGTCCTCGGTGAGGTGGAAGTGGTACGGGTACGCCGCCTGGCCGGGCGGCAGCTCCCAGAGGCTCGCGCCGACCCGGTGGACGCCGGTCTGGAGCCCGAGCCGGGCCCGGCGGCAGTTGAACCCATCGCCCTCGCGAACGTCGTCGAACTCGAGGTCGCCGAGGTTGGGCATCGGCGCGCTAGTCCGGCTTGGTCGTCATCGCCCACACCGCCACCACGTAGAGGACGGTGAGGATCCAGACGAGCGCGGCCGCCACCTTGCCGGACGTCCCGACCGGTCCGCCCTCGCGCAGCGCGCGCCGCGAGCCCACGCCCGCGGCCACGGTCGCGCCGATCAGGAGCAGCAGGCCGAGCTCGGTCGTCATGTAGCCGATGTCGATCCAGGCCGAGTCCTCGAACGGCTTGTAGTCGGGCTTGTCGGCGAGGATCTGCGCGACCACGCGCGTGACGAGCCACGACGGGATCACTGCCATCAGCAGCGTGCGGTACGCGAAGCGCGTGCGCTCCGCGGAGCCGTCGCGCCAGACGCCGGCGAGCACCGTGCCGGCGAGCAGCAGCGAGCCGACCAGCACCATCGCGCCCAGTACGTGCAGGAACAGCAGGAAGTTGAGGTCGTCCGGCCGGGCGAGGTTGGCGGCGAGCAGGCTCATGCGCCCGGCTTCCACACCATCAGCACGAGGAACCCGACGACGATCACCGCGCGCATCCAGTGCAGGCGCGCGCCGAGCGGCGTGTAGCGCGGTTCCTCGCCCTCGGTGACCGCCTGGCGCGCCCTCACGCCCGCGCCGGTCGCGAGGAACCAGAGGACGATTGCGGCCAGGATCCAGCCGTCGGTGATGTCGTAGACGTCCTCACGCAGGACGATCCAGACCCCGAACGCGAGCGTGCCGAGCCCGCCGACGTCCCAGAGCAGGTTGCCGACCGAGACGACGCGCGTGCCGGCCGGCGCACCGAGCGCCACGGCGCTGAGCATCACCACCGCCGACATCAGCAGGAACGCCGACAGGACGTGCAGGAAGAGGAGCGTGTCGTCCACGGGTGCGCAGACTAGGCGCCGGTCCCGACGGCTCGGAGGAGCCGGCGCTCGAGCACCAGCTCCACGCCCAGCGTGCGGTAGCCGACGCTCTCGAACAGGACGGTCACCTGGCCGCCGTCGTAGCGCTGCACCGCCCCCTCGCCCCACTCGGCGTGGGTCACCGTGCTGCCGAGCGCCCACGGCCGCTCGCCGCCGGGCTCCTCGACGACACCCGCCTCGCAGTTGTCGCAGTTGCCGCACGGCCCCTCGTACTCCTCGCCGAAGTAGGTGAGCACGAACTCGCGCCGGCAGCCGTCGTGCTCGGCGTACGCGCGCATCATCTCCACGCGCGACTGGTCGAAGCGGTGGCGCTGGTCCTCGGCGAGCGCGGCCGCCTCGACCTTCTCGCCGAGGTCGCCCGTCCCGCCCGCCGGCGCGACCTCGCCGCTCGCCAGCCGCCTCACCGCGCCGGCCTCCTCGAGCCGCGTCACCGCGGCGCTCAGCTTGGTCTCCGAGCAGTCCACCGCCTCCTTCAGCTCGCTCGGCTCGACCGGCTCGCCGCTCGCGTGCACGACGCGCGCGACCCGGTCGATCAGGTCCGCCTCCGCCTGCCCGCCGGCGAAGAAGCGGCGCAGGCCGACGTCCTCGGTCCGGTAGAAGAGCCGCGCCCGCGCCGGCTCGTCGTCGCGCCCGCAGCGCCCGATCTCCTGGTAGTAGCTGTCGACCGACTCGCTGATGGCGTGGTGCATCACGAAGCGCACGTTCGGCTTGTCCACGCCCATGCCGAACGCGGTGGTGGCGACGATCGCGTCGAGGCGGTCGTCCATGAAGTCGTTCTGGATCGCGTCGCGCCTCGAGCCGGACATGCCGGCGTGATAGGCCGCCGCGCGGAGCCCGCGCCCGGTCAGCTCGTCCGCCAGCTCCTCGGCCGTGGCCCGGGTCGCCGCGTAGACGATGCCCGGGCCGTCCGCCGCGGCGCACGCCTCCACCAGCGAGGCCCGCTTCTTGTCCTCGTCGCGGAAGGACTCGACCGCGAGGTGGATGTTCGGGCGGTCGAAGCCGCGCACGATCACGCGGCCGTCGCGCATGCCGAGGCGCTCGAGGATCTCCTCGCGCACCGGCGGCGACGCCGTCGCCGTGAGCGCCAGCACGGGCGGGTGCCCCAGCTCGTCGACCACGGCGCCGAGCCGGAGGTAGTCCGGGCGGAAGTCGTGGCCCCACTCGCTGATGCAGTGCGCCTCGTCGATCACGACGAGCGACGGCCTCGCCTCGCGCGTGCGCGCGAGGACCTCCTCGTTGGCGAGCTGCTCGGGGGCGAGGAACGTGAACTCGTTCTCGCCCTCGCTGAGGTCCTCGAGCGCCTCCTCGCGCTCGTCCTCGGACACGGCCGAGCTGACCGCGGCGGCCTCGCCCGGCACCGCCTCCTCGATCGACTCGACCTGGTCGCGCTGGAGCGCGATCAGCGGCGAGACCACCAGCGTGGGCCCGTCGATCAGCAGCGCCGCGATCTGGTAGATCGCGGACTTGCCCGATCCGGTGGACATCACGACGAGCGTGTCGTTGCCGTCGAGCACCGACTCGATCGCCTCGCGCTGGCCCGAGCGCAGGCCGTCGAAGCCGAACGTCTCCCGCGCGACGCGGTCGATCGGGTCGCTCACGGCAGCCGCAGCGCCTTCGCGCGGTAGTAGGCCCGCGCGCGGTGGCGGAAGTAGCCGCCGTCGTCGTCGGCGCTCAGGGACCGCGCGCGGTTGCCGCCGACGGGCGCGGGGTTCGTCACCCCGTCGCCGCGCGCGTCGCACGCGCAGGTGGTGCCGTCGGCGCCCTCGCCGAACAGGAGCGCGATCGCCCCGACCGAGCGCAGCGCCGCGAGCCGCCCGCGCGACCCGGCCCCGATCAGCCACTCCACGTGGCGGTCCTGGTAGTGGCCCCACATGTTGTCCATCGCCCGCATGACGCGGTTGCCCAGCGGGATCTGCCAGACGACCAGGCGCTGCTTGGCTGCGCGCCGGTAGGCCGACATGAAGCTGCGCCAGCGGGCGTAGTCGCCGTCCGTGAACCAGGCCTCGGGTCCCTGCCCGTTGACCGCCTGGTCGAAGCCGGCGTCGCGGTCGGACCAGTCCACGAACGTGACGTCGAAGCGCGCGCCGAGCGAGCGGTAGAAGCGCGCCGCCCGCGCGCCGAGCGCGCGCGAGGCCTTGGTCGAGGGGTCGTTGTACGACAGGCTCACCTGGGTCCCCCAGTCGCTCAGGTGCCAGCCGAGCACGACGTTCGGCGCGACGGCGTCGCGCAGGCGGACGACCTCGCGAGCCAGGCCCGCGACGCTGCCCACCTCGGCCACCGGCACCGTCGCGGCGTCGTCGTCGCGCGCCGCCTGGTGGGCGTAGCCCCACATGTCGGGCTCGACGTGGAGCACGATCCGCGTCTTGGGGAAGCGCGCGGCGCGCTCGAGGAACAGCCGCACGTCGGCCAGCCACGCCCGCACCGTGTCGGGGTCGCGCAGGTTGCCGAGCACCGCGCGCGGCTCGTCGCCGTCGTCGCGGCCCGGCAGCGACTGGCGGATCATGTAGTACGTGAGGACCGGCACGATCCTCGCGGCGCGCGACTCCTCCACGTAGCGATCCACGAACGTCCCGTCCGGGTTCCACGTCGCCCAGCCGTCGCCGGTGTTCACCCCGGCGGCGAGGTACTGGTAGCGAAAGCCGAGCGGCACGCTCTTGCGAAGGGCCGCGGCGCCACCCGGCGAGTCGGTGAGCCCGAGCTCGAGCGTCTTCTTCGGCCACGGTGCCGCGCCGGCGGGCGCGGCGGCGGCGAGCAGCGCGAGGACGGCTAGGAGCGCTGCTCCACGAAGCGCCGCAGCTCCTCCTTGCCGCCCCCGACGACCGGCGAGCCGTGCGCGAACAGCAGCGAGTCGAACGGCTCGTCGAGCAGCGGGCGGTACGCGTCGCGGATGGCCGCCTGGATCGCGGGGGGATCGTCGCCTATGTACTGGTCCGGAACGAATCCCAGGCCACGGTAGTTGACGACCGCGTCGGCGACGGCGAGGAAGCCGTCGCCCACGTCGATGCGCAGCGCGGTCTCCTCGTCGCAGATCGCGCCGACCTCCAGCGCGGTGATGCCAGGCGCGAGCTCGTCGCCCCAGGAGAACGGCTTGACGTCGGGCCCGCCGGCGAACTCGTGCAGGCCGGCCTGGTGACAGGCGATCGGTATCGCGTACGCCTCCGCGAAGCGCTCGCTGTGGCGGAGGTGGTGCCGGTTGGTCAGCACCACGCGCTGCGGCCGCCGGTCGCCGTCGAACCACTCGACGCCCTCCTCGGGCGTGAGCGGGTCGATCAGCGTTCCGGCGTCCGCGACGTAGTAGGAGCTGACCTCCCTACCGAGATTGGGATGGACCGCGGTCCAGTGGTAGATGCCGGGGGCCAGCTCCTGCAACGCGTCAGTTGTTCGGCGAGGCCTCGCTGATGTCCTTCAGCGCGGAGTCGTCGTCGGCCTCGATCGCGAGGTCGCCGAGCGACACGATCCCGACCGGCTTGCCCTCGTCGTCGTCGACGACCGGCAGGCGCCGCACGTTCGCCTCGCGCATCTTCTGGATGGCCTCGGTGAGCTCGGCGTCCTTCTTGATCGTCGTCGTGTCGGTCGACGCGATGTCCTCGACCTTCGCGTCCGCGTTGCCCTCGGCGAGCGCGTTCACGACGATGTCGCGGTCGGTGACGATGCCCTTGAGGTCGTCGCCGTCGGTCACGAGCAGCGCGCCCGTGTCCTTCTCCTTCATCTTCTTGGCGGCGTCCTCGATCGAGGAGCCGGGCTCGACGGCCTCGGGGTCCTTGGTCATCACGTCGGCGACCTTGGTCTTGCCGCCGCCGTCGCCGCCGCCGCCGTCGCCCTCGGAACCCTGGTCCTGCTGCTCCTCGTTGCGTTCCTCGTCAGCCATTCGTGCCCTCCTGTCGGTGTATTCGCGTGGTGGGGGTTCCCTACCCGAAGAGGCGGGTTGATATCCCTACGGGGATGGCTCCTCGCAAGCGACCCGAGCTCCCGATGCGCGACATGTTCGAGACGCGCACGCACGCCTGGCGCGAGGCCGGGCTCGAGCGCGAGCTCAGCCCCCAGCGGGTGGCGCGTGCACGGCGCGACGCCCTGATCTTCCTCGCCGCGATCGTCGGCGTCCTGATCGCCCACGACAACCGCCGCGACCTCTTCCCCGGATTCACGAAGGAGGTGCGGATCCTCACGGTCGTCGTGCTGATGATCCTCGGCTGGGCGTTCGCGCGGGCGATCGGCCGCAGCGTCGCGCCGATGATCTTCAAGCGCGTGGACCCGGCCACGGCGGGCACGATCGGCTTCCTCATCCGCCTGGTCACGATCGCGATCGCCCTGCTCGTGGCGCTGCGGATAGCGGGGCTCGACGCGCGCACCCTGGCCGTGGGTGGCGCCGTGACCGCCGTCGTGCTGGGCCTCGCGGCGCAGCAGACGGTCGGCAACCTGTTCGCGGGGACGGTGCTGCTCAGCGCGCGGCCGTTCCGCGTCGGCGAGCGCGTCCGTCTCCAGGGCGGGGCGATCGCCGGCCAGATCGAGGGCGTCGTCAGCTCCCTGGGGCTGCTCTACACGACGCTCGCGGCGGGCGACGACCGGATCATGATCCCCAACAGCGTGGTCCTGAACATGGCGGTCACGCCGCTGCGCGAGCCGGACGCGGTGGAGCTCAAGGCGCGCCTCCCCGCGGACGTGCGGCCCAGCTCGGTGCAGGAGATGCTCGACGACACGGTCCGCGTGATGACGCGGGCGCGGCCCGACATCGAGCTCCAGGAGCTCGACGGGGACGAGGTGGTGGTGCGGATCTCGGCCACGCCGGAGCGCCCGTCCGAGGGCGCCCAGCTCGCTGACGAGATCCTGAGCGCGGTCACGCGCTTCATGCGCGACGGGCAGGCTCCCGCGCGCAACGGCTCCGACACGTGAGTGCCGTCGCCGTGCACGGCGGCGCCGGGCACGGGCCGCGCGGCGGCGAGGCGGCGGCGGCGCGCCACCGCGCGGCGCTCGCGGAGGCCGTGGAGGCGGCGCGCGGCGCGCTGGCCGGTGGCGGCTCGGCCCTCGACGCCGCCGTGGCGGCGGTCGTCGAGCTCGAGGACTGCCCGCTCTTCAACGCGGGCCGCGGCGCGGTGGCGAACGAGCGCGGCACGTTCGAGCTGGACGCCGCCGTGATGGACGGCGAGCGCCGCCGGGCCGGGGCGGTCGCGGCCGTATCCGGGGTGCGCAACCCCGTGCTGCTCGCGCGCGCGGTGATGGACGCGACGCCACACGTGCTGCTCGCGGGCGACGGCGCGCTGGAGCTGGCCGAGCGCACGGGGCTCGAGCGCGCCGGCCGCGACTGGTTCGCGCAGCGGGGGCCCGATCACGCTCCGGGCGACGCGGGCGGCGTGGCCGAGGCGCAGGGCGGCGGCACCGTTGGCGCCGTGGTCCTCGACGACCGCGGCCGGCTCGCGGCGGCCACCTCCACGGGCGGGGTGCGCGGCCAGCTCGCCGGGCGGGTCGGCGACACGCCGCTGCCCGGGGCGGGCACCTACGCCGACGACCTCGTGGCGGTGTCGGGCACAGGCCAGGGCGAGGCGATGATGCAGACCGTGGCCGCGCACGAGCTCGCCGCGCTGGTGCGCCACGCGCGGCTCCCGCTCGCCGAGGCCGCGCAGCGCGTGGTGACTGCCGTCGAGGTCCGCGGTGGTGGCGGGGTGATCGCGCTGGGCCGCGACGGCTCGATCGCGATGCCGTTCTCGACCCCGGCGATGTACCGCGCCTGGGCGAGCGGCGACGGCGCGGTGCAGAGCGCCGTCCTCTAGGCGGCCTCGGACCCCTCCAGCTCGCGCCTGAGCTCCTCGATCCGGTCCCAGTCGAGCTTGCCGGAGTCGACGACCCGGCGCGGACGGATCAGCAGCGCGCCCTCGTCGGCGTCGAAGTCCTCGTCCTCGGACTGCTCGCCCTCGAGCTTCACGAGCTGGCAGCGGTCGTCCAGGTCCGCGTCGCGCTTGATCATGTAGCGGTAGAGCCCGTCCTCGTCGGGGAAGACGCTCACGCCGTCGCGGGAGGAGTCGTCGATCTCGCCGCTGCCCTCGCAGGCAGGGCACTCGCCGGTGTAGCGCAGCTCGCCGTGGCACGAGGGGCAGTCCGGGTCCGGCTTGGCGGCGGCCTTGCACGACTCGCACTCGTGCTCGGTCTCGCCGGAGCCGCCGCACTTGTCGCAGCGTCCGTGCACCGTCCCGCTCCACGGCTCCGACTCGTGGTTGTCTGGGTCGAGCAGCTCGTCGGGGTCGCGGTCCCCGGGCTCGACGCGGTAGTACGTCTCCATCGCGCCCGAGCATAGGCGCGGATCAGGGGCGTCAGGGGACGCGGTAGCGGACCCGGCCGCCGGCGTCGACCTGGGTGACCCGGGCGATCGCCTCCTCGCCCGGCTTCGATCCCCGCACGCGGCAGCTGAAGCGCCCGCCCTTCTCGAGCTCGACGTCCTCGGGGCAGGTGACCGAGACGACCTTGGTGCCGGGGCGGTCGCGCTCGATGCCGCGCGCTATGCCCCGCTCGATCGGGGCGGTGTCGAGCTTGCGCTTCTGGTCCTCGCCGCAGGCGGCGAGGCAGGCCGCGAGCAGGACCGCGGCGCCGATCGGGCGGGCAGTCACGCCGCCGATGATGGCAGCCGCGCGCGGACCGCCCGCCCGAGGCCGAGCGCGCCGAAGGCCGCCCCGGCGGCGAGCGGCCCGTAGGCCGGCACCCCCAGCCGGCCGTCGTAGTTCAGCGTCACGACCGGGACCGCGAGCAGCGCGACCCCGATCCCGCCGAAGAGCAGCGCCGCCTGGCGCTCGCGGCCCCGGCAGAGGGCCGGGCCGAGGGCGGCGAGCAGGAGCAGCAGCGCCATCGGCACCCCCTCCACGTGGGTCCTGTCCTGGTATCCGGTGAGCACCGGATAGAGGCTCGCGTCGCGCCGCACGCCGGCGGTGGACCAGTACGAGGAGATCGGGCCGAGGGCGCTGTGCGTGCGGGCCGCGTCGTCGAGGGCCGCCCGGTACTCGCGCGTGCTGGCGGTGTTGAACGGCCGCCCGAAGCGGTTGGGGAGGACGTAGCGCGCGAAGTCGCGCGCCGACGCGTCGAGCCAGTCGAGCGGCTGGGCGAGGGCCGCGCGGCGCGAGAACCGCGCGATCTTCTCGGGGCCGCCCTCCAGGACCCTGCCCTGCTGCGGCTCGCCGAAGACGACCACGGCCGGGCCCTGCGACGCGTAGTACTGCGGCGAGCCCCGCGAGTGCGGCGGGGTGTCCTCGCACATCGCCTCGGTGCCGGCCGGCGGGTCGAACTCGTCGCAGTCGGCGAAGGTCGCGACGCGGCCGTAGAAGTTGTAGGCGCCGTGACGCGTGAAGCTCCACCGGTCGGTCTGCGCGTGCGCGGCCACGAGGTATCCCGCGAGGACCGCGGCGCTGCCCGCGGCGGCGACGGCGGCGCGCGCGAGGCGATCGCGGCGCCTGGCGGCCGGGACGAGCGCCAGCCACAGGACGACGAGCGGGATCAGGGTGAGCCCCGCGAGGCGCACGCAGGCGGCCAGCCCGAGGAGCGCGCCGGTCGCGGCGGGGAGGTTCCACGGCGAGGCGTCGCGGGAGGACAGCGCAAGCCAGAGGGCGGCGGCCACGAGGAACGTGAAGGACGACTCCGAGAGCAGCGCGTGCTCGAACACGACCTGGTCGCCGCCGAGCAGCACGACCGCGGCCGGCACGAGGCCGAGCCACGGCGGGCCGCCGCCGCGCCGGACCGCCGCGTACAGGAGCAGTGCGCTCGCGACCCCGAGGCCGTGCTGCACGATCGTCGTGAACGAGAGGCTGTCGTTCAGCGCGTGCGCCATCCGCAGGAAGAGCGAGTAGCCGGCGGCGCGCAGCGGGTCCCAGAACAGCTCTCCGCGCGCGCCCTCCACGTAGACCGGCGTGTCGTAGTAGCCGATCAGGGCGGGCCGGTAGGCGAGCATCGCCAGCAGTCGCAGCGCGATCCCGCCGGCCAGCAGGACGGCGAGCCCGGCGAGTGCGATCCGCTCGGGGCGGTCGAGCCGCTCCCAGCGGGCGCGCACCGCGCTCACCTATCGAGGTCGACCCTGATCGTGAGGTGCTCGGTGCCCATCAGCCGGACCATCGAGTCGTTGGCGGGCCGGCCGAGCGCCCTCATGCGCTCGATCGGGTCGTCGTCCGCGAGCACGTGCGCCGTGCCCTCGTACCAGCGGCGCCCGACCTTCACCCGCACGCGCGGGTCGGCCTCGATGTTCTTCACGTACGCGGCCCGGCGGCCGTGCTCGGTCACGATCCAGAAGTGGCCGCCGCGCAGGCCGTTGCCGACCGGCGTGCGGCGCGGCTGGCCCGACCTGCGGCCGGTCGTCTCGAGGAGAGCGACGTTCCTGGGCGCGATGCCCCTCTCCAGCATGAAGCGCACGCCCGGGTTGACGATCCTGGTCGTCACGAACGTGCTGACGCGTCGCTTGCGCTCGCTCGCCATCGGGCTATGGATTCCCGAAGATCGCGCCCATCACGCGCTCGGTGTCGGCCAGGTCGGGCAGGACGGCGTCGGCGCCCGAGGCCGCGAGAGCCTCCTCGTCGTACGGGCCGGTCGCGACCCCGACCGCGCGCGCCCCGCCCTCGCGCGCGGCGGCCACGTCGAGCGGGGTGTCGCCGATCAGGACCACGTCGCCGCGCGCGAGGGTGACGTCGTGCGCCTGCTCCGCGCGGGCCCGGGCGATCGCGACCAGCTCGCCGCGCACGCGGTGGTCGGAGCCGTAGGCGCCGCAGCCGAACTCCACGAAGCGGGCCAGCCCGAACGGCTTGAGCTTGAGCATCGCGTTGCGCTCCACGTTGCCGGTCAGCAGCGACTGGATCACACCCGGCTCGCCGGCCAGGCGCTCGAGCGCCTCCGTGGTGCCGGGCAGCGCTCGGCCGCGCCGGTCGAGCTCGTCGATGCGCGCGGCCATCGCGCGCACCAGCTCCTCCTCGAATCGGTCGAGCAGGGCGTCGCCGTCCTCGACCCCCGACGACTCCAGCATGTCGTGGGCGATCTCGAGGTCGGTGCGCCCGGCGAAGGGCACGAGCTGGGCGGGCGGGTGACCCACGACCGTCTCGAAGGCCTCGAGAAACGCGTCGCGGCCGATGCGGGCCGAGTCGACGAGCGTGCCGTCGACGTCCCAGAGGACCAGCCTCATGCGGCGCCCGGGCCGGGGGTCATGAACGCGCAGCCGAACGACAGGCCGGCGTCGCGGCGCAGGGTGGCGATGCGGCGCCCGGGCTGGACCGCCGGGCGGGGCTCGCCGAGGCGATCGCCGAGCAGGCGGGCGGTGGCGTCGAGGTCCTCGACGAGGAAGGCGAGGCCCCACAGGAGGGCCGGGTCGCCGGGGGACTTCGCGCGCGGGTTCTCGACCACCTCGAGGATCGCCTCGCCGAGGCGGAAGAAGGCCTGCCAGCCGCCGCCGGCGGGCGTGGGCTCGTCGCGCAGGCGCCGCAGCTCGAGGCCGGCCTCCTCGAGGGCGGCGACCGTGCGGCCGCGGTCGGGGGTGAACGCCACCACGTGGTCGATCCGGGTGGCGCCGTTGGGGTGGGGTCCGGCCGCCCGGGGCGGCTCCGCCGGCGCGGCCGCCTCGAAGGGCAGGCCGTCGGGACGGGGCCGCGCGAGCCCGCGCACGGACATCGCGAGCAGGCCGCGTCCCGCGTCGGGTCCCGCGAGCTCGACGTCGATCGTGCCGACGCGGCAGCGGGCGCCGTCCACGGCGAACCCCGCGGCCGCCCAGTCCTCGGGTCGGTCGGCGACGGCGATCGACTCGATCGTCAGCCCGCTCGGCGCGGCGGGCGCCGTCACCTGGCGCCTCCGACCCCGAGGGCTCGCCGGAGCGCGCCGGCCTCGACCCCCTCCACCCGCACGACCTTCTCGCGCGCGGACGCCCCCCTTACCACCGCGACCCGGCTCGGCGCAACCCCGGCGGCCCTGGCCACGAGCCGGCAGAGCGCGTCGTTGGCCCTCCCGTCGACCGGCGGTGCGGTCACGCGTGCGAGCACGGCGCCGTCGCGCTCGCCCACGAGCTCGGTGCGGCGGGCGCGCGGCTGGACCCGGACCCTGATCTCGGCGCTCATCCCCGGCATCTTCGCGGCTCCACCGTAGGATCGGCGGCCGCGTGCCCGACCAGACCGAGTTCGACCGGCGCACGGCCGTGCGCGCATTGGGGGATGGCCTCTACGAGGGGGTCGTCGACGAGCGCTGGAACGTGATGCGCGGGCCGCACGGCGGCTACATCGCGGCGATGATGCAGCGCGCGCTGACCGACGCGGCCGGCGACGGCGAGCGGGTGCCGCGCTCGCTGACCGTCTACTACCCGGCCGCGCCCGCACCCGGGCCGGTCTCGATCCGCTGCGAGGTCGAGCGGGCCGGCCGGTCGATGAGCACGGTCTCGGCGCGGATGGAACAGGACGGACGGCCGACCTGCCTGGCGCTCGCGGCGCTGTCGGCGCCGTGGCCGGAGGCGATGAGGCTCGACAACACGGAGCGGCCGGACGCGCCGGATCCGGAGTCGATCCCGGAGCTGGACCGCGCCGGGCTCGTCCCACCGTTCGCGAAGTACTTCGACTTCCGGCCGGTGGTGGGCGACCCGTGGTTCACCGGGTCGGAGCGGGCGCTGAGCGGCGGGTGGATGAGGCTGCGCGAGCCGCACGCGCTCGACCCCCCGCTCGTCGCGGCACTCAGCGACGCGTGGCCGCCGGCGGTCTTCCCCGCCGCGTCGGGTCCGGTGGCGGCCCCGACGATCGAGCTGACCGTGCACTTCCGCGGCGACCTGCCCGCCGACGGCGACTGGGTGCTAGGCGTCTTCGAGTCCCGCGTGAGCCGCGCAGGCTTCTTCGAGGAGGACGGCACCCTCTGGACCCGCTCCGGCGAGGTCATCGCCCAGTCCCGCCAGCTCGCGCTGGCGATCGGCCCCCCGGCGCCCTAGCTGTAGTTAACGAGCACGTTGGTTCATCCGGGCCCCCTTGGAGGCTGAGAGCTGCCAAGCGACTCAGTCCCAAGGAGGACACCGGATGGATCTTCACGCTAACGCCGCCCTCAGCCTGAACAAGCGCCGCC
>DASVWC010000090.1:0-36648 GCA_036389835.1 Thermoleophilaceae bacterium | reverse complement strand
AGAGCAGGCGGCGCTTGTTCAGGCTGAGAGCGGCGTTAGCGTGGAGGTCCATCCGGTGTCTCCTTGGGACTGGGGTGGCTTCGCAGCTCCCAGCCTCCAAGGGGGCCCGGATGAACCAACGTGCTCGTTAACTACAGCTAGGCCAGCAGCGGCAGCAGCGCCTGGAGCTTCGCCTCGTTCGCGGCGAGCTCCTCCGCGGGCACGGAGTCACGCACGATGCCCTCGCCCGCGTAGAGGTGCGCGACGCTGCCGCGTATCAGCGCGCACCGCAGCGCCACGCAGAACTCGCCGTCCTCCGCGAGGTCGGTCCAACCGACCGGGCCGGCGTACCAGCCGCGGTCGATCCCCTCGAGCGCCGGGATGACCGGCAGCGCCCTGGCCGCGGGCTCGCCCCCGACCGCCGGCGTCGGGTGCAGCAGCCCGGCGAGCGAGACGCACGGCAGCGGGTCGGCGAGCTGCGCGCGGATCGGGGTGCCGAGGTGCTGGACGTTCTGCACCTTGACCACCACCGGCTCCTCGGCGGCGGCCACCCAGACGCTGACCGGGTCGAGCGTGCGCTCGATCCGCCGCGTCACGATCGCCTGCTCCTCGCGGTAGCGCTCGCCGGACAGGAGCTGCTCGGCCAGGTGGCGGTCGACGGCCGGGTCGGCGCTGCGGCGCAGCGTGCCGGCGAGCGCGACGGTCTGGGCTCGCTGGCCGTCGCGGCGCACGAGCAGCTCCGGGCTCGCGCCGAGGAAGGTGGCGCCGGCGCTCGCGACCAGGTAGCAGTAGCAGGAGGGGAACGCCTCGCGCAGGGCGCCGTAGATCGCGCCCGGGTCGATCGCGCGCGGCGCGTGCACGCGCACCTCGCGCGCCAGCACGACCTTGTCCATCTCCCCCGCCGCGATCCGCTCCTTGGCGCGCCGCACGGCCTCCTCGAAGTGCTCGGGCGGCGCGGCGCTCGCGACCCGCGCCGCCTCGACCGGGTCCGGGTCGAACAGCGGCATGCGCGCCGGAGCCATCGAGGCCAGCCGGCGATCGACCCGCTCGAGCACGGCCTCCGGCGCCTCGTCGCCGTGCGCGACGACGTTCGCGGTCAGCCGCGCCTCGCCGCCGCGGCGCAGGAGCGACACCTCCGGCAGCGTGAGGCGGGCGGGCGCGAACGACGCCCACTCGGGGGTCGAGCCGCCCTCGGGCGCGAACGCGAAGCCGCCGACCCAGGCCGGGTCCGCCCCGTCGGCGAAGGCGCCCGCCGAGAGCGCGCGGCACTCGGCCGCGACGCTGGCGAAGCGCCCGGCGCCGGACCCCTCCGCGGTCGCGACCGCCCCCAGTGCGGCCAGGGCGAAGCCGTCGCGGTCGGGCTGCTCGAAGCAGAAGGCGGGGTCGGCGCCGGTGCGGGCCGCCAGGATCGTGGCGGACGGGTCCATCGCCGGGTCTACGGCGCTCGACACGCTCGCCAGCACCGGGCGGCGCTCCCTCCGCGCGAGCCGTATCGCCCGCTCCAGGCGTCGGCGCAGCGCCTCGCGCGCCTGGCTGGGCAGGGCGAGGCCCGGCTCCCGCGGGCGCGTGCTCGCCGTCATCCGCCCGGTCCTCGGGGCGGTTTCGGCGAGGTGGGCTCTCTAATGGTCGCTATTCGACCCAAATAGAGCCCACCTCGCGAGGCGACCGCGATTCCGGGCCCATCCCCCACGTGCTCGCCGTTCACGCGGCGCCGGCCGCTCAGGTCGTCGAGCGGCCGCGCGAGATCGCGATCTCGCCGGTGCGGACCATCTCGATCAGGCCGAAGGGGCGGACCATCCGCTCGAACGCCTCGATCTTGTCATCGGTGCCGGTGATCTCGATCGTGACCGAGCGCTTCGAGACGTCGACCACCTTGCCGCGGAAGATCTCCGCGAACTGCATGATCTGGCCGCGCGACTCCCCGTCGGCGGTGACCTTGAACATCGCCAGCTCGCGCGCCACCGCCTCGTGCGGCTCGAGGTCGCGGATCTTGATGACGTTGACGAGCTTGTGGAGCTGCTTGGTGACCTGGTCGATCGGGTGCAGCGCGCCGTCGACGGTGAGCGTCACGCGCGACAGCGTCGGGTCGTCGGTCGGCCCCACGGCGAGCGTCTGGATGTTGAACCCGCGGCGCGAGAACAGCCCCGCGATCCGCGCCAGCACGCCCGGCTTGTTCTCCACCAGCAGCGAGAGGATGTGCTTGCGGCCGGTGTGGATCCCGCCCGCCGCCTCGAGGTCGGCGAGGTTCAGGATCTCCCTGGTCCCCGGCTCACCCACGGCCCCCTACCCCACCATCTCGCGCGCGGGCTGCCCCGCGGGGATCATCGGGTAGCAGTTCTCCTCCTTGGTCACGGCCACGTCCATGACCACCGGGCCGTCGGCGGCCAGCGCCTCGCGCATCTGCTCGACGAGCGTGCCCTTTTCGGTCGCGCGCATGCCCACGGCGCCGTAGGCCTCGGCGAGCTTGACCCAGTCCGGCGTCGTGCCCATGTCCACGGCGGAGTAGCGGCGGTCCCAGAACAGCTCCTGCCACTGGCGGACCATCCCCAGGTAGCCGTTGTTCATGATGAACGTCTTGACCGCGATGCCCTCGGTGACGCAGGTGGCGAGCTCCTGCGAGGTCATCTGGAGCGAGCCGTCGCCGGCCACGCAGACGACGGTCTGGTCCGGGCACGCGACCTTCGCCCCGAGCGCCGACGGCAGCCCGAACCCCATCGTCCCGAGGCCGCCCGAGTTGATCCACCGGCGCGGCTGCGGGAAGTGGTACCACTGGGCGGTCCACATCTGGTGCTGGCCGACGTCCGAGGTCACGATCGCCTCGCCCCCGGTCGCCTCGTAGAGCGCCTCGATCATGTACTGCGGCTTGATCTCGGAGTCCTCCGAGTCGTCGTAGCGCAGCGGGTGGCGCTCCTGCCAGCTGCGAATCCGCTCCCACCAGCCGTCGAGCCGCGAGCCGTCGGTCTCGAGCGCGCGGTACTCGCGGGTCAGCCGCGGGAGGATCCGCTTGGCGTCGCCGACGATCGGGATGTGCGCCGGCACGTTCTTCGAGATCTCGGCCGGGTCGATGTCGATGTGGATGAACTTCGCCCGCGGCGCGAACTCCGACAGCTTGCCGGTGATCCGGTCGTCGAAGCGGGCGCCGATGGCCACGATCAGGTCCGCCTCGTCCATCGCGTAGTTGGCGGTGCGGGTGCCGTGCATGCCGAGCATCCCGAGCCACTGCTCGTGCGGCGCCGGGAACGCGCCGAGGCCCATCACCGTCGAGGTGACCGGGAAGCGGTCGGACAGGCACAGCTCGCGCAGCTCCTGCGCCGCGTCCGCGTTGACCACGCCGCCGCCTGTGTACATCACCGGGCGCCGCGCGTTGGCGAGCGCCTTCGCCGCGAGCTTGATCTGGCGGGCGTTGCCCTCCGTCGTCGGCTGGTAGCCCGGCAGCTGGAGCGAGTCGACCGGCTCGTAGTTGATCTCGGCCCGCGAGAGGTCCTGCGGGATGTCCACGAGCACCGGCCCGGGGCGGCCCGAGCGGGCCACGTGGAACGCCTCGTGGATCGCCGCGGGGATGTCGCGCGGGTCCTGGATCATCAGCGAGTGCTTGACGATCGGCATCGTGATGCCGGTGACGTCGGCCTCCTGGAAGCCGTCGGTTCCGATCAGGTCGGTGCGCACCTGGCCGGTGACGAAGACGGTCGGGACCGAGTCCATCATCGCGTCGGCGATCGGCGTGACCAGGTTGGTCGCGCCCGGTCCGGAGGTGGCGAGCGCCACGCCGACGCGGCCGGAGGCCTTCGCGTAGCCCTCGGCCGCGTGGCCCGCGCCCTGCTCGTGGCGGCACAGGACGTGCCGCACGCCGCCGTCGTAGAGGGCGTCGTAGGTCGGGAGGTTCGCGCCGCCGGGGATCCCGAATACGGTGTCCACGCCCTCGGCCTTGAGGCACTCGATGATGGCGTCGACGGCTCGCACTCGGAACCACTCCTTCCGCTCGTAAGAGGCTCGCGGCCGCTGGGCCGCGCGGACAGCCGAGTCTAGCGGGCCGCGCGTGGCCGGAAAACCTCCTGAGGCCACTCCAGATCGCGCCCGCAGCGCATGCAGACCTGGTCGCTGAGCGCCACCACGTTCCCGCATTCCTCGCACCTGCGCCGCAGCTCCTGGCGCTCCCAGCGGTAGGCCAGCGCGGCGATCGTGCCGATGATCGGCAGCGCGCCGCCGATCAGGAACCAGATCAGGAACGAGCTGCCCTTGATCTTCCCGATGATCCCGGCCGAGAGGCCGCAGAAGACCATGATGAAGACCAGCTCCACGGGATCCGCCTAGAACAGCCGGTTCAGCGCCCAGAGGACCGCGACGACGGCGATGAGCACCATCACCACGGTCGCGACCCACGCGAGGAAGCCGAGCACGAACTTCAGGAGGATCCAGCCCGCGATCAGCAGTACCGCGCCGGCGAGGAGCTTGCCCCCGATGTCAGAGAGTCGTTCGCTCATGCGAGCGATTCTGGCAGACCCGCCTGAAGCTCAGATGAGCTGCGGCGGCCGCGTCGGCACGTAGCGGTCGAGGCCCGGGAGCGGCACCGAGCACATCACCCAGCTCGGCCAGTAGACCACGAACCCGAGCCGGCGCAGGCGGCGCACGACCCACCAGCTCAGCGAGGTGGTGAAGACGCTCAGCGTCTCGGGTTCCTGGGTCTTCGCCACCCGGTCGAGGGCGGCGAGGATCACCGGCACGAGGTCGCCCGCCGTGGCGCCCACCGCCGGGCCGATCTGAGCGTCGGAGCTGACCCAGCAGAGCGCCTGCGGGCGGTCGTCGTCGCCTGGAAGCGCCAGGCAGGTGCGCTCGCGCGCGAAGTGCTCGTGCAGCTCCGGGCGGTCGTGGCCGACCGCCTCCGGCTCGAGGCGGCACCACTCCTCCACCGCCCGGTCGGGCGTGAGCACGTGCACGCCCGGCTCGACCATGTCCACCTCGGCGGTGCGCAGCGGCACGTAGTCCTGGGTCCGCGCGCGCATGTGCCAGTGGCCGGCGACCGGCATGACGCCGAACTCGGTGTAGAGGGTGAGGTCGTTCGGGGCGCCCGCCGCCACGACTATCCGGCCGAGCTCGGGCGAGGGGTCGCCCGGCCAGCACTGCTCGAGCAGCGCGCGGCCGATCCCCCGACCCTGGTGGTCGGGGGCGACCATCAGCTCGGTGAGCTGCTCCATCGCGCCGAAGCGGACCACGCGCGCGTAGCCGAGCAGGCCCTCGTCGCCCTCGCAGATGACGTAGCGGCCGTCGGGCCGCGCCGCGATGAACTCGATCAGCCCGCGCTGGCGCCGCCAGTCGGCCCGCACCTGCTCGGGTGCGAGCTGCGGCTGCGGCGGGACGACGCCGAGGCGCACGGCCGCGGAGTGCATGGCGACCTCGGAGAGCTCGAACGTCGCCGAGAGGTCGGAAGGCGCACCCTCGCGGAAGGTCAGCTCGGCGACCACGGCGGCGAGTGTACGTGCGCTGGGTCAGTCCACGTTGTCGACGCGCTCGCAGTTGCGGGTGCGGTCGAGGTCCCCGACCAGCGCACGGTCGCGGCCGGGGCCGCAGTCGATCGCGTCGAAGCCGCGGCCGCGCGAGTCGACCACGTCGTCGCCCGCTCCGGCCAGCACCGTGTCGTTGCCGGCGCCGCTCGTGAGCCGGTCGTCGCCGTCGCCCCCGCTCAGGAGGTCGACGCCGTCGCCGCCCTCGAGCCGGTCATTGCCGAGGCCGCCGTAGAGGCAGTCGCCGCCCGCGAGGCCACGCAGGGTGTCGTTGCCGCCCAGCCCCCGGATCGAGTCGCGCCCCGCGCCGCCCGTGAGCCGGTCGCTGTGCCTCGTGCCGGCGAGCTCGCGCCCGCAGGCGGGCTCGGAGTCGTCGTTGTCGTCGGCGCCCGCGGGCCTTAGTCCATCGAGCCTGACCACGCGCAGCCGCCCGTTGTCGCCGGCGTCCGCGTAGGAGACGTACGGGATCCCGTCGACGCCCGTCAGCGAGACGAGGCCGAACGCGCCGGCCGGCAGCTTCGGGAGCGCGACGAAGCTCGTTCCCGACGAGTCCAGGTAGACGATCCGGATCACGCCGTCGTCAGAGGTCGCGGCCACGAAGAGCCGGCCGCCGATCCAGCGCAGCCGCGTGGGCGAGGACGACGTGGTGATCGCGTGCGCGACCCCCTGCCACTGGCCGCCGCCGTAGCGCGAGACGTGAACCGAGCCGTCGTGCAGCCGCCACGACGCGTACAACGCGCCGGCCGCATCGGTGATCGCGAACGGCCCGGCCGCCCGGCGCGGCTCGGTCTCGTCGCGGAGGACGCTCGCCAGCCCGCCGACCTGCTCCCAGCCGCTGCCGGTGAAGCGATCGACGAACACGCTGTCGGGGAAGCCGTGCGTGCCGGCGTAGAGCGAGCCGCCCGCCACGTGCGCGGTCACGTAGTACGGCTCCATCCCGTGCGCCGGCGCGGGCAGCCGCTCCCAGGCGGACCCGTCCGCGGCGAGGCGGACGTGCCCGGCCTCGAAGCCGGAGGGGTTGTCCTGGCGGAAGAAGACGTGCGCGCGTCCGCCGCTGAAGACGAGCTTCGGGAACTGCGCCGAGTGCATCGTCACGTCGCCGCCCTCGGGCACGCGGTTGATCATCGAGTCGGGCGCCACCTGGACCCAGCGGTCCTCGACCGCGTCGTAGCGCGCCACGCGCACCTGGAGGAACTGCACGCCCTTGGGCTGCTCGAGCCAAGCGGCCCACGGGGTGTCGCCGGGCCCCGCCGCGAGCGAGGGCGCCGCCGTGTCGTTCGCCGGATCGCTGTTGAGCGGGCCGCCGAGGATCCGCCACGTCCCGTCGTCGTCGAGCCGGGCGACGCGCATGCGCAGCCCGGCGCCGCTGTCGGCGAACGCGACGTGCGGCCGGCCTCCGATCCGCTTGACGTCGTGGTGGAAGGGCGCGACGTTCCAGTCGCTGATCGGCCCGCCGACCGGCGTCCAGGTCGGCGCGGCCTGCGCCGTGGCCGCCGCGGCGGCGATTCCCAGTGCGGCGACGGTGGCCGCGATCGCGATGCGAGTCCGTGTCATCCCGTAATCCCCCTCAATCCATGTTCACGACGCGCTCGCAGTTGCGAACGCGGTCGAGATCGCCCACCAGCGCGCGGTCGCGCCCCGGGCCGCAGTCGATCACGTCGAAGCCGGAACCGCGCGAGTCGACGACGTCGTTGCCGGACCCGGCGCTGACGCGGTCGTTGCCGGCGCCGCTGACGATCCGGTCGCGGCCCGAGCCGCCCTCGATGCGGTCGGCTCCCGCTCCGCCCTTGATCACGTCGTTCCCCGCGTTCCCGAACAGGCAGTCGTCGCCGCCGAGGCCGCTGATCTTGTCGGCGCCGGCGCGTCCCGCGATCTCGTTGCGCGCGGCGTCGCCGGTCAGCGTGTCCGCACGCGCGGTCCCGAGCAGGCGCGGCCCGCAGGGACCCGGCTGGTACGACACCGGCGCTGACGGGTTGGGGTTGCCCGGCCCGGGGTTTCCGGCCCCGGGGTTGCCGTGACCGGGGTTGCCGCCCGGGCCCTCGCCCGGCGGCTCGGGCCTCGTGCTGGGGCAGCTCGCGTCGGCCGAGTCAGCCGGGTCGGCCGGCGGCCACGGCGCGGGCGGCGGGGGCGCCGTGACCGATGCCGCGATCTCCGCGTCGGCGACCGCGCACGGGGAGGCCGTGCCGTCGTTGTCGTCGGGTCCCGCGGGCGCGACCCCGGTGAGGCGCGAGACGAGGATCTGCCCCTCGGCGTTGCGCCACGCCGTATGCGGGACGCCGTCGATGCCGGTCAGGCCGCCGCCGCTCTGGGCCTCGATCACCGGCGTCGGGAGCCAGTCGCTCTCGTCCTCGGCCAGGCGGAGAGCGAAGAGCCCGTCGTGCCACGCCGTCACCCACAGGCGCCCGCCGATGAAGCGCAGGGTGCCCGCGCCGGCGTCGCCGAGGCCGCCGCCGATGTTCTGCCACCGGCCGTCGACGAAACGCGCCACCTGGCCGCCCGGAGTCTCTCCGCAACAGGGGTTCCAGGCCGCGTGCGGCACGCCGCCCACGCCGGCCAGCCCGGAGATCGAGCTCTCGTAGAACTCCCCCGCCACCTCGCTGAGGCCCGCGCCCAGCTGCTCCCAGCCGTTCGGACCGAGGCGGTCGACGCGCGCCTCGCCCCCCAGGCGGCTGCTGAAAGCCGTGTGCAGCACGCCCTCGATCACGGTGCCCCGGAAGGACGACGGCGCAAAGCGGCGCGGCGCGGACACCCCTCGCCAGGAGCGGCGGTCGAGCGACAGTCGCTTGATGCCGATGACGAGCTCGCTCGGGTTGTCGGCCACGTAGAGGACGTGTGCGCGGGAGCCCACGAACGCGATCTGCGCACGCACGCCGCGGAAGTACTTGTAGTCGTAGCCGCCCATCTCCGGATGTGGCCTCGACTGGATCGGCCAATCGCCGCCGACGGGCTCGACGAAGCGGTCCTCGGAGGCGCTGTAGCGCGCGGCCCGGATCTGCGTGATGCCGTCGGAGTCCTCCTCGATCCACGCCACCCACGGGATGCCGCCCGGACCCGCCGCCAGCGACGGCCGGGTGGCCTCGTGCGCGGGGTCGGCGTTCACCCGGGTCCCCAGCCGGCGCCACTTGCCGCCGCTGTAGCGGACCACGCGGATCTCGCGATTGGTGCCGTTCCAGTGCGCGTAGGCGATCGTCGGCGCGCCGTCGATTCGCTTGAGGTCGAAATCGGCCGGCGACGCTTGGCCGGTGTCGATCGGCGCTCCGACGGCCTCCCACGCCTCAGCGGCGGCGGCGGGCGGCGCCGGCAGTACGGCGGCGAAACATGCCGCGACCGCGACGAGTGCGATGCGAGCCCTGTTCATGTCCCTGCCCCTCCCTGGGCTACTGCTCGATCCTTCAATGCGTCCACGGTAACGCGGATGTGGCCAACGCGCCACTCGGAACGGCTCAGGCGGTCAGTCCAGGGGCGGCGGATGGCCGAGCTGGCCGAGCTCCGCCGAGCCGCGGCCGAACATCAGGCCGACCGTCCAATCCGTGACCAGGCGAGCCTTGCGCGCGGCGCCGGGCATCATCCACAGGTGATAGGTGCGCGCGAACCACCAGGCCGGGAAGCCGCGCAGCTTCACGCCGAGCATCTCCGCCACCGCCTGGTGGCGCCCCATGTCCACGAAGACGCCGAGCGTCTTGTAGCGGAACTTGCGGATCCGCCCGTGGCCGAGCGCCCCCGCGACGTTCTCGGCCACCACCTTTCCCTGGCGCAGCGCGTGCTGGCAGGTCGGCGGGCACGGCCGCTTGCGCCCCTGGGCCGGGTCGGGCACGGCGGCGGCGTCGCCGATGGCCCACACGTTCTCGTGCCCGGTCACGCGCATGCAAGCGTCCGTCTCGATCCGCCCGCCGTCGTCGAGCGGCAGTCCGAGCTCGGCGACGAGCGGCGGCGGCTTCACGCCGGCCGTCCAGCAGACGAGCCGCGCGGGCACGTCCTCGCCGGTCGAAAGGGTGACGCGGTCGGCGCCGATCGAGTCGATGCGCGTGTTCGCGTGCACCTCGATGCCGCGCCGGCGCAGCTCGCGCGTGGCGAAGTCCGCGAGGCCCGGCGAGATCTCGTGCATGATCCGGTCACCGGCCTCGACGAGGATCCAGCGCGTGCCGTCGAGCCGGCAGCGCGGGTAGCGCTCGATCACGTCGGCGACGTAGCCCTGCAGCTCCGCGATCCCCTCGACACCCGCGTAGCCGGCCCCGACGAACACGAACGTGAGATACGGCCGGCGGGCCTCCTCGTCTTCGAGCGACTCGGCGATCTCGAGGTTGAGCAGCGCCTGGTTGCGCACCTTCACCGCCTCGGCCAGCGTCTTGAATCCGAGCGCGTGGTCGGCCAGGCCGGGGATCGGCAGCACCCGCGAGACGGACCCGGGCGCGAGGATCACCTGGTCGTAGTGCAGGTCCTCCTCGGTTCCGTGAGCGTTGGCCACGCGCATCGTGGCGGCGGCGGGGTCGAGCCCGATCATGCGGCCGAGGCGGATCTCGGTGCGGCGCAGCTCCTCGCGGACCGGGATCACGACGTGGCGGGGCTCGAGCGTGCCGGCGGCCGCGCCCGGGAGCAGCGGCGTGTAGAGCAGGAAGTTGACGTCGGTGACGAGCGTGACCTGCGCGGCCTGGGGCGGGAGCACCTGCTCGAGGCGGCGGGCCGCGTAGAGCCCGCCGAACCCGCCGCCGGCGATCACCACCCGCCAGGCCACGGCTAGCCGGCGCGCTCGGCGTCGCGTCGCGCCGCCGCGGCCAGGGCGGGGCGGGCGTGCTCGTCGATCCGCTGGGACAGGCGCCGGGTGGCGCCGGTGAACGTGTGGTTGGCCACCGTGGCGAAGCCCTCCTCGTCGGTGCGCAGCGCCAGCAGCAGGTGCGCGATCCGGTCGGACGGCGGCAGCTCGGGGTCGGTCGTGCGGATGCAGAAGCAGTGCACGCGGCGGCCGCCGCCGGTCACGAGCGCGGCGCCGCGCTCACCGACCACCCAGGTGCCGAGCCGGCCGTCCTCCAGTGCGAGTCCGGTCCGGCGCTGGAGCTCGCGCTCCTCGTGGCCGAGCAGGTCGCCGAGGAAGCCCTGGGCGACCGACTCGGCGGGACCCTCGCGCGGGCCCTTCGGCCGCAGCACCGTGGCCCCGCGCGCCGCGTAGAGCTTGGGCACGACGACGGCCATCGCCAGGCCCACCCCGGCCACCGGCGCCGAGAGCGGCTCGAGCGCGAGCAGCACGCCCGCGACGAGGATCCACTGCGCCACGTAGGCGACGGTGAACGCGGTCCAGATCCGCCCGCGGCTGCGCAGGCTCGCGGCGCTCGCGCGGTGGCGCCATGGGACGGAGGCGAGCTCCGGAAGGGCGCTCCCGGGGGCCGCCGGCTCGGCGGTCGCCACCGCTTGGCTAGCCGCCCGCGAGGGGCTTGCGCATGATCACGACGTCGGCGTCGGCGGGCAGCTCGCGCACGTGGGTCGCCTTGCCCGGCCCGGCGCTCACCACGCCGATGTAGCCCAGCTCGGTCTCGCGCCGGAAGGCCTCGGACGCCTGGCGGAACGCGGCCTCGTCGGCGGCGGTCCACTCCGCGAGGGTCGAATGGCCGGTGGAGTCCATGCGGATCAGTCGGGACATCGGGCGCCTCCTGTGACAGCGGTTCGAGCGGCGATCATACGCCCCGGCGGGGCCAGGCTAAGCGTGAATCCGCTCACGGATCATCCGCTGGACCTCGCCGCCGTCGGCGCGGCCCTTGGTCTCGCGCATCACGGCGCCCATGATCGCCCCGATCGCCTTGTCGTTGCCGGAGCGGACCTTCTCGACCGCGTCGGCGTTCTGCTCGATCGCGCGGTCCACGATCGCGTCGAGCTCGCTCGTGTCGGCCATCCCGAGCGAGCGCTCCTCGGCGATCCGCTCGGGGTCGCCGCCCTCGTCGGCGAGCACGGCGAGCACCTCCTTGCCGGCGTTGCCGGCGATCCTCTTCTCGGTGACCATCGCGACGAGCTTCGCGATCGCGGCGGGCTCGACCCGCGAGTCGGCGGGCTCGGCGTCGCCGAGGCGCGCCAGCAGCTCGCCCGTCACCCAGTTGGCGAGCGGCCCGGCGTGCGCCCCGCCGCCCGCGGCCAGGGCCTCCTCGTAGTAGTCGCCGAGCTCGCCGCGGAACGCGAGCAGCTTCGCCTGCGCGGCGGGCAGCCCGAGCGCCTCCTCGAGCCGCTCGGCGCGCGCGGCGGGCAGCTCGGGGAGCGCGTCGCGCGCGCGGGCGAGCATCTCCTCGGTGGGCGCCAGCGGCACGAGGTCGGGCTCGGGGAAGTAGCGGTAATCGTGTGCCTCCTCCTTGGAGCGCAGCGGGCTAAGGTCGCCGGTCTGCGGGTCGAAGTGGAGGGTCTCCTGCACGACCGCGCCGCCGTCGCGCACGATCGCCTCCTGGCGCGCGATCTCCGCGACGATCCCGCGCTCGAGGAAGCGGAACGAGTTCATGTTCTTCAGCTCGGTCTTGGTGCCGAGGGTGGACTCGCCGGCGGGGCGGATCGACACGTTGGCGTCCACGCGCAGCGACCCCTCCTCCATGTTCACGTCGGAGACGCCGAGGCGCCTGAGCGTGGCCCGCAGCAGCCGCGCCCACTCGGCGGCGTCGGCGGCGCTGCGCAGGTCGGGCTCGCTGACGATCTCCACGAGCGGCGTGCCGCCGCGGTTGAAGTCCACCGCACTCGCCTGGGCGCCGTGGATCCGGCCCGAGCTGCCGGCGTGGACGAGCTTGGCGGCGTCCTCCTCGAGGTGCACGCGGTGCACGCGCACGTCGCCGAGCTGGCCGGCGCTGCCGAGCGGGATGTCGTACTGGGAGATCTGGTAGCCCTTGGGCAGGTCGGGATAGAAGTAGTTCTTGCGGTGGAAGATCGACCGCGGCGCGACGTCGCAGCCGAGCGCCATCGCGATCATCAGGCCGAAGTGCACCGCCTCGGCGTTGGTGACCGGCAGCGTGCCTGGATGGCCGAGGCAGACGGGGCAGGTGCGCGTGTTCGGCTCCTCGCCGAAGGACAGCTCGCAGCCGCAGAACATCTTCGTGCGCGTCCTGAGCTGCACGTGGATCTCGAGGCCGATGACCGGCTCGTAGTGGCGCTCGGCCAGCGCGTCAGCCACGGGCGGCGCTCCCGTCGAAGCCGATGCCGCGTTCGAGGGCGTGGGCGGCCCCGAGGATCCGGTTCTCGCTGAAGGCCGGACCGGCGAGCTGGATGCCGACCGGCAGGCCCTCGGACAGGCCACCCGGGATCGAGATCGCCGGGATGCCGGCGAGCGGCATCGAGACCGTGCAGTAGTCCGAGAGGTACATCGCGAGCGGGTCGTCGGTGCGCTCGCCGAGGCGGAAGGCGACGGTCGGACTGGTCGGCGTGATGACGAGGTCCACGGTCTCGAACGCAGCCTTGAAGTCCTCGGCGATCTTCGTGCGCACGCGCTGGGCGCGGCCGTAGTAGGCCTCGTAGTAGCCGGACGAGAGCGCGTAGGTCCCGAGCATGATCCGGCGCTTGACCTCGTCGCCGAAGCCCGCCGCGCGGGTCTCCTCGTACATGCTGGTGAGGTCGGTGGCGGCCTCACGAATGCCGTAGCGGACGCCGTCGTAGCGGGCCAGGTTGGCGCTCGCCTCCGCGGGCGCGATCACGTAGTACGCGGAGATCGCGTGCGGCGAGTGCGGGAGCTTGACCTCGTCGATGGTTCCGCCCAGCTCCTCGACCAGCTTCAGCGTGCGCTCGAAGACCTCCATCACGCCCGGCTCGATCCCCTCGCCGCTCAGCTCCGGCGGGACGCCGAAGCGCACGCCCGCGAGGCTCTCGGCGGTGGGGATCTCGACGGGCTCGGGGTAGTCGAGCGAGGTGGAGTCGCACGGGTCGCGCCCGACCAGGTGCTTGAAGAGGTGGGCGCAGTCGGTCACGTCGCGCGTGATCGGCCCGCACTGGTCGAGCGAGGAGGCGAAGGCGATCATCCCGTAGCGGCTGACCGCGCCGTAGGTGGGCTTGAGGCCGACGACGCCGCAGAGCGCGGCCGGCTGGCGGATCGAGCCGCCGGTGTCGGTTCCGATCGCCCACGGGGCCAGGCCGGCGGCCACCGCGGCCGCCGAGCCGCCCGAGGAGCCGCCGGGCACGCGCTCGCGGTCCCACGGGTTGCGGACGGGGCCGTAGCCCGAGTTCTCGTTCGACGAGCCCATCGCGAACTCGTCCATGTTGGTCTTGCCGAGCGTCGGTGCGCCGGCGGCGTTGAGCTTCGTGACCGCCGTGGCCGAGTAGGGCGGGCGGTAGCCCTCGAGGATGCGCGACGCCGCCTGGCTCGGGACGCCCTCCACGCAGAACAGGTCCTTCACCGCGAGCGGGACGCCGGCGAGCGGGGCGTTCCCCTCTGGTGGGGCGTCGGGCGCGGCCTCGGCCACCCACAGGTACGCGTTCAGGTCGTCGTGCCCGGCGGCGCGCTCGCGGTAGGCGTCGAAGAGCTCGTTCGGCGCCAGCTCGCCGGCCCGGATGCGCTCGGCGGCCTGGGCGCCGGTGAGGTCGAGGACGTCGCTCACGCGGCGCCGCCCGGGCTCGGCACCCGGAAGCCCGAGTCGCCGGCGTCCGGCGCGTGGTCGAGGGCGCGCTCGCGCGGCATGCTCGGGCGCGGCTCGTCGGGGCGCAGGACGTTCTCCACGTCGATCACGTGGGCGGTCGGGGCGACGTCGGCGAGGTCGAGCTCGTTGATCTTCTCGATGTGGTCGAGGATGCCCGACAGCTCGCCGGCCATCCGGTCGACCTCCTCGTCGGTGAGGCGAAGGCGCGCCAGCCGCGCCACGTGGAGGACCTGCTCGCGCTCGATCACGGCGGCGATTCTATGGAGGCCGGTTACGATGCCGGCAATGGCGCCCGAGGCGGCCGAACGACTGGTCGTGCTCACGATGCGGATGCTCGCCGCGACGTTCGCCGTCGTGGGGCTGCTGTTCCTGGTGACGCCCGACGGCGTGATCGGGCGGATGGACGACGTCGGCGGGTGGTTCGGCGACTTCTCCCCCGGCGCCGAGACCGACCAGAGGTTCTGGCTCGGGCTCGGCTTCGCGTACATGACGGTGATCACGGGGATCGCCCTCGTGGTGTCGCTCGACGTGGTGCGCTACAGGCCGCTGCTGCTGGTGCTCGCCGCGGGGAAGGCGGCGTCGTCGCTGACCACGGGCGCGTTCTTCCTCTTCGACGACGACGTCTTCGTCTACCTCCTGAACTTCCTGGTGGACGGGAGCCTGGTCGGCACCGCGCTGCTGTGCTGGTCGCTGGCGGGGCGGGTGGAGGCGGCGGGCCCCTTCGCGACCCCCGGCTCCGCCTCCGGCCCGGCCTCCCCCTCCGGCCCGGCCTCCCCGGCGCCCGGCTGAAGAGCGGCCCGCCGCACGATCGCGGCCTTCGCGGAGGCGCTCCTCCCGCCGACCGAGCGGCTGCCGAGCCCCCCGGCGCGCGTCGCCGACGACGCCCTGGCGCTGGTCGCGCAGGGACCGCCGCGGATGCGCCTGATCGCTCGACTCGCCCTCGCGACGCTGGAGCTCTCCCCCTTCCCCCGGCGCTTCTCGCGGATGCCGGCACCAGCCCGCGCGCGGCACATCGAGCGGATGGAGTCGAGCCGGTCGCTGAACCGTCGCTCGATCGTGCTGCTCGCCAAGACGCTGACCTGCGCGTCGTACACGCGCGACGCGCGCGTACGCGAAGCGGTCGGCTGGGACCCCCGCTGTGAGGTAGCCGACGACTACGACGAAGCGGCCAGGGGGAGGGTCAGACCCTCACCCGTTCTCACCCCCTGCCTCCCCCCTCCCGACGGCGAGGTCCTGCGCTGCGACGTCGTCGTGGTCGGGTCGGGAGCCGGCGGAGCGACCGCCGCGCGAGTGCTCGCCGAGTCGGGGCTGGACGTGGTCGTCGTAGAGGAGGGCGACCACCACGACGCGCGCGACTTCGGCATCGACCCCCTCCACGCGCTGCGGACGCTCTACCGCGACGGCGGTCTGACCGCCTGCGACGGCCGGCCGCCGATCCCGCTGCCGGTGGGGCGCTGCGTGGGCGGGACCACGGTCATCAACTCGGGCACGGCGATGCGCCCACCGAGCGACGTGTTCACCCGCTGGCGCGACGAGCACGGCATCGCGTGGGCGCCGGAGATCGAGGAGGAGTTCGAGTCCGTGGAGCGCGACCTGGCCGTGGCGCCCGTCGATCCAGCGTGGGCCGGGGTGAACGCGGAGCTCTGCCGGGCGGGCGCCGAGGCGATCGGGGCGTCGAACGGTCCGCTCTCGCGTGCGGCCGCGGACGTCACCTGCTGCGGGACCTGTCCGATGGGCTGCGCCCTCGACGCGAAGCAGGCGATGCACGTGTCGGAGCTGCCCCGGGCGGTGGCGGCGGGGACGCGCGTGTTCTCAGGTACGCGGGCCGGCGAGGTGCTGCTGCGCGGCGGGCGTGCGGCCGGGGTGCGGTGCGGCCGCTTCTCCGTCGAGGCGCGCGCGGTGGTGCTCGCCGGGGGGGCGCTCGGCACCCCCGAGCTCCTGCTCGCCCAGGGGCTCGCGAACTCGTCCGGTCACCTGGGGCGGCACCTGCGCATACAGCCGGCCTGCTGGGTCGGCGCGCGGTACGAGGGGCGCGACGCGCGCGGGTGGGACGGTGTGATGCAGTCGTGGGCCATCGACGAGTGGCTCGACCGCGGGCTGTTCCTCGAGGCGACGTTCTCGCCGCTGCCGTTCGGCGCTCACTGGATGCCCGGGGCGGGCGCGTCGTTCGCCGAGCGGGTCGAGCACTACGGCGAGATGGGGATCGTCGGGGTCCACCTCGCGGACAGGTCCGAGGGGCGGGTGCGGCTGCGGGCCGGTGCGCTCCGGCTCTCGTACCGGCTCACGCGTGCGGATGCCGCGACGCTCGCGTTCGGCATCGCCCGGGTCGCGGAGGTTCACTTCGCCGCGGGCGCGAGCGAGGTGTACCCCCAGGTGGCGGGAGCCGGCGTGCTCCGTCCGGGCGAGTCGCTGGAGGGGCGGCGCGTGAGGCCCGCCGAGCTGCGGCTGGAGGCATTCCACCCGATGGGCACGGCGCGGATGGGCGCGACCGCCGCGGACTCCGTCGTCGGACTCACCGGCGAGGCGCACGACGCGCCTGGCGTCTACGTGGCCGACGCCAGCGTCCTCCCCACCTCGCTCGGAGCCAACCCGATGCTCACGATCATGGCCGTGGCGCGCCGGGTGGCGCGCGGGCTGGCACAGCGCATCGGCGGCTAAGCAGGAGACGTCGGCCCCGCTGCGCCCGCGGCCGACCGCGAGGTCCGAGCTCTCCGTCACCGAAGGATTCTCCACCCTGTAGGGAGGCGAACCCTCACCGGAGGGTTTGGGCTGTATAGGCGACCAAATCCTCCGGTTACGGGAATACGCCGTTGGCGGAACGGCTTAATCCCCAGGTTCGGCAGGGCTCGCTAGGCGCCGCCGCGGTCGTCGGGCTCGTCCTCCCGCGTGCCCGCGTCGGGCGGCGGTGCGGTGTCGTCCGGCGACTCGGGCTCGTACTCGAACTCGATCTCCTCGCCGACCCGCGGCGGATCGGCGGGTGACTCGACGGGCGCCTCCTCGACCGGGGCGTCGGAGACCGGGTCGGGGTCGACGGGCGCCTCCTCGACCGGCTCCTCCGCGAGCGACTCGAAGCCGATCGCCTCCGCGCTCGTGGGCTCGGACTCGTCCGGCTCGTCCTCGACGGCTACGTCGCCTGGGCGCGGCTCGGCCTCCGGCGGCTCTTCCATCAGCGGGTCCTCGGATGGCTCGGGCGGGGCGGACGCTTCCTCGTATGAGTCGGGGTTCGGAGCCGCCCAGGCGGGAGCCTCCTCGGGACTCTCGCCGCCGACCGGCCGCTGGTCCACCCCCGGCGCCTCCTCGGCCGCCTGCTCCTCCGCCGCCGGCCCGGCCCAGAGGGAGCCGGAGGCCGGCGTTTCGTCTGGCTCGACCAGAGGCGGCGCCGCGAGGGGAGGCGGCTCGGGCGCGAGGGGAGGCGGCTCCGCCGCGAGGGGCGGCTCGGGCGCGAGCGGCGGCTCGGGCGCGAGCGGCGGCGGGTCCTCTGCCGGGGGCGACACCTCGGGCGGGGCGGGCTCGCCCTCGGGGGCGGGCGGGGGCGGCTCGTCGTCCGATGCGCCCTCGGGCGCGGGCGGGGGTGGCTCGTCGAGCGGCGGCAGCTGCGCGAACGGGGCCATCTCCGCGAACGGGGCGGCTTCGGCTGACGAGTACGGTCCCGGATCGGCCTCGGGCTCCGGGAGCGGCTCGGGCTCGCCGGACGGCGCGGGGTCCCCGAGCGGCTCGGGTTCGCCGGGCGCTGCGGACTCGTCGATCGGTGCGGGGTCCCCGAGCAGCTCGGGCTCACCGGACGGCGCGGGCTCCTCGATCGGCTCGAACTCGCGGAGCGGCTCGGGCTCGCCGGGCGGCGCGGGCTCCCCGGACGGCGCGGGCTCCCCGGACGGCGCGGGCGCCACGGGCGTGGGGGGCTGCTCGGCCGGCGGGCCACCGGCCTCCTCCCGCTGCGCGGCGTCAGGCGGGGGCGCCGGGAAGTCGAACTCGAACGGCGCCGCGGGCTCGGTCGCGGCTGGCTCCTCGGCCTCCGCGCCCGCCGGCTCCTTCGCCGGCCTGCGCCGCAGCCTGCTGCGCCACCCGCCGCGCTCCTCCTCGGCGGGCGCACTCGATGGCGCCGCGGCCAGCTCGGAAAGCTCGGCGTCGGCGGGCTCCGGCGGCCCCGTGACGGCTCCACCGCGACCGGCAGCGGTCGCCCGGCCGGCCTCGCCACCGGCCCCGGCGCGCTCGTCGCGCTCCGCCAGCACCGCCAGCCGCGACCCGATCGTCAGCACGCCGACCGCGACCAGCCCCAGCGGCGCACCCGCCTTGATGACGGCCCCCTCGTTCACCTCGGGCGGCTGGAACATCCGGTAGAGGATCAAGAGCGTCCCCACCACCCCGGCGACGGTGGCTATCGCGCTGGGGTGCCAGGGCGGCTCCGGCCGCCTCCCCGCCGATCGCATGAACGCCGCCGCGACGGCGGCGACGAACGCGATCAGGCACGCGAGCAGGATCAGCCGGTCGACGAACGCGTCCGCCTGCCAGGCCGTCTTCTCCTCCCCCTCGGCGGCCTGCGCGGCGCGCTCGTCGAGGTCGGGCTCGACCTGCCGCGCGCTGCCCGCGTTGTCCTCGACCCGCCGGAACTCCTGACCCTGCTCGGTCGTGTACCAGTCGATCGAAAGCGCGAGGATCAGGGCCAGTGCGGCGAGGAACGCGATCAGATGCCAGCCGCCGCGGCCGACGAACCCGCTCGGCTCGCTCGAGCCCGGCTCGCGCCCGCCGGCGTCGGTCGCGGGCGCGCCGGTGGTCACGCCTTGCCGCCCTCGGGCGGGGGCAGCGTCTCCACCGGCACCTCGATCCGGGCACCCTCGGGGAAGCGCTCGTCGCGCATGGACGCCAGCGCCCCGAGCGTGACCAGCAGGGTCGCGCCGAGGCCGAGCCAGAGCCCACCCGCCCTCTCCACGTCGTCGCCCGGCACCGTGGCGCCACCGACCGTCAGCTCCGGCACCACCAGCGCTCGCACGGCGAGGACCAGCATCGTGACGGCGCCCACCGTCAGCAGCAGCGACGCGATCGCCAGCGACACCGCCGGCGTGTTGTGCGCAGCCGCCATGACCCCCACGGAGATCGCCATCAGCGCCACGATCGCGAGCAGCACGTCGATCACCGAGAAGGCCTCCCACGCGCTGGCGCCGGAGCCGCCCGCCTCGTACCAGTCGAGGAACATCACGGCGAGCAGCGCGACGCCCGCCAGCGCGGTGACCCACTCCCCTATCCGCAGCCGTCGCGGGTTCACGGCCGGGAATGTACCGCCGGGGCCGGAGCGACTATCGCTTCTTGAGCGGTGCGTAGTCGGACATGAGCTTGCGCTCCGACCCGTCGCCCGCGAACCGCACCACCACGAGCCCACCCGGCTCGAGCCCAGTGACCACCCCGTCGCCGAGCGTGGCGTGCACCACGTCGTCGCCGAGCGCGAACGAGGCGCCGCCGCCGGCGATCGGCTCCTTGCGCTGCGGGGTGGGAGCGCCCCCGCCCGTGGCGCGCCCGATCGAGCCGCCGATGCCGAGCCGCGAGCCGGACCCGAGGCTCTCGCGCGTGGACCAGCTCTGCTGGAAGCGCTTGGGCTCCTGCGTCTCGCGCTCGACGAGCTCGTCCGGCAGCTCGTCGAGGAACCGGCTCGGCATGTTCCACTCGCGCCCCCCGTACAGCGAGCGCGTGCGCGCGAACGTCAGCCAGAGCTGCCTGCGGGCGCGCGTGATGCCCACGTAGCAGAGCCGCCGCTCCTCCTCGAGGTCGCCCGACTCGATCGCGCGCGAATGCGGGAACACGCCGTCCTCGCAGCCGATCATGAACACGACCGGGAACTCGAGCCCCTTCGCGTTGTGCAGCGTCATCAGCGTGACCACGCCCTCGTCGTCGCTCAGGTTGTCCTGCTCGGAGAACAGCGCGATCTGCTGGAGGAACTCCTCGACCTCGGGCTCGTCCGCGGTCGCGTCGTACTCCCGCGCGACGCCGACGAGCTCCTCGAGGTTCTCGATCCGCCCCTCGGCCTCGATCGTCCGCTCCGCCCGCAGGGCCTCCAGGTAGCCGGTCTCGTCGAGCACCTGCTGGAGCAGGTCGCCGACCGACGCGGTGTTCGCCCACTCCTTGAGCCGCTCCATCGTCGACATGAACCGGTCGACCGCCTTGACCGCCGCCGCACCGAGGCCGGGGATCTCCTCCGGCGAGGACGCCACGTCCCACACGGGCTCGCCGATCGTGTTCGCGTGACTCACGATGCGCGCCTGCGTGGTGTTCCCGATGCCCCGCCGCGGCGAGTTGACGATCCGCTCGAACGCCACCACGTCCTGCGGGTTGGTGAGCAGCGTGAGATAGGCGATCGCGTCCTTGACCTCGGCGCGCTCGTAGAAGCGCGTGCCGCCGATCACCTGGTAGCTGACGTTGTAGCGGACCAGCATGTCCTCGAGCACGCGCGACTGGGCGTTGGTCCGGTAGAAGACCGCGATCTCGCTGCGCGACCCGCCCTCCTCCACGTGGCGCTCGATCCGGTCGGTCACGTAGCGCGCCTCCGCGTGCTCGTCCTCGAGCTCGGCCACGCGGACCGGGTCGCCCTCGCCGGCGTCGGTCCACAGCGCCTTGTGCTTGCGGGCGCGGTTGTTCGACACCACCGCGTTCGCCGCGGACAGGATGTTCTGGGTCGAGCGGTAGTTCTGCTCGAGCTTGATCACCCGCGCGTCCGGGAAGTCGTCCTCGAAGTCGAGGATGTTGCGCAGGTCGGCGCCGCGGAAGGCGTAGATCGACTGGTCGTCGTCGCCGACCACGCAGAGGTTGCGGTGCTCGCTCGCCAGGAGCTGGAGCCAGCGGTACTGGGCGCGGTTGGTGTCCTGGTACTCGTCCACCAGCACGTGGCGGAAGGACTGCTGGTAGCGCTCGCGCACCTCCGGGAAGAGCTGGAGCAGGTCCACGCAGCGGACCAGCAGGTCGTCGAAGTCCATCGCGTTGGCCGCGTGGATCCGCTTCTCGTAGAGCTCGTAGACGTCGGCCGCCGTCTGCTCGAAGAACGAGCCGACGGTCTCCCGGTACGCGGCGGCGTCCTTCAGGGTGTTCTTCGCGTCCGAGATCTGCCGCTTGACGGCGCGCGGCGTGAAGCGCTTGGGGTCCACGTCGAGCGCCTCGATGCAGTGCTTGACGAGCCGCACGGAGTCGGCCTCGTCGTAGATCGTGAAGCCGCGCGTGTACCCGAGCCGCGGGCCCTCGGCGCGCAGCATCCGCGCGCACGCCGAGTGGAAGGTCATCAGCCACATCGCGCGCGAGCGGCGCCCGACCAGCATCTCCACGCGCTCGCCCATCTCCTTGGCGGCCTTGTTCGTGAAGGTGATGGCGAGGATCTCGCCGGGCGCCGCCCGGTCGGTCTCCACGGCGTAGGCGATCCGGTGCGTGAGCACGCGCGTCTTGCCGCTCCCGGCTCCGGCCAGCACGAGCAGCGGGCCCTCGTCGTGGATCACGGCCTCGCGCTGAGGCTCGTTCAGGCCCTCCAGGAGGCGCTCGCGGGCGGCGGTCGCGGACACCCGATCGAGGATAGACCTGGGCCCGGCGGCCGTAGCCTCTCCGCGTGGCCATCTGCGAGCAGGTCCGAACCCGCTGCCGGGAGATCGCGGAGGCGAGCGAGCTCGTCCGCATCGACCTCGACCGCCTCGGCGACGTCATGCCCGGCCCGCCCCCGGTCCTGGACCCCGAGCGCCACTACCTCGAGGGCCCGCCCGAGGACGTCGCCGCCTACGTCCTCACGCTCGACTCGATCAACTTCGGCTCGGGCTGGTTCCCCACGCTGAACAAGCGGCCCGGCTGCTCCGGCTACTACACCGTGTCCTGGGCGCTGGCGGACAAGTTCCGGGCCACGGGGCCCTGGTCGAGCGCCGAGCTGCGCGCGCTCACGCCGAGCGCCGTCGCCGCGACCCTCGGCCAGCCCGCCGACCACGAGCTGATGGCGCTGTACGCGCGCGCGCTGAACGACCTCGGCGGCTGGCTCGGCGAGCGCACCGCCGCCGAGGCGATCGCGGCCGCGGACGGCTCCGCGGAGCGCCTCGCCGAGCAGCTCGCGGCGGGCATGCCGTTCTTCGACGACCGCGGCTTCTGGAAGCGCGCCCAGATCACGCCGAACGACCTCGCGCTGGCCGGCGTCGCGCGCTTCGACGACCTCGACGAGCTCACGATCTTCGCCGACAACCTCGTCCCCCACGTCCTGCGCGTGGACGGGGTCCTGCGCTACGAGCCCGCGCTGGCGCGCCGCATCGACGCGGGTGAGCTGCTCGAGCCCGGCGGCGCCGAGTGCGAGATCCGCGCGGCCGCCGCGCACGCGTGCGAGCTGATCGCCGCGGAGCTGGGCGTGGCGCCGCGCGTGCTCGACACCTGGTTGTGGGACCGCGGCCAGGGGCCGCGCTACAAGGCGGTCCGCCGCCACCGGACGCGCTGCGTCTGGTACTAGCCGCCGGTCGGGTCGCCGCCCGCCGCCGGGCGGATCGGCCGCACGTCCGCGCCCGAGTCCGGCTTGCGCCCGGTGGCCTCCTCGAGCAGCGCCTCGAGCTCGGTGACCCGCGCCGCGAGCGCGCGGATGGCGTCCGCAACCGGGTCTGGAAGATGCGCCCAGTCGGCGTCGGGGCCGCTCGGCCGCTTGCCGTCGACGCGCACCGGGTGCCCGGGGTTGCCGACCACCGTCGAGTTCACCGGCACGTCGTGGATCACGACGGAGTTCGCGCCCACCTTGGCCCCGCGCCCCACGCGGATCGGCCCGAGCAGCTTCGCGCCGGAACCGATCACCACGTCGTCCTCCACGGTGGGGTGCCGCTTGCCCGGGGCGAACCCCGTCCCGCCGAGGGTCACGTGCTGGTAGATCGTGACGTTGTCGCCCACCTCCGCCGTCTGCCCGATCACCACGCCCGCCCCGTGGTCGATGAACAGGCCCTGGCCGATGCGGGCGCCCGGGTGGATCTCGACGCCGGTCAGCACCTTCGCGAAGTAGGCGATCGCGTGCGGGATCAGCGGGATCCCGGCCTCGTGCAGCACGTGGGCCACGCGGTGTGCGAGCAGCGCGTGCACGCCGCCGTAGGTCAGCAGGATCTCGAAGCGGGCCAGGCCGCGCGCGGCCGGGTCGCGATCCTGCGCGGCGCGCACGTCGCGGCGCAGCTCGCCGGCGACCCGGGCCAGCGCTCCGAGGGCCATCAGGCCGCTCCCGCCGGGGCCGGGACGCGGTCGCAGGACTCGCAGCCGTCGCGGCGCGCGGCGGGCACGCGGCGCTGCTCCATCGTCGCCGCATCGATCCGAAGGACCGTGTCGAGGAGCGGCCGCCCGACTCCGGTGAGCAGCTTGAGCGCCTCGAGCGCCTGGATCGAGCCGACGACCCCGGCCAGCGCGCCCGGCGCGCGCCCGGTCGCCTCCTCCATCGCCGCGCAGCGCCGGCAGGCCGACTCGCCGGGGCGGACGCTCAGCACCTCGCCGCGCAGCCCGGAGACCGACGCCGTCACGAACGGCACCCCGGCCGCGCAGCAGGCGTCGCTCACCAGCGCCGATCCCACGCAGTCGACGACCACGTCCGCGCCCATGACGATGGCCTCGCCGTTCAGCTCGTCGAGCCGCGCCGGGTACGGCTCGACGTGCACCTCGGGGTTCAGCGCGCGCAGCTTCACGGCGGCGTTCTGCGCCTTCGGCACTCCGAGGTCGGGGGTGAAGTGGAGCGGCTGGCGGTCGAGGTCCTCGGGCTCGACGACCGCCGGGTCCACGACGCCGATCCGCCCGACGCCCGCCGCCGCGAGGTAGAGGGCCACCGGCGAGCCGAGCGAGCCGAGGCCGACCACGATCGCTCCTGCGGCGCGCAGCCGTTCGGGGTCGAATTCGCGGTTCACGGCGCGAAGAAGGGCGTGCTCACGTAGCGCTCCCCCGAGTCCGGCACGATCGCGACCACCCGGGCGCCCTCGAGCTCCGGGCGGCTGCCCACCTCGACCGCGGCCCACAGCGCCGCGCCCGCCGATATCCCCGCGAGGATCCCCTCGCGGGCGCACACGAGGCGCGCGACGGCGAGCGCGTCCTCGTCGTCGACCGGCACGATCTCGTCGATCACCTCGAGGTTCAGGATGGCGGGGACGAACCCGGCGCCGATGCCCTGGATCTTGTGCGGGCCGGGCAGGCCGCCCGAGAGCACCGGCGAGGACTTCGGCTCGACCGCGACCACGCGCAGGTCGGGGTTCAGCTCCTTCAGGCGCTCGCCGCAGCCCGTGATCGTGCCGCCCGTGCCGACGCCGGCCACGAGCACGTCGACCGACCCGTCGGTGTCGGCCCAGATCTCCTCGGCGGTGGTGCGCCGGTGGATCTCGGGGTTGGCCGGGTTCGTGAACTGGTCCGGCCGGAAGCAGTGCGGGCACTCCTCGGCGAACCGCAGCGCGGCCTCGATCGCCTCGTTCATCCCGCCCATCGACTCGGTCTCGCGCACGTCGGCGCCGTAGAGGCTCAGCAGCGACTCGCGCTCGCGGCTCATCCCCTGGGGCATGAACAGCACGAGCCGGTAGCCCTTGGCCGCGCACACGAACGCGAGCGCTATCCCGGTGTTGCCCGACGTCGCCTCGACGATCGTCGACTTCCCCGGCTCGATCAGGCCCTCGGCCTCGGCGGCCTCGATCATCGCGACGCCGATCCTGTCCTTCACGCTACCGGCCGGGTTGTAGGCCTCGAGCTTGCCGACGATCTCGGCTCCGCAGTCGGGCGCGAGGCGGGTGAGGCGGACCATCGGGGTGCGCCCGACGAGGTCGGCGAGGTTGGCTGGGATGGGCGCCGCTGCTTCGCCGGCGTGGGCCTGCGCCCGCGTGGGGCTCATGCCTCAGAGGGTACCCGGCGGGTGGGACCGCGCGGAACCGCTTGGAGCCGGCCCGGCCCGGTAGTTAGGGCCAGGGCCAGGCCGGCTCCGATGTTCCCAAGAGGGAGGAAGAGCTCCCCTGCCGAGGACCAAGGTACGCGCGACGGCCCGGCGGCGGGTCGCTTCCGGACGTATGTACGAGCGGCGCTAGACCGCCGCGGGATCCAGCTTGAAGTCCTTGGGGAACGAGCCCGGCTTGCCGAACCCGATCACGACCCGGTCGCTCTGCTTGAGCTTGGTGGCCGGGCCGTTGGGGACCTTCTTGCCGTTCAGGTAGGTCTCGAGCACGAGGCCGTTGCCGGCGCGGAACGCGCCGAGCTGGGTGGGCGTGAACTTGACGCCCCAGGTCGTCATGAACTGGCCGACCGTGAAGGGGAACGGCTCGACGGCCTCCATGTGGATGATCCCCTTCTCGTCGTGGGTGTGGAGCGACGAGAGGAAGCCCTTGCCCGGGTCGATGCCGATGTTGTTGGGGACCGTCTGCTGCTTGCCGTTGACGTAGATCTTGATCTGCGCGTGGACGTGGTAGATCGACTCGCTCGGGGCGGGCAGCCCGAGCGCGTTCTCGCGGTCCTCGAGCCCGTCGACGAGCGGCTGCCAGGGACCCTGCGTCTCCTGGAGCCCCTTCTGCGCCGCGGCCGGGTCCTTGTCGTCGCCGCCGGAGAGCGCGACGATCGCGATGATCGCGATGGCGACGATCGCCAGCGCGGCCGCTCCGCCGACCCGCGTGAGCCGGTCGCGGCGCGCCTGCGCGGCCCTCTCGCGCGCCTCCCGCTCCTCGCGCTCGCGCCGTAGCTGCTCCTTCTGCTCCTTGCGGCTGGACATGCGGCGGGAGAGGCTAGCGCGGCGCCTTGACGGCATCTAAAAGCCGCGGGCCGGGCTCGGGCGCGGCGCGGACCGGCTCGGCGCGGCGCGGGCCGGCTCGGGCGCCGGCGCGGACGGGCTGGGCCCGCCCGGCGCGCTACTAGATGTAGTACATCTGCGCGCCCGCTTGGCGCGCCTCGCGCTCGGCGATCTCCGCGATCGTCGTCGCGCGCAGGCGCTCGCGCAGGGCCTCGATCGCCTCGGACCAGATCTCGTCCTGGCCGGCCGTCTCGGTGCCGAGCGTGCCCTCGAGCGCCTCGACGACGTCCAGCACCGTGATCTCGGACGGCGGGCGCGCGAACGAGTAGCCGCCCTTCACCCCGCGCTGGCTCTGGAGGATGCCGGCGCGGCGCATGGTGGCGAACATCCCCTCGAGGAACTGGACCGGGATGTCGCGGCGGCGGGCTATCTCGCCGATCGGGACGGGTCCCGAGGCGCCGACCCGCGCCAGCTCGCTCAGGGCGCGCACGGCGTACGGCGACTTCGAGGTTATGGCGAGCAAGGCGGGGCGAGTCTAGGTTATGGAGGTGACGCGCTCCCGCCGCTCACCGCTCGCGCTGCTCGCACTCTGGGCGCCGCCGATCGCGCTGATGGCGGTGATCTTCGCGCTCTCCGCTCAGCCCGACCTCTCGTCGGGCCTCGGCACGCTCGACCTGGTCCTGCGCAAGATCGCGCACATGGCCGAGTACGGGCTGCTCGTGTTCCTCTGGTGGCGAGCGCTGCGGGAGCCGGCCGGCGCACGCGCGGCGGTGGCCGTCGCCGTCGCGATCGCGCTCGCCTACTCGGCCAGCGACGAATGGCACCAGACGTTCGTCGAGGGGCGCCACGGCACTCCCGTGGACGTGCTGATCGACGGCGTCGGCATGGCCGCCGTCGGCTGGCTGCTGCTCAGGCGGTCGCGATGATCATCGGCCGCCGGATCCCGCTCCAGTCCGGCCGGCCGCTGCTGTGGTTCGCGCACCTGCGCGTGGTGATCGTGGCCGCCGGCCTCGCCTCGGTGGTCGCGTTCGACGTACCGCACCGCGGCCGCGTGGCGCTCGCCGTCGCCGGCGTCGCACTCCCGTGGGCGCTCTGGCTGCTGGCGCAGGCGCGGCGGCGCCCCGAGCTCGGGCTGAGCGCCGCCATCGCCGCGGGCGATCTCCTGATCCTCGGCCTGGTGCAGGTGGCCGAGCCCGCGTCGTACGCGGGCGTGCGCTTCGTCGCGCTGTTCCTGATCGCGACGCACGCGTACTTCCAGGGCGAGCGCGGGGGCCTGCTCGTCGCCGTCGCGGGGATCGCCTTCCTCGTGCCCGTCGGCGCGCTCGCGGACACCCCGATCGACGGTGGGATGCTGACCTTCTCCGAGTGCCTGTTCGCGGTCTCGGCGCTCTGCTGCGGGCTGTTCGTCGCCCGCCTGCGGTCGGCGGAGTCCGCCGAGCGCCTGCGCGCGCGCGACCTGTCGCGCCGCGCGATCGAGGCGGAGAACGAGGTGCGCCGCCGCCTCGCCGAGTCCCTCCACGACGGGCCGGTGCAGGAGCTGGTCAGCCTCGACCTGATGCTCGCCTCGCTCGACAACGCGGTCGCGCGCGGGGACGCGCAGGGTGTGCGCGACCGGCTCCACGAGGCGCGCCAGGTCACCCAGCGCAACATCCGCTCGCTCCGCGACGAGCTGGTCGGGCTCGGCCCCTACGCCTTCGACGAGCTCTCGTTCGACATCGCGGTCGAGCAGTGCCGGCCGGTGTGGCAGCGCCGCTACGGGATCGACATCGAGCTGGCGGTCGACCGGCTCGACCTCAGCAACGAGGTCTGCGGCGCGCTGTTCGGCATCGCGCAGGAGGCGGTGGCCAACGCCGGCCGGCACGCGAACGCCAGCCGCGTGGTCGTGACGCTGCGGACCGTCGGCGACGAGGTGGAGCTGCGGGTCTCCGACGACGGCGACGGCTTCCGCGGGCCTGGGCCGCTCTCGCCGAGCACCTCCGGGCACATCGGCCTGGCGAGCATGCGCGAGCGGGCGGAGCTGATCGGCGGCCGGCTCGACATCGAGACGGGCGAGCGCGGCACGAAGGTGGTGGCCCGGGCGCCGCTGCGGCCGGCGCCGGCCTCGGCCTAGCGGCCTAGATCCAGCCGCGCTGGGTGGCGAGCAGGACGGCCTGCGCGCGGTCCACGGCGCCGAGCTTGGCGTACGTGTTGTGGAGGTGCGTGCGCACCGTGCTCGTCGAGAGGCTCAGCTCGAGCGCTATCTGCTTGTAGACCTTGCCCTCGGCGAGGCGCTTGAGCACGTCGACCTCGCGCGGCGAGAGCGGGCACGGGTCGACCTGGCGGCGCTGGTTGCCGCCGCCGTAGGGGAGCTCGTACATCACGCCGCGGAGCTGGTCGGCGTCGAGGCCGAGCTCGCGCGCGACCTTGAGCATCCGGGCCGGCTCGATCGGGTGGCCCTGGGCGTAGTGGGCGAGCATGTCGGCCAGGCGGATGATCTGGGCCTCGCCGCTCGCCTCGTCGGAGTGGTGGCGCTCGATCGCCGAGGCGAGCCGCGGCGGCAGGCCCCAGCGGCGGGCGAGCACGCCGCCGACCAGCGCGTGGTCCACGCCCAGCTCGCGGCGCTCCTTGTGGAGCCGCTCGTCCGGAGTGCGCGCCTCGCGGTGGATCTGCGCCGGGTAGCCGGGGTAGGCGTGCACCAGCACGAGCTTGCCGATGTCGTGGAGCAGCGCCGAGACGAGCAGCTCGTCCTTGTCCGGGAACTCGATCTCCCGCGCGATGCGCTCCGCCGCACGCTGGGCGGCGACAGCGTGCAGACGGAATCGCTCGGGGGCGGCGTCCCAGCCCGGAGTGCGCTCGAAGAAGTCGAAGGTCGTGGTGCGCGCGGCGAGGGCCTCGACGCCGCTGGGCGTCAGCAGCTCGATCGCCTCGGGAATGCTCGTGATGCGGCCGCGCTTGGGGGCGGGCGCGCGGTTGGCGATGCGCAGCACGGCGATCACGAGCGAGACGTCGGACTCGATCGCGGCGACGACGTCGCCGGCCGCCATGTGCTCCTCGCGGACGAGCCGCAGCACGCGGTTGCGCGACTCCGCCAGGGCGGGGAAGGCCTCCAGAGCCTCGAATGCGGCCGTGAGCCTGCGGCCGTGGCCCTCAGCGGCAGGGCGCTGGGCGTCGGCGGCGGCGGTTCCGCTGTTCCGGTCTGAGACCGGCTTAAGGGCTCGTTCCACTCTGGTGTTGCCTTCCGTGGCTCGGTAGTCGTTGGCGGCGTGTCGGACGGGTCGGTAATCCGTCCGGTGCCTCTTTGTCGGCACGGCAAGTTCCGGAGTTGAGTGCCGATCCGGCTCTGTGAGCGGGGTTGGGGCCTGGGCCCTAACCCTCGTCACAGGTGCTATTCACCCGTATGGGTGAAGTGGGGCTAGCGCGCCCGCTCCAGCGCGCGGTCGATCCGTGCGAGCGTCTCCTCGCGCCCGAGCACGGCCACCGACTCGAAAATGCCTGGAGAGATGGTGGATCCGCTGATCGCGACGCGGATCGGCTGGTAGAGGTCGCGGGCCTTGACGCCCAGCTCGTCCACGAGCGGCCTGAGTCGTCCTTCGAGCGTTTCCGGGTCGAAAGGCTCCGCCTCCGCGATCGCTTCGCGTGCGCGCGCGAGCCGCTCGGCGGCCCCGTCGCGCATCACCTTGCCCCAGGCCTTCTCGTCGGTGGGCTGCGGCTCCACGAGGAAGCCCGCCAGCGGCCAGAACTCCGCGAGCGTCTGCATCTTCTCCTGAGCGATCGCCACGGCCGCGCGCGGGATCGGGCGGCCGTGGCGGCGCTCGAGCCGCTCCTGCAGGTCCTCGGCGCTCAGCTCGCGCAGGTAGCGGCCGTTCATCCAGCGGAGCTTCTGCTCGTCGAAGACCGCGGGCGACTTCGACACGCGCTCGAGCGAGAAGTGCTGGATCAGCTCCTCGGTCGTGAAGAACGTGGTGCTCTCGTCGTAGCCCCAGCCGAGCAGGGCGGTGTAGTTGCGCACCGCCTCGGGCAGGTAGCCGGCCTCGCGCAGCTCCTGGACCGACGCCGCGCCGTGGCGCTTCGACAGCTTCTTCCCGTCGGGGCCGTGGAGGAGCGGGAGGTGCGCGTAGACCGGCGGCTCGGCGCCCAGCGCGCGCAGGATCATGAGCTGGCGCGGCGTGTTCGACAGGTGGTCGGCGCCCCTGACCACGTGGGTGATGCCCATGTCGCGGTCGTCGACTGCTACCGCGAGGTTGTAGAGCGGGCTGCCGTCCGAGCGGGCGATCACGAAGTCGTCGATGGACTCGTGCTGGAACTCGATCCGCCCGCGGATCACGTCCTCCACCACCGTGCTGCCCTCGTCGGGGACCCTGAGTCGGACCGCCCCCTCGTCGAGGTAGGCGTGGCCGTCGCCGACCAGCCGCTGGATCTCCTCCTCGTGGCGCGGACGGCGCTCGGCCTGCGAGAACGGCCCCTCGTCCACGTCGAGGCCGAGCCAGTCGAGCGCGTCGTGGATCTGGGCGACGTTCTCCGGAGTCGATCGCTCGCGGTCGGTGTCCTCGATGCGCAGGACGAACGCGCCGCCCGTCTTCCGGGCCAGGAACCAGTTGTACATTGCCGTCCGCGCCCCGCCGATGTGCAGCGTGCCCGTCGGGGACGGCGCGAACCTCACCCTCATGCTCTCTGCCACACCGCGATGCTAATCGGCGGCCACGTCTCCCCGGCGGGCGGCCTCGTCAACGCCTTCCAGCGCGGGGTCGAGCGCGACTGCGACGCCATCCAGATCTTCAACCAGTCCCCGCGCATGTGGCGGCCGACGAACTACCGCGAGGACGACGTCGCCGAGTTCCGCGAGCTGCTGGCGGCGGGCCCGGTCAGGTCGATCGTGATCCACGCGGTGTACCTGATCAACTGCGCGTCGAAGGATCCGGTGGTGCGCGAGAAGTCGCTCGCCTCGCTCTCGCACGCGCTGCGGGTGGGCGACGCAATCGGGGCCGACGGCGTGGTGGTGCACCCGGGGTCGACGCTGGGCGAGCCGCTGGACGAGTCGATCGAGCGGGTCGGGTACGCGGTCCGGCACGCCCTGGGTGAGAGCGAGTCGTGCCCGCTGCTGCTCGAGAACACCGCCGGCGCCGGGGGCACGATCGGGCGCTCCTTCGGCGAGCTCGCTGCGCTGCTCGACGTCTGCGGGGGCAGCGAGCGAGTGGGCATCTGCCTCGACTCCTGCCACATGCTGGCCTCCGGGTTCGACGTGCGCACCGCCTCCGGGCTCGACGAGGTCCTGGACGAGTGCGTCTCCACGCTCGGGCTGGAGCGCGTGCGCTGCCTGCACGTGAACGACTCGATGACGCCGCTCGGCTCCAACCGCGACCGCCACGCGCCGCTCGGCGAGGGGGAGCTCGGGCGCGAGGGATGCGCCGCGTTCTTCAGCGAGCCGCGCTTCGAGGGGCTGCCGGCAATCTTCGAGGGGCCCGGGCTGGCGGGCAAGGGCGCCGCGCTCGAGGACATCGAGGTGGCCCGCGAGCTCCGCGCGGAGGGTCTGCGGGCGCGCGGCCTGCCGGTGCCGGAGCGCGAGCCGCACGCGAAGGCGGCGCCGAAGGCGCGCGGCTCCGCCAAGCGCAAGCCGGGCGGCTCCGCCAAGCGCAAGCCGGGCGGCGGAAACCGCTGATCGCGGGGCGAGTGTGCGTTTTACCCCTTCATAGGGGGGTCAACTGCACAGTCGCCCAGGGACCGCGACCGGAAGGTCCAGCAGGATCGCCGCGTAGGTCTTCCCCTGGGGGTCGAAGCGCAGCGACGACGTGCCGCCCGAGCCGCCGAGCACGTCCTCGAGCACGATGTTGAGGGCGTCGAGGCCCGGCAGCTCGTAGCGGCGCACCGGCCCCTCGAGCCAGCGGCCGAACGCCTCCGCCACGCGCGCGGCCGTCACCTGCTCGCGGATCACCGGTGCGAGCTCGGGGCGGCGGGCGATGAGCCCGATGTTCGCGTCGTTGCCCTTGTCGCCGCTGCGGCCCCACGCGATCCGGCGCAGGGGCAACTCGACCGGGTCCTCGACCGGGGCGGGCGGATCCTCGGGCAGCGGTTCGCCGCCCAGCGCACGGTCGACGCCCGCCGCCGGCTCCACCTCCTCCACCTGCCCGTCCAGCTCCACCCGCGCCGCGACCTCGGACCTGGGGACGAGCGCGTGCGAGAGCCGCACGACCGGGGCCGGCCGCGGGCGCCCCGCGAAGAGCCCCGTCATCCCCTGCGCGACGAGGCCCATCGGCGCTACCTCGCCGGCCAGGATCGCCAGCGCCTCGCGCTCGGGATGGCTCGCCGCGATCTTCACGAGCGCCTCGCGGGCGTCCGCCGCCCCGCCGGAGAGGTCGCCCGCGCCGACGACCTCGACGGAGGTCGCCGTGAACGGCCCGTGTCCCGCGCCGGCGGCGATCCGACCCGCCCGGGCGACGATCGCCTCCCCCACCCTGCGCGCCCGCGCTGCCGCGTCGCCGCCGGCGAAGAGCGCCGCCGCCACCAGGCGGTAGCCGTCGAGGTGCGTCGCGGTGGCCTTGTAGGTGGTCGTCGGCGGGCCGCCGCGCGCGCCGCCGACCCGCACCCGGTCGGGCCCCTCCTGCTCGAGCCGCACGTGGCGCCAGTCGCAGACGACGTCGGGCAGTACGTACGCCGCGGGGTCGCCGATCTCGTAGAGGACCTGCTCGGCCACGGTCGCCGGCGTGACCAGGCCGCCGGTGCCCGCGGGCTTCGTGATCGTCGCGCTGCCGTCGGGCCGGCACTCCGCCACCGGATAGCCCATGTCCTCCCAGCCGGGCACGTCCTCCCAGTCCGTGAACAGGCCCCCCAGCGCCTGCGGGCCGCACTCGACGATGTGCCCCACCAGCGACCCCGCCGCGAGCAGATCGTGATCGTCGCGGCTCCAGCCGAACTCGTGCATCAGCGGTCCGAGCACCACGGCGGAGTCCGCGCAGCGGCCGGTGACGACCACGTCCGCACCCATGCCGAGCGCGCGGGTGATCGGCTCCGCGCCGAGGTAGGCGTTCATCGTGAGCGGCGACTCGACGCCGAGCGCATCCGCCAGCGGCAGCACGTCGTCGCCCGTCACGCAGGCCACCCGCAGCGGCACCCCGGCGGCCGCGGCTGCCTCGCGCAGCGCCCGCGCGCAGCCGGCCGGGTCGAGCCCGCCGGCGTTGGTCACGACCTTGATCGAGCGCGCGTGGATCTCGCCGAGCAGCGGCGCGAGCGCCTCGACGGCGTCGGTCACGTAGCCGGCGGCCGGGTCGCGCGCGCGGGCGCGAGCGAGCAGCGCCATCGTTATCTCCGCGAGGTGGTCGGCGACGAGGTAGTCCACGTCGGCCCCGCGCACGACCTGCTCGGCGGCCAGGCGCGAATCGCCCCAGAACCCCGCCCAGCAGCCGATGCTCACGACCTCGCGCATCGCGTCCGGCGACGTGGCGCTAGAGGCGGTCGCGGAGGTCGAAGCCGGCGGCCTCGGGCGGCGCCGGGTCGTCGAAGAACATCGGGTTCACGCAGTCGAAGGCGTCGCCGCAGCCGTGGTAGGCGCGCTCGACCGCGGTCCGGCACTGAGCGACCGGCGTGCCGGTCAGCTTGACGCCGCCGAAGCCGTGACGCGTGCGCTCGGACTCGCGGAACAGCTCGACGTCGATCTCGACCTTGAAGACCTTGTTGAGACAGCCCATGAAGCGGCGGCCGGTCGCCTCGTCGTCGTAGAGGTAGAGATAGCGGCAGCCGGAGTCGAGGCACCCGGACGGCAGCAGGACCCGGTCGCAGAACGAGCAGCACTGGCGGCACTCGCTGAGCTGAGGCGGCTGCGCTGTCTGCGCCATGACGGCAGCTTACGCCTCACTCGTCGAACGGAGCGCGCTCGATCATCCTCTTGAACCCGAACCGCTTGGTGAAGAAAGCCGGGCGCGACTGCGGGTGGCGCACGAGCTCCTCGTCCATCAGCGCCTGGAACTCCCGCTTCATCGTGTGACGGGGGTGGCGGGCGAGGATCGCGGCGCGCGTGCGCCGGTCCACGTCACCGAGGCGGAAGCCGGTCACGTCGACCGCGGCGCCGAGCTGAAGCAGGTGTGCCACGACCCCGTTCGCGACCGGCACGTCGGCGTTCAGGTGGAAGGTGATCGCCTCCGCTACGACGTCCGAGCGCGGGGCGACGGAGGGATGGCGAGCCATCAGCTCGCGCGCCGCGGAGGCGGAGTCGAGCGAGAAGCACGCCGCCTCCGGGTCGTGCCCGCGGAAGCGGTCGACGAGTCCGAGGTCGTGCGTGAGCGCGGCGACGTAGAACGCCTCCTCGTCCCACTCGAGCCCCTGCTCGCGGCCGAGCACCACGCCCCACAGGTGGGTGCGATGGCAGTGCTCCTCGAGGAACGCCGGCGACGCCTCGCGGCAGAGCTCCTCCGCCTCGCGCACGGCGGCGGAGTCGGGCGGACGGTACGCGTCGAGGTCGAGCACGGCGCCGGCGCTCGAGCCGAGCCGCGCGCGCAGCATCGTCGCCTGGCGCTTGACCCCCTGAGCGATCAGCTCGGCTTGGTCGCGTGCGCTCAGGCGCCCGTGCGTGCGCCGCGCCCAATCGAGCGATCCGACCCCCGATGCCACGCCGATGAGTCTTTCAGGCGCGGATGGTCTAAGAAGTGCAAGTCGTCACCGAGAAGGAGGCAGAGCAATGGGGCAGCCGGTAATGCATTTCGAGGTCGTCGGCAAGGACGGCGCCAAGCTGCGGAGCTACTACGGCGAGCTGTTCGGCTGGGAGTTCCAGCACGTGGGCGGCCCGATGGACTACGCCGTGACCGACCGCGAGGGGAACCTGAGTCCCGAGGGCATCGGGATCGGCGGCGGCGTCGGCGGCTCGAGCGAGAGCGACGGCCACGTCATGTTCTACGTCGGCGTGGACGACGCCGAGGCCTACCTCGCCCGGGCCGAGGAGCTCGGCGGCAAGCGCGTCAACGGACCCCACGAGGTGCCCGGTGCGGGCATCCTGATCGGCCACCTCGAGGACCCGGAGGGGCACAAGGTGGGCGTGGTGCAGCCGATCGGCGAGCAGGGGAACGGCAACGGCTGACGGCGGCAGGGACCGGGTCGGCGCTGTGAGTGGAGAGTTTGGTCGGATATAGCGACCAAATCCTCCACTGACGCCGACCCCGGCTCCCACCCAGCCTCGGTACGCCGGGGAGGCGCGGCGCGAGGCTAGGCGGCGAGCACCTCGGCGGGCGCCCCCGGCAGCTCCGCCAGCTCCGCGCAGAAGCGCGACGGGGCGACGCGGTACTGCTCGCCGAGCACGAGCGTCCGCTCGCCCACGCAGAGCACGACCTCGTGATCGCCCTTGTTGTGGCTGACGAGCTCCTTCAGCTCCTCGAGCCAGCCGGCGTCGATCGTGGGCGGCACGCGCAGCCGCAGCCGCGGCGGCGCGAGGATGACGGCGGCCTGCTCGCGCGCGTGCGCGACCTCCTCGGGCGTGGGCTCGAACGGCTCGCACTCCTGCACCACGACCTTCGTCTCGCCCTGCTCCTTGTGGTCCACGCGGCCGCGCACGATCACGACGTTGTCGGTGTCGATCTTCTCGGCGTTCGCCCCGTAGGCCTTCGCGAAGACCAGGATCTCGACCTGCGCCTCGAGGTCGTCGAGCGTCGCGAAGAGCATCGGGTCGCCCTTCTTGGTCCGGATCTTCTTCGCCTCGGCGATCATCCCGCCGACCGTCACCCACTCGCCGTCGCGCTTCTTGGCGAGGTCCGCCAGCCCGCAGTCGACCTTCAGCCGCAGCGCGGCCCGCACCTCCTTGAACGGGTGCGAGGAGAGGAAGAGCCCGAGCGTCTCCTTCTCCATCAGGTTCAGCTCCTTGCGGTCGTCCGGCAGCGGCGGCACCGGCGGGTGCTGCTTGGCCGGCGCCGGCCCCGCCGCGGCGGGCTCCTCCAGGTCGAAGATCGACGACTGCCCGAGCTGGGCGTCCTGCTGGATCTTCTGGCCGGCCGCCTGCGCCTGCGGCAGGACCGCGAGCATCCCGCGGCGCGTGGCGCCGGTCGAGTCGAGCGCGCCGCAGCGCACCAGCGACTCGATCGCCTTCTTGTTGACCCGCTGGCAGTCGACGCGCTCGCAGAAGTCCCAGATCGAGCCGAACGGGCCGCCCTCCTCGCGGGCGCGAATCACCGCGTCCACCGCGGCGGCGCCCACGTTCTTGACCGCGTCGAGGCCGAAGCGGATGTTGCCGGAGGTGACCACGAAGTCGTGCCCGGACTCGTTCACGTCGGGCGGGAGCACCTCGATGCCCATCTCCTCGCAGCGTGAGACGAAGAACGGGACCTTGTCCTTAGTGGACATGACCGACGAGATCAGAGCCGCCATGTACTCGGCCGGGTAGTTGGCCTTGAGCCACGCCGTGCGGTAGGCGATCAGCGCGTAGCAGGCGGCGTGGGACTTGTTGAACGAGTAGTCGGCCGCCGCCTCGTTGGTCTCCCAGAGGCTCTGGATGACCCGGTCGGAGGTGCCGGTGGCGCGCGCGCCCTCCACGAACAGGTCCTTCATCGAGGCCATCCTGGCCCGGTCCTTCTTGCCGATCGCCTTGCGCAGGTCGTCCGCCTGCGGCCCCGTGAAGCCGGCGATCTCCTTGGCGATCTGCATCGACTGCTCCTGGTAGAGGATCACCGAGTAGGTGGACTCGGTGACCGGGCGCAGGCGCTCGTCGATGTACTGGACGGCGTCGGGGTTGCGCTTGTTCCGCGCGTACGTGTCGATGTGGCGCATCGCGCCCGGCCGGTAGAGCGCCACCAGCGCGACGAGGTCCTCGAACTCGGTCGGGCGGACCTTCTTCAGCGCCTCGCGCATGCCCTCCGACTCGAACTGGAACACGCCGATCGAGTCGCCCCGGGCCAGCATCGCGTAGGTCTTCTCGTCGTCGAGCGGC
>DASVWC010000089.1:0-11969 GCA_036389835.1 Thermoleophilaceae bacterium | reverse complement strand
CGGCTCGTCGGGCTCGGCGCGCTCGGGCCGCGGGGCCACCTCCGCGCGTTGCGCGGCCGCGCGCGCCTTGCGCTGGCGCCGCGTGGCGCCGGCCCGCTCGAGGCGCGACGGCTCGTGCTCGGGCTCGACGTCCTCGCCCTCGTCGCCGAGGTCGGCGAACGGCGGCACGGTCCCGCCGTGCTCCTCCATGATGATCCGGCGCCGGCGCATGTAGACCGGCTCGCGCTCCTTCCAGTGCACGAGCACCGGCGAGGCGATGAAGACCGACGAGTAGGTGCCGGACGCCACGCCCACGAGCAGCGCGAAGCCGAAGTCCTGGAGCGTCTCGCCGCCGAACAGCATCAGCGCGAGGATCGGCATCAGGGTCGACGAGCTAGTGACGATCGAGCGCGTGAGCACCTCGCTCATCGAGCGGTTGACGATCTGGGAAAAGGTCGCCCGCGGCATCCGCGGCACGTTCTCGCGTATTCGGTCGAACACGATGATCGTGTCGTAGAGCGAGTAGCCCAGGATGGTGAGCAGAGCGGCCACGGTCGCCGTGTTCACCTCCCTGTCCGTCAGCGCGTAGACGCCAGCCGTGATCAGCAGGTCGTGGGCGAGCGCGATCAGCACCGGCACCGCGAACTTGAACTCGAACCTCAGCCCGATGTAGATCGAGATCAGGATCAGCGACGCGATGATCGCGATCGTGGCCGTGCGGGCGATCTGCTGGCCGAACGTCGGGCCCACCGAGGTGCTGGAGAAGTTCGTGACGCCGAACTCGCGGTCGAGCGCCTGCTGCACCTGCGTGACCTTCTCCGGCTCGAGCTGCTCGGTGGAGATCTGCACGATGTTCTCGCCGAGCTCGGGGTCCTCGACCTCCTGGATCTTCGAGTCGCCGTAGCCGAGCGGCTTGAGCGTGTCGCGCACGTCGTCCACGCTCGCCTTGCGCTCGAGCGGCGTGGTGATCCGGGTGCCGGACTCGAAGTCGATGCCGAAGTTCACGCCGATGCCGGCGATCGCCAGCGCGCCGGTCGCGAGGATCAGTCCCGACATCGAGAAGAACCACTTCGACAGCCCGGTGAAGTCGAAGCGCCAGGAGCGCTCGCGCTTGCCGATGCCGATCGCGTAGCGCGAGCCCAGGAAGCGGGTGCGCCCGAGGCTCCCGAGGATCGCCGAGGTTGCGAGCACCGCCGTGAACAGCGAGACCAGGGTGCCGACGCCCAGCGTGAACGCGAAGCCCTTCACGCTCGAGGTGGCGAGCATGAACAGGATGAACGCGACCCCGATGGTGACCACGTTCGCGTCGATGATCGTGCGCAGCGCCTTCGCGTAGCCGCCGGCGATCGCGGCCGGAATCGTGCGCCCGGCCCGCGCCTCCTCCTTGACGCGCTCGAAGATGACGATGTTGGCGTCGGCCGCGACCCCCAGCGTGAGCACCAGCCCCGCGATGCCCGGCAGCGTCATCGTGATCGGGATCAGCTTTACGAGCGCGAACAGCAGGACCGCGTAGATCACGAGCGTTCCCGCGGCGATCACGCCGAGGACGCGGTAGAAGGAGATCAGGAACGCGAGCGTGAGGAACAGGCCGACCGCCGCCGCGATCAGGCCCTGGTCGAGCGCCTGCTGGCCGAGCGTGGCCGACACCTGCGTCTTCGAGATCAGCTTGAGCGAGACCGGCAGCGCGCCGATCCGCAGGTTGTTCGCGAGGTCCTGCGTGTCCTGGATCGAGCCGATGCCGTTGATCTGGGCGCCGGTCTCGCCGTCGATCCCCTCCGGGTTGCGGATGAAGTCGATCGTGGCCAGCGAGACGATCTGGCCGTCGAGGGAGATCATGAAGCGCTGGAAGCGGTCCTCGGGCGACTGGCCGGGCTGCGGGAGCGTGGCCTGGCCGCGCTCGGCGATGCGCTTGGTGACCCGCGCGAACGCCGCCTTGCCGGCGTCCGTGAACTCCATCGTGACGATGGGCTCCTGCGTCTGCTGGTCGAAGTTCTGCTCGGGGTTCTTGATGTCCGACCCCGACAGCTCGGAGTCGTCCTCGAGCACGAAGAACTGGGCCGGCGTGTTCTCGGTGGCCTCCTCCGGCGGCTCGGCCTTGATGATCACGATGCCGCGCGGGACCTTCACGACCCTGCTGCCGTCGCCCGGCGCGCCGGGCTGCCCGACCAGCTTCTCCATCGTGGCCGGACACGCCGTGTCCTTGCCGGGCTTGGCCTTCTCGTCGGCCTCCGTGCGCTCCTGCTCGCGCGGCCGCGCGGCGCTCGCCGAGAAGTCCTCCGCGATCTCCGCGCACGACCCGTAGAAGGCCTGAGCGTCGTTGCGGTCGACCGGGTTGGTCTCCTCCGTCGCCTCCACGCCGCCGGGCCGGATCAGCGCGTTCTTCTTGTCGAAGACGTAGTACTTGTCGCCGACCGAGTCGTTCTGGCCGTCGTAGTACTCGCGGATCTTCTGCTTGTCGCCGCCGAAGCGCTTCTCGATCGCGTCGGAGGCGCCGCCCGGCGGCAGGTCGATGTCCTCCGCGCGCGGCTTGACGTCCGGCGAGGTGGCCAGCTTGACGGCCTCGGCGAAGTCGTTGATCGGCTGGTACGGGTTGCCGAAGACGTTGGGCTCCCAGTCGTAGAACTGGAGCTGCGCGGTGGTGCCGACCTGCTCCTCCGCCCGCGCCGCGTTGTCCACGTCCGGGAGGCCGATCGATATCTCGTTCTCGCCCGCCCGCTGGATCTCCGGCTCGGAGACGCCGAGGGCGTCGGTGCGCTTGCGGATCGTGGAGATCGCGTCGTCGATCGCCGCGGGCGTGACCTCGGGGACCTGAGGCGTGGGCCGCGCCTGGTAGACGAGCTCCACGCCGCCCTTGAGGTCGAGGCCGAGCCTGGTGGGCTTCGAGGTCGGCGAGCCCGGCAGGATCACGAGCAGCGCGAGCACGAGCAGCACGGCCACGGCCGCGAGGATCGACAGGTTGCGGCGGCGGTCGGTCACGTCCTCGGCGTGAGCACGAGCATCAGCCCGCCGTCGTCGTCGTAGGCGGGGAAGATGTCGGCCTTCGCGGGCTCCGGGCGGTCGCCCTCGGCGTGGACGACGACCGGCTTGTCGAGCACCCGCACCCCCCACTCGAGCGCGGTGCCGATGTGGTCGTCGCCGTTCTCGAACTCGAGCCCGAGCACCTCGCGGACGGGCCGCCCCATCACGTCGGTGTCGCCCAGGCCGGTGAGCTCGCGCGAGCCGCGGCCCGCGGCGATCACCTGGGCCTGCGCGTCACACACGAAGAACGCGGCGTTGGGGGCGGGGTAGTAGTCGTCGAGCAGCTCGAACAGGAAGCCGAAGCCGCAGTTCGAGCAGCCCTTGGCGAGGTTGCGGAAGCCGGCCGTGCGCTCGGCGCCGGTGCTCCGCTGGCCGCAGTTCGGACAGATGAAGTTCGGCATGGAGGGCTAGAGGTTAGGCCGTAGCGCCTAAAGGATTCCTGATCCGTCAGAACAGGCTCGCCTCGCTGCGCGGGCGCTCCAAGCCGAGGTGCTCCCAGGCCGCGGCCGTGGCCACGCGCCCGCGCGGGGTGCGCTTCACGAGGCCCTTCTGGAGCAGGTACGGCTCGTAGACGTCCTCGATCGTGTCCTGCTCCTCCGAGACGGCCGCCGCGAGCGTGGAGAGGCCGACCGGGCCGCCCTCGAACTTCTCGCAGATCGTGCGCAGGATCTCGCGGTCGAGGTGGTCGAGCCCGGCGGCGTCGACCTGGAGCATGTCGAGCGCGGCGCGGGCGATCTCCTCGTCGATCACACCGCCGCCGCGGACCTGGGCGTAGTCGCGCACGCGCTTGAGCAGGCGGTTGGCCACGCGCGGGGTGCCGCGCGAGCGCGAGGCGATCGTCTCGGCCCCGCCCGTGTCGATCTCCACCCCGAGGATCTGCGCCGAGCGCCTGACGATCGTGGCCAGGTCCTCGGTCGGGTAGAGCTCGAGCCGGTGGGCGACGCCGAAGCGGTCGCGCAGCGGCGTGGTGAGCAGGCCGGCCCGCGTGGTGGCGCCGATCATCGTGAACGGCGGCAGCTCGAGCGTGACCACGCGCGCGCCGGCGCCCTGTCCCACGGTGATCGGCAGGCGCGAGTCCTCCATCGCGGGGTAGAAGGTCTCCTCGAGCGCGCGCGGGAGTCGGTGGATCTCGTCGACGAAGAACACGCTGCCGGGCTCGAGGGCGGTGAGGAACGAGGCCACGTCGCCCTTGCGCTCGAGCGCGGGGCCGGCGGTCTGCACGAACGGGACGCCGAGCTCGGCCGCGACGATCTGCGCCAGCGACGTCTTCCCGAGCCCCGGCGGGCCCGCGAGCAGCACGTGGTCGAGCGGCTCGCCGCGCGCCCGGGCCGCCTGCACGAACACGCCGAGCTGCTCCTTGACCGCGGGCTGCCCGACGAAGTCCTCGAGCCGCTTCGGCCGCAGCGACCGGTCGAGCTCCTCGTCGGGTGGCGTCGCGCCGCCCGTCTGCAGGCGCTCGGCGCCTGGTGTCCGGATCCCGCTCACCGCGCGCCCCCGCTCACCGCGCGCCCCTCAGCGCCGCGGCGATCAGGTCCTCGGCGGTCTCGCCGCGCGCCTTGTCGAGGAGCCTGTCGGCCTCGACCGGCGTGAAGCCCAGGCCCAGCAGGCCCTCGCGGGCGAGCGTGCGCGGGTCGTCCGCGCGCGAGATCACGAAGTCGTCCCCGCTCGTCTGGCCGCCCACCTTCTCGCGCAGCTCGACGATGATCCGCTCGGCGGTGCGCTTGCCGATGCCGGGGGTCGCCTGGAAGCGGGCCGAGTCGCCGCCCGCGATCGCCTTCAGCAGCTCGCGCGGCGTGCCGCCGGAGAGCACGGCGAGAGCCACCTTGGGCCCGACGCCCTGCACCCCGATCAGCATCAGGAACAGGTCGCGCTCCTCCTCGGAGCCGAAGCCGTAGAGGTGCATCCCGTCGTCGCGCATCACGAGGTGGGTCTGGAGCAGCGCCTCCTCCCCCGCCCGCGGCACCGACTTGAGGGTGTTGGCGGAGACCGCGAGGCGGTAGCCCACGCCGGCGCAGTCGATCACGACGTGGTCGGGCCGCCGGACGATCACCTCGCCCCGCACGGACGCGATCACGAGGCGCTCCCGACGGCGGTGCGCATCGCCGCGCCGTTGGCGTGGCAGACGGCCACCGCGAGCGCGTCGGCGGCGTGGTCGGGCTCCGGCGGCTCGGGCAGCGCCAGCAGCGCGCCGACCATCCGCTGGACCTGGTCCTTCTCGGCGCGCCCGCTGCCGCAGACGGCCTGCTTGACGGCCTGCGGCGTGTACGAGTAGCACGGGACGCCCGCCATCCCGGCCGACAGCAGCGCCACCCCGCGCGCCTGCCCGACCGAGAACGCCGTGCGCGCGTTCTGCCCGAAGAAGAGGTCCTCGACCGCCATCGCGTTGGGGGCGTGCTCGGCGATCAGGTCGCACAGCCGCGCGTGGATGCGAGCGAGTCGCCGCTCGAGCGGCTCGTCGGCGGTCGTGGTGATGACGCCGCCGTCGAGCGCGGCCATCCGCCCGCCCGTGGAGAGGACGACGCCGTACCCGGTGTTGGCGGCACCGGGATCTCTGCCGAGAACGACCACCACGGGTGTGATTCTGCGGCCGCGGGCGGACGCCTCCCCCGGGCGGCGCCCGGTCCCCGGCCGCACTGCTCCCGGCGAACGGCGCACGTGGGGAACGGGCCCGGATCGGCCCGATCTGGCGAGGTGGGCTCTCCAAGGGTCGATATGCGACCCAAATAGAGCCCACCTCGGTGGCGAGGCCCAGGATCGCCGAGTTCGGCGGCCCGCGGCGGGCAGCTAGCGCCGCCGCGGCGGCAGCACGCGCACGTTGGCCTTGCCCGCGCGCAGCCCGTCGCGCGAGGCCCGCGCGCGCTGAACCCCCGCGCCGCTCGGCCTCACCTTCATCGCCGCCCTGCCGTCGGCGCCGGTCTTCACGCTGCGCCCGGCGAACGCCACCGTCGCACCGTTCACCGGCTCCATCCGCCCCGCGATCCGCGCCCGCGCCACGAAGCCCATCCGCACGCGCGCGCCGCTGCGCACGTGCCGCGGCGCGGCCGCGAGCGAGATCTTCGCCGGCCTGGCCGGCGGCCCCGACGGCTGCACCGGCCCGGCCACGCCCTCCTTCGGCACGAAGTGCAGGAGCGTCCCGTTCGACGGCCCGTAGGTGGGCGGGCCCTCCGTGTTGTACGGCTGGATCAGCCAGTGGAGCGTTCCGCCGAGGCTCGCGAAGAAGTCGATCCCCTCCGACTCGCCCACGATCTGCCGCTCGATCTCCAGCGTGCGCTCGCCGGTCTCGAGGTCGATCGACCAGACCTGGAAGCCCTCGGGCGCGTCCTGTCCCGCGACGTAGAAGCGGCCGTTGAAGAAGGCCGCGCCGGTGATCCCGCTCGGCGGGCGCGCGTTGCGCAGCACCCGGACGGGCTTGATCGCCGGACCGCCGGGCGCCGCGTTCTCGGGCTTGACGTCGTCCAGGCTGAACGCGAACAGGTCCTTGCCGATCCCCGACCACGCGAGCTTCCCGTCCGGCGAGACCGCGACCCACATCGCCTTCGCCATCGCCGCGGGGTCGATCTTCACGTAGTAGCGCCACTGGAGCGTCTCCGGGTCCGCCACTCCGAAGGAGCCGTGCCGGCACGGGTTTCCGGCGTCGTCGGTGCCGGGCGCGGACTGCGGGTAGTAGCACTCGAGCGGCAGGATCACGCGGCCGCCCTCGCGGGCGTCCCACGCGATGTCGCCGATGTGGTTGTAGCGCTCGCGCGCGTGGACGTCGGGGGGAATCACGTCGTCGTTGCGGGCGGTCTCGCCCAGCAGCGGATCGGTGCGGTAGAGCCCGGTGTAGATGCCGTCGAAGAACAGCCGCTTGTCGGGGTCGGACGCGACTCCCTGGTAATAGTTGAGCGGGATCGTCGACCGGCCCGTCTCGGTCCAGCGGCCCGGGTCGGCCGCCTGGGCCGTAGCGGCGCCGCAGGCCAGCAGCAGCGCCGCGATCAGCATTCCCCGCCTCATCGCCTGGAGGTTAGGCCTCGACACCTGGCCAGGCGCCGGACACCCGACTTTAACTTCGGGCTTTCGCGCCGATGCGTGCCTCGATCACCCGAAGCAGGAGGTGCCGCATGAACCGCTCGACGATCCGCCGCGGGCTTGCCCCCGCCATCGCGCTCGCCGCCCTCGCGACCGCTTCCCCCGCCCACGCACAGGTCGGCGGGCTCACCGGCGCGCTGCCGCAGCCGGGCGACCTCACCGGCGGGCTCCCGCTGCCGGGCGACCTCACCGGCGTCCTGCCCGGCGAGCTTCCGGGCGGCGATCTGCCCGGCGACCTCGCGGGCGGGCTCCCGCTGCCCGGCGACGCCACGGGCGGCACCGGGACCGGCGCGGCCCCAGGCGGGGGCTCGGGCGCCCCGGCCGGATCCGCGGGCGACCAGCTCGACGCCTCGGCGCCCGTGATCGCGGGCCCCTCGCGGGCCGCGACCGTCCGGGTCGACTCGCGCGGGCGCTTCCGGCTCACGGGCGTGTCGGTCACCTGCCCGGCCGCCTGCTCGGTCTCCGTGAAGGTCGACGCGGCGGGCGGCGGCACGCAGTTCGTGCGGCGCACGTACGGGGTGCGGGCCGGCGGCACGCTCCAGCTCAAGAAGCTCAAGGTCTCGAAGAAGGGACTGCGGGCGCTGCGCACGCGTGGCGTCGCGCGGGTCGTCGCGACGGTGAAGGCCGGGTCCGTGGGCCGCGGGATCGGCCTGAAGCTGAAGCCGGCTAGGCCGTAGCCGCGGCCTTCTCGAGGGCGGCCGCGTCCGCCTCGAAGTTCGCGTGCACGGCCTGCACGTCGTCGTGGTCCTCGAGCGCCTCGAGCAGGCGCATCAGCGTGCCGACCTGGTCGCCGCCCACCTCCACGCGGTTCGTGGGGCGCATCGTCAGCTCGGCCGACTCGAGGTCGATCCCGGCACCCTCGAGCGCCTGGCGCGCCGCCTGGAAGTCGGCCGGCGCGGTGATCACCTCGTAGACGCCCTCGTCGAGGTTCACGTCCTCGGCGCCGGCGTCGATCGCCACCATCAGGTCGTCCTCGCTCGCCCGTCCGGCGTCGACCACGATCACGCCCTTCTTCTCGAACACCCAGGCCACCGAGCCGGGCTCACCGAGGTTGCCGCCGTGGCGCGAGAAGGTATGACGCATCTCCGAGCCCGTGCGGTTGCGGTTGTCGGTCAGCGCCTCGACGAGCACCGCCACGCCGCCGGGGCCGTAGCCCTCGTACACGACGGACTCGAACGACTCGGCGTCGGTGTCCGCGCCCGTGCCCTTGGCGATCGCGCGCTCGATGTTGTCCTTGGGCATCCGCGCGTCCTTGGCCTTCTGGACCGCGAGCTGGAGCGCGGGATTGCCGACGAGCTCGCCGCCGCCCTCCTTGGCGGCCACCTGGATGGCGCGCGCGAGCTTCGTGAACTGCGCGCCGCGGCGCGAGTCCGTCACCGCCTTCTTGTGCTTGATCGACGCCCACTTCGAGTGACCGGCCATGCGGCCAGTCTAGGGCGCGTCAGGCGCGTCGAGTGGGCCGGCCGAGGTAGCGGCGCGCGGCGTCCGCCTGGCTGCGCGCGGTCCGCGCCGGCCGCGGCGGAGTCCGCCTGGCGAGCCGCGCACGCAGCGTTCTCCTGACTCGATCGACGGTCATCTCTCCACCCGGATCAGGAGATACCCGACCCAGGCGGAGGGAAACCGACCGGATGGGTGACGCCTGTGTCAGACGACGAACTGGCCGTCGCGCTGGAGCTCGGCGCCGTCCACGGTGATCGAGCCGCCCTGGCGCAGGTCGCAGACGAGGTCCCAATGCACCGCCGACTCGTTCACGCCGCCGGACTCCGGGTAGCTCGCGCCGATCGCCATGTGCACGGTCCCGCCGATCTTCTCGTCGAGCAGGATCTCCCGCGTGCCGGTCGCGATCCCGTAGTTGGTCCCGATCCCGAGCTCGCCGAGCCGGCGCGCGCCGTCGTCGGTGTCGAGCATCTCGATCAGGAAGTCCTCGCCGCGCTCGGCGGAGGCGTCGACGATCTTCCCGCCCTCGAAGCGGAAGCGCACGCCGCTGACCTCGCGACCCCCGTAGGAGGCCGGGAACGTGAACGCCACCTCCCCCTCGACGGCGTCCTCGACCGGCCCCGTGAAGAACTCGCCGTCGGGCATGTTGTGCTCGCCCGTGCAGGGGATGAACCTGCGCCCGGCCACACCGAGCTTGATGTCGGTCCCCGGCGCCTTGATGTGGACCTCCTCCTTGCCCTGGATCCAGTCGGCCAGCCGGTTGACCTGGTCGGACTGCCGCGCCCAGGCGGTGACCGGGTCGGAGTCGTTCACCAGGCAGGCGGCGTAGTAGAAGTCCTCGTACTGGGCGAGCGACATGTTGGCCTCGGCGGCGTAGGCGTGGGTCGGGAAGAGCGTGAGCGCCCAGCGGTGCTCGCCGGCGGCGGCGCGCTTCATCGTGGTGTCGAGCAGCGAGCGGCGCGCCTTCTGGGCGCGCGCCTGCTTCTTCGGGTCGGCCTTCGAGAGCTCGCGCGCGTTGGAGTCGGCCATGATCCCGATCCGCACGTCGGCGTTCTCGGCCGTCCAGGTGGCGAGCGGCGACACCCAGTCGAGCTGCTCGTCGGAGGCCAGCTCGAAGAACGACGAGGTGGCGCCGTCGGGCGCGAGGCTGACCATCGGCAGCCCGCCGGCCCTCAGGACCTCCTCGTACACAGCGAGCGCCAGCGGCTCGGCGGGGGTCGTCGACGCGATCACGACCGTGTCGCCCTTCTGCACCTTGGTCGAGTACCGGACGAGAATCTGGGCTAGCGCTTCGGCGCGCTGGTCCTTCATGCAGGCTCCTTCGCTCGCTTGGCCTCCACCGCCTCGACCAGCCAGCGATGCAATCGCGCGTCACCGGTCAACTCAGGATGGAATGCCACCGCAGTCACCTTCCCCTGCCGAACGGCCACCGGGTGGCCGTCGACCTCCGCTAAGACTTCGACGTCGGCTCCAGGTTCCTCTACCCAGGGCGCGCGGATGAAGACACCGCGCACCGGGCCGCCCTCGACTCCGTGCACGTCGAGGTCCGCCTCGAAGCTGCGAACTTGGCGCCCGAACGCGTTGCGCCGGGCCGTGACGTCGAGCACCCCGAGGTGCTCGCGGTCGAGCACGATCATGCCCGCGCAGGTTGCGAGCGTGGGCGTGCCGTCCGCGATCAGCTCGCGCAGGGGCTCGGCGAGCCGCTCGCGCTCGATCCCGAGTGTCATCGTCGTGCTCTCACCACCCGGTATCACCAACGCGTCCAGGCCGTCGAGGTCGGCCGGTGTGCGCACGATGCGCGCCTCCGCGCCGAGGCGCGCGAGCATCCCGGCGTGCGCCTCGAAGTCGCCCTGGAGGGCGAGTACGCCGACTACCACCCGCGCGTCTGGAGCAGGCCGTCGGGTCCGAGCGACTCCATCTCGATGCCCGTCATCGGGGCACCGAGGTCGCGCGACGCACCCGCCACCCGCTGGGGGTCGTCGAAGTGCGTCGTGGCCTCGACGACGGCCTTCGCCGTGCGCTCGGGGTCCTCGGACTTGAAGATGCCGGAGCCGACGAACACGCCCTCGGCGCCGAGCTGCATCATCAGCGCGGCGTCGGCGGGGGTGGCGATGCCGCCGGCGGAGAAGTTCACGACCGGCAGCCCGCACTTCTCGGCCACCGAGCGGACGAGGTCGAGCGGCGCCTGCAGGTCCTTGGCGGCGCTGGGCAGCTCGGACGCGTCCATCGACGCGAGCCTGCGGATCTCGCCCTGGATCGTGCGCATGTGCCGCACGGCCTCGACGACGTTGCCGGTCCCGGCCTCGCCCTTGGTGCGGATCATCGCCGCGCCCTCGGCGATCCGGCGCAGCGCCTCGCCGAGGTTGGTGGCGCCGCACACGAACGGGACCTTGAACCTCCACTTGTCGATGTGGTTGGCCTCGTCGGCCGGTGTGAGGACCTCCGACTCGTCCACGTAGTCGACCTCGAGCGCCTCCAGCACCTGGGCCTCGGCGAAGTGGCCGATCCTGGCCTTCGCCATCACCGGGATCGTGACGGCGCCCTGGATCTCCTCGATCTTCGTCGGATCGGCCATCCGCGCCACGCCGCCGGCCGCCCGGATGTCGGCGGGCACGCGCTCGAGGGCCATCACCGCCGCCGCGCCGGCGCTCTCGGCCACGCGCGCCTGCTCGGCGGTCACGACGTCCATGATCACGCCGCCCTTGAGCATCTCTGCCAGGCCGGCCTTGGTGCGGAAAGTCGCGGTGTCCTTCACTACGGCCTAGATTACCGGCGCGGGCTCGCGCGGCCGCTACTTGAGCCGGAAGGCCTTGATCCGGTCGGCGTACGCCGACTCGTCCAGCGCGTACACCCCGTAGGCGACCGCCTGGATCAGGCCGAGCAGCGCGGTGTGCGAGCGCACGAAGGCCGGGCTGTTCGAGGAGTAGTAGAGGCGCTGGTCGGCGAGCTTCGCGACCTCCGAGAGGGTGGAGTCGGCGATCGCGAGCGTGCCGGCGCGCCGGTGCCGGGCGAGCTTCATCGCGCGCACCACGAGCGGATGCGGGCGCCCGGCGCTGAAGCCGATCACCAGCGTGCGGTCGTCGATGCGGCCGAGCCGCGCGAGCCCCTCCTGGCTCGGGCTCGCGACCACCTCGCAGCGGAGGTCGAGCAGCATCAGCAGGTGGCGCAGGTAGCTGGCGAAGAACGCCATCTGGTCGGTGCCGCAGAGCAGCGTGTGCTCCGAGCGCGAGATGCGCTCGACGGCGGCGGCCACCTCGTCGCGGTCGAGCTTGCGCGCGGTCTCCGCCACGTTGACGTGGTCGGCGGCCAGCGCGGCCTCGAGCTCGGTCTGGTCGATCGGGAACAGCGGCGGGTTGGCCACGTCCACGGCCGTGCCCTCGCCCTCGCGGGCGCGGCGGTACTCGTCGCGCGCGGCGGTCTGGAGCTCGGGAAAGCCCTCGAAGCCAAGCGCCTGTGCGAACCGGACC
>DASVWC010000088.1:0-61019 GCA_036389835.1 Thermoleophilaceae bacterium | reverse complement strand
CCGGCTACCACAGCTCGACCGACCGTGCCCGCTCGCTGTCATCGTTCCTGCGCTACTACAACCGCTTCCGGCCCCACAGCTCGCTCGGCGACCGACCACCGATCAGCCGCGTTCACAACGTCCGTGGGCAGGACAGCTAGGCGGCCGCCTGCTCGCCGGGAGCCGGGTCGGCGTCGGGCTCCCCGGAGCCGGAGCCGTCGGTGTCCTCGTCCGAGGGAGGATCGCTCGTGGGCTCGTCGGCGGCCTGCGGCTCGTCGGCGGCCTGCGGCTCGTCGCCGTCGGCGCCGTCCTCCTCCGGCTCCTCACCCAGGTCGTCCTCCGCCCCGCCGCTCTCCTGCTGCCCCTCGACCGTCGCCGCGTTCGCGCCGTTCTCGGCGGCCTCGGCGCCGTCGGCGCCGCCGCCCCCGCCGCGCTTGCGCCGCCGGCCGCCGCGCCGCCGCCTGCCCTTCGGGAAGTTGCGCAGCAGCTCGCGGGCCAGCGCGCTCGGCTTGCGTGCCATGCGCGTCCGCGCCCCGCGCAGCACCTCCTCCGCCTCCGGCGTGTGGGCCAGCGCGGCGGCGAGCAGCGCAGCGCTCAGCCGCCGGTCCTGCTTGCGCGCCGCCTGCACGAGCCGCCGCGCGTTGCGCGCGTGCGCCCCGCCCGACGAGTTCACCAGCAGCCCGAGCAGCCGCTTGGTCTCCGGCCAGCGCTGCACCGCGTACTCCTCGTGCACCTCGCGCGAGTACTCGGCGAGCCGCCACAGCCACGCCGTCGCCTGGTCGCGGCGGCCGATCGGCCGGTCGGCCAGCGCCTGGAGCAGCACCTTCACGCCCTCGCGGCGCTCGTCGCGCGACCAGCCGCCCACGATGTCGACGGCCTCGTCGAACGCCTCCGCGTCGCGCGCCGCGGCGATCTCCTGCAGCGCGCGGATCCGGAGCTGCGTGTTGCGGTTGCGCTGAAGGCAGGTGATCACGAAGCGGCGGCGCAGCTCGCCGGTCGAGTCGAAGTGCAGCATCGCCTTCGCGCGGCGCCAGTTGTTCGACGCCACCCGCGCCCCGGCGAGCGCCGCCCACACGTGCTGCTCCTGCCACGAGAGGTGCTCCACGGCGATCCGCCACAGCTCGCGCTCGAACACGGCCGCGCGGCGGTCCGGGTCCGGCGTGACCGGCAGCACCCGCCGCTCGACGCGCAGCCGGCGCCCGCGCCCGCGCCGCACGGGCCCGACGACGATCGCGCCGCCGCGGTAGACGTCGCGGTCGAGCAGCGAGTGGAGCGTGACGACCGGGTCGTCGTGCGTGGTGGCGGGGTGGACGAAGTCCACGACGATGCCGGCCTCCTTGCCCGGGTTGCGGCGTGTGACGCGCCCGACCCGCTGCTGGTAGATGCGCTTCGACGCCGTCGGCGCGAGGTGCATGCAGACGGTCGCGCGCGGCGAGTTCCAGCCCTCGGCGAGGAGCTGCGCGTTGACCAGCACGTCGATCTCCCCGCGCTCGTAGGCGGCGAGCACGCGGGTGAGCTCGCGCTTGGGCGTCTCGCCGGAGACCGCCTTCGCCTTCAGCCCCGCCTCGTTGAACGACTTGGCCACGTTGTGCGCATGGCGGACGCCGGCGGAGTAGACGACCCCCGGCAGGTCCTTGAAGCGCACCCGGTAGAGGTCGGCGACCGCGTTGTTGAACGGCGCCTGGTCGAGGAGCTCGGCCAGCTCCTCCTGGTCGAAGTCCTGGTCGACCTCGCCCTTGCGCAGGGGTACCTTCGCGATCGTCCGCACGCCGACGCCGGGCGGGATCCTCACGCAGCGCAGCGGCGCGATCACCCCCCGGCGCGCGGCCTGCGCGAGGTCGAAGCGCGAGGTCTGGGTGGGGAAGAGGTCGGTGACGTGCCGGGCGATCAGCGCGCCGGTCGCCGTCATGCCGACGAAGATCGGACCCTGCCAGGAGCGGATCGACGCGCTGGTCTTCTCGCCGAGCGCGGTGTGCGCCTCGTCGCAGATCACGACCGAGTAGGCGCCGGAGATCCGGCCCGCGTTGCGCACGTACCACTGGTAGGTCTCGACCGTGACCGGCGCCTTGGCCTGGTCCTCGCCCTTGCCGTCGAGCAGCGGCGGGCTGATCAGCTTGCGGTAGCCGCGGTCGCGCAGCTCGCCGAGGAACTGGTCGACGAGGTTGCGGCGGTGGGTGAGGATCAGGACGCCGCCGGAGCGCGTGGCCTCCACGAATCCGAGCGCGGCCACGGTCTTGCCGGCGCCGGTCGCGTGCTCGAACCAGAAGCGGCGGGCGGCGCCGGGGTCGTCGGCGGGAGGAGCGTCGACGTCCTCGGCGTCCTCCTCGACCTCGGCGGACGGGTCCCAGTCGAGCGGCTCCTCGTCCTCGCCGATCTCCTCGTCGCCCTCGAGCTCGAGCTCGCCGGAGGGCAGCTCGCCGATCTCCTCGGGGGCGACCGCGCCGTTGCCGCTTCCGTTGCGACCGTTGCGCGAGGACTGCGCCTCGGTGAGGAGCGCGATCAGCGTGCCCGAGAGGGCGTCGACCTGATGCGCGGAGAGCAGCGTGCCGTCCGCGAGGTGCGGCTCCTCCTGCGAGAGCAGCCGCTCGAGTCCGAGCATGAGCGCGAACTCCTGCTGCCAGGCGATCGACGGGTGCTCGCGGCCGGACTCGATCTCCCTGAGCGCCGCGTCGAACGCCCGCCGGCGGGGGGTTCCGGCCGCCAGGACCGTGCCGGGATCCTCGTCCTCGTGGACGAAGGGCTCGCGAGTGAAGTCCTCGACACGTGCGAGGTCTTCCTCGGCAACCGGCAAGGCGGCGGAAAGGGACTTGCTATCGGCCAACTAGGGCTCTCTGGATGAAGAGGTGGTGTGGGACGCGCGGGGGCTGCGATGCGAGCAGGCCGCAGGCAAGCACGGCCGGACGTCCCCTGTGCAGCCGACGCGAGGGAGTCCTCTCGGCGGCGGCGCCCGTCCCCCTTTCGAGGGGACAGATGCACCGCAATCTTAACGCACAGCCATGAGCGGGACCACCGATGGGGTGTGCGAACCTGAACAGCCGTGCGGCGCGTCCTCCCGATACTGCTCTGCGCCGCCCTGCTCGGCGGCTGCAACGACGACCCCGAGAGCGCCGCGCCCCCGCCTGACGAGGCCCGCGCCAGGCTGGCGGGGGCGCCGCCGCCGCTCGCGTCGCTGCACCGCCAGGCCAACCAGCTCCTCGGCGGCGGCGCGCCCGCGTTCGAGAAGCGCCTCGCGGCGCTGCGCGGCCACCCGGTCGTGATCAACAAGTGGGCGTCCTGGTGCCCGCCCTGCCGCGACGAGTTCCCGTACTTCCAGCGGCTCTCGGTCGAGCTCGGCCGCGAGGTGGCCTTCCTCGGCGTGGACTCGCGCGACGACCCGGGTCCCGCCCGCGAGTTCCTCGGCGAGCTCCCGGTCAGCTTCCCCTCGTACGAGGACCCCGACGAGCGGGTGGCCAGGGTCTTCGGCGGGCACCTCGCGTTCCCCGCCACCGCGTTCTACGACCGCAGCGGGCGGCGCGTGTTCGTCAAGCAGGGGGGCTACGCGAGCGAGGCGCGGCTGCGGGAGGACGTCGAGCGCTATGCCCGGTAGCGTCGGCGCGGTGGAGGTACGCCCCGCACGCGACGCCCGCGAGGTCGAGGACGCCCTCGCGCTCCGCCGCCGCGTGTTCTCCGGCGAGCAGGGGGTGGACCCGGCGGCCGACCTCGACGGGCGCGACGGCGAGGCGATGCAGTTCGTCGCGGTCGACGGCGGCCGGGTGGTCGGCACCTGCCGCGTGCTGGTGCGCGACGGGGTGGCGTCGCTGGGGCGCATGGCGGTCGAGCGGGACGCGCGCGGCGGCGGGGTCGGCGCCCGGCTGCTCGACGTGGCCGAGCGCGCCGCGCGCGGCGCGGGCGCCGAGTTGGTGCGGCTGCACGCGCAGGTCGCGGCGACCTCGTTCTACGAGCGCGGCGGCTACCTGCCGGTGGGCGAGCCGTTCGTGGAGGAGGGCATCGACCACGTCACGATGGAGCGCGCGCTTGCCTGAGCTGCGGATCGACCCGCTGACCGGGCTGCGCACGATCGTCGCCGCCGAGCGCTCGACCCGGCCGGGCGGCGAGCTGCGCGTGGACCCCGCGCCGCCGCTCGACCCAGAGACGGACCCCTTCCTCGAGGGCCACGAGGACCGCACGCCGCCGGAGGTCTACGCATTGCGCCCCGGCGGCGGGGCGCCCGACACGCCGGGCTGGAAGGTCCGGGTGGTGCCCAACCTCTATCCGTCGCTGCTACCACGGATCGGCGAGGGGGGAGGGTCAGACCCTCACCCTTCCTCACCCGTGGGGGGAGGGTCTGACCCCCTCGCGAGCGGGCGCGGGGAGCCGGGTCTGTTCTCCGCGCGGCCCGCGCACGGCGCTCACGAGGTGATCGTCAACACGCCGCGGGCCGCCGGCTCGCTCCACGAGCTCGGCCCCGGCGAGCTCGAGACCGCAATGGAGGCCTGGCGTCAGCGGATGCGCGCGAACGCCGGCGCGGCCGCCTGCCTGCACCTCATCGTCAACGAGGGCCGCGCCGCCGGCGCCTCGCTGCCGCACAGCCACGCCCAGCTCTACGCGCTCCCGTTCGTGCCCGCCGCCGTCGCGCGCGAGCGCGAGCGCTTCACCGCCCACTCCGACCGCACCCAGGGCCGCAACCTGCTCGAGGACGTCCTCGCCGAGGAGGTCCGCCGCCGCGAGCGCATCGTCGCGATCGACCGCGAGGCGGTCGCGATCTGCCCGTTCGGCTCGCGCGTCCCGTACCAGGTCCAGATCGTCCCGCGGGCCCCCCGCCCGCGCTTCGAGGACGACGGCCCGCTCGCCGCGGGGATCCTCCACGACGTCCTCACGCGGCTCGCCGCGGTGCTGGGAGCGGTCCCCCCGTTCAACCTCTGGATCAGGACCGCCCCGCGCGGCGCCGAGCACTTCTGCTGGCGGATCGACCTGCTCCCGCGCCTGACCAACCTCGCCGGACTCGAGCTCGGCACCGGCGTGAACCTCAACGTGGTCGCCCCCGAGACGGCCGCCGAGCAGCTCCGCGCCGCCGGCGAGCGCTAGGTTCAGCGCCGCATGGCCCCCGACCAGCGACCGATACCGCGCTTCATCGCCGAGCCGCCCCAGGAGGGCTTCCCGTACGGGCGCTGGGCCGACGCGCTGGCCGAGCGCTTCCTCGACGCCGCCCGCGGCAACGACACCGACGCCGAGCACGGCGACCCCGGCGAGCTCGTCTGGTTCCCCGAGCGCACCTACGCCGGGCGCACGTACGTGCCCGCCACGTCGATGACCAGCGAGGGCTTCGAGGTCTTCGGCTACGTCTCGTACACCCGCGAGCACGAGGGCGCCGAGGCGCGCGACTTCGAGGCGGTCGCGGACTTCACCGACGAGACCGCCGAGGCCAACCCCGACTGGCGCCTCGACCTGAGCGACTGGGAGATCGGCCGCTGGCGCGGCCCCCAGGCGCGCCGCGGCGACATCACGCTCGTCTGGGGTGTCGCGCTCGAGCACAAGGGGCTGGTCGTCACCACGGAGCTCGGCCCGACCACCACCGACCAGTGCGCGCTCGTGGAGGACCGCTTCACGCTCGTCTCGCTCGACAACTACACGGGCGACTACGTCGAGGTCGTGCTCTGGGGCTCCGACGGGAGCGAGATCGCCTCGGAGTCGCTCTACGCGGACGACGAGGAGGGCGAGGAGGAGTAGCTCACCCGCCGGGGAGGACCGGCAGCCGCCGGCGCTCGGCGCGCGCCGACCCGTCGCCGGGGTCGATCTCGACGAGGTCCGCCACCACCGGGGCAAACGACGGGTCGCGCTGGTAGGTCAGCACCGCCAGCCCGATCGGCTGGCCCTCGGCGAGGTTGCCGCTGCCGCCGGCCCCCGCCGTGCCGCCGTTGAGCAGCATGACGTTCGGCGCCACCTGCTCGACCGCGGGCCGGTGCGTGTGGCCCACCGCGAGGACCAGCGGGTGGTCGGGCGGGTCCGACCGCATCCTCTCGATCGCCGCCTCGGCCAGCTCGGGAGCGTGGACCATGACCACGTCCACGTCATCGCGGATCCCCCGCAGCCAGGTCGCGAACGAGCGCTGCTCGCCCTCGGTCGGCCTCGGGTTCGGGACGCTCCGGTAGCGCCGCGCGCTGCTGCGCTCGTTGCGGTCGGAGTAGCCGGCCACGCGGATCCCGTTGAAGCGGAAGACCACCGGCCCGAACCCGCCGTCGGGCTGCACGCGCCCGCGCTCGGTCAGCACGATCGCGCCCTCGCGCACGAGCCGCTCCACGAGCGTGTCCGAGTCGTGGTTGCCGGTCACGAACAGGAACGGCCGCCCGGCCGAGACGACCCGGCGCACCAGCTCGATCTCGAACGGCCGCCCCTGGTCGGTGAGGTCGCCCGCGAACAGCAGCGGCCCGCCGCGGGCCGCGCCCTCGAGGCTCGGCAGCGTGAGCACGTTGTTGTGGAGATCCGACGCGAGCGTGAGCCGGGGGAGCCCGCCGGGCAGCGGCCGCCCGGACGGCGCGATCACGAGCCGCGCCAGCCCGACGAGCTGGGCGTTCAGCTCCTCGGCGAGCGTGCCCGGGGAGGACGTCGCCGCCTCGACCGCCTCGAGCGCGCGCGGGATGTCGGATCCGTGGGCGTAGTACTCGGGATCGTCGAGATCGCCGCGCGGCGGGAGCAGGACGACCAGGGCGACCGTGATCGCGGCCGCCGTGAGCACGGCGGTCAGCAGCAGCCAGCGCAGGCGGGCGGCCTCGCGCGAGCGCAGCGCCAGCGCCGCGAGCGAGCCCATCAGGAGTGCGGCCGCGAGCACGATCGCGATCAGCTCGCGCAGGTAGGAGGCGATCGCGTCCTCGGCGTCGTCGCGCAGCGAGTCGACGTCCACCTGGCCACCCTCGGCCACCCGCGCGATCGCCTCGCGGTCCACGCTGCGGACGTCCACCTTCACGCGCGCGGGCATGCGCACGACGGGGAAGCGGACGCCCCAGTCGACGATCGGCGCGTACAGGTCGAGCGCTCCCCTGTCGAACGGCTCGATCGACAGCTCCACCGTCCCGACCGACACGTCGCGCTCGGCGGTGTAGGCCGAGAACGCGGCCAGCGCCCCGCCGAAGGCGGCGACCACGACCGCCGCGATCGCGAGGAGCTGCCGCACGCGCAGGAGTCGCCGTGACATGGCGAAGCACGCTACCGGCGGCTACGCTCGCGCAAGGCCCCGATAGCTCAGCTGGATAGAGCGACTCCCTCCTAAGGAGTAGGCCGCAGGTTCGAATCCTGCTCGGGGCGTCTCGCGGCCGCGCGCTGGCCCGGGCACTGGCGCGTGCGGCGCGTCGCGCCTAAGGTGGCTGGGTGGAGTCCGGGGGGCTGCGACGTAGGGACGTTCTGCGCAACGGCGCGCTCGGCGCCGGCGCGCTGACCCTCGGCCCCGCCCTCGCCCGGCTCGGTCCGCTCGCCGAGCGCGCCGGCGCCGCTCCCACACCGTTCAAGGGGCCGGGGCCCTACGGGCCGATCCAGCCCTCCAACCTCGGCGAGGGCGTGCAGGTGCCGAAGGGCTTCACCGTGCGCGAGATCGCGCGCGGCAACGCGCCGGTGCCCGGCACGAGCTACCCGTGGCACGTCTTCTCGGACGGCTCGGGCTCGTTCGTGCTGCCCGACGGCGGCTGGCTGTGGGCCTCGAACGCGGAGTCGCCGGAGCCTGGCCAGGCCTTCGGCGGCGCGAGCGTGATCCGCTTCGACAAGGACGGCAACTCGGTCGACGCCTACCGGATCCTCTCCGGCACCCGCTCGAACTGTGGCGGCGGCATCACCCCCTGGGGCACCTGGCTGTCCGGCGAGGAGGTCGACACCGGCCTCGTCTGGGAAGCGGACCTGACCGGGCAGACGCCGGCCGTGCCGCGCCCGAAGCTGGGGGTGTTCTCGCACGAGTACGCCGTCGCGCACGCCGCCGACAGGCGCATCTACCTCACCGAGGACCAGTCGGGCGGCGGCTTCTACCGCTTCACCCCGGCCAAGTGGGGCGACCTGAGCGCCGGCGTGCTCGAGATCGCCACGCTCAACCAGAACGGCGTGGTCGAGTGGCGCGTGGTGCCCGACCCCGAGGCCAAGTCGAAGCCCACCCGCGAGCAGGTGCCGGCCACGCGCATGGCCCGACCCGAGGGTCTGTGCGTGCACGAGCGCACCGGGCTCGTCTACTTCGTGGAGTCGAGCGCGGGCCGCGTGTTCCAGTACGACCCGGTCACCGAGACCTACGAGAAGGTCTACGCCGAGTCGGACTTCAAGGAGCCGGAGCTGACCGACACCGACAACGTCGCGGTCTCGGAGCTCTCGCGCGACCTGTACGTCTGCGAGGACTCGGGCGACCTCGACATCTGCATCATCACGCCGGACGGCGAGGTCTCGCGCTTCGTGCACCTCGACGGGGTCATGCACGGCGACCCGAACACCGACGCCACCTCCGAGACCACCGGCCCGTCGTTCGACCCGAGCGGCAAGCGGCTCTACTTCTCCTCGCAGCGCGCGTTCGGCTTCGGCGTCGTCTACGAGGTGAGCGGCCCGTTCCGGACGCTGCCCACGCCGCCCCCGCCCTCGACCGGGGGCAACACTCCGCTCCCCCTGACCCTGCGCACCCACGCGTACCACCGCACGTTCAAGAGCCGCCTGGCCAAGCAGGGCTTCCGGGTCGGCCTGACGCTCAACCTGGAAGCCGACGTGACCTCGGTGCTGCGCGCGCCGGTGGGCGCCAAGGGCTCCCCGGTCACGCTCGCCGTGGGGATGCGGCGCGCCACCCCGAAGGGGCGGTCCAAGCTCGGCCTCGCCCTCACGCGCAAGGGCAAGGGCTACCTCAGGCGGATCGGCAAGCCGGTGACCGCGACGATCGTGACCACGGCGACCACCACGGACGGGCGCCGCGCCGTCGTGGAGCGCCCGATCGCGCTACGTTGACCGCGCCGCGGTGACCACCACCAGCCCACCCCCGCCCGTCCTCCACCTCGTCCCGTCCGACGAGGAGGCGCGCATCCGCGAGACCGTCGCCGCGATCTGCGCGAGCTACGGGCCCGAGTACTCGCGCCGCAAGCGGCTCGCGGGCGAGCCGGCCACCGAGCTGTGGGACGAGCTCGCGAGCCGCGGCTTCCTCGGCGTGAACATCCCGGAGGAGTACGACGGTGGCGGCCTCGGCATGAGCGCCCTCGCGGCCGTGGGCGAGGAGATCACGGCGGCGGGCACGGGCCTGCTGCTGATCGTCGTCTCGCCGGCGATCGTGGGCAGCATCCTCGTCCGCCACGGCACGCCCGACCAGAAGGAGCGCTGGCTGCGCGGCATCGGCCAGGGCACCACCAAGGTCGCCTTCGCGATCACCGAGCCGGACGCGGGCTCGAACTCGCACAACATCTCGACCGGCTGCGTGCGCACGGACGCGGGCTACGCGCTCAAGGGGCAGAAGACGTTCATCAGCGGCGTGGAGGAGGCCGACGCGATCCTCGTGGTCGCGCGCATGCGCGAGCCCGACGGCAGCCTCGGCCTGCCGGTGATCGCGCTCGTGGACAGCGACGCGCCCGGCCTCGAGCGCCAGCACGTGGAGACCGTGGCGTCGAGCTCCGACAAGCAGTGGCTGCTGTTCTTCGACGACGTCGAGATCGAGCGCGACCGGCTGATCGGCGGCGAGACGGCCGGGCTCAAGGCGGTCTTCGACGGGCTCAACCCGGAGCGGATCATGGGCGCGGCCGTGTGCAACGGGGCGTCGCGGCGCGCGCTCCAGCTGGCGGCCGACTACGCGCGCGAGCGGGTCGTCTGGAACGCGCCGATCGGCGCCCACCAGGGGATCTCGCATCCGCTGGCGGAGGCCAAGATCGAGGTCGAGCTCGCGCGGCTGATGATGCAGAAGGCCGCCGCGCTCTACGACGCGGGGGCCCCGGCGGCCGAGGCGAGCAACATGGCCAAGTACGCGGCGGCGGAGGCCGGCATCCACGCCGTGGACCGCGCGATCCAGACCCACGGCGGCAACGGCTTCACGCCCGAGTACGGGCTGCCGGACCTGTGGTGGGCGGTCCGCCTCGTGCGCACGGCGCCGGTCTCGCGCGAGATGATCCTCAACTACGTCGCCGAGCACTCGCTCGGCCTGCCGCGCTCGTACTAGCCGCTAGAGCCGCACGCCGAACGCGTGCTCGAGCACGTTCCCGTGCCGGTCGGCGGCGCCGATCCGCACGGTTGCCTTGCGGCGGCGCGACGACGCGAGCTTGGCCGGCAGCCTGAAGCGGAGCTTGACGACGCCCACGCCGTCCGGCGCCGAGGCGGTGCCGGTCGCGCCCACGACACGGCGGCCGTCCTTGCCCCTCAGCAGCCCCACCGCGCTCAGCGAGCAGGCCACACCGCAGCGCACGCGGATCCTGTAGGTGGGCCTGTGGCGCGAGCCGCTGAGCGTCACGGACTCGACGGCCAGCCCGAAGCCGGTCTCGGCCGGCCCCGGCGCCGGACCCTCCGGCGGGCGCCAGCCGGTGTCGGGGCCGGAGCCGTCCGCCGGCGGGGGAGGGGGCATCCCCTCGGGCGCGGCGTGACCGTCCGGCGGCGGTGGCTCCGCGGCCGGCGGCGGCTCGGCCGGCGGCGGCTCGGCCGGCGGCGGCACGTAAGGCGGCGGCGCCTCGCGCGGCGGCCCCGGTGCCTGGCCGGGGTCGCAGCGCAGCGGGCCGGCCAGCGCCGACGGCGCGTCCACCACGAGCTCGAGGTCGCCGCTCCCCACCGTCATCAGCGCCGCCGCGGCACCGCTGCCGTTCACGTCGAGCTGCGTCCAGTCGATCGCGCCGCAGTCCTCGCGCAGGTCCTGCGCCGGAGCGAGCGATCCGTCCGCGCGCAGGCGGCTGGTCGCGACGTCCGCGCCCGAGCGCGGCCCGAACACGACCTCGCCGCCGTCGCCCCCGGCCATCGCCGCCTCGCCCGAGCTGTGGGTGTAGTCGGCGACCAACTCGAGCGGGTCGTCGAACGAGCCGACCGCCAGGTGGCCGCCCCTCCAGTCCGAGAACGAGACCGCGATGCGGCCCTCGTCGCTCACGGCCAGCGTGCCGGGCGAGACGCTGCCGCGCGTTCCGGGCACCTCCTCCGGCGGGTCGAACTCGTCGTGGCCGGCCTGGCGCCGCGCGACCATCGTGCGGCCGTAGACGGGGCAGTAGTCGTCGTAGATCTCGTGCCACAGCGCCGCGATCCGCCCGCGCAGGTCGCTCAGCACCTGCGGACAGGTCGCCCATCCGTCGAATACCGACAGCGACCGCACCCGGCTCACCTCTCCGCGCGCGAAGAGCGTGGCCGCCTCCACACGCGCCGGGCGGGGATCGCCGTCGCCGTCGGGGTTCTTCGACCAGACCGCGACGAGATCGCCGTCCGGGGTCATCGCGCCGCTGACGCCGCCGTAGTACGGCGGGTACTCGGGCTCGGTGATGTCGTGGATCGGGCCGAACGGCCCCCCGCCGTGGCTCACGCGCGCCTGGATGTTCGTCCGCTGGTCCTTCCAGCGGTACCACACGAGACCGACGTCCCCGCGTGCGTTCATCGCCAGCGACGGCGTCCAGTTGCCCTCGTAGGCGGGGCTCACCGTCTCGGGCGGGCCGAACTTCCCGCCCGGCGGGCGGCGGGCGATCTGCGCGCGCCCGTCCGGGAGCGTCCACGAGGCGACCACGTTCCCCAGCGCGTCGGTCGCGAGGTCGAGGACGCAGCCGGCGGGACGGTCCGTCAGCTCCTCGACCGGCCGCAGCAGCCCGTCGGCGCCGCGCACCCGGGCCAGCACGCGCGTCGGCCCGGACCAGTCGTTGCTCATGTGAAGGAAGAGCGCGACGGTCTCGCCGGCCGCCGTGTGGACCAGCTGCGAGTCGTTGGTCCAGGTGGACTCGGGGTCGGGGCTCACGAGCTGCGGCGCCTGCCAGACGCGCTCCGCCGCGGTCGCCGGCGCGGCGAGCGCCAGCAGCAGTGCGAGCACCGCGACCACCCCCCCAGCGGGCCCTACGACGGGGTACGTCCCTCATCCCACCGCCAGCGTACCCCCGGTCCGCCCGGGACGAACCCGATCAGGGCGACGTCGCGAAGCTGTACGCGATGAAGCCGAAGATCCCGAAGATCGCGGCGAACACGGGGACGGCGATGATCTTCGCCCACAGCGGCCAGCGCGTGGTGACCGGGATGCCCGTGGTCAGGTTGTCCACGTACTTGACCTTCATCGTCTTGCCGGGGCGCGGCTCGCCGTAGGCGATCACCTCGTCGCCCTCGGCGACGGTGCCGTTCAGGAACTGCCCCTTGAGCTGGACCTGGACCGGGTACTGACCCGGCTGCTCGACCCTGAACAGCAGGATGTGGGTCGTGCTCACGTGGGAGTTGTTCATGCCCCCACCGGATACCTCGGTCCGGTACTGGACCGCCGAGGCGCGCCCCCGCACACCGCCGTTCACACAGCGGATTCTTGCGCATCCGGGGCGTCAGCGCCGCAGGCTCACCACTGCGAGTCCTCGCCGAACATGTAGCCGACCCTGCTCGCGAGCTGGAAGTCGCCCTCCACCTGGAGGTCGCCCTCGAGCAGGGCCTTGGCCGGGTTGAGCTCGCGCGCGAAGAGGCGGGCGAAGACCGGGAGGTCGGCGCGGAGCGTCACGCGCGCGTCGCCGGCCGCGCCCGGCCGCGCGGAGGCGCGCCCGCCCGCGATCCGCATGTGCCAGGTGCGGGTCCCGCGGCGGGAGCGGAACTCGTACTGGATCGCCCCCTCGAAGCCGTCGGAGCGCTCCGGCACGAACGCGCGCTCCATGCCGCCGAACACGACGCGCAGCGCTACGTCGTTGCCGAGCGCGCGCTCGAGCTGGTCGTCGCTGCGGCCGCGCACGAGCGAAGCGAACGCGGACTCGCCGAGCTTGTTGAGCTGGTCGGCGAGTCCGCCGCCGTTGGCGCCCGCCGCGGCGCGCGGGCGCCTGCGGGCGGCGCGCATCACGTCGGCCGGCGTGGGCTCGGACTGGGGTGTGATCAGGTAGTCGGGCGGCGGCTCGCGCGGGGGCTCGCGGCGTGCCAGGGCGCGCTCGCAGGCGTCGGCGAGGCGCTCGCGCTTGGCCCGCTCGGCCTCGTCCGCGCGCTCGGCGAAGCGCGGCAGCACGTGCTCGCCGAACAGCTCGAGCGACTCGCACACGTGCTCGTGCCTGTTCGGACCGGCCTGGAGCACGAAGATGACCTGGTCCACGTCGGCGCGCTCGTAGCGCTCGCACAGCTCGGCGATCTGGTCGGGCGTGCCGATCGCGCCGCGCAGCGACCCGAGCCCCTCCTGGAGCAGCTTGACGCCGAGCGGGGCGTCGTCGGGCGAGACGATCTCGCGGGCGAAGCCCTTCTCGGAGCGGTCGCGCTGGAACTGGTCCCAGATGTTCGTGCGGCCCGGGACGTGCTCGCCGAACACGTAGTAGTGGGCGAGCGAGTAGCCGAAGAAGTGGGCGCCGTCGATGCCGCGCTCGATCGCCTGGGCCTCGTCGGTGTGGCACATCATCGGGAGCACCACGGCGAAGTTCGGGTTCACGGCGAACCCGGCGGGGACGCACTCGCCGGACTCGATCAGGGCGTAGTAGTCGTCGACCCACTCCTTCGCGGCCTCGGGCTCCACGAACGAGAACGACAGCGCGCCGATGCCGCGCCGGGCGGCCATCAGGATCGTCTCGCGGCGGCTGCAGGCGACCCACAGGGGCGGGTGCGGGCGCTGCTTGGACTTGGGCATGACGTTGCGCGGCGGGACGCTGATGAACTCGCCGTCGGCGCCGGCGAAGGGCTCCTCGGCGAACATGCGGGCGACCACGTCGATCGCCTCCTCCCACTGGGCGCGCTTGGCGTTGCGGTCCACGCCGAAGCCGCCCAGCTCCACCTGTGAGCTGGCCTCGCCGGTGCCCAGCTCCACGCGCCCGCCGGAGATCAGGTCGAGCGTGGCGGCGCGCTCCACGATCCGGGCCGGGTGGTTGAACGCGGGTGGGAGCTGGACGATGCCGTGGCCGAGCCGGATCCGCTGCGTGCGCTGGCTGGCCGCCGCCAGGAAGACCTCGGGCGCGCTCGAGTGCGAGTACTCCTCGAGGAAGTGGTGCTCGACCTCCCAGACGTAGTCGAAGCCGAGCCGGTCGGCCAGCTCGACCTGGTCGAGCGCGTCGTTCAGGAGCTTCTCGGTGGAGCCGTCCTGCCACGGCCGCGGCTCCTGGTGCTCGTAGAAGATCCCGAACCTCATCGTGCCGGCACGCTACCGCTCGAAGCGCTCGCCCGCGCGCAGTCGCTCGAGGCCGATCCAGGCGAACTCCATCACGCGCGCGACGAGCCGCTCGCGCGGCACCTTCGGGTGCTCGTCCCACCAGAGCGCGAGCGACTGCACCGCGCCCGTGAGCAGCGCGCCGAGCATCTCGATCGCCTCGGCCTCCTCGGCCTCGTCCGCGCGGCGCGCGCGCGGCTCGGCCGCGATCAGTCCGGCGACGGCGGCGGCCGACTGCGTGGCGAGCTGGCGCAGGCTCTCGGCCACCTCCGGCTCGACCGCGTCGCGGAAGAGCATCCGGAACGCGTCCGGGCGCGACTCCACGTAGGCGAAGAACGCGTCCACGCCGGCCTCGAGCCGGACCTCACCCGGCTCGGAGGTGGCCGCGCTCGCGGCGAGCAGCTCGAACAGCTCGCCCACGTGGCGCTCGAGCAGCGCGGCGTGGAGGTGGCGCTTGGAGGGGAAGTGCTCGTAGATCAGCGCCTTGGAGACGCCCGCCGCCCCGGCGATGTCGTCGATCGAGGCGGCGTGGTAGCCGTGGCGGGCGAAGACCTCGAGCGCGGCGTCGAGGATCAGCACGCGCCGCTCGCCGGAGGGGATGCGCTTGCGCGGGCCGGCGCCGCCCGCGGCCGGCGGAGCCCCGGAGCGCCCCTGCTGCGCCGGGCGCGGCTTCGCCGCCCGCTGCCGGTCCGGCCGCGCGCCGCCCGGCTTCGCGGCCCCGCGCTGCGCCGGGCGCGGCTTCGCCGCCCCCCTGCGGGCCCGCGTGTCCTTCGGCGGTTGTGTGCGCGAACTCATGTATCGATAACTGACTGAACGGTTAGTTAGATACTACGATGCCCGCTGACATGCTGATCCAACTCGCCGCAGACACCGAGCCCGCCGGGGGCGCAGCCGCCGGCGAGGCGATCGGCGCGACCGTCGGCGCGCTCGTGCTCACCGCCCTGATGCTCGCGGTGCTGGTGCCCGCGCGCCTCGGCCGCCCGAACGTCCTGAGCCGAGCCGCGGCCGCCCTGGAGCGCAAGACGCGCCTGCCCGGGTGGGCCGCGCTCCCGTCCGCGATCTCGGGCGTGGCCCTGCTCGTCGCGCTCGTCGGCATGTACTGGGACATCTCGCTGCACATCGACAACGGGCGCGACGCCGGCCCGCTCGCCAACCCGGCGCACTACCTGATCCTGCTCGGCCTGTTCGGCGTGATGTTCGCCGGCCTGGTCGCCGTCTGCCTCCCGCGCGAGAAGCCGAGCGACGTCGCCGTCCGGATCCGCCCCGGCTGGCACGCGCCGCTCGGCGGCGTGCTGATGGTCGGCTGCGCGGCGTTCTCGCTCACCGGCTTCCCGCTCGACGACTTCTGGCACCGCCTCTTCGGCCAGGACGTCACGCTCTGGGGCCCGACGCACCTGATGCTGATCGGCGGCGCCTCGCTCGCGACGATCGCCGCCTGGGTCCTGTTCGTGGAGGGCACCGCCCGCCGCGGCCCCAGCGTGCGCCGGGTGCCGCTCGTCCGCTTCCGCCAGGCCACCCTCGCCGGCGGCCTGCTCGTCGGCCTCTCCACCTTCCAGGCCGAGTTCGACTTCGGCGTGCCGCAGTTCCGCCTCCTCTTCCACCCGATCCTGCTGATGCTGGCCGCGGGCGTGGCGCTCGTGCTCGCGCGCATCCGGATCGGCCGCGGCGGCGCGCTGCTGGCGGTCGCCTCGTACATCGTGATCCGCGGGCTGGTGTCCGGGCTGGTCGCCGGCGTCTGGGGCCAGACCCTCCCGCACTTCCCCCTCTACGTCGTCGAGGCGCTGCTGGTCGAGCTGGTCGCGCTGCGGATCGGCACGCGGCGCCCGCTCGCCTTCGGCGCCGTCGCCGGCGCGGCGATCGGCAGCGTCGGGCTCGCCGCGGAGTGGGGCTGGTCGCACCTCTGGATGCCGGTCGAGTGGCCCGCCGCCCTGCTGCCCGAGGCCGCCGTGCTCGGCTTCGCCACCGCGGTCGCGGCCGGGGTGGTCGGCGGTGCGATGGGCCGCGCGTTCGCCGACAGCGCCGGCCACGCGGCGCCCCGCGCGCAGCGCCCCGCGCTCGCCGCGGCAGCCGTCGTGATCGTCGCGGCGATCGCCTACACGCTGCCGGTCTCCCAGGGCGATCCCGTCACCGCGACGGTCACAGCCGGCGAGGTGCGGCCCGCGCCGGAGCGCGAGGTGGCCCTCACCGCGCGCCTCGACCCGCCCGGCGCCGCCGAGGACGCGGAGTGGTTCAACGTCACCGCGTGGCAGGGCGGCGGCAGCCGCCTGATCGAGATGCGGCGGATCGCCCCCGGGACCTACCGCAGCGCCGAGCCGGTCCCCGTCGGCGGCACCTGGAAGTCGATCCTGCGCCTCCACCGCGGCGGCTCGATCGCCGGGATGCCGGTCTTCATGCCCGCCGACGAGGCGATCCCCGCCGCCGAGGTGCCCGCGCCGGCGTCGTTCGAGCGCGGCTTCGCCCTCGACCGGAAGAACCTCCAGCGCGAGCAGAAGGAGGGCGTGGCCGGCGGGCTCACCCTCGCCGCCTACCTCGTCGTGCTCACGATCGTGGTCGCCCTGATCGCCGCCCTGACCATCGCCCTCGGCCGCCTGAGCGGCGGCCGCGCCGCAAGCACCCGCCGCAGCGTCCGCGCCGAGCGCGCGACCGCCTGACCCGGACCCGTAGCCTTCCGGAAGGAGATCCGATGCAACGCGAAGAGATAACCCTGCACGGCCACCGCGTCAGCTACCGGCAGGCCGGCTGGGGCCCCGTCGTCGTCCTGATCCACGGGATCACCGGCAGCTCCGACACCTGGCTCGACCTGATCGAGGAGCTGGCCGAGGACCACACCGTCGTGGCGCCCGACCTGCTCGGCCACGGCGAGTCCGCCAAGCCGCGCGGCGACTACTCGCTCGGCGCCTACGCCAGCGGCATCCGCGACCTGCTCGCCGCGCTCGGCCACGACCGAGCCACCGTGGTCGGCCACTCGCTCGGCGGCGGCGTCGCGATGCAGATGGCCTACCAGTTCCCCGAGCGCGTGGAGCGCCTCGTGCTCGTCTCGAGCGGCGGCCTCGGGCGCGAGGTGAACATCCTCCTGCGCGCGTCGGTGCTCCCCGGCTCCGAGCTGGTGCTGCCGCTGCTCACGGCGCAGGGCGTCGTGAACGTGACGAACGCCGTCGCGGGCGCGCTCGGCCGGCTCGGCCTGCGCGCGGGCGCCGACCTCGAGGAGATGTGGACGGGCTTCTGCTCGCTCGGCGACGTGGAGGCGCGGGCCGCGTTCATCCACACGCTGCGCGGGATCATCGACCCCGGCGGCCAGCGCGTGAGCGCAACGGACCGCCTCTACCTCGCCGCCGAGATGCCGTCGCTGATCGTCTGGGGGGAGCGCGACCCGGTGATCCCGTTCCGCCACGGCCTGCGCGCGAGCGAGTCGATGCCCGGCAGCAGGCTCGTGTCGTTCCCGGACGCAGGCCACTTCCCGCACCGCGACAACCCGCGCCGCTTCGCCCGCGCGCTGCTCGACTTCATGGACGAGACCCACCCGGCCGTGATCCCGGAGGAGCGGCTGCGCGAGCTGTTGCGGGAGGGCGCATAGCGGCGCCCGACTTCGCCGCGGAGGGGCTGCTCGAGGGGCTGGACGACGACGCCGCCCGGGCCGCCCGCCTCGACCTGCTCGAGCAGCTCCACGAGGCGGGCGTGTCGGTGGAGGAGATGCGCACCGCCATCGCAGAGGAGCGACTCACCCTGCTGCCCGTCGAGCAGGTGCTCAGGGCCGACGACGAGTACAGCGCGGTCGAGCTCGCCGAGCGGACGGGCATCCCGATCGAGGTGCTGGAGACGCAGTGGCAGGCGCTCGGGCTCCCCGTCGCCGACCGCGACGCCAAGGTCTACGGCGACCAGGACCTGCGCGGTGCCGAGTTCCTCAAGCAGTTCATCGATGCCGGCCTGTCGAGCGAGGGGATCGCCCAGGTGGCACGCGTCATGGGCGAGGGGATGCGCCGGGTGGCGGACGCGTCGATGGAGCTGGTCGGCGAGACGCTCGCGCGGCCGGGCCAGACCGAGCGCGACGCCGGCCTGCGCTTCGCCGCAATCGCCGAGCAGCTCGTGCCCGTCGTCGGCCCGGAGCTCGAGTACGTGTTCCGCGTGCACCTGCGCGAGCTGATCCGCAACGACGTCGTGAGCCGCGCCGAGCTCGAGACCGGCCGGATGGCCGGCGGGCAGGAGGTCGCGGTGTGCTTCGCCGACCTCGTCGGGTTCACCAGGCTGGGCGAGGAGATCCCGCCGGCCGACCTGAGCCGGGTCGCGAGCAGGCTGACCGAGCTGGCGTCCGAGGTCGCGGAGCCGCCGGTCCGGCTCGTGAAGACCATCGGCGACGCGGTGATGCTGGTGAGCCGCGACGCGGAGGCGGCGGTGGACACCGCGCTCGGACTGGTGGCGCAGGCGGACGAGGCCGGTGACGACTTCCCGCCGCTGCGCTCGGGCGTCGCCCACGGCATCGCCCTCCAGCGCGCGGGCGACTGGTACGGCAGCCCGGTGAACACCGCGAGCCGGGTGACGGGCGTGGCGCGCCCCGGCAGCGTGCTCTGCACGGCCGGCGCCCGCGAGGCCGCCGGCGACCGCTTCGCCTGGTCGGCCGCCGGCCGGCGCCGCCTCAAGGGGGTCGGCGAGCCCGTCCGCCTGTTTCGCGCGCGGCCGCCCGAGGGGGGCGGCGACAGCTCCGGTTAGCGGTCCGGGCGGTCCGGGTGCACGTCGTCGATCGTGGTGAGGGCCGTGTAGGGGACGTCGCGGCCGGCCGCCTCGCGGATCGCCTCGTCGCCGCCCGCGAGCCGGTCGAGGATCGCGAGCACCCCGCAGATCGCGTGGCCCTCGTCGCGCACCCGCTCGATCGCGCGGATCGTCGAGCCGCCGGTCGTGACCACGTCCTCCACGATCAGGCAGCGCGTGCCCGGCTCGAGGGGCGGCCCCTCGATCCAGCGCGAGAGCCCGTGCTCCTTGCGCTCCTTGCGCACGAAGAACGCCGGCACCTCGGCGCCGCCGGCGAGCGCGGCGCACGCGATCGGGTCCGCCCCCATCGTCATGCCGCCCACCGCGCCCGCGCCGGTCGCGTGCACCTCGGCGGCCACGAGCTGGGCGAGCGCGAGGAAGCCGGCCGGCCGCAGGATCGCCCGCTTGGCGTCGATCAGGTAGGTCGACTTGGCCCCGCTGGTGAGCGTGAAGTCGCCGAGCACGAGCGCGTGCTCGCGCAGCTCGGCCACCAGCGTCTCGCGCGCGCTCACGCCCCGCGCGGGCGCGCCCGCCGGCCGCGGTCCCAGCCCATCCAGAGCGCCAGCGGGTAGACGCCGATGAGGATCGCGGCGGCCGCGGCGTCGAGTCGCGCGCTGCGGCGCCGGGCCGGCACCCGCAGCCCCGGCCAGTTGACCATGAAGTCGCGCCCGTCGCGGCGCGGGAGCAGCGGCCACAGCGGCCGGGTGTACGGCGCGTTCAGGTAGAGGGAGACCCCCGCGCCCCAGAACGCCGCGAGACACGCCGCCCCGGCCGCCCGGGCGATCCCGCCCTGCGCCTCCTCGGGCGCCAAGCGCCCGTACGCCAACCCGTTCGCGTAGAGCCAGGGAGGGTCGACGAGGAAGGACACGGCGCGCGTAATCTACCCGCGCCCAGATGGTCGACCTCGGCTTCCTCCTCAACGCGCGCCAGGCCCTGCTGCCGCTCCCGCTCGTGGACCGGATGCCCGCCCCGCCGGCCGACGTCCTGCCCCCGTTCGCCGAGCGCCCGGCTCCCGAGCTCGCCGGCCGCGAGGTGGCCGGCTCCGATGGCAGCGCCGCCTCGGTTGGCCTGATCGGCCTCGCGCGGGCGTTCGAGGAGGCCGGCGAGCGGCCGGCGGCGATCGCGGCCTGCTCGGCGTCCGCCCTGTGGGGCCTGATGTGGGCGGCCGGCCTGAGCGCCGGCGAGATGGTCCGGCACGCCCTCTCCTGGCGCCCGGAGCCGCACCTGCGCGTGCAGTGGGCCGGCGTCCCCCGCCTCGCCCTCTCGGCGCTGCGCGGGTTCAGCGGCCTCGAGAAGCACGACGCCGTCGAGGCGCTCTTCGACCGGCGCAGCTGGCACATGTCCGCGGGCTCGACCGCGATCCCGGTCCGCACGCTCGCCTACGACCTCGACGCGCGCGCGTTCGAGTGGCTCGGTAGCGAGGCCACGCCCGAGCTCACCGTCGGCGAGCTGGCGCGGGTCGCGGTGGCGCTACCGCGCAAGCAGGACGCCGTGCGGATCGAGGGCCGCTTCTACGTCGACGCGCGCGCGGCGAGGGGGTTCGGCACCGACCTCCTCCACGACGGCAGCGCGCTCCAGGCCGGCGACGCCCCGTGGGACTTCGTCGGGCTGTTCCTCGACCGCCGCCGCTGGCCGCAGCTGATCCGCGCGGGCTACGACGACGCTACGCGTACACGTCGACCCGCGTCCCCATCGTGAGCCAGTCGTAGATCGACCGGGCGTTGGGGATCGGGACCCGCACGCAGCCGTGGCTGGCGGGGTGGGTCGGCACCGAGGCGTACCCGTGCACCGCGTAGCCGCGGATGAAGTACGCCGAGTGCACCATCCCGTGCGAGTTCGTGCCCGGCTGGCGCCGGTAGACGCGGAAGCTGCCGCGGACCGTGGGCGTCGACGGCTTGCCGGGCGACGCGTGGTAGATCCGCACCGGCCTGCCCTTGTCGGCGAGCACCAGCACCGCGCGCGAGAGATCGGTCTCGGCGTGGCGACCGGCCTTGGGGAACTTGAGCTTGAAGCCGCCGCGGCCGGCGAACAGCGCCTTCATGATCTTGCGGTCGGCCGAGGTGACGCGCGACATGCCGTTGACCTTGCGGAAGGCGAGCACCGCGCGCCCGGTCGCGCCGTCGTGGCGGCCGTTCAGCGGCGTCACGTACGCGAGCCGGCGCAGCGTGATCTGGAGCAGCCGCACGTGCTGGCCGCTCGAGCCGCTGCCCGACGAGGCGCGGACGGCGCCGAAGCGCGAGCGCTCGGACTTGGCGCCCTTCTGCGCCGCCGACTCCTTGTGCTCGGCGACCACGAAGTAGGAGCCGGGCTTTTTCACGGCGCCGAAGCTCACCGTGAACTTGCCGTGCCCCTTGTCGTCCCTGACCTCCACGGTGCGCGTGCCGAGCCGCTTCTTGCCCCTGTAGAGATGGACCGCGACCTTCTCGCCCTTCACGAACGGGTCGAGCCGCCCGGACGCGACGAGCTGCTCGCCCGCCAGCACCCAGCGCTTCCCGCGGTCGCCGATCGAGGCGACGCCGACCGACAGCTTGGCGTCGGCGGGCTGCGCGGGGGGCGGCTGCGTGCCCGGCGGCTGCTGCTCGACGCCGGGCAGCTGGGCGCTCGCCGGGGCGGCGACCGCGAGGGGGACGAGGAGCGTGAGGAGGAGCGAGCGAGTTCTCATATGTGAGTCATTCTGGCGAATGCATCCGGGTCCTACCCGTTGCTGGCGCGCTCTCACTCACGCGGGCGCCGGCGCGGCGCGAGCGGGGAGGAGCCTGGGCGCCAGGACGCACGCCGCGAGCGTGACCACGCCGATCGCCCCCGCCACGCCCCATTCCTGCGTGCTCGCCCCGAAGGCGAGCGTGTTGTTGAGCGAGTGCAGTCCGATCGTCGCGAACAGCGTCCCGGTCCGCTCGTAGACGAGGCAGAAGATCACGCCGAGCACCATCAGCACCGGCAGGATCTCGGCCGGCGTGCTGCCGAGGTGGATCGCGCCGAAGAGGATCCCGTCGGCGGCGGCGGCGGCGAGGATCGGGAGCTTGGTGCGCAGCGCCCGGTAGAAGAACCCGCGGAAGAAGAACTCCTCGGCGATCGGCGCGAACGCGATCACGAGCACCGCCGCGCCGATCAGCCAGACCCGCCCGTCCTCGGTCCCGAGGTCCTCGAGGGTCTCCTGCTCGGAGTCGGGCGCGACGAGCGCGGCATAGGCGATCGCGAACACCCAGTAGGCGGCGAAGCCGAGGGCGGCCCAGCCGACCGTGGGCCAGAGGCGCGAGCCGCGCAGGCCGAAGTGCCACGCGCGCGGGCGCAGCGTTCGGCCGGCGATGACCACGGCGGCGGCGATGAAGCAGAGCTGCTGGGCGACGGTGGCGCCCTGAAGGTAGCCCTTCGAGTCCTCCACGTGGTCGGCGCCGGCCGCGGTCGCGATCGTGGCGATCAGCGCCGCCGCGAACAGGGTCGCGATCAGCCCGAGGCCGGCGGCGGCCAGCCCGTACCACCACGGCCACGCCGGCCAGCGGGCGGCCGACTCGGGCAGCTCCGGCGGGTCCGGCGGGGGCGGGTGGGGGAACGAGTAGCCGTGCCCGTACTGGGGGCCGTACGGAGGCGCGGGGGTACCCATCCGGACCTAGAGTACGGCCGCGAGCTCCGCCAGGCTCGCGATCGCGGGCACCCCCTCCGGCGCCGCCGCGCCGTCGCGCCGCAGCAGCACCGCCCGGATGCCGGCCGCTTCCGCGCCGCGCACGTCGTTCGGCTCGGAGTCGCCCACGTGCACGGCCTCGCCGGGGCCGCAGCCCGCCGCCCGGAGCGCGGCGCGGAACGGCGCCGGATCCGGCTTGGCCGCCCCCGCCTCGGCCGACGCGATCGCGCCGTCGACGAGCTCGAGGAGGCCGGCAGAGTCGAGCACCTCGCGCAGCGAGCAGTCCCAGTTGCTGACCACGACGAGCTCGAGCCCGCGCTCACGCAGCTCGCGCAGCGCGGGCGCGGCGTCGGGAAAGGCGCTGAACGAGAGCGCGTCCACCAGCACCTCGCGCGCGTCGGGCAGCGGCAGCTCCGGGATGCCGAGCTCCTCGAGCAGCACCGCCGCGCAGCGGTTGCGCAGCTCCGCGAGCGTGCTCTGGTCGCGGCCCTCGACGTGGTGCTCGACGTAGTAGGCGACCTCCGCCCCGAACGCGCGCGCGACCCGCTGCTCGTCCACGTCGAACCCGCGCCGCGCCAGCTCCGCGCGCAGCCGCGGCACCGGGTCGTCGAGGGCCACCAGCGTGCCGAGCGAGTCGAGCAGGACGAGACGGGGCCGCTTCGCCATGGCGGCGGATTGTGTCGAACCCACCGGCGCGGCCCGGCGCGTACCCTGCCGTGCGTGCGTGCCGAGATCACGGCGGGGATCACGATCGTCCTCGCATTCGTCATCGCCCACGTCCTCGACCGCGCGGTCTGCCGCCGCGTCGAGACGCTCGCGGCGACGGTGGCCGGCGCGGACGACGCCCCCGCCACCAGCACGCGCGTCCGGCTGCTGCGCCGCCTGCTCTACGCGCTCGTGGTCTTCATCGGGATCGCGCTGGCCCTGAGCCAGTTCGAGGGGATCCGGCGCGTGGCGACCGGCCTGCTGGCGTCGTCGGCGGTGCTCGGCCTGGCCGTCGGCTTCGCCGCGCGCGCCACGCTCGCGAACATCGTCGCTGGCGTGCTGCTGGCGATCACGCAGCCGATCCGCATCGGCGACTCGGTCACGTTCGAGGGCGACACCGGGGTGGTCGAGGACATCCGGCTCACGTACACCTACATCGCGGCCGACGACGGCACGCGCGTGATCGTGCCGAACGAGCGCCTCGCCCAGAACACGGTGGAGAACCACACGATCGGCACGGGACCGGTGCGCGTCGAGGTGGCGCTCTACCTCGCGCCGGACGCGGACGTCCTGCGCGCGCTCGCGGTGCTCGGGCGCGAGGAGGGGGTCGACGTGCGGGTGGACGAGGTCGAGCGCGAGGGCATCCGGATCGTGGCCGGCACGACCGCGCCGAGCCGCGCGGAGCGGCCCGCCGTGGCGGCAGGACTGAGGGTCAGCTGCCTCGAACGACTGAAGCGCGAGGGACTATCCTCGGCCGCGCCCGAACGGGCGTTCCCGCGCGATGACAGCACGCCAGAGAAGACTCCGTAAGCGCCGCGGCCACACCGGCCGCAACGGCGCCATGCTCGGCCTGCTGCTGATCGTCGCCGCGCTCGTGATCGCCGCCCTCTCGGGCGTCGGATACGTGATCGCCACGGCCGCGTCGGCGCCCGACGTCCAGAAGCTGAAGCCGATCGACAAGGGCGCCAGCTCGATCATCTACGCGGCCGACGGGTCGCGGCTCGGCTACGTGCAGTCGGACACGATCCGCACGCCGATCTCGTGGAAGCAGATGCCGCCGATCGTCAAGCAGGCGACGGTCGCGATCGAGGACGAGCGCTTCTACCACCACAAGGGCGTCGACGCCCAGGCGGTCGCGCGCGCCGCCTTCGAGGACGTGATCGCGCAGCGCAGCAAGCAGGGCGGCTCGACGATCACCCAGCAGCTCGTCCGCCAGCTCTACATCGAGAAGCCGCAGCGCAACATCCAGCGCAAGATCCGCGAGGCCAAGATGGCGGCCGACCTCGAGCAGGAGAAGAGCAAGCAGTGGATCCTGCGCGAGTACCTCAACGTGATCCCGTACGGGACCGTCAACGGGAAGACCGCGATCGGCATCCAGGCCGCGGCGCAGCTCTTCTTCTCGCGCAAGGCGAGCCAGCTCACGCTCACCCAGGCGGCGCTGCTGGCCGGGCTCCCGCAGGCGCCCTCGCGCTACAACCCGCTGCGCAACCCCACCGACGCGCTCGAGCGCCGCAACCGCGTGCTCGAGAAGATGGCCGAGCACAACTACATCACCGAGGAGGAGGCGCGCACCGCCTCCGCCGAGCCGCTCGGCCTCAGGCGCAGCTCGATCTTCGACAAGCGGCGCGAGCCGTACTTCTTCGACTACGTGCAGGACAAGCTGATCGAGCGCTACGGGGTCGGCGTCTACCGCCGCGGCGGCCTGAAGATCTACACGACGATCGACCCGAAGATGCAGGAGATGGGGCGGGCCGCGATCAACGGGCAGCTCAACCAGCCCGGCGACCCGAGCTCGGCGATCGTCGCGATCGACCCGAAGAACGGCTACATCCGCGCGATGGCGTCGAGCGGCACCTACAACGACCGCACGTTCAACCTCGCCGCGCAGGGGCACCGCCAGCCCGGCTCGGCCTTCAAGACGATGGTGCTCGTCACGGCGCTGCGGAAGGGGATCGACCCGAACTCGACCGTGTACGTGTCGAAGCCGCTCCAGCTCAACGTGCCCGGCTACGGCCCGTGGCAGGTCAAGACCTACGCGAACACGTACGGCGGCCCGATGAACCTCGTCACCGCGACGCTCAAGTCCGACAACACCGTGTACGCGCAGCTCGACGTCGACGTCGGCCCCAAGGAGGTCGCCGAGACCGCGCGGATGCTCGGCATCCGCACCAAGCTCGACGGCATCCCGTCGGAGGGCCTCGGCGGCCTGCGGCTGGGCGTCTCGCCGCTCGAGATGGCCAGCGCGTACGCCACGCTGTCGGCCGGCGGCATGTACAGCGAGCCGAAGGCGATCAAGCGCGTGGAGTTCCCCGACGGGAAGTCCGACGAGCTCGGCAAGCCCAAGCGCAAGCGCGTGATCAGCGACGGGATCGCCTTCGAGGCCACGAAGATCCTCCAGCGCAACGTGCAGGCGGGCACCGGCACCAAGGCCAACTTCGGCTGCCCCGCGGCCGGCAAGACCGGCACGACCGACAACTACAACGACGCGTGGTTCGTCGGCTACACGCCGGAGCTCGCGGCCGCCGTCTGGGTCGGCTACCCGAACGCGCTGAAGGAGATGCGCAGCGTGCACGGCATCCAGGTCGCCGGCGGCACGTTCCCGACGCAGATCTGGCACGACTTCATGGCCCCCGCGCACAAGTCCTGCCAGTCGTTCCCGCAGCCCAAGACGCCGGCCTCGTTCAGCACCTTCTACGGCCGCAACTCGGCCTCGGGCCGCAGCACGCCGGGGCAGGGCTACCGGCCCGGCGGCGGTGGTGGTGGCGGCAACTCCGCCGGCGGCGGCGGCTACCGCGGCTACGACCCGCGCCTCTACGCCGAGCCCCCGCAGGCCCCGCCGCGCACGACCCCGCCCCCGAGCGGTGGCGGCGGCGGTAACGGCGGCAACGGCAACGGCGGCGGCAACGGAAATGGCGGCGGCGGAGGGAACGGCGCCGACACCGGCGGCGGCGACGCCGACGAGTAGCGGCGGCGCCGGCCCGGCCGCCCTCGGCGCGCTCTGCCTCGTCTACCTCGCGCTGGCGGCGCTGCCCGCGGCGCCCGGCTCCAACCTCGTGCTCGCGGTCGAGCACGGCGGCGGGTCGCCGGACTGGCTGCTCGGGCCGCTGCGCTTCGCGGGCCTCGACGGCGCCGCCGGCCCGCTCGGCGGCCCGCTCTTCTACGCCGGGCTGTGGGTGGCGCTCGCGCTCTACGCCGTGGTGCTGCTGCGCTCGGCCCAGGTCTCCCGGCGCCTCGCGCTCTGGGCGATCGTCGGCCTCCACGTCCTCTTCCTGCTGGCGCCGCCGCTGCTCTCGCAGGACGTCTTCTCGTACATCGCCTACGCGCGCCTGGGTGTGGAGCACTCGCTCGACCCCTACACCCACGCCCCGGTGGACATCCGGGCCGACGAGGTTTTTCCGTTCGCCGGCTCGCGCGGCGCGGAGTCGGTCTACGGCCCCGCGTTCACGCTGCTCACGTACCCGCTCTCGCCGCTCGGCGTCCCGGCCGCCTACTGGATCCTCAAGCTGGTGGCCGCGCTCGCGTCGCTCGGGGTCGTGGGGCTGGTCTGGCGCGCGGCCGAGCGCCTCGGGCGCGACCCGCTCCCGGCGGCGCTGTTCGTCGGGCTCAACCCGATCCTGCTCGTACACGACGTGGCGGCGGCGCACAACGAGACGCTGGTGGTGCTGCTCACCACGGCCGGCCTCGCGGCGTGGGCGGCGGGGTCGCCGCGCGCGGCCTCGGCGTGGGCCACGGCCGCGGGCGGGCTCAAGGCGTCGGCCGGGCTGGTCGTCCCGTTCCTGATCGCCGGCGCGCGCGGGCGCCGGCGCGGGGCGCTGGCGGCGGCCGCCGCCGCGGGGCTCGGGATCGTCGTGCTGGCGCTGACCGGCTTCGGGACGAACGCCCTCGACGCGCTCGGCGTGCTCAGCTCGAACCAGGACCGAACATCGAGCTGGAGCTTTCCCTACAAGACCGCCGAGTTGCTCGGGGCGCTGCTCCCGGGTGACCGGCTCGACTACCGCGGCGCCGTGCGCGCCGCCTACGGGCTCGCGTTCGGCGGCGTGCTGGTCTGGCTGCTGGTGCGCACCTGGCGCGGCGCCGACGCGGTCGCGATGGCCGGCTGGGCGACGCTGGCGATCCTGGTCGCGTCCGCCTGGCTCGTGCCCTGGTACGTGCTCTGGCTGCTCCCGCTCGCGGCGCTCGCCGCCGACCGCCGGCTCGTCTGGGCGACGGTCGCGCTGTGCGCGTGGATGCTCCCGATCGCGATCCCGCTCGACTGATGGGCGAGCGCGACCTGATCCGCGTCTTCCAGGGCCTCGCGGGGCCGGCGGGTGGGCGGCTGCTGCGCGGCAGCGGCGACGACGCGGCCGTCGCGCGCGCCGGCGGGGTGGTGGTCACGTCGATCGACGCGGTCGTGGACGGCGTCCACTTCGAGCGCGCGACCCACTCGCTCGCCGACGTCGGGCACAAGGCGCTCGCGCGCGGGCTCTCGGACCTCGCGGCGATGGGCGCCGAGCCGGGCGAGGCGTACGTCGCGCTCGCGGTGCCCGGCGACGCGCCGGCGGACCTGGCCGAGCAGCTCGGCGCGGGGCTGATGGGCCTCGCGGAGGCGACCGGTACCGCGATCGCCGGCGGCGACGTGACCGCCGGCCCGGTGCTGTCGCTGACGGTGGCCGTGAACGGCTGGGCTGGGTCGGCGGACGAGCTCGCCTACCGGGACGGGGCGAAGCCGGGCGACCTCGCCGGGGTGACCGGCGAGCTGGGCGGGGCCGCGGCGGGGCTGCTGCTGCTGCGCGAGGCCGCCCCGGGCGGAAGCGCCGCGCCGGACGAAGCGGCCGCGCCCGGGGCGCCGCCCGGCCTCTCCGCCGCGGAGCGCGACGCCCTCCTCCTCCGCCACCGGCGGCCCACCCCGCTGCTCGCGGCCGGCCGCGCCCTCGCCGCCGCGGGGGCGTCGGCGATGATCGACCTCAGCGATGGGCTCGCCACCGACGCCGCGCACGTCGCCGAGGCGAGCGGCGTCGCGGTCGAGCTGCGCCTCGAGGCGCTGCCGGTGGCGGCGGGCGTGGAGGCCGTCGCGGCCGCCGCCGGGCGCGACCCGCTCGAGCTGGCGGCGGCCGGCGGCGACGACTACGAGCTGCTGGTCACGGCCCCGCCCGAGCGGCGCGAGGCGGTCGAGGCCGCGGCGCGTGCGGCGGGCACGTGGGTGCGCTGGCTAGGGCGCGTCGAAGCGGGAGCGGGCGTCCGGCTCGTCGGGCCGGGCGGATCCCCCGTCGCCCTCGGCGGCTTCGAGCACCGGGTCTGACCCGAGCAGTGCGCGGCGCACGGACGGGCGCCCGAGCATGGCCCCGGCGACGGCGTACGGGTCGACCACGTACTCCCCGCTCCGGACCTGTCGCATCAGCTCCGCACGGTCCATTGTCCGCTGCACTCTACGCCTCCCATGCGACCCTATCGGCGCACGCGCTCGAGTGGGGGACCCGCCGGGCCGCTGACCGAACGCCTGTCCACCGGCGGGCGCTTGGCCCGGCCGGGGACGTGCGGCGCCTCGGGCCCGCCGTGCCGCGCGTGGGCTGCCACCACCGCGACCACCGAGGCGAGGAGCCCGAGGGCGACGCACCCGAGCAGGGCGCTGATCAGCCCGACGTGGTGGCCGGTCACCAGCAGGAACAGGTACCAGGCCCCCTCGAGCGGCCCGATCCGCAGGTGCGTCGCGTAGGTCATGACGATCACGGCGGCCGGCAGCAGGCCCGCGAGCGCGAGCCAGAGCCGTGTGCGCGCCCGCGCCTCGGTGAGCGTCGCGAGCGTCCAGAGGTGCAGCGGCAGCACGAACGCGAGGGCGGTGAGCGGGTTGATCGCCCAGGTGGCGACCGCGAGGGCCGAGAGGACGAGCGCGATCGCCACGCCGGCACCCGGTGCCGCGGCGTCGCGGCGCGGGCGGGCGCGCCGCAGCAGCGAGGAGCGCGTGAGCAGCCAAGCGAGCCCGATCGACAGGGCGACCGCGACCAGCACCCCGACGGCGGAGCCGTCCACCGGCGCGGCGCTCGGGTCGAGCGGAGCGGGCGGCGCGTCCTTGGCGAGCCCGACCAGCACCATCAGCTCGGCCAGCGCCAGCCCGGCCACGAACGGGACGACCCCGGCCGCGACCCAGGCGAGCCACGGGATCACCGGCTCGCCGCGCCGGCGGGCGCGCGCGAGAGCGTCGATCGAGGTCACGAGCACCGGCAGGATCAGCGTGAGCGCGAGCAGCGACAGCGCCCAGCCGGGCGCCGCCCGCCCGGCGAGCGTCACGTACGAGCGCGGTCCCGGCTCGGGCGCGCGGGCCGACTCGTCGAGCGTGAAGAGCAGGCGCAGCGCCGCGCGGCCGAACTCCTCGTAGCGCTCGTCCTGGACGTCGCCGAGGTCGCGGTCCGAGCGCGGCGGGGCGAGCTCGCCGCTCGCCGAGAGGCGGATCGCTGTGACGCCGTCCTCCAGCAGGACGCCCTGGGCGCCAATGCCGACCGGGAACGCCAGGCGCGCGAGCTGGGCCGGCGGGCTGCCCGGCCCGCCCCCGTCCTCGCCCACCTCGTTGCGCAGCGCGGTGGCCGCCGTGCGGCGCAGTCCAAGGCTGCCGCGGGTGGCGTCGTTCGACCAGTCCACCAGCAGCGGTCCGCGCGAGCGCCGCGCGCCCAGGTTGGAGATCACGAGGACCCCGTCGACCGGTCCGGCCCGCCCCGCCTGCTCGGCGACCCGCCGCGCGCCGGCGTGGCCGGTGCTCGAGCCGCCGACCGACGCGAGCACGATCGTCTTCTTGGTGGCCCGGCCCTCGAGCACCCGCCCGAACTCGATCAGCGCGGCCGTGTCGGCGGCGGACCCGGTCGCGTCGGGTATCGACAGCGCGTCCCGCCCCGCGATCACCACCACCTGGCGGCGCGAGAGCCCCGGCCGGCGGCCGACCACGTTCGTGATCCGCGAGCCGCCCTCCTCGAAGCGGTCCACCGAGGTCTCGAGCCGGAAGCGCTGGAAGACCTTGCCCACCCGCTGCGCGAGCGCCTCGTCGCCCGGCGAGCCGTGCCGGCGGTCCGGCGAGCGCTCGACGATCGACCGGACGGTGTTCAGGGCGGCCGGGCCCTCGAACAGCACGTCGGCCGGCGCGGCCTGCGGCAGCGCGCGCGGCGGGCTCTCCAGCGAGAACATCGCCACCACCAGGCTCAGGAGCGCCGGTAGGAACGCCGCGCGGTAGATGCGGGGTTCGATCACGATCTCAAGAGCGGGGCGACCGCTCCAACCTACAATCTCACGGGTTAAGGACGACGGAATGTCAGCCGAGGCCCCCAGGATCCTCCTGGTCGACGACGAGCAGTCGGTCCAGACGCTGCTCTCCTACCCCTTGCGCAAGGAGGGCTACGAGGTCGTCCCCGCCCACACCGGGCGCGAGGCGCTGGAGCGCTTCCGCGACGGCCACTTCGACCTCGTCGTGCTCGACGTGATGCTGCCGGAGGTCGACGGCTTCGACGTCTGCAAGGAGCTCCGCGCCCGCAGCTCGGTCCCGATCATCATGCTCACCGCGAAGACCGAGGAGGTCGACAAGGTGCTCGGCCTCGAGCTGGGCGCCGACGACTACATCACCAAGCCGTTCTCGATGCGCGAGTTCTCCAGTCGCGTCAAGGCGGTCCTGCGCCGCGCCGGCCTCAACCGCAACGGCGACTCCGCCGACGAGCCGCTCGAGGAGGGCGAGCTGCGGATCGACTTCGCCAAGCGCTCGGTCGAGCTGCGCGGGCAGCCGGTGCGGCTCACGTACGTCGAGTTCGAGATCCTCTCCGTCCTGGCGCGCAGCCCGGGCCGCGTCTTCAGCCGCGGGATGCTGCTGGAGCGCCTGTGGGGCGACTCGGCGTACCGCGACCCGCGCACGATCGACGTGCACATCCGCCACCTGCGCGAGAAGCTGGAGCGCGACCCGCGCGAGCCGGAGCTGATCTTCACGGTGCGCGGCGTGGGGTACCACTTCCGCGACCGCTGAGCGCTCGCGTACCCTGATGGGCATGCGGCTTCGGTCGCTGCAGAACAAGCTCGCACTGCTGTTCCTGGCGATCACGGCGGTCGCCTTCGCGGCCGCGATCTTCGTCGTGCTCCCGCGGCTCCAGTCGCAGCTCCAGCAGGAGCGGCTCGTGGACCTCGAGCGGGTGGCGCAGGAGTCGTCGCCGTCGCTCGACCGGGTCGTGGGCGAGAACGTGACCGACCCGAAGCTCAACGAGCTGGTACGCGCGGTCGGCGACTCCACCCGAGCGCGGGTGACGCTGCTGGGGATCCAGCGCTCGAGCACCGGCGAGCCGCGCTTCTACCCGATCTCGGACTCGAACGCGGAGCGCGACGTCAACCCGGACTTCGCGCTCGCGGCCCACGCCGCGCGCCAGGGGAGCACGGAGTCGCGCAAGGGGCGCGAGGGGCGCGTCGCGGTCCCGATCTACTACAAGGGCGAGCCGGTCTGGGTGGCGCTCTACACGCGCTCGTTCGCGGACGTGGACGACTCGGTGGCGCTGGTGCGCAACCGGCTGATCGTCGCCGCCGCCGTCGCGCTGCTCGTGGCGCTGATCGGCGGCTTCCTGGTCGCGCGCGCCCTCGCGCGGCGCGTGCGCCGGCTGGAGCACGCCGCGCGCGAGGTCACGGCGGGCCGTCCGGTGCCGCCCCTGCCTATCGACTCGAACGACGAGCTCGGCGAGCTGACCCGGACGTTCAACGAGATGCAGCGCCAGCTCGCGGTCGTCGACCACGCGCGCAAGGAGTTCATCGCGAACGCCTCGCACGAGCTGCGCACGCCGATCTTCTCGCTCGCGGGCTTCGTCGAGCTCCTGGAGGACGAGCAGCTCGACGACCCCACCCGGCGCAAGTTCCTCGAGACCATGCGCGAGCAGGTGGACCGTCTCCAGAAGCTGGCGGTGGACCTGCTCGACCTCTCGCGGCTGGACGCGGGGTCGCTCCAGCTCGCGCCCGAGGAGGTCGACCTCGGCGAGCTCGCGCGCGACGTCGCACTCGAGTTCGGGCCCGCCCTCGACCGGCACGGGACCGAGCTCGAGATGCGCCTCTCCGAGCACCCGGTGGCGGCGGTCTGCGACCGCGAGCGGACCGTTCAGATCATGCGTATCCTGCTCGACAACGCCCTCCGCCACACGCCGGAGGGCACCGACGTCATCGTGACAGCGGCCAGGGACAACGGCGCGGCCCGGCTCGCGGTCGCCGACGCGGGCCCGGGGATCGACCCCGCGGCGCGCCCGCAGCTCTTCGAGCGCTTCTACACGGCCGACGCGGCGCGCGGCTCCGGGCTCGGCCTCGCGATCGCCCGCGAGCTGGCCGAGCGCATGCACGGCCGGATCGACCTCGAATCGCGGCCCGGGCGCACCGTGTTCACGCTCGCGCTGCCGGCCGCGGCCGCGCGCGAGCGCTGGGACACCGAGATCGCGGCGCGCTGAGCGTGGCCACCGCGGAGCTCGTACGCGAGCTCGCGCTCGCCCTGCGCGAGCGCGTGCTGCCGCAGCTCGGCTCGCACGCGGGCCGCGCGCACGCGAACGAGGGCGCCGGCGGCGACGTGACGTTCGCGATCGACGAGGACGCCGAGGCGCTGCTCGAGTCGTTCCTCGCGGAGCGCGCGCCGGGGGTCGCGTTCTACTCCGAGGACCGGGGGCTGGTCCTGCCCGCGGGCGAGGCGAGCGAGGTGCTGGTCGTGGACCCGATCGACGGCACCCGGCCGGCGATGGCGGGGCTCGAGTCGTGCTGCGTCTCGGTGGCCGCCGCGCCGCTGCGCGAGGGCGTGACGATGGGCGAGGTGGAGGTCGGCTGCGTGGTGGAGATCCCGTCCGGGGTCACCTTCCTCGCCGAGCGCGGGCGCGGGCTGGTCGAGGGGCCCGAGCCGCGCCTGTCGGCGAACGAGCGGCTCGACCGGATGTTCTGGACCTACGGGTTCCGCGGCAGGCCGGCGCGCGCGCTGACCGAGGTGCTGGCGGAGCTGATCGACGCGTCGTCGGTGGGCGGCGCGACGTTCGACCTCGGGTCGGCGACCTTCGACATGACGCGCGTGATCACCGGCCAGCTCGACTCGTACGTGGAGCCCGGCCCGCTGCTGGTCGACGAGGTGCCGGGCATGCGGGCGGAGTTCGAGCGCGTGGGCGGCGGGGCGGTGCTCAACAACTCGCCCTACGACCTCGCGGCGGCGGCGCTCTGCTGCACGGAGGCCGGGGCGCTCGTGACCGACGCGCGCGGGCGGCCGCTCGACGACCGGCCCCTGCTCGGCTCGGGAGCGGAGTTCCAGATGTCGGTCGTGACCAGCGCGAACCCCGCTCTGCACGCGGCGATCCTCGACGCGGTGGACGCTGGCGTAGCTCGGCTCGCCTCGGGTAGGGTTAGCCCAGGACTCGCCTGACCCGATGGAAGCTGCCTCAGCCAACCGGACCGTGACCCTCTCGATCCCGGCCAAGCCGGACTACGTCGTGCTGGCCAGGCTGGCGCTCTCGGCGGTGTGCCGGATGGCACCCCTCGAGCTCGAGGCGGCCGCCGACCTCAAGCTCGCGATCACCGAGGCCGCGACGTTCCTGATGGGCGGCGACCGCCGCTCCGCCGCCCGCGAGGACGACGGCCAGGCGGCCTCGATGAACTTCTCGTTCGACCTCCAGGATGAGGAGATCGTCGTCGAGGTGCGGGGATCGGAGCAGCGCACGTTCTCGGAGGAGGAGCGCGAGCTGAGCCGCGCGATCATCGACGCGACCGTCGACTCGTGCGAGTACGACGACGGCACGATGCGGCTCAGGAAGCGACTCGGCCTGCTCGCCGGGTAGGCTGCCGCCTTTCTCCAGCCCAACGGATAGGAGCGCCTCTTGCTGCAGCCGGTAGGGGTGGGACACAAGTCCCTGGCTGACTACACGCACCTGGTGGGGCGTCCCCTGATCGAGGAGATCCGGACGCTCTCCGACCAGCTTTCGGGACTGCGCGTCCTGCACATGTCGGCGACCGCCTTCGGCGGCGGCGTCTCCGAGATCCTCTACACGCTCGTGCCGCTGATGCGCGACGTCGGGATCGAGGCCGACTGGCAGGTGATCATCGGCCGCGAGGAGTTCTACAACGCCACGAAGCTGATGCACAACGCGCTCCAGGGCAACCCGCTCGACCTGAACCCGGGCGAGTGGAAGACCTACGAGGAGTACAACGAGATCAACGCGCGCGAGCTGACCGGCGACTGGGACGTGATCATCGTCCACGACCCGCAGCCGCTGGCGGTGCGCCGGCACGTCCCCGAGAAGGCGAAGCACTGGGTCTGGCGCTGCCACATCGACCTCTCCACGCCGCACCCGCCGACGATCGACCGGATCAAGCCGCTGATCCGCGAGTACGACGGCGGCTCGGTCTGGCACATCGAGCAGTACGTGCCGAAGGACCTCGACGCGGAGGGCCCGGTGCACCTGATCCCTCCGGCGATCGACCCGCTCTCGCCGAAGAACATGGCGCTCTCCCCGGAGGACGCGGCGTTCGTGTGCGACCAGTTCGGCGTGGACGTGGACCGGCCGCTCATGTGCCAGGTCTCGCGCTTCGACCCCTGGAAGGATCCGCACGGGGTGATCGACGCGTACCGGATCGTGAAGGAGGAGATCCCCCAGGTGCAGCTCGCGCTCGTGGGGTCGATGGCCACGGACGACCCGGAGGGCTGGGAGTTCTTCAACTCCACGCTCGAGTACGCCGGGGGGGATCAGGACATCAAGATCCTCAACAACCTCAACCAGGTCGGGTCGATCGAGGTGAACGCGTTCCAGTCACAGGCCGAGGTCGTGATCCAGAAGTCCACCCGCGAGGGGTTCGGGCTCACGGTCTCCGAGGCGCTGTGGAAGGCGCGGCCGTTCATCGGCGGCGACGTCGGCGGGATCCCGCTCCAGGTGCAGGATGCCCAGACCGGCTTCCTCGTGTCCTCGCCGGAGGAATGCGCCGACCGCAGCCTGCGGATCCTGCGCGATCCCGAGCTTGGTAAGCAGCTGGGCCGAGCGGGTAAGGAGCACGTGCGCCGTCACTTCCTGACGCCGCGCCTGTTGCGCGACTGGCTGCGCATCTTCTCGGACCTGCAGTGAGCCCGGACACACCTCTCGTACTCGTCTCCAACCGCGGTCCCGCGACCTTCGAGCCGAACGACGGCGGCGAGCTGGAGCCCGTCCGCGGCGGCGGCGGGCTGGTGACCGCGCTCAAGGGGCTCGTGGACCACCGCGAGGCGCTCTGGGTCGCCTCCACGATGACCGAGGGCGACAGCGAGATGAGCCGCCGCCACGGCGGGCGCAGCTTCGAGTGCGAGGTCGACGAGACGACCTACCGCCTCCGGCTCGTCGACAGCGATCCCGAGGCCTACGACCAGTTCTACAACGTGATCGCGAACCCGATGCTGTGGTTCATCCAGCACTACCTCTGGGACCTCTCGAACGCGCCGGACGTGAGCCGCGAGGAGGTGGCCGCCTACGAGGGCGGCTACAGGATCGTGAACGAGGACCTGGCCCGCGCGGTGGTCGAGGAGACCGAGGACATGGGCGAGGCGGTCGTGATGCTCCACGACTACCACCTCTACACCGCTCCGAAGGTCATCCGCGAGGAGCGGCCGGACCTGTTCCTCCACCACTTCATCCACATCCCGTGGACCCAGCCCGACGCCTGGCGGGTGCTGCCCACCGAGATCCGCGAGGACATCTACGAGGGGCTGCTCGCCAACGACATCGTCGGCTTCCACACGCGCGCGTACCGCCGCAACTTCCTGCTCTGCTGCTCCGAGCTGTTCGGGCTCGACGTGGACATGGACGCGGGCGTGGTGCGCCACGACGGCCGCGAGACCTGGGTGCGCCACTACCCGCTCCCGATCTCGGCGCAGAGCTTCCGCCGGACGGCTCAGCGCCCGGCGGTGCACCAGTACGAGCGCGAGGTCCTGCGGCGCCGGCGCGAGCACATGATCCTGCGCGTGGACCGGGCGGACCTCTCCAAGAACGTGCTGCGCGGCTTCACGGCGTTCGACCTCTTCCTCGAGCAGCACCCCGAGTTCCGCGAGAACGTCACGTTCGTGGCGCAGATGATGCCCTCGCGCCAGGACGTGCCCGAGTACGCGGAGTACCTCGAGAAGATCGAGGCGCTGGTCGCGGTCGTGAACCACCGCCACGGCACCACCGACTGGATGCCGATCGACCTCCACCTCGTCGACAACGTCGAGCAGGCGATCGCCCGCTACAAGCACTACGACCTGCTGATGGTCAACGCGATGTTCGACGGGATGAACCTGGTGGCGAAGGAGGGCCCGCTCGTGAACGAGCGCCACGGGGTCTCGCTGCTGTCCGAGAACACGGGCGCGCACGAGGAGCTGGGCGAGTTCGCGCTGTCGGTCAACCCGTTCGACGTGCAGGAGCAGGCCGACGCGATCCACCGCGCGCTGACGATGTCGGCCGAGGAGCGCTCCTGGCGGGCGGAGGGGCTGAAGAACATCATCTCCTCGCGCAACCCGGGTGACTGGGTGGATGACCAGCTCGCCGACATCGAGGCGAAGCGCTCGGGCGCGCGGCTCGGGCCCGACGGGGTGGTGACCGCGGCCTAGCGGCCGGCGCTTCGGGCACCGCCGCGCTCAGAGGAACTCGGGGGTGCGCGGAACGGGGCGGACCCAGCGCCGGGCGGCGCGGGTCGTGCCGCGGGTGGCGGAGCGGTGGGGGCGGCCGGTGGCGGTGCGAAGCGCGGCCGTTTCGCACCCGGGCTGCGCCGAGATTCGCGCCGCGCCGCCCGGTGCCGGCGCTTCCCGCCCCGCCGTCGCCGCGGCAGCCGTGGCTCCGTTCCCCGCGCGGGCGGCGCCGGGCCCGGGGCGGCCGGCGGCGCGGGCACCCCGGCCGGCGGCTCGACCGGCAGCGCGGGCACCCCGGCCGGCGGCTCGACCGGCAGCCGCGGAAGCTCCTCGCCGCCGCCCGCGCATCCGCGCGGGCCCGCCGCGATCAGCGACCCGGCGCCCACGATCGCCGCCACGCGCGCCAGGTTCCCCCAGCGAACGCGGGCGAGCAGAGCGGCGAGACCACGGTCGCGATCCGGTGCCATGTACGCCTAAGGCCGCAGCGGCCGGAACTCGCCCCGTTGCTATCTTGCGCCGCCCGTGGCGAACCTGTACGACCTCATGGTCATGCTCGACCCCGACGCTCCCGAGGAGCGCCGCAGCGAGATCCTCGGCAACATCGAGTCGATGGTCGCCGCCGGCGGCGGGACCGTCGTGGGCCACCACGACTGGGGCGTGCGCCGGATCGCGTTCGAGATCGACCACCGGCCCGAGGCCGCGTACCACCTCTACCAGTTCGAGAACGAGTCGAACGAGACGCTCGAGCGCCTCAACCACAACCTGAGGATCGCCGACGGCGTGCTCCGCTTCCGGATCATCAAGGTCAAGCCCGGCACGCCGCCCCCGCCGGAGCCGCGCCAGGAGGCGCCGCGCCCCACGCGCGAGCGCCCGCAGGAGACCCGCGTCGCCGCCCGCGCGGCCGCGGACGCCGAGCAGCCCGCCGGCGAGGACGAGTAGCCTCGCGGCGGCTCGCCGCCGCCCCCCGGTTACGCCGGCGCACCTGGGCGTTACGCCTCCGCAAACAACCCGCACATTCCGGTCACAAGCCGGGCCGACCCGCCCGCCCCGTCCTTTCCCGCATGTACTCTCGCCCGTGAGCTGATTCGAAGAACGCAAGGAGCCTTCTCATGGCAGCAACCAACATCAACCGGGTCGTCCTGACCGGCAACCTGACCCGCGATCCCGAGCTGCGCAGCACCAACAGCGGCACGTCGGTCTGCGGCCTGCGCATCGCGTGCAACACGCGCCGCAAGGACGCCTCGGGCAACTGGGTCGACAAGCCCAACTACTTCGACGTCACCGTCTGGGGCGCCCAGGGCGAGAACGCCTCCAAGTACCTGTCGAAGGGCCGCCCCGTGGCCATCGACGGCCGCCTCGAGTGGCGCGAGTTCACCGACGGCAACGGCAACAACCGCCAGGCCGTGGAGATCATCGCGGACTCGGTCCAGTTCCTCGGCTCGCCCCAGGGCGCGGGCGGCGAGAACGGCGGGCGCTTCACGCCGCAGAGCGACGTCCCGGCCGACACCGGCGACTTCGCCCCGGCGCCGACGGCCGGCGGTGGCGGCGGCGGGGGCACTGCCGACGACGACATCCCGTTCTAGGCCGACGCGTGCCGGGCCGTGAAAACCAAGCCAGCCAAGGACGCAGGGAGCGGACAGTGCAACGCACGTCCGCGACCGAGGACACAGGCTGGCGCCGGTTTGCAGCGGCCCCACATGGCTAGACTCGCTGGCGATCAACGACGCAAAGGTGACTACCTAGCCAATGGCGAAAGCACGCGGCCGGACGCAGACGCGCCGGCGAGACAGAGGGAAGCCCGCCTCCGGCGGTCGCAGGAAGCCGTGCCAGTTCTGCAAGGACAAGGTCGACGTGGTCGACTACAAGGACGTCGGCACCCTGCGGCGAGCGATGAGCGAGAAGGGCAAGATCCGCTCGGCCCGGATAACGGGGTCCTGCCGCAGGCACCAGCGCCAGCTCGCACGTGCCGTGAAGCGCGCGCGGGAGTTGGGCCTGCTCCCCTACGTCTCCGATCGCTAGCGCGGTTTTTTTCATGAAGACGGGAACAGGCCGCGAAAGCCAAGCAGGCCAAGGACGCAGGGAGCAGACAATGCTCTGCATGTCTGCGACCGAGGACGCCGGCATGCGCCGGCTTGCAGGGGCCTGATGGCGCAGGCGATCCTGCTCGAGGACGTGGACACGCTGGGCACGCGCGGCGAGATCGTCGACGTCAGCCCCGGCTACCTCCGCAACTACCTCGTCCCGCGCAAGCTCGCGCACGCCGCCACCCCCGGTGCCCTCGCCGAAGCGCAGCGGCGGATGGAGGCCGCCGAGCGGGCTGCCCGGGAGGCCGCGGAGCGGGCGCAGGAGAACGCGGCCCTGCTCTCGCGCACGGTGCTCACGATCTCCCACCCCGCCGGCGAGGACGGCCGGCTGTTCGGGCAGGTCACCGCCCAGGAGATCGCCGACGCCATCCGCCAGGCACGCAGCCTCAAGCTCGACCGCCGCAAGGTGCAGCTCGAGGAGCCGATCCGCACGACGGGCACCCACATGGTCGACGTCGAGGTGCACGACGGCGTCACCGCCCGCGTCAAGACCATCGTTACTGCCGCCGGGTAGGGACCATGGCAATCTCGGTCCCGCCTGACGCGGCGGGCAAGGTCCCTCCGCAGAATCAGGAAGCAGAGGTCTCGGTACTCGGCGCGATCCTGCTCTCCGAGCAGGCGCTCGACGCGCTCCAGATCGACATCAAGCTGCGCGCGGAGGACTTCTACCGCCAGCGCCACCGCCTGATCTTCGGGTCGATGATCCGCCTCAAGGAGAAGACCGACCCGCAGCCGGTGGACGTGCTGACCGTCTGCGAGGAGCTCGACAGAGCGGGCGAGCTGGAGGAGGCCGGGGGGACCGCGTACGTGCACTCGCTGCCCAACCTCGTGCCGTCGGCGGGCAACGTCCGCCAGTACGCGCGGATCGTCAAGGAGCACGCGCTGCTGCGCCGCCTGCTCGAGACCACCCGCGGCATCCAGCAGGACGTCTTCGAGTTCGCCGGCGAGCCGCGCGAGCTGCTCGAGCAGGCCGAGGCCAAGCTCTACCGGATCGCCCACGACGAGCACAGCGGCGAGCTGCGCTCGATCGAGGCGGTGCTCCACGACGAGCTGGAGAAGCTCGAGCGCGTCTCGCGCGAGGGCGTCTCGCTGACGGGAACCCCCTCCGGCTTCAAGGACCTCGACGACATGACCGGCGGCTTCCAGCCGGGCAACCTGATCGTGCTCGCGGCCAGGCCGTCGATGGGGAAGTCGGCGCTGGTCACCAACATCGCCGAGAACGCCTCGGTCAAGCACGGCCGCCCGGTCGCCCTGTTCAGCCTCGAGATGTCCGAGACCGAGCTCGCCCAGCGCTTCATCGCCTCGCAGGCCAAGCTCAACGGCGACGACCTCCGCAAGGGCAAGGTCCGCCCCGACCGCTGGCCCAAGGTCATGCAGGCCACCGAGACGCTCGCGGCCGCGCCGCTCTACATCGACGACTCGAGCGACCTCGGCATCCTCGAGATGCGCGCCAAGGCGCGCCGCCTGCACAGCCGCAGCCCGCTCGGCCTGGTGGTCGTCGACTACCTCCAGCTCATGCGCCCCGAGGACACGTCCGTCGGCCGCGTCGAGCAGATCGGACAGATCAGCCGCGGGCTCAAGATCCTCGCGCGCGAGCTGAACATCCCGGTCATCGCCGTCTCCCAGCTCTCGCGCGCGGTCGAGGCGCGGCCCGACAAGAAGCCGCTGCTCTCCGACCTGCGCGAGTCCGGCCAGATCGAGCAGGACGCCGACCTCGTCATGTTCATCTACCGCGACGAGTACTACCACCGCGAGGAGAGCGAGCGCCCCGGGGAGGCCGACGTGATGGTCGCCAAGCACCGCAACGGCCCGGTGGGCAACGTCGTGCTCACGTTCCTCGAGCGCTATCCCAAGTTCATGAACCTCACGCGCCGCGAGCCCGACGGGATGGCGCCGCTCGAGGACGTCGCATGAGCGCCGCCGGGGGCTGAGCGATGGCGGGCCTCGTACTGGTGGGCGCCCAGTGGGGCGACGAGGGCAAGGGGAAGGTCACCGACCTCATCGCCGAGCGCGCCGACGTCGTCATCCGCTATCAGGGCGGCAACAACGCCGGCCACACGATCGTGCGCGGCGACGAGGTCTTCAAGCTGCACCTGATCCCGTCGGGGATCCTCTACCCCGGCACGCACTGCCTGATCGGCAACGGCGTCGTGCTCGACCCGCAGGTGATCACCGAGGAGATCGCCGGCCTGCACCAGCGGCGGATCGACCTGACCAACCTCAAGATCTCCGCCAACGCCCACCTGATCATGCCCTACCACCGCCTGCTCGACCAGGCGGGCGAAGCCAAGCTCGGCAAGCTCCAGATCGGCACGACGCGCCGCGGGATCGGCCCGTGCTACGCGGACAAGGCGTCGCGGCTCGGCATCCGGATGCAGGACCTGCTCGACGAGAAGATCCTGCGCCAGAAGATCGCCGCCGCGATGGAGCCCAAGCGCCAGTCGCTGCGCCCGTTCGCCAAGGACCCGCGGCTCGACCTCCACACGATGACCGAGGAGTACGGCAGCCTCGGCCACAGGCTGGAGCCCTACATCGCCGACACCACGCGGATCGTCTGGGACGCGCTCGACCGCGAGCGGCTCGTCATCTTCGAGGGCGCCCAGGGCACGCTGCTCGACATCGACCACGGCACCTATCCGTTCGTGACCTCCTCGAACCCGATCGCCGGGGCGGCGTGCATCGGCGCCGGGGTCGGCCCGCGCGACATCGACGAGGTCTGGGGCATCGCCAAGGCGTACACCACGCGCGTCGGCGCCGGGCCGTTCCCCAGCGAGCTCGACAACGACCTCGGCGAGCGCATCCGCCAGGCCGGCGGCGAGTTCGGCACCACGACCGGGCGCCCGCGCCGCTGCGGCTGGCTCGACCTGGTCGCGCTGCGCTACGCGGTCCGCCTCAACGGCCTGACCGGCATCGCGATCACCAAGCTCGACGCGCTCACCGGGATCGACCCGCTGGGCATCGCCGTCCGCTACCTCGGCCCCGAGGGCGCGACCTTCGACAGCTTCCCCTACCACCAGTCGATCATCCACAAGGCCGAGGCCGAGGTGGTCGAGCTGCCCGGCTGGGACGAGGACATCACCGCCGCGCGGACCATGGAGGAGCTCCCCGCGAACGCGCGCGCCTACCTCGACTTCGTGGAGGAGCGGCTCGGGGTCCCGATCGTGCTCGTCGGCGTCGGCCCGGCGCGCGACCAGGTGGTCAGGACGGGCGCTACGCCGGACCTGATCCCGGTGCCGGCGGACCAGCCGGCCCCGGCGGGCTGAGCCGCTCGTCGAGGACCAGCTCCTCGCCGCGGCGGATGAAGCGCACCGCCAGCGACAGGGCGCCGATCAGAGCGGCGACGGCGAGCGAGATCTGCACGCCGAGCAGGCCCTCGCGGCTCCAGTAGACGTCCTCGAGCTCGAGCAGCAGCGCCGACTCGTCGAGCGTCAGCCCCATGCCCGCCCCGAACGGGATCGCGAGCTTGGGCTCGATGTCCTCGTTGCGGGTGAGGATGGCGACCGCGCCCGAGGCGAACGCCAGCACGATCCCGGGCACGAAGTGGTGGATGTGGCGGCGGCCGATGATCACGTCGCGGAACGGGCCGATCCGGCCGCGGCCGCGCAGCATGTAGGTGAGCGTCCGCACGCTCACGAACGTCAGGACGAACGAGGTGAGCATGTTGAACGCGGCGTTCTCGCGGCTCGACACGTCCTGATAGCCGGCGACCGCCACCTCGACCGTCTCCGTCACCGCCTCCTGGGCGGCGAGCAGCGTGTCGTCGGTCTGGCTCGGCAGCGGAGCCGAGCCGCGCTGCCAGATGCGCCCGATCTCCACCGCCGCCACCGCGGCGACGATCGACCCCGCCAGCGCTCCGAGCGCGATCGTCCGGCGATCCGGCCGCCAGACGAAACCCTCCGAGCGCAGCACCACGCCGGCGAGGCGACGGCGGGCAGTGGCGCTCGCGCGCTGCGGCGAGGCGAGGTCGAGCGACGCGCGGCGCCGCGGGCGCGGAATGACGCTCACGTTGCGGCGAGTCTATGTGCGCGGCGCGTCGGAAGCCTCAGCTACCCGCGCGGCGGTGCCGATGCAGGACGTACGATGCGCGGCTCGGAGGTGAGTGTCACGTCGATGGCCAAGGGACTGGCCGGCGCCGCTCGCGGCGCGGCCGCTGTGACCGCGATCGCGGCCCGTCACGCCGCGTGGTACCTCCGCTACCGCGTGGACGGCAACGCGCGGGCGCACGAGGCGCGCGGCCGCCGCGGCCGCCGCTGACGCTCAGCCGAGCGCCGCGCGGATGTGCTCGCGCAGCGCCGCGGCGACGGCGCGCGTGCGCTCACCCGGCGCGCGCAGCTCGGCCCCCTCGATCGCGCTGACCGGCTGCACCTCGCGGGTCGTCGACGCGAGGAAGGCCTCCTCGCAGCCGAGCAGCGCGTCGGCCGTGACCGCCCGCTCCTCCACCTCGCTGACCTCGAGCACGGCGCTGCGCGTGATCGAGGCGAGGATGTGGTCCTCCAGCGGCGGCGTGCACAGCCGCCCGTCGTCGCCGACATAGAAGAGCGACGCCGTCGGCGCCTCGAGCACGCGCCCGTGCGGCGTGACCAGGAGCGCCTCGTCGAACCCGCGCTCGCGGGCGAGCCGCCCGGCGAGCATGTTCGAGGCATACGACAGCGACTTGATCCCGTCCAGCAGGCGCGTCGGCGCGAAGGTCACGAACGCCAGTCGCGCACGGTCCCGCAGCGGGGGCAGCGGCTCGGTGAGCAGCAGGCGGCGCCCGCCGCTCGTCAGCACGATCCGCAGCACGCCGTCGAAGGACTCGCCGCCGCGCTCGCCGAGCAGGCGCTCCGACTCGGCCTCGAGCTCGGCGCGCGGCACCGCGTGGCCGAGCCGCAGCCCCGCGGCGGAGTGCTCGAGCCGGTCGAGGTGCGCGCCGAGCGCGAACGGCCGCCCGTCGTAGACGCGGATGACCTCGAAGACGCCGTCGCCGCGCAGGAAGCCGTCGTCGGTCACCGGCACGACCGCCTCGGCGGCGGCCAGCAGATTGCCGTCGAGGCAGGCGAGCTCCACCCGGCTCAGGTTATTGGTCGCTCAGTTGTAGTCCGCGGCGACGACCTCGATGTCCACGTCGGAGCGCAGCCGCTCCTCGATCGAGTCGCCGGTGGAGAAGAACGAGACGGCGCGGTCGCCGCCGAGCCCGCGCGCCTCCGACAGCGCGTGGCGGGCCGCCTGCATCAGCGCGTCGACCGACGTGCCGTGCTTGGGGTAGCTGACGATGCCGAAGCTGATGGTGCGCGGCTCGTCGGACTCGCGCTCGCGGACGAGGCTGCCGGCGCGCTCGGCCATGATCGTGGCGCCGCGCTCGTCGGTGTAGGGGCAGACGACCGCGAACTGCTCGGCGCCGACGCGGGCCGCCTCGTCGTTCAGCCGGATCGTCCTGCCGAGCAGCTGGCCGATCTCCGACACGAGCTCGTCGGCCCGGCGCTCGCCGAGCTCGTCGCTGAGCGGGGACTCGCCGTCGATCTGGCCCACGACGATCCCGACGCGGTTGCCGCTGCGCCGCGCGCGCTCGAGCTCCTTGTGCAGGATCTCGTCCCAGCCGCGCTCGTCGAGGAGGCCGGTGAGCATGTCGGTCCGCGACGCGGTGTCGAGCTCGCGCAGCAGGTGGTCGATCCGCTCGCGCAGCATCCGGACGAGCAGGCCGGCGACGATCATCGCGATCGTGAACACGATCCAGCGCAGGATCGAGGTGCGGATCGCCTCGGTGCTGCGCTCCAGGACGGCCGCGTAGGCCATGCCGACGAACGCCATCTGGAGGATCGCCTGCGTCCGGGTCAGGAAGTAGAACGCGTAGAAGGCGATCCACAGGTAGAAGAGCAGGAACGGGCTCTGCGGGTCGCGGCTGGCGTAGACGGCCCACTCGATCAGCATCGAGCCCATCAGCAGGAAGACCGAGAGCGCCCAGCGCGGGATCGCCTCGTAGGCGAAGAACAGGGCGATCGCGATCGCGAGCGCGCCGCCCGCGGTGACCGCGATCCGGGCCGAGTCGACGGCCGGGCTCAGGTGGGCGGCGAGCGCCGCCCCGGCCACGATCGCGCCGACCAGGAAGAGGTACATGAGGGAGCGTGCGGCCACCGCGCGCTCGGCCCGCTCGCGGCCCTGGGGCCGTGCCGACGGGCGCAGCCCGAGCCTCTCGAATACGGATGGATCCATGGGTCCAGTTCCTTATCGGCAGCGGAGTCCCGAACATGCAGCGGAAACCCGACGTTCGGGGGGAGGGCACCCGGCCTTACGCGGGCCGCACCGCTCCGCGCGCCCGTCTGCGGCGCGCCCGGGCCGCTGGCCGGCGACTCCAGTGCCGAGGTGAGCTGTGGACAAAAGCTACAAAAAGTTTTGTCCCTAAGGTGCGGCTGCAATCCGGCGATAAGTCTTGGACACAAACTACAATAGTTTTTGTCCATGACCTCACGCCTCCGTTCGATCCCGCTGCGGGACCGCACCGCCGACTCGCTTCTGTTCGTACCGCCCGACGGCTTCGAGCGGGCGCAGACGGCCGCGCTGCACAACCTCAACGTCCTCGTGCTCGCTCCACGCGGCGGCGGCAAGACCTCCGCGCTCCACCAGCTCGAGCTCCGGCTTCGTGACGACGGCGCGCCCCCGGTCGTGTTCGCGGACCTGGCCGGAGTCGACGCCCCGCATGCCGCCCTCCAGACGCTCGTCGCCCTGGCGAGCGAGTCGATCGGGGCCGACGTCCTCTGGAAGCCGCCGCCGGCCCGCCCGCACGAGGCCGACGAGGACCTCGCCGCCCGTACCGCGATACGTCAGCTCGCAGGCCTCACCGCCTGCCGCTTCCTGATCGACAACGCCAGTGCCGAGAAGGTGGCGTACCCGCTGTTCGGGACCTTTCGGGACCGCCTCTGGGACACGCCGCATCAGTGGATCCTCGCCGCCGCGCTCCACGATCGCGGTCGCCTGCTGCGTCCGCCCGCGGACGCCTTCTGGGAGGAGGTGGTCGACCTCTCCCTGACCCAGTCGCAGGCGCACGACCTCCTCGTCCGGCGTATCGAGGGCACCGCGCCCTGGGCGCAGGCGCTGGTCGGCGAGCTCGGCACCACCAATCCGCGGCAGCTGATCCGCGCCGCCCTCGCCGCGACCATCCACCCCGACGGGCCGGAGGCGGTCGTGGCGACCAGGCGCCGCCTGCAGGAGCAGGTGGACCGGCTCGGGGAGCGGCCGGCGATCCTTCTGGAGGAGCTGCGCAGCCGGGGTCCGGTGAGCGCGTCCGACCCCGAGCTGCTCGATCGCCTCGGGTGGGCGCGCACCACCGTCCTGCGCGCGCTCGACGACCTGGTCGAGGCCGGCCTCGTCCAGACCTACGAGCAGCCGCAGGGCCGGGGCCGGCCGAGGCGCTTGTTCGCGCCGGTGGACGCCGATGCCTAGCTCGGACCGGATGGAGCGCCTCGCGACGGGCCTGCTGCGCCCGCCGGTCGCCTACCGCGAGATCGCGGACCTCCACCTGGGCTTCGACGTGCTGTCGGGCGCGGCGCCGGAGGCGGCGCTGCGCGACCACGCCGAGCGGCCCGCTGGGTGCTGCGCCGTCGTCGGCGGCGGAGGTGCCGGCAAGTCGAGCCTCATCGCGGCCGTGGCGGACAGCCTGGGACCGACACGATTTCCCGTACGGGTTCGGGGCGCGACCGATCCCGCCGTCCTCACCCGTGAGGGCTTCGGGCTCCACGTCGCTCGCGAGACGCTGCAGGCGCTGGACGACATGCCGGTCGCGGGGCCCCGGCCGCGCAGCCTGCGGAGCGCGCGCGAGGCGGTCGCGGCCGAGAGCCGGGTCAGTCGCGGCGGGGGCTCCGCGAGCGCCGGCGTGCCCCTGCCCGTCGAGTTCAGGGCTCAGGTCGGGACGACCGCCCGCGAGGTCACCGAGCAGCGCGACGCGGTGTCCATCGCGCACGCGCTCCAGCAGCTCGTCGACATCACGGCGGGCTTCGGCCGGCGGCTGCTGCTCGTCGTCGAGGACACGGACGTCTTCATGCCGCCGGACCCGCGGGACGAGGAGGAGAGCCAGCGGCCGCGGCGCTTCATCGACGGGGTGATCGTCTACCTGGCGCGCGAGTTCCCGAGCACGTCGATGATCGCGGTGAACAGCCGCTACGCGCGCGAGCTGCCCGCCGCCCTCCTGCCGACCGTGGAGGTGCCCCGGCTCGATCCCGCCGCCATCCCGCGCCTGATCGAGCACTACGCGCTCCGCAACGGCGGCCTGCACATAGCGGCGGAGGACATCGCCGAGCCCGACGCCCTCGCCTACGTCGCCGGGCGCTACGACGAGACGGGCGACGTCCGTACGACCCTGGACCTGCTCGACAAGGCGGCGCGCAAGGTGGTGGGGGAGCAGCGAGGCGACCGGATAACCGTGGACGTGCTCCACGGTCTCTGAATCGACCGTGCCGAGGTCTAGGAGGTCGCCGGCGCGTCGCCCTCGTTCGGAGCGCGCATGTCGCGTCCCAGTGCCAGTTCGTCGGCGAGCTCTGGATCGCTGGGGGCTTCGACGGTCGGCTCGTCGTCGAACTCCGGTGGAGCGTCGACCGTGACTGAGCGGACCTTCAGCTCTGGTAATCCCAGCTGCTTTCGAACGTACGGGATTCGGTTCAACTTCCCGAAGTTCGTCTCCGGCCTTCCAGTACGCGTGACGGGGATCTTCTCATCGGGCCGCCACACCGCGCCGTTCTCGATGGCGCGCCGATCCCTGCTCTCCGCTGCGGCGTGCGCCGAGCAAACGACCGGCGGATGACCATCTGGAAGAACAACGCGCGAGATCTGACCGTCGGACTCGAAGTCCCAGACCACGATCAGCAGGACGTCCTCCTCCCAAATGTCCTCAATCGGTTCGCGGAGGCGCGCGGAGGGCTCCATCTTCGACTTGCCCGACGAGGTGATCTCGCCGAGCAGGATCTTGCGCCACAGGCCCTTCATCTCGACGCGTGGACTGCCCGCTCCCTTGCCAAGCTGGAAGTCCGGATAGCCATCGCGATGGTGCTCGGCCATCCTGCATCGAACCACGCCCTCGTCCCGCAGCACATGGGCGAAATCTGCTTCCAGCAGCGAGTTGACCACGGCTGAGATCGTCCCGGGCTCCATGAAGTCGACCACGGCGTTCGGAACCCCGAGCCACGACATCACCTGGTCCGAATACGTCTCGAGAAGCCTGCGGACGGCGGCGGCGTTGTCGTCATACGCCATCAGGCGATCCTCCTGCGCGGTACCTGGGGCTGCCCGTCCGCATCCCGAAGGAGGCGCGCGAAGCCGCGCGGGATCACTGCGTCGAGCGTGGTTCCGAGCGCAGTGCACAGATCCAGCGTCTCTACGAGGTCCAGCCGCCTCTCGCCCCGCTCGGTCTTCGCGACGAACGACTGAGACCGCCCGAGCCGCGCGGCAACTTCTGATTGCGTGAGCCCCCGGCGCGTTCGCTCCGCCCGGAGCGCGGCGATCAGCTCCAGATATCGCGGGTCGTGGATGGACCGCACGCGCTCATGCTCCCCGCCACTCATGGAGCGCAGATTGGCGGCCTGACCATACGATCCCAAGTTGGGATATCACGTAGCGCTGCTGACGTCGTCACCGCACATTACTCTGCAGCTCGAAGTTCCCGGGGCGAAGGTTTTCGAGCCTCCGCCTCAGGGGTTCAGCGAGCAACACACGAGGATCTCGGTTGGCGAAGCGACATCGAAGCATTGCCGGGGACTGGGAGTCGATCTTTGGGCGGCTCCAAGAGCTCGTGCTGGCAAATTCCGGCGAGGACGAGTTCCAGGAGATCTTCAAGCTCGTGCTGGCAAAGCTCTACGCGGAGCGCTTCGGTGACGCCAACGCGTTCCGTGCTCGCTCCGAGCCGCGTGAGACGGCGGCGACGATCAATGCCCTGATCGCCGAAGCGGCGCATCGATGGCCGGGTACCTTGCCAGGCGAGTGCCGGAGCCTGCTCGCGGACGAGCATCTCCAGGTGTGCGTTCAGGCGTTGGAGCCGCATCCGCTGCTCGACGCCGGCCTGGAGGTGATGGACAACGCCTTCGAGTTCTTGATCAGCAAGACGGCGAAGGGCTCGAAGGGGCAGTACTTCACGCCCCGCCACGTCGTCGACGCCTGTGTTCGCATCGTCAAACCGAGGGCGGGCGAATCGATCGCCGACCCCGCGTGCGGCTCGGCGGGGTTCCTGGTTCACGCCCTGCTGCATCGGAGCGAGCGGGGCGACGCCGCGATCAGCGCGGAGCAGCTCTGGGGGTTCGATTTCGATGTGCGCGCGATCGAGGTGGCCCGCGCCTTGATGGTGATGGCGGGCGACGGTCAGGCAAACGTGTTGCGGCTCAACAGCTTGCTCACCCCGTCCGCGCTAGGTCAGATCGAGGTGTTCCCGGATGTAGCCGAGACACCGCGGCTCACGATCGAGGACGTGATGCGGGCTCGGGCTGATGGCTTCACGGGCTTCGACGTGATCCTCACGAATCCGCCTTTTGCCGGCGAGGTCCGCGAGCGCGTGCTGCTGGACGCGTACACCCTCGCGGGCAACGGGGCACGAGCCGAGCGAGACGTGCTCTTCCTCGAGCGGTGTGTCGGGCTGCTCAAGCCGCGCGGCCGGCTCGCGATCGTGCTGCCGCACAACAAGTTCGCCGCCAGCCAGTGGAGTCGCGCGCGTGAGTGGCTGCTCCGGCATATGCGGGTCGTCGCTGTTCTGGGTCTTGGGCGCCACACGTTCTTGCCTCACACGGCCCAAAAGGCGAGTGTCCTGTTCGCCGAGAAGCGAGCCCGCCCGTTGACGTCGCCACCCGACGAAGAGCTGCTCTTCCTGATCTCGGATGAGGACGGGAAGGATTCTCGAGGACGAATCGTCGCTCGTCCGGGGACCGCTTTCACGGATCCCGTTTGGGTGCGCGCAGATCATGACCTGGCCGAGTGCGTCGACTCCTTCGATGACTTCGCAGAGAGGGCGTCGCTCTCGGGGTGGCTGGACTGATGGCTCGGCTGGCGGTGAAACCCGTTTCCGCCCTGGACGCGGGCCTCGTGCTTGCCCCGGAACGCTACGACCCGCGCCGGTACGACACCCGCGATGGGTTGCGGCTCGCGGAACTTGCGCAGGTGTCGCGAGAGACGGTCGGACCGAAGAGCGCGCCGGATGGTCGCTACCTCATCTTGGATACGAGCGATGCACGCGAAGGCGTGATCGTGACGACGAAGGCTCCCGTCCCGCCGAGCAGCCTCGGCAGCACCAAGAAGGTCGCGAAGCCGGGGGACGTATTGATCTCCCGGCTCCGTCCCTACCTTCGTCAAGCCGCCTACGTCGACGGCGAGCTCACCGAGACCTCTACCACTCTTGTCTGCAGCACGGAGTTCTACGTGCTCCGGGCGCGCGACGAGCAGTCAGTGGCGTTCCTGGTCGCCTTTCTGCTGGGCCCTTCGGCACAGAGCGTGCTCGCTGCGGCTCAGGAGGGGGGCCACCACCCGCGCTTCAACCAAGCCACCCTCGAGGAGCTTGTCGTTCCGGAGGAAGTCGTCAGGGCGCGTGAGGAGATATCGAGGGCCGTCGAGGAGGCTGCGCATCTCACGAGGCGCGCCGAGCGGCGAATCCGCGAGGCCGTCGAGTTGGTGCAGGCGTAGCGCCGGTCGGAGCTACAGAGCGGCTTCGCCAGTGGGCCGTGCAGGAATCGAACCTGCAACCTTGGGATTAAGAGTCCCCTGCTCTGCCAATTGAGCTAACGGCCCGGGAACATGATCGGCCGCCGGAGGCGAGCCTTGAAGCCATCATAGGAGCCCCGCCGCCGGCCGGGCTACGCGCCTGCCGCCGCCGGCCTCCGCGGCCTGCCACCGCCGGCCTCCCGCCGCCGGCCTCCGCGGCCTGCCACCGCGGGCCGGCGCCCGCCCGGCCCCGCCCGAGCGCCTAGGCGCTCTCGGCCGCCGACCCCTCGCCCGCGGCGACGGCCTTGAGGGCCTCGTCGCGCGACGCGTGGATCGGGAACACCCGGTCGAGCCCGGTGATCTCGAAGATCTTCGTGATGTTCTGGTCGGTGCAGACCAGCGCGAGCGAGCCGCCGCTGGGCCGCAGGCGCTTGACGCCGCCCACCAGCACGCCGAGCGTGGTGGAGTCGATGAAGGTGGCCTTGCACAGGTCGACGACGAGCTGCTTCTTCCCGTCCTCGATCACCTGGACGAGCCGTTCCTTGAACTCGGGCGCTGTGTAGAGGTCGACCTCACCGCCGAGCTCGATCACGTGAGTCTCGGCGTCGATCGATTCGTCGTCGATGTGGAAGTTCACCTGGCTCCTACGTTCGGGTTGCGGGATTGTGACGGGTTTCTACCAGTGTTTGCGCCTTGGCTAGCCGCCGCCCGGAGCGGGCGCCTGGCCGGTGCCCCCCTGGCCGCCGGGCGCCTGAGTCGCCTTGGCCTGTTCCAGCAGAGCCTTCACGGTATCGCGCTCGCCCTCCGGAGCGAGCTCCAGCGCCTTCTCGCCGGCGAGATCGGCCTTGCGCTTCTGCCCGGCCAGCGTCGCGAACTGGACGAGCTGGATGTACGAGGTCGCGTCGTTTCGCTCCTTCGCCACGAGCTCCGCGGCCTCGACCGCGTTCTCGGGCTGGTTGAGCCCGAGCTGGCCGTAGGCCTGGGTCATCAGCGTGGCGATCGCGGGGTCGACCTTCTCGGGCTTGGTCGCGAGGTAGCGCTTCCACGCGCCACCCGCCTTCTCGAGCTCCTTCTTGCCGTCCTCTCCGAACGACCCGTCCTCGCGGCTCGTGTCGGTCGCGGCGAGGGAGTAGTGACCGCGCACCACCTCGAGCAGCGCGGCGCCGTCCCTCGGGTTCGTCTTGAGCTTGGCCTCGGCCCTGTCGATCCGCTTCTGGACGGCCTTGTTCGCGTCGCTCACGTCGCCGTCGTCGCCGCCGGTGAAGATGTCGAAGACGCCGCCGGAGACGTCGCTGCCCACGCCGGCGCCCACGAGCCCGATCGCCATCAGCAGCGCCAGGGACGCGTAGGTGACTTGGACGGCGCGGCGCCGCTTGCCTCTGAGGTCGAAGAGCATCTGAGTCGCGTGCGGCTAGGAGCCCTCCGCCGACGCGAGCCGCTCGGCGACCTCGGTCGACGGCCTGCCCCAGGCCGATGCGAGCAGGATACTCAGCTCATAGAGCACCACCAGCGGCACCATCTCGATGAGCATGGTCACCGGGTCGATCGTGGGCAGCAGGGCCGCGAGCACGGCGCAGCCGAGGATCGCGTAGCGGCGGTTCTTGCGCAGCTTCGCCGGCGTGGTGATCCCGAGCCTGGTCAGCCCGAGCACCCCCACGGGTATCTGGAAGAGGATCCCCATCGACAGCAGGCTGAGCGACACGAAGCTGTAGTAGTCCTTCGCCCGCACCTCCGTCTGGAACTCGCTCGCGTTGAAGTTGAGGAGGAAGTTCAGCGCCGGCTCGAGCACCACGAAGTACCCGAACGCGCAGCCGCCCACGAACAGGAACGGGATCATCAGGAGCAGCGGCAGGGCGACCTTGCGCTCGGTCGGGCTGAACGCCGGCAGCACGAACGCGTAGATCTGGTAGAGGATCACCGGCATCGACAGCAGGATCGCCCCGTACGCCGAGACGGTCATCGTCGTGAGCAGCGGCTCGGTCGGGCTCAGGGTGATCGGCTCGCTGTTGTCGGGCAGCGGCTGGTTGATGATGTCGATGAGCGCCTCGTCCTGCCAGAAGCACAGGGCGAACGTGATGCCGAACGCGATCAGCGCGACGATCAGCCGCGAGCGCAGCTCGTCGAGGTGGTCGACGAGGGCTAGCCGGTCGTCGTGCGCGACTGGCCGGATCTTCCGGGGCACGGGCGCGGTGCGGCGGAGCGGCTAGGAGACGTCGGCCGGCTTGGCGGCGCGCGCGGGCTCGTCGTCGGCCGACGCGGCCTTGGCCGTGTCGGCGGACTCGATGGCCTTGTCGTCGTCCTTGCCGGTGACCGAGTCCTTGAACTCGCGCATGCCGCGGCCCATCGAGCGACCGAGGTCGGGCAGGCGCTTCGGTCCGAAGATCAGCAGCACGATGATGAGGACTATGGCGATTTCGAGCGGTCCGATGTTGGGCATCAGGGCCTCCAGTGGGAGAGGGGAACCATGGTAGTTCCTAGGTCCGCTCTCGTTCGAAGTTCTGGTAGAAGCGGCTCGGCGTGGGCTCGGCCTGCCCCTGGTACTTGCTGGCCATCTCGCGCGAGCCGTACGGGCTGTCCACGGGGCCGTCCATGCGCATGAACGAGATCTGGCCGATCGGCATGCCGTGGTAGATCGTTATGGGCAGGTTGGCCACGTTGGAGAGCTCCAGGGTGAGGTTTCCCGAGAAGCCACTGTCTACGAAGCCGGCGGTCGAATGGATCAGCAGGCCGAGCCGGCCGAGCGAGCTCTTGCCCTCCAGGCGGGCCACCAGGTCGTCCGGCAGCGAGACCCGCTCGAGCGTCTGGCCGAGCACGAACTCGCCCGGGTGGAGGATGAACGGGTTGTCGCCCTCGGTCTCCACCAGCTCGGTCAGGTCCTCCATCGGCTTGCGGACGTCGATGTAGGGGTGGCGGGCGTTGTGGAAGACCCTGAACTTGCGGTCCACGCGCAGGTCCACGCTCGACGGCTGGATCCGTGAGTCGTCGAACGGATCGATCCCGATCCGGCCCGCCTCGATCTCCGCCCGGATCGTCCGATCGCTCAGAACCACGCCCCGCACTGTAACGGCGGCGTCGTACGTCTGAGGACCGGGCCTCAAGTCGCTCGCCCGGCTGCCGATACGTGCCTCCACAGGTGGATGAGATGGCACACGACGAGCACCAGATGAAGCGCATCGTCCTTCCGAGCGGGAAGACCATCGAGGTCGTCTACTTCGACCACTCCTCGTTCGAGCGCCCGCCCGCGGAGGCGCAGCCCGCGCCGGCCCCGGCCAAGGAGGGCGAGCGCCAGCTCCACGTCTGCGTGAACTGCGACTCGCAGCTCGTCTACCCGGTTCAGTGGGAGGAGGCGGACCAGAAGAGCTGGAACGTCACGCTCCGCTGCCCCGAGTGCGAGTGGACCGAGGCCGGCGTCTTCCCGCAGGCCCAGTGCGACCGCTTCGACGACGAGCTCGAGGCCGGCACCGACGCGCTGACGCGCGACTACAAGCGCCTCGTCACCGCCAACATGTCGGAGGAGATCGACCGCTTCGCGGCCGCCCTCCGCGTGGACGGCATCCTCCCGAGCGACTTCTAGGCGTAGCGCTCTACCACGCCGTCGGCGACGGCGGCGAGCAGCTCGCGCTGGTCGCGCCCGAGCTCCAGCTCGACCAGCAGCGCCTTGGCCTCCGCCACGTGCTCCGCGGCCTCGGCGCGCGTGTCCTCGAGTGCGCCGGTGGCCGCGATGCGATCGCAGACGGCCTCCGCGCCGGAGGCGCCGGCCGCCGCCGCGCGCAGGTCCACCGCGGCCAGCTCGGGGTCGCGCTCGCGGGCGAGGATCAGCGGGAGGGTGACGGTGCCGTCGCGCAGGTCGGTGCCGCGCGCCTTGCCGGTGCGCTCGCTCGGGCCGGAGACGTCGAGCACGTCGTCGAAGAGCTGGAACGCGAGCCCGATCAGCTCGCCGAAGCGCGCCAGCCGGTCCGCGGCGTCCGGCCCCGGGTCGCCGAGGATCGCGCCCAGCCGGCAGGCCGCCTCGAACAGCCGCGCGGTCTTCAGGCGGCAGCGCTCGAGGTAGCGCTCGCGCGTCACGCCGGCGTCCCAGGCGTCCTCGCGCTGCATCAGCTCGCCGCGCGCGAGCGCGGACGATGCCGACGAGAGCGCGCGCACCGCGGCGGCGTCGCCGGTCGCGGCGAGCACCGCGAACGCGCGCGCGAAGAGCAGGTCGCCCGTGGCCGTGGCGGCGGCGCGCCCGCCGCCGGCGAACACGGTCCGCCGGCCGCGGCGCAGCTCGGCGCGGTCGAGCACGTCGTCGTGCACGAGCGTGGCCATGTGCAGCAGCTCCACCGCGGCGCCCGCGTCCACCAGTGCGCCGCCCTCGGCCTCGCCGGCCGTGATGAACGTGAGGATCGGCCGCAGCCGCTTGCCGCCGGCCGCCAGGGTGCCGGCCACGTGGCCGGGGAGCACCTCGCCGTAGCCGGCGGCCACCTCGGCCAGCCGCAGCTCGGTGGCGTCGAGCAGCCCGCGCAGCCGCGGCCCGCCGCGCTCCAGCACCTCGCCGAGCTGGGCCGCGGGGGCGTTCGCGCTCACGCCTCGACCGTGCCGGCGTGGATCGCGATGATCCCCCCGGCGGTGAGCAGCCAGCGCACGTCGACGAGCCCGACGGCCGTCATCGCGGCCGCCAGCCCGCGCGCGTCGGGGAAGCGGCGGACGGAGCTGGGCAGGTACGAGTAGGCGTCGGGGTCGCCCGCCACTCGCCCGATCAGCGGCACGACGCGGTCGAACCAGACACGGAAGAACCAGGACAGCGGCGGCCGCGTGGGCGTGGTGATCTCGAGCACCACCACGCGCCCGCCCGGCCGCACCACGCGCGTCATCTCGCGCAGCCCGCGCGGCAGGTCGGAGAAGTTGCGCGCGCCGAAGCCGACCGTGGCCGCGTCGAACGAGTCGTCCTCGTAGGGGAGGTCGAGCGCGTTGGCGGACTCGAAGCGCAGCGACGGCGCCTTGCGGCGGGCCAGCTCGAGCATCGCCTCGGAGAAGTCGGAGCCGACCACCTCGCCCTCCGGCCCGACGCGCTCGCTGAGCGCCAGCGCGAGGTCGCCGGTGCCGGTGGCCACGTCGAGGGCGCGATCGCCGGCGCCGAGACCCGCCATGTCCGCCGCGCGCTCGCGCCAGCGCTGGTGCAGGCCCGCGGTCATAACCGAGTTGATCGGGTCGTACACGCGCGCGATGCGGTCGAACATCGCGCGCACCTGCTCCTCCGGCAGCGTGCCGGCCTGGCTCATGCGGGCCCTACTCCCGCAGCGAGCTGATGAACTCGACCAGCTGGTCGAACTGCTCGGGCTCGTTCTGGCGGAGCCGCGAGTAGGACGGCATCGGCGCCGTCGGGTTCACGAGCGTGCGCGCGATCGCCTGGCGGGGCAGCCGGGAGCCGATGTTCGAGAGGTCCGGGCCCGGGCCGGAGTTGCCGTTCTCGCCGATGCGGTGGCAGCCGAGGCAGCCGGACGACGCCGCCACCGACTTGCCCTCCTCGAGCCGCTGCGGGACCTTCAGCTCGATCTCGGTCGGCGCGCCGGCGAGCGCGCCCTCGATCGTGAGGAAGGCCATCGTCAGGATCGTGAGGATGCCGGCGGTGGTCGCGATCGGCCGCTTGAACGGGTGGCGCTCCGGGTTGCGGTCGTAGAACGGCAGCAGCAGGAGCAGGACGAGCCAGATCGTGGGGATGCCGATCGTCGCGACGAAGACGAGCTCCGGCGGCTTGATGACGCGGAGCAGCTCGAAGAGGAAGAAGAAGTACCACTCGGGTCGGGGCGTGACCGTCGTGGAGGTCGGGTCGGCCTTCGGGCCGAGCTCCGCGCCCAGGATGATCGCCATCGCGATGATCACCACGAGCACGATGCAGGCCATCAGCGAGTCCTTCAGGACCGCGTACGGGAAGAACGGCTTCCCCTTGCCCTTCAGGACGTGGTACTCGCGGAGGTACTGCTCCTTCTCGCGGGCGTTCAAATCTCTTCCTTGGCGAGGTCGCGCGCCTTCTCGGCCTTGAGCCACGGCGGCGCCGTGGTGCCGAGCTTCGCCACCAGGTAGAGGTGCGCGCCGATCAGCGCGGCGATCAGGCCCGGGATCAGCAGCATGTGCAGCGCGTAGAAGCGGCTGATCGTGGTGGCTCCGAACTCCGCGCCGCCGCGCAGGAAGTCGGCGAGGTACGGGCCGATGATCGGACCGGAGGAGTTGAGGTTCACGGCCACGACCGTCGCCCAGAACGAGCGCTGGTCGAAGGGCAGCAGGTAGCCGGTCAGGCCCATCATCAGCGTGAGCACGAGCAGCACGACGCCGATCACCCAGTTCAGCTCGCGCGGGTACTTGTAGGCGCCGAAGAAGAAGGTCCGGCCCATGTGCATGAAGATCAGGATCATCATCACCGTGGCGCCCCAGCGGTGCATGCCGCGGACGAGCTCGCCGAGGAAGACGTCGTTGGTGATGTGCTGGGCCGACTCGTAGGCCTCGTCGCTCGAGGGCCGGTAGTACATGGCGAGGAAGACGCCGGTCACGGCCTGCGAGAGGAACGCGAACATCGTGGCCGAGCCGAGCGTGTAGAACCAGTTCGTGCCGTAGGGGACCTTGCGGTAGAGGAAGCCGCGCAGGAACGGGCCGGCGCCGGTGCGCTCGTCGATCCAGCCGACGACCGCGATACCGGTCTCCTTCGCCGCGTCGAGCTGGCGCTGGCGGTCGGCCTCCTTCTCGCGCTCCTTGAGGCCCTCCTCGTAGCCCTCGCGCAGGTCGCCCGGCGGGCGGCCGTTGCCGTTGGCGCCGTTCGTGCCGTTCTCGTGGCCGTTCTTGCGCCGCAGCGGGCCGGGCAGCAGCTTCATACCGTGGGCCTCGAGGGGTAGATGTACTGCCAGAGCCCGTCGAGGTGGTTCGACGGGTCGCGCACCTTCTTGCGCTCCAGCTTCGAGTTCAGCGAGAAGCGGCTGCCGACCAGCACGCGGCCGCGCTCGACCTTCGTCTCGAAGCGGTCGAGCGGGCGCACCGGCGGACCGCCGCCGACCTTGCCGTCGAACTCGTAGACGCCGCCGTGGCACGGGCAGATGAAGCGCTCGGAGGCCGCCACGTAGCGCACCGGGCAGCCGAGGTGCATGCAGCGGGTCGAGATCGCGACGAAGGGCTGGTCGAGCTTGTCGGTGTCGCGGGCGGGGTCGAACTTGCGGATGTAGATCGTGGTCTTGCCGGCCTCGCCGACGTCGTCGACCAGCGTGATCACGCGCGGCACGTAGCCCTGCGTGTTGAAGTCGCGGGTGGAGCCCACGTCGGTGAAGCGCGGGTCCTCGGTGCGCTCGAAGAGCGGGCCGAGCGCGAAGCCCAGCGTGGGCAGCGCGAACGCCGCCGAGGCGATGCCGCCGGCGGCGAGCGCCCCACCCGTGAACAGGCCACGGCGGGTGACGGTCTCGCCTTCGAACGCCCCCGGCATACCGCGGTCGACGGTGTACGGGGACTTCCGGCTCTTGGGTCGCTTCGAGGGATCGGCCACGCGGAGACGGGACGATATCGCGGGGACGGCCCCGGCAGCCCGCAAGCGCGCTCCTGATGCGGAATGGGCGCCATTACGCGCGGTTTGCGGGTCAGGTCCCCAGGGATCTCGCGGCGGCGTCCCAGAGGGGTGCGGTCGGGCGGCCCTCCGACTCCGCCCGGGCGCAGTCGGAGATCAGGTCGGCCAGCACGGCCACCGCCTCGAGGTCGCCCTCGTCGGCGAGCCGGGCCAGGCCCAGCGCGTACATGGCGTCGCCGCCCAGCAGCCTGAGGTCGTCGTCGAAGGGCTCGGCCTCCCCGTCCACGAACGCGCGCGGCTCGCCGTAGTGCATCAGGTAGCCCTCGCGGACCGCCTCGAGCACCCACCCGCGCGTGCCCGCCGCATCGGCGCCGACGCGCTCGGCCGCCCGCTCGATGCGCTCGTAGAGGCTCACAGCGACCCGAGCGCCTCGCGCGCGGCGGCGGCGGTCCGCTCCACGTGCTCGTCCTCGTGGGCCAGCGACGGGAACCAGGCCTCGTACTGCGAGGGCGGTGGGTACACGCCCCGGTCGAGGAGCCCGCGGCAGAAGGCGCCGTACGCGTCGTGGTCGCACGCCTTCGCGCCGTCGTAGTCGCGCACCGGCTCGGTCGAGAAGAACGGCGTCAGCAGGCCGGTCGTCCATACGACCTGCACGGGCATGCCGGCGTCGCGCGCCGCCGCCTCGAGCCCGGCCGCCAGCTCGCCCGTCGTGCGGTCGAGCCGCTCGTACGCGGCGTCGTCGAGCAGGCGCAGCGTGGCGAGCCCCGCGGCGACCGCCAGCGGGTTGCCGGACAGGGTGCCCGCCTGGTAGACGTCGCCCGCCGGCGCGATCCGCTCCATCAGGTCCGCCCGCCCGGCGTACGCGGCGGCCGGCAGCCCGCCGCCGATCACCTTGCCGAGGATCGTCAGGTCGGGCGTCACCCCCGCGCGCGCCTGGGCCCCGCCCGGCCCGACGCGGAACCCGGAGATCACCTCGTCGAACACGAGCAGCGCGCCGCTGGCCGACGCCGCCTCGCGCAGGAAGGCCAGGAAGCCCTCGTCGGGCGGCACCAGGCCCATGTTCGCCGGGTAGGGCTCGCACAGCAGCGCGGCCACCGGCGCGCCGGACAGCGCCCGCTCCACCCCCGCGCAGTCGTTCCAGGCGACCACGGTCGTGTCGGCGGCCGCCGCCGCGGTCACGCCCGGGCTCGCCGGGATCCCCTGGGTCGCGAGCCCCGACCCGGCGTCCGCCAGCAGCCCGTCCACGTGCCCGTGGTAGGCGCCCGCGAACTTCACGATCCGGTCGCGGCCGGTCGCCGCGCGCGCCAGCCGGATCGCGCTCATCGACGCCTCGGTGCCCGACGAGGTCATCCGCACCATCTCGGCGCCCGGGACGCGCCGCACGATCTCGGCGGCGAGGTCCACCTCGCCCGCGGTCGCGGCGCCGTAGGTCGTGCCGCGCCCGGCCGCGTCGCGCACGGCCGCGACCACCGACGGGTGCGCGTGACCGGCCACGAGCGGCCCCCACGACTGCATCCAGTCCACGTAGCGCCGCCCGTCGACGTCCACCAGCTCGGCGCCGCCGGCCTCCGCCACGAAGACCGGGTCGCGCCCGATCGAGCGCATCGCGCGCACCGGCGAGTTGACCCCGCCCGGGATCAGCCCGAGCGCCCGCTCGTACAGCTCCTGCGAGCGCGTGCCGCTCACGGCCGCACCGCTCAGGTCCGCGCCGCCTCCCACTCCTTGAACTCGTCCGTGAAGTAGAGGAGCCGGATCTTCTTGAACTCGGTCGAGGAGTAGAGCGTCGCGCGGTCCTCGATGCCGGTCTCGGCGGCGATCGCGTCGAGGATCGCGTCGCACTCCTCCTTCGAGCGCCCGTGGGCCATCGTGAAGACGCTGTACGGCCAGTCCTCGTAGGTCGGCCGCTGGTAGCAGTGCGAGATCCCGCGGAAGGCCGCCATCCGCGGCCCGATCTCCATGATCCGCTCCTCCGGCACGCGCCAGACGCCCATCCCGTTGGCGGAGAACCCGGCGCGCCGGTGGAACAGGATCGCGGCCACGCGCCGCAGCAGCCTGCGCTCCCTCATCCCCGCGAGGTGGTCGAGCAGCCTCTCCTGGCTCACGCCGAGCGCGGCCGCGGCCGGCGCGTACGGCTCCGGCACGACCGGCATGTCGCCCTGCAGCGCGCGGATCACGGCCACGTCGAAGTCGTCGTAGGGCTGCGGCTCGGTCTCCGCGGGCGGCGCGGCCTCGACCGCCTTCGCCAGGTCCTCGGTCCCGCCCTCCATCTCGAGGTCCATCCGGATCTTGAACAGCGTGAGCGTGGGGAGCTGGCGGATCGACTCGGCGCCGGCCTCCTCGGCGAGCACCTCGAGCGTCCCGTCGAGCCCGAGCTTCGAGTCCGGCTCGGTGGCGATCGTGAACCAGAGGTTGAAGTCGTGGTTGCGCAGGTAGTTGTGCGAGACGCCCGGGTGCGCGTTGACCACCCGAGCCGCCCGGTGCGGGTGCTCGGGGTCGATCTTCGCCGCGACGAGCATCGACTTGTAGCCGAGCGCGCGCGTGTCGAAGATCGGCGTGAGCTGGCGGATGATGCGGTCGTCGAGGAGCCGCCGGGTGCGCGCGAGCACCTCGTCCTCGCTCGTGCCGGCCAGCTCCGCCACGCGCAGGAACGGGCGCGGCTCGAGCGGAAAGCGCCCCTGGAGCAGGTTCAGCAGCTGGCGGTCGACGTCGTCGAGCGGCACGGCCGCGCCGTCGCGGCGCGAGCGGACCTTCGGCGTGGCGGTCAAGCCAGCCACCCTGCCACATCCTTCGCGTGGTAGGTGATCACGATGTCGGCGCCCGCGCGGCGGATCGACGTGAGCGCCTCGAGCACCGCCGCCCGCTCGTCGAGCCAGCCGGCCCGCGCCGCGGCCTTCACCATCGCGTACTCGCCGCTGACGTTGTAGGCGGCCACCGGG
>DASVWC010000087.1:0-77206 GCA_036389835.1 Thermoleophilaceae bacterium | reverse complement strand
GCAGTACGCCGCGCCGACGCCCGACGAGAAGCGCCACCACTGGCTGTGGCGGTTCTGGCCGGCGCTGCCGGGCTGGGGTGGGATGGCCGTGCTCGATCGCTCCTGGTACGGCCGCGTGCTCGTCGAGCGCGTCGAGGGGTTCGCCAGCGTCGAGCAGTGGTCGCGCGCCTATGAGGAGATCAACGACTTCGAGCGCTCGCTCGACGCCGAGGGCACGATCATCGTCAAGTTCTGGCTGCACGTCTCCGAGGAGGAGCAGCTCAAGCGCTTCGAGAAGCGCGAGAAGAACCCGATGAAGCAGTGGAAGCTCACCGACGAGGACTGGCGCAACCGCGAGAAGCGCCCGGCCTACGAGGAGGCGGTCGAGGAGATGTTCGAGCGCACCGACCACTCCGCCGGGCCCTGGCACATCGTGCCGGGCGACTCCAAGAAGTACGCGCGCGTGTTCGTGATCGAGACCTTCGTCACGGAGGTCGAGCGCGGGATGCGCGAGCGCGGCTTCGAGCCGATCGACGTCGAGTCGTTCGAGGCCGAGGCGAAGGCCTAGCCGCCGCCGCGCCCCGTGACCTCCTCGTTCGGCTGCGTGCTGGGGTCGCGCACGACCTTCGGCGGGTCGGACGAGGTGTCCACGAACAGGCAGAGGAAGCGCCGGCGCTCGTCGTCGGAGATGCAGGTGCGGAAGTAGTCCTCCTCGAGCCGCGCGGTGTTGGCGGTCTCGAGGTTGCGCGAGTACTCCTCGCCCCCGTGGGCCAGCACGTAGGACTCGACCGCGGAGGCGTTGCGCTCCAGCGCCTCGGTCTCCAGCACGCGCGACTCGCTGGTGGACAGGCCCCAGGCGAGCACGCCGACCACGCCCAGCGCCAGCGCGATCACGGCGCCGCGGTCGACCTGCACCTCGAGGTGCGGGTCCTCGATCCCGCGCTCGGCCCGCTTGCGCTCGGCGAAGCGAGCCAGCACGTCCGCCGCCACCAGCAGCCCGAGGTTGCCGAAGCTCGAGTAGATGAACCCGACCGGCAGGGTGATCTGCTCGCGCCCGGGCGAGAGCTCGTGGAGCACGATCGCGTCGACGATCGTGGCGATCACGAACGCGGGCCAGCGCCACGCGCCGAGCAGCCGCCAGCGCAGGCGCCGCGTCCAGAAACGGTCCTCGGCCGGCACGCAGCCGAGGGTAGAAAGGGGCGGCGTTCCCCCGGATCCGGGAGTACCATCGAGTGAGACACGCGGACGCCCGCGCGGAGACCCCGCAGGACGCCCGCAACCGATTCGAGACCGCGCGGAGACCCCGACGGGCTCGAGGGAGGAGACATAGATGGCGACGACGACCGCGAGACCCGCGGCCTTCGAGCTGAGCGCCGGACCGGCAGGGGCCCTTCTGACACCCGAGGATCGGGCCCGGCTCCTGCGGTTCATGTTGCTCATGCGCGCGACCGAGGAACGCGCCCTCACGCTCTACCGGCAGGGCAAGGTGCCCGGCTCCTACTACGACGGACGCGGGCAGGAGGCCGTATCGGTCGGCACCGCGTACGCGCTCGGCCCGCGCGACCGCACGTGCGTCCTGCACCGCGACCTCGGCGCCCACCTGATCCGCGGCGTCCGGCCCGGGCGCGTGCTGGCCCAGATGATGGGCCGCGCCGGCGGGGTGACCCAAGGCCGCGACGGCAACATGCACTTCGGCGACCGCGAGCTGGGCTGCGTGGGGATGGTCTCGATGCTCCCCGACATGGCGCTGGTCGCGTGCGGGCTGGCGCTGTCGTTCCAGATGCGGCGGGAGCCGCGCGTGGCGATGACGTGGTTCGGCGAGGGGTCGACCGCGAACGGCGTCTGGCACGAGGCGATGAACGTCGCCGGCGTGCGGCGGCTGCCGGTCGTGTTCGTGCTCGAGAACAACCAGTTCGCGTACTCCACCCCCAACGACCGCGAGTTCGCGGTCGACCCGGTCGAGCGCGCGGGCGGCTACGGGTTCCCGGGAGTGAAGGTGGACGGCAACGACGTGGAGGCGGTCTTCGAGGCTGCTGCCGAGGCGTGCGATCGGGCCCGCTCCGGCGGCGGTCCGACGCTGATCGAGTGCGAGACCATGCGCATGCACGGGCACGGCGCCCACGACGACATGCGCTACGTGCCGCCCGAGCTGTTCGAGCGCTGGGCCCAGCGCGACCCGATCGACACGTACGCCGAGCGGCTGCGCGGCAGCGGCGTCGACGTCGAGGCGCTCCGGGCCTCGGTCGGCGCGGAGCTCGAGCGCGAGACCGAGTGGGCGCTGGCGCAGCCGCTGCCCGACCCGGCGACGGCGACCGCGGGCGTGTTCGCGGAGGAGGCGGTCCCGCTCGGCGACGGGCGGGCGCCGTGGTCGCGCTGGGAGGCGAGCGATGCCTGAGCTCACCTACCTCCAGGCGATCTCCGACGGCCTCCGCGAGGAGATGCGCGCGGACGAGTCGGTGTTCTGCCTCGGCGAGGACATCGGGCAGTTCGGCGGCGCGTTCAAGGTCACCGACGGCTTCGTCGAGGAGTTCGGTGCCGACCGGGTGTGGGACACCCCGCTCGCCGAGGCCGCGATCGTGGGGTGTGCGATCGGCGCCGCGGTCGAGGGGATGCGGCCGGTCTGCGAGATGCAGTTCGCGGACTTCATCGCGTGCGGGTTCGACCAGCTCGTGAACGTCGCCGCCAAGATGCACTACCGCCAGGGCCTCGCCGTGCCGATCACCGTGCGCCTGCCCTCCGGCGGGGGCTTCTCCGGGGGCCCGTTCCACTCGCAGAACCCCGAGGCGTGGTTCCTTCAGGCTCCCGGGCTGAAGGTGGTAGCCCCGTCGACCCCGGAGGACGCCAAGGGCCTGCTCGCCGCCGCGATCCGGGACCCGAACCCGGTCGTCTACCTCGAGCACAAGCACCTCTACAGGCGGGCGAAGGGCGACGTGCCCGAGGGGCGCTACGAGCTTCCGCTCGGCGAGGCGCGCGTAATTCGCGAGGGCAGCGACCTGTCGGTGATCGCCTACGGCGCGATGGTCCCGCTGGCGCTCGAGGCGACCGACGACCTCGACGGCGCGAGCGTGGAGGTGGTCGACCTGCGCTCGCTGGTCCCGCTCGACGGCGAGACCGTGCTGCGATCGGTGCGCAAGACCAGCAAGGTCGTCGTGCTGCACGAGGCGACGCGCTCGTGCGGGGTCGGCGCGGAGGTGGCCGCGCTGATCGCCGAGCACGCATTCGAGGACCTCGACGGGCCGATCGTGCGCGTGAGCGCGCCGGATGTGCCGATCCCGTTCAGCCCGCCGCTCGAGCGCGCGGTGCTGCCGCAGGCCGACGACGTGAAGGAGGCGTGCCGTGAGCTCCTCGCGTACTAGAAGGGCCGAAGGCCCGGTCGCGGCCGTAGAGGTGACGATGCCCCAGATGGGCGTGTCCGTGGCCGAGGGCACCGTCGTGGAGTGGAAGAAGCGGGTCGGCGAGTGGGTCGAGGCCGACGAGGCGATCGTCGAGATCTCGACCGACAAGGTCGAGACCGAGGTGCCGGCGCCGGCCAGCGGGCGGGTCGCGTCGATCGCGGTGGAGGTGGGTGAGACGGTCGACGTGGGCACGGTGCTCGCCGTCATCGAGCCGGACGGGGCGCAGCCGGAGCAGCCGGCCGCCGCGGAGAGCGGCAACGGCCACCCGCCGCCGATCTCGCCGGTGGTGCGCCGCATGGCCGACGCCCACCAGCTCGACCTGGCGCAGATCACCGGCACCGGACGCCGGGGGCGGGTGACGAAGAGGGACGTGCTCGCGTTCCTCGACGAACGCCGCGAGGAGCCCGTCCTGCACACCGAGACGCCCTACCGGGAGGAGCCGGCGAGCGCTGACGGGCTGTCGGTCATGCGCCGCAAGATCGGCGAGCACATGGTGCGCTCGCTGCGGACCGCGGCCCACTGCACGACGGTCGTCGAGGCGGACATGAGCCGCGTGGAGGAGGCGCGCGGACGGCTCTCGTACCTCCCGTTCGTGGCGCGCGCGGCGATCGGCGCGCTGCGCGAGCACCCGTCGCTCAACGCGACGCTCGAGGGCGACCGGCTGAGGGTGCACGAGGCCGTTCACCTCGGCATAGCGGTCTCACTCGGCGAGGATGGCCTGATCGTGCCGGTCGTGCGCGACGCCCACGAGCTCTCGCACGAGGGTCTCGCGGTGCGGATCGCGGACCTCGCCGAGAGGGCGCGGTCGAAGCGGCTCGCGCCGGAGGAGACGCGCGGCGGCACGTTCACGATCACCAACCCCGGCCGCTACGGCGCGCTGCTGGCCACGCCGATCATCAACCAGCCTCAGGTGGCGATCCTCGACCTCGAGGCGGTGGTCCGGCGGCCGGTGGTGGTCGGCGGAGATAGCATCGGGATCAGGCCGATGACCTACCTCTGCATGTCCTGGGACCACCGTGCGCTCGACGGCGCGCTCGCGGCGCAGTTCCTGGGGGCGGTGCGCGAACGGCTGGAGGGATGGAGTGCCTGACCTCTGGGTCGCGAACCGGGGCCGGGTCCCCTACGGCGAGGGCGTGGCGCTCCAGGAGCGGGTCCGCGCCGCCCGCCAGGAGGAGGCGATCCCGGACTCGCTGCTGCTGCTGGAGCACGACCCGGTCTACACCAAGGGGCGGCGCACACCGCCCAGCGACCTCCCGATGGGCGACGACTGGTACCGCTCGCAGGGCATCGAGGTGGCCGACACGAGCCGCGGCGGCCGCGTGACCTACCACGGGCCCGGCCAGCTCGTGGGCTATCCGATCGTCGCGGTCGGCGACGTGATCGAGTACGTGCGCACGGTCGAGCGGGCGGTGATCGCGGCGCTGGCCGACGAGGGCGTGGAGGCCGGCGTGCGCGAGGGGCTCACGGGCATCTGGGTCGGCGAGCGCAAGATCGGCTCGATCGGCGTGCACGTCTCGCGCGGGATCACGATGCACGGCTTCGCCGTCAACGTGGACTGCGACCTCCAGCCGTTCGAGTGGATCGTGCCGTGCGGGATCGACGGCGTGCGGATGACCTCGCTGCTCGCCGAGACCGGCCGCACCGGTGCGATGCGCTGCTTCCGCAAGCGGATGGCGTGGCGCTTCGCCGAGGCCTTCGGGCTGCGGCAGCGGATCGTGACGCTCGACCGGCTGACGGCGGCCGCCGAGCCGCGCGAGGCGGTGCCGGCGTGAGCGAGCCGCTCCAGCGCCGCAGCACCCGAGCGCGCTCCAACCCCGGCGGCGCGCGCGTGCTCGACATGGGCGAGGTCCGCCCGTTCCGCGAGCGCAAGCCGCCGTGGTTCAAGGTCCGCGCCCCCGGCGGGCCCAGGTTCATGGAGCTCAAGGGGATGATCGACGGGCAGAAGCTCAACACCGTCTGCGAGGAGGCGGCCTGCCCGAACATCGGCGACTGCTGGGACGCGGGCACGGCCACGTTCATGATCCTCGGCGACACCTGCACCCGCCGCTGCGGCTTCTGCAACGTCCGCACCGGCAAGCCGGACGCGCCGGACCCGCTCGAGCCGCTGCGCGTGGCCCAGTCGGTCAAGCGGATGGGACTGCGCCACGCGGTGATCACGAGCGTGGATCGCGACGACCTCCCCGACCTCGGCTCGATCGCCTTCGTCGGCGTGATCCGTTCGATCCGCCGCTTCGCTCCCGGCTGCAAGGTCGAGGTGCTCACGCCCGACTTCCGCGGCGAGGAGATGCCGCTCGCGCGCGTGATCGCCGAGCGCCCCGACGTCTTCAACCACAACGTCGAGACCGTCCCGCGGCTCTACCCGCTCGCGCGGCGCGGGTCGAGCTTCCTGCGCTCGTGCCGCGTGCTCGCCAACGCCAAGGAGATGGGCGGCGACGCGGTGGTGACGAAGTCCGGGCTGATGACGGGACTCGGCGAGACGAAGGACGAGCTGCTCGAGACCTTCGGCGTGCTGCGCGAGCACGGCGTGCAGGTGCTGACCGTCGGGCAGTACCTGCGACCGACGCGCGACCACCTCCCTGTCGTCCGCTACTGGCACCCCGACGAGTTCGCCGAGCTCGAGCGCGAGGCGTACGCCATGGGCTTCGAGTCGGTCGCGGCCGGGCCGCTGGTGCGGTCGAGCTACCACGCCGAGCAGACGCTGGCTCAAGCCGCGGCGAGATGAGGCGGCTCGCGCTCCTGGCCACCACCGCGGTGGTGCTCGGGGGTTGCGGGGAGACGGTCACCCTCCCCGAGGCGACGGACCGGTGGAAGCCGCTGCCGCGGTCGAAGCTCTCGCGCACGGAGGTGGGCGCGGCGCGGATCGGGCGCGCGATCTACGTCGTGGGCGGCTTCGAGCAGGCGAGCGGCGGGAAGACGACGGCAGCCGTGGAGCGCTACGGCATCGGGTCGAGGCGCTGGACGCGCGTGCGGTCGATGCCGGTGGCCCTCAACCACGCCGCGGCGGCCTCCTGGCGCGGACGCCTGTACGTGGTCGGCGGCTACTCGGCCCCCAACGGGCTCGCGAACGAGCAGGCGCTGCTGCTCCGCTACGACCCGGCGAGGAACCGCTGGAAGCGGCTCGCCGAGCCGCCGTCGGCGCGTGCGGCGCTCGCCGCGGCGGTCGTCGGCGACCGCCTCTACGCGGTGGGCGGAGCGCGCGGCGGCGCGGCCCTCCCCACCCTCGAGATCTACGACCTGCGCGCGAACCGCTGGAGCGGCGGGCCCGACATGGCCGTGGCACGCGAGCACCTCGCGGCCGCCGCCACCGGCGGGTTCGTGTACGCGCTGGCCGGGCGCGCGGGCGGCCAGGGCAACTTCGCCACGGCGGAGCGCTTCGACACGCGCACCCGGACCTGGGAGCGGCTGCCCGACATGGCCAAGCCGCGCGGCGGTATAGCCGCGGCGGCGGTGCGCGGCGACGTGGTCGTCTTCGGCGGCGAGGAGGACGCGGGCACGATCAGGGAGGCGGAGCGGCTCGACACCGCCACCCGCACCTGGTCGGCGCTGCCGCCGATGCGCACGCCGCGCCACGGGCTGGGCGGCGCGGGGCTCGACGGCCGGGTCTACTCGATCGAGGGCGGGCCCCAGCCCGGCCTGTACTTCTCGACCGACCTCGAGGTCCTCGACGTTCCGTAACCTGGGCCGCCCGCCGTGCTGCCCCTGAAGGACAACATCCCGACGGACCGCTTCCCCGTCGTCACGGTCGTCCTGATCGCGATCAACATCGTGATGTTCTTCGGGTTCCAGCAGGCGCGCTGGGCCGACGGCGGCGGGTTCACGGTGGACGAGGAGAACGTGGTGGAGTACGCCGAGATCCCGTACGAGATCACACACCCGGGCAAGCACTGCGAGGCGATCGGCGACCCGCAGAACCTCAACGTGGCGTGCGAGGGCCAGGAGGGCGTGAGCGGCGAGGCCGGCAAGCAGGCACCCACGTGGCTGACGGTCCTCACCTCGATGTTCATGCACGGCGGGCTGCTGCACATCGCGGGCAACATGCTGTTCCTGTGGATCTTCGGGAACAACGTGGAGGACTCGATGGGGCGGGCGAAGTTCGTGGCCTTCTACCTCCTCGGGGGATTGGCGGCCACGGCCGCGCACACGCTCGGCGACCCGAGCTCGGCCCAGCCGACGCTCGGCGCCAGCGGGGCGGTGGCGGCCGTCCTCGGCGCGTACGCGCTGCTCTATCCACGCGCGCGCGTGGTGACGCTCGTGTTCATCGTCATCTTCATCACGGTCATCGAGCTGCCGGCGTGGCTGGTGCTGTTCGGCTGGGCGGTGCTCCAGGTGCTGAGTGCCTCCTCGCAGGTCGCGGGGGAGGGCGGCGTCGCCTACCTCGCGCACATCGGCGGGTTCATATTCGGCCTCGCCGCGATCAAGCTGTTCGCGACCCGGCAGCGCGACGACTACGTCGAGCCGCGCTACCCCGTCTACTGATGGGCCGCAACGTCGCGCTGGTCTTCTCGCTCGCCTTCATCGGGCTGCTCGCGTACCTCACGATCCACGTCGCGATCACCGACGGCGTCACGATCCTCGTCGTCGTCTCGATCGTCCTGCTCGCGGTGTTGGGCTTCGGCGTCCTCGGCGCGCTCACCGCGCCGTCGGATGAATAGCCCGCTCCAGGGCGGGAGCGTTCGGCGCCGCCGCGGGAACCGGCGGCTCGCCGTCCTGGCGCTCGTGCTGCTCCTGCTCGGGGCGGCCGCGGCCGGCGCCGTGCTGGCCGGCAGCGGCGGTGACGGACGAGGAGGCCACGCCGTCGCCCAGGGCCAGTCGAAGCCGGCGGCCGCGCCCGGGGACCTCGGCGAGGCCGGGCCGGAGCTGCCGCCCGGGATCTCGCTCAGCGACGAGGAGCTGCACATGCCCTTCAAGCGCCCGCCGCGCGCCGGGCTGCTCTTCGACGTCGACTCCGGCGAGATCCTCTGGTCGCGCAAGCCGCTGACCCCGGTGCCGATCGCGAGCCTGACGAAGGTGATGACCGCGCTGATCGTCGTGGACCGGCTCGGGCCGCGGGCGAAGACGCGGATCAGCAAGTCGGCCACCAAGTTCCGCGGCTCCGGCGTCGGGGTCTTGCCACGCGGGAAGAAGGTCCCGGTCGAGGCGCTGCTGGCCGGGATGCTGCTGCCGTCCGGCAACGACGCGGCCGTGGCTCTGGCAGAGGCCGTGGCCGGGTCGGACCGCCGCTTCGCGCGGCTGGCCACGCGCCGCGCCCGGCAGCTCGGCCTGGGCTGCACCCGCTACGTGGACTCCTACGGCCTGCGGGCGGGCAACCGCTCGTGCGCGGCCGACCTCGCGGCGATGACCCGCCTCGCGATGAAGCAGCCGCGGATCACGCGGCTGGTCCGCCACGCGCACGTGAACATCCCGTTCCCGATCAAGGGGCGGCGGCTGGACGTCTCGACCACGAACCCGCTGCTGCGCGAGGGCTATCCGGGCACGATCGGCCTCAAGACCGGCTACACCGAGCGCGCCGGCCACTGCCTGATCGCCGTCGTGCGGCGCGAGGGGCACACGCTCGCGGCGATCGTGCTCAACTCGCCCAACACCCGCGACCAGTCGAAACGGCTGCTGCGGGCGGGGTTCCGGGCGCTGCGCGGCTGACCCGCTCGATCCTTAGGGCAGCACCACGGTCTCGCAGTCGAAGACGCCGTCCTCCTGGTCGTCCACGAACACGGTGTCCTCGCCGTCGCCGCAGTCGATCGTGTCCTCGGTCGAGTCGCGCGCCTGGATCGTGTCGTTGCCCGGCCCGCCGGAGTAGTCATCCTCGCCGTCGCCGCCGTTGAGCCGGTCGTCGCCGTCGCCTCCGGTGACGAGGTCCACCCCGGGGCCGCCGCTCACGCGGTCGTTGCCGGCGCGGCCGTCGAGGTCGTCGTCGCGCAGTCCGCCGACCAGGTTGTCGTCGCCGGCGTCGCCGCGGAGCGTGTCGTCGTCGTTGCCGCCGAGAATGGCGTCGTTGCCGTTGCCGCCCAGCAGCGTGTCGTTGCCCTCACTGCCGGAGAGGCGGTCGTTGCCGTCGTTGCCGTAGACCCTGTCGGGCCCGCGGCGCCCGTCGATCTTGTCGTTGCCGCCGCGGCCGACGATCTTGTCGGCCGAGTTCGTGCCCGCCAGCCGGTCGGCCTTCGCGGTGCCCCGGATCGTGGCCGCCTGGGCGACCGCCGCCGCGGTCAGGGCGAGCGCGCACACGGCTATGGCGACTCGTCGTCTCATGCGACGCCGAAGTATGCGCGTTCGAAGCTGTCGGGGAGCCGGAAGGTGGTCGACGAGGTCGCCGGGAGGTAGTCGAACCCCAGCCGCTCGAGGAATCCGGAGGTGTGGAGCGCCACCAGGTCGTGGTCCGGGTGTGCCGCGCTCGCGGAGGCCATCTCCTCGCCGGGGCAGGGCCGCGAGGCCACCTGCATCGGGTCCGGCAGCTCGGGCGGGTCCAGGCTCTTCGGCTCCCAGTCGAACGAGCGCGCGATGTTGGTGGCGTAGCGGTCGCGGCGGGTGAGCGGCGCGAGGCCGAACTTGTACTCGATCATCTTGAGGATCGACTCGAACCCGTAGGTGCCGTGGTCCACGTGGCCGCGGCGCGCGTAGGGAGACAGGACGACCGCGGGGATGCGCATCCCCATCTGGCCGAAGTCCTCGTTCAGGTCGCGGCTGTTGCGGTCGTCGGGCACGCGCGGCGGGCGCACGTGGTCGAAGAACCCGCCCCACTCGTCGTAGACGATGAACAGCGCGCTGCGCTTCCACTGCGGCGACTCCATCAGCGCGTGCGCGACGTCCGACATGAACGCCTGACCGGCGCGGATGTCGCCGTGCGGGTGCTCGTCGCCGCGCACGCCCTTGGCGCTGGCCGGGTCCTCGCCGCCGAAGACCGGGTCGACGAAGCAGAGGTTGGGCAGCGTCCCGCTCGCGGCGCGCGCGTAGTACTCCTCCACGCGCGCCGAGCGCTGCAGCCCGGGGATGCCCCAGAGGCCCGCGGCCGGCAGGTCGTTGAAGTAGTAGCGCGCGCTGAGGCCCTTCGCGAGCATCGAGGCGAAGATCGTGTCGTCGGGGAAGCCGCCGGTCTCGACCGGCAGCGCGTTGTCCTTGCGCCCGTACGCCGTCGCCGCGTGCATGTAGTAGCGGTTCGGGAACGTCGGTCCGAGCAGCGAGCAGAAGAAGCGGTCGTAGGCGGTGGAGGCGGCCGCGGCGTGCGAGATGAACGGCAGGTCCTCCTTCGTGTAGTAGGAGATCGCGAACTCGTCGTTGCGGCCGCGGAGGAAGCCGTCCATCCGCCCGCGGTTGAACTGCTCGCGGCCGCCGTTCCAGCTGTGGCTCGGGTCGGGGTGGTCGCAGCCCTGGAAGTCCGGCGCGAAGCGGCGGGTGGTGCCGGCCCGGCCCTCCTCGTCCACGTAGGTCAGCCCGGCCTGCCTCCCGTCGGCGCCCGGCAGCCAGCCGAGGTAGTGGTCGAACGAGCGGTTCTCCATCATCAGCACGACGAACGTGTCGATCGGCAGGTTGCGCGGCGAGGGGAGCTTCCTGCGGCGCTGCTTCGACGCCGCCTCGGCGACGAGCACGTCCGGGTCGAGCACCGTGCCCAGGCTCGCGGCCAGGCCGGCGGTGACGGCGGTGCGCTGCAGGAACTCGCGCCGGCGCAGCGCCTCGTCGGAGTGCTCCATGTCGCGCACGCTACCGACTACGCTCCCGGTGGTGAGACGGGGGGTTGTCACTGCGCTGCTCTTGATCGGGCTGCTGCCCGCAGGCGCGGGAGCGAAGAGCGCGCCGGTCGTGCGCGGCGACGCGGACTCCGGCAGCCAGCGCACGATCCTCAAGCGCTCGAGCGTCAAGGTCGTCGCGACCACTCGGCGGGCCGGGTACGTGCGGCTGTTCGCGAGCTTCCGCCCGTACGCGCGCAAGGCGCCGCCGCAGGTGATCTCCCAGCTCGTCGAGCGACCGATGAAGAAGGGGGAGCGGCGGCGGGTCACGCTGCGGCTCAACCGCTTCGGGCGCGGCGTGCTCAAGGGCTGCCTCGGCGGGCGGATCGTGGTGCACGCGGTGCGCATCGACGGCCGCGCGGGGGCGCCGATCGGCAAGCCGTCGCGGGTCTACAGGAAGCTGCGCCGCGACGCTGCGGCGTGCCGCAGCGGCGCGGGCGGCGGCGCCGGGGCGGGCGCCGGTGGCGGCTCGGGCGGCGGCGGCTCGGGCGGTGGGGGCGGCGGTTCCGGCGGTAGCGGTGGTTCGGGCGGCGGTGGCGGCAGCACGAACCGCACGCCGATCGACTACAGCCCCGCCAACGCGGATCGCTGCGACTGGCTCGACGAGGCCGACTGCCTCTACCCGTTCCCCAACGACTACTTCACCACGGCCGACTCGACCACCGACACCAAGCGGCGGGTCAACCTGAACATCCTGTCGATGCCCAAGAACCGGGCCGGCAAGCCGTGGGACCCCGCGGCGCACAACCGCAACGACGGCTGGAGCCCGGGCCAGCCGCTCGTGACCAAGGTGCCGAAGATGGAGACGCCCGAGGCGTTCCGGGCGAGCAAGATCGTGCCGGTCGACGACATGGCCGACGCGTTCCGGCCGAGCCAGCCCGTGGTCGTGATCGACACCGTCACGCGGGCGCGGCACGAGGTCTGGGCCGAGCTCGACATGAACCCGCAGAACGCCGCCGAGCGGACGCTGGTGATCCGGCCGGGCCGGCACTTCGTCGAGGGCCGCCGCTACGTGGTGGCCCTGCGCAACATGCGCGACGCGAGCGGCAACCTGCTCGGCGCGAACCAGGCGTTCAAGATCTACCGCGACGGCATCCCGACCACGAACGCGACCGTCGAGGCGCGCCGCAAGTCCTTCGAGGGGATGTTCCAGACGCTGGCCGAAGCCGGCATCGGCCGCGACGACCTCTACCGGGCCTGGGACTTCACCGTCGCCAGCGAGCGCAACCTGACCGAGCGGATCCTCTCGATGCGCGACAGCGCGTTCGCGGATCTGGGGGACAGGAACATGGCCGACCTGAAGGTCGAGGGCTCGGCCCCGGCCTACCAGATCACGAAGGTGACCGAGAACCCCGACGGCGAGATCGCCCGGCGGGTCGAGGGCACGCTCACCGTGCCGTGCTACCTGCACCTGCCGGGCTGCCCGATGGGATCGCGCTTCGCGTTCGACCCCGCGAAGACGAACGGGCCGCCGCTGCGGATCCCCGGCAACACGATGCAGGCGCGCTTCACGTGCAACATCCCGAAGTCGGCGCTCAGCGGGCCACCCGCACGTCCGTCGCTCTACGGGCACGGCCTGTTCGGCGCGCGGTCGGAGGTGAGCTCCGGCAATGTGCGCGCGATGGCCAACGAGCACCGGATGGTGTTCTGCGCGACCGACTTCATCGGGATGACCTGCACGGACACGCCGACGAGCCCGGAGGACGTGCAGGGCATGATCGAGAACGTCCTCGCTGGCACGCCCGACAACCCGCCGGACTGCGACGTGCCGAACGCGCTGTCGATCGAGACCGAGCTGTCGCGGTTCCCCGAGCTCGTCGACCGCGTGCAGCAGTCGCTGCTGAACTTCCTCTACCTCGGGCGCCTGATGATCCACGCCAACGGCTTCAACGCCGACCCCGCCTTCAAGATCGGTCCGGGCGGCGCCGGGGTCATCGACACCGCGCGGCTCTTCTACGACGGCAACAGCCAGGGTGGGATCATCGGCGGCGCGCTGATGTCGGTGATGGTCGACGCCGACCGCGGGGTGCTCGGCGTGCCCGGCATGGCCTACAGCACGCTGCTCCAGCGCAGCATCGACTTCGGCACCGGCGAGGCCCCTCAGCCCGACCCGTCCGACCCGGAGAGCTTCCTGCCCGAGTACGCCTACGCGCTGTACGAGTCGTATCCGAACCAGATCCAGCGCGAGCTCGTGCTGTCGCTGCTGCAGACGCTCTGGGACCGCGGCGAGGCGAACGGCTACGCGAACCACATGACCAGCGACCCGCCCGCGAACACGCCGCCGCACAAGGTGCTGATGCACGTCGCGCTCGGCGACCACCAGGTCTCGCAGCTCACGGCGGAGAGCGAGGCGCGCACGATCGGGGCGTCGGCGCGCGCGCCGTGGGCGGACCCGGGGCGCGACCTCGACCGCGGCGACCCCATCTTCGGCGTCCCGAAGATCTCCGCGTTCCCGTTCGACGGCTCGGCGATCGTCCTGTGGGACACGGGGCCGTTCCGGACGCTCGCCGACGGCAAGACCACGGCGGGCACGCCGCCGCCGCCGAACGAGAACGTGCCGCCGGAGGCGGGCCGCGACCCGCACAGCGGACCGCGCGGCACGCCGATCGCGCGCGTGCAGAAGTCGGAGTTCCTGAGGATCGGCGGCCGGGTGATCGACGTCTGCGGCGCCCGCCCGTGCTACGCGAGCGGCTGGACCGGCCCGTAACCCTCGCGGCCGTCTAGCCGCGCGCGTCGCGCACGATGCGGCGCATGCCCGCGAGCCAGCGCTCGGGGTCGGCGCCCTTGAGCGCGAGGAACTTCGCGACCTCCTCGTGCGGGAGGATGAGGAAGCGCTCCGCGCGGATGCCCTCCACCACGGCGGCCGCCACCTCCTCGGGCTCGAGGAAGCCGCCCGCGGCGAGTGCGGCGGCCCCGGCGGGCTCCTCCATCGCTGCGTCGAGCATCGGCGTGCGGACGCCCTGCGGGCAGAGGCAGGACACCTTGATCCCGGCGTCGCCGTAGTTGATGTGGAGCCACTCGGCGACCGAGACCGCGGCGGACTTCGTGGCGCTGTAGGCGAGGGCGGAGACCTGCGTCAGCAGGCCGGCCGCTGACGCCGTGTTGGCGAGGTAGCCGTCGCCGCGCTCGACCATCTCGGGCAGCAGCGCGTGGGCGGCCCACACGTGGGCCATCACGTTCACGCGCCAGGTGGTGTCCCACTCCTCCGCCGTGCCCACCTCGGGGCCGCCGGGCGGGCCGGGGATGCCGGCGTTCGAGAAGAAGAGGTCGATCGGGCCGTTGGCCTCGGTGGCCCGGTCCACGAGCGCCCGCACGTCCTCCTCCCTGCCCGCGTCGATCCGGACGGCGAGGCCGCCGATCGCCTCGGCCACCTCCTGGGCGCCCTCGAGGTTGTAGTCGGCGACCGTGACCGCCCGCGCGCCCTCCTCGGCGAAGCGCAGCGCGAGCGCGCGGCCGATGCCGCTGGCCGCGCCGGTCACGACTGTGTGACGTCCCTCCAGGTCCACCGCGAGCCGGACTCTAACCTCGCAGGCGATGACGACCTCGGCCCCTGACGTGCTGGTGCTCGGCGCCGGCGGCATCCTCGGCGAGGCCTGGATGAGCGCCGTGCTCGCCGGGATCGAGTCGGAGGCGGGCTTCGACGCCCGCGAGTGCCGCGCGTACGTGGGCACCTCCGCCGGGTCGATCGTGGCCGCGGCACTGGCCGCCGGAGTGCGGCCCGACGCGCGGCTGCGGCGCCTGCCGGCGCAGCCGCCGGCGGCGAGCGGCGGCGATCCCGCGCATCCCGCGCCCGCGGCCGGCGTCTCCGGGGTGCGCCGCGCCCTCGGTGCGACCGCGGCCGTTTACGCGACGGCGGCCGCGCCGGTCGTCGCGCTGGCCCTGAGCTCGGCCGCCCCCGGCGGTGCGCTCGTGCGCCGCGCCGCGCTCGGCCGGCTGCCGCGCGGACGCACCTCGCTGCGGCACCTGCGGCACGAGGTCGATCGGCTCGCTGTGGAGTGGGACGGCCGCCTGCGCATAGCCGCCGTCGAGCTCGAGAGCGGCCGGCGCGTCGTGTTCGGCGCCGACGGGGCGCCCGAGGTGCCGGTGGCCGACGCCGTGACCGCCTCCTGCGCCATCCCCGGCGTGTTCCGCCCGTTCAGCTTCGGCGGTCGCAGCTACGTGGACGGCGGCGCGTGGAGCCTCACGAACATGGACCTCGCCGGGGTCCGGCGCGGCGACCGCGTGCTCTGCCTCAACCCGACCGGCGGGATCGGCCCGAACGTCGGCGCGGCGATCGCGCCGGTGTCGCGCTCGGTTGCCGCCGCGGAGGCCGTGCTGCTGCGCGGCCGCGGCGCCGCCGTCGACACGGTCAACCCGGACCGCGCGTCGGTGGCCGCGATGGGCCCGAACCTGATGGACCCGCGCCCGCGCGACGCGGTGGTCGCCGCCGGGCTGGCGCAGGGGCGGCGGCTCGGGGCCGGGCTCGCCGTCGCGGCGGCCGCTTAGGCGCCCAGCGCCCGACCGCCCCGCCGCCCCCGTCCCGCTCACCCGCCCCGCCGCTCCGCGTGCCGCGCGCGCGAATCGTCACAGACCCGTGCGCGACTTGTAACACGCGCGTCCCCACGCGTAACACGCGATGCCGGAGACTCGCCGCATGGCGAATCTCGAGCGATTTCAGATGGTGGAGCGCGACTTCCTCCCGCTCGCGGCGCAGGCGGGCCTGCCGGAGCCGGACGAGGTGAACTACCGCGAGGACGAGGAGGAGGTCGAGTTCGTCTGGCACGAGCAGAAGCTCGCGGTGATCGTCGAGCTCGACGAGCTCGACGAGCGGGCGGTCGGGGACCCGCTGCCGGACATCCCGTTCTGAGCCGCGCGTGCGCGGTCGGAGCCGAGTCCTCCATGCCGCGGATCAGCGCGTTTCACGGAATCGTGATCGCGATGTACTACCGCGAGCACGGCGTTCCGCACTTCCACGCGACGCATGCCGGCGAGAAAGCGGCGATTGCCATCGCCACCCTGGACACGATCGCCGGCACACTCCCGCGGAGTGCAATGCGACTGGTCCGCACGTGGGCGCGCGAGCATCGCGAAGAGCTCGAGAAGAACTGGGAGCGCGCACGGGCGGATGAGCCTTGGAATGGATCGAACCGCTGCCTTAGGATCAGTGAGATGCAGAAGTTGATCCACGTGACTAGCGTCGAGGTCGTCGGCGATCATCGTCTGCGGCTCGCGTTCGAAGACGGCACGGCTGGGACGGTCGACGCCTCGGGGTGGGAGTGGCGCGGCGTGTTCGCGCCGCTGCGCGACCCGGAGTTCTTCGCCACCGTCCGGCTGGACGCCGAGCTGGGAACTGCCGTCTGGCCGAACGGCGCGGACGTCGCCCCCGAGACGCTGCACGCAATGGCGCTCGCCGGTGACGAGCGCGCGCCGAGCTAGAAGCCGAATGGAGATCGCGCGTCGATCTCGCCTGAGAGCTCGCGCTCGCCTGAGTCAAACGCGCGCGTAGCGGAAGTGATCACGGATCTGGTCGCTGAAGAACTCACCGTGCGAGGTGGCTCGCATGAGTTCTTCGTATACGTCCTCCGGGACGTCGTAGTACTGGTAGACAGTGCCGCTCGAGAACTCGATCTCGAGCGTTTCGTCCTCATAGCCGACGCTGCTCAGCGCGTCCGATTCGACCGGCACCCGGTCCATTCGGGCCTCCTCACGATCTGATCCGCGGAGAAGACGTCCACCTCGTGAGATGAAGTCAAGCAACAAGCGGCGCATGATCCCCGGGGAGCGCATCGATGGTCGCGGGAAATCCCTGAGCCCGCGGTCGTGTTCGTCACCGTTCGTCCTGCGCCGAACGCACGACCCGCGCCTGGGCGACGTCCATCCACATCTCCCAGCGACCGGACGCCGACTGGCGGTCGCCGTAGAACCGGTACGGGCGGCGGCCGCCGAACTCGGTGTGACGCAGGTGTGAGACGCCGCCCAGGACAGATGCGATCCGACGTCGCGGCCATCCGATCGCGTCCTCGATCTCTGGGAACGTGCGCGGCAGATCGGGAGCGTCGGCCAGCTCATCCAGTAGCTCGCGCATGAGGTCGCTGCAGCGGTCGTGGAAGCGAGCGACCTCGCCGGCATCGCTCATTGCGTTCTGCGGTGCGTGCTCGATCGGGACTACCGGCGCAAGGCGCGCGACATCGACTCCATCGGCGTCTCCTCGACGATCGACAAGGACGCCGACCCGCTAGCCCAGCTGCTCCGACTCGCCCGCGACGGAGAGCGCTCCGAGCACGGTCGCGCCGAGGGCGGTGGCTGCCATCAACGCGCCCGCCGAAGCAGGGACGGCACCGCGACGCCATTCCGTTGCGATTGCGACGAAGTCGAGCGCATCGACGGCCACCTGGAGCCGCCACCATTGCACTCGGTTGGCACCGGTCGCCGCGTACATGCCGGCGGCAAGCGACAGGTTGCGGATGCCCCACATACGGCCGAGCACCGACAGCTGGGGGTTGTGATCGGGATCCAGGAAGAACGTCTTGCCGGCAAGCCGGGGGGCGAGGAGCGTCGAGATGCCCAGGGCGGTTCGCATGCCGAGCAGCGTGCGGCCCGTGGGAGTTGAAGGCAGCGCCATCAGGCGAAGTCTGACGGAACTCCCCGCAGGACACTTTTCGAACCCCGACCTCATTCGAACGCTGGGCATGATCCTGGCCTGAGTCTCCGGACCCGGACGAGGCGGTCGACCGCTCAGGCGCGCGTCAAGAAGCTCTCGGCGCAGTCCGTTACGGCGTCCTCGGCCGGCCGCGGCGACCAGCCAAGCCGGGATTTCGCCTTGTCCGCGGAATAGGTGACCTTCGCGCCCAGGCCGGACACGACCCCCCGCAGATCACCATCGAACAGCGCCAGCCCGCGGACGAGGAAGTTGGGCACGGTCCGAGTGGGCACCTTGCCGGCACGCTCACCCAGACGCTCCCGCAGGACGGCCCCCACCTCGGCCATCCACAGGAACCGCTCGACGGCGATGAAGCGTTCGCCGCCGGCCTCGGGTGCCGTCATCGCGAGCACATGGAGCTTCGCGACGTCGCGCACGTCGACGAAGCTGAACCCGAGGCGCGGGACGCCCGGCATCCCGCCCAGCATGCGGCGGATCGTCTGCAGCGAGTACGACGCGTCGTCACTCAGAAGCGGACCGACGATCGCCCCCGGGTTCACCGCCGCGAGCCTGTCGGTCACACCCCGCGAGCGAACCAGCTCCCAAGCCGCCCGCTCGGCGATCGTCTTGGAGCGCGAGTACGGCGTGAGCTCGAGGTCGTCAGGGTCGGACCAGTCCTCCTCGGTCAGTGGGCGATCGCCGGTGCTCTTCGATGCGCCCCAGATCGCGGCTACCGACGACGTGATCACCACACGCTTCACTCCGGCGTCGAGACCGGCCCTGAGCACACGCAGCGTGCCGTCGCGGGCAGGTACGATGACCTCGTCGGGATCCTCCGGCTGCTTGGGCGGCAGCGGCGAGGCGACATGCAGCACGTAGTCGCAGCCTGCGACGGCCTCTGCCCACCCGCCGTCGCTAGTCAGATCGGCCCTCGCGACCTCGAGGCGATTCCCCGGATCGGTGACGCTCCCGACCGCCGCGCGGACCTCCCCCTCGCGCCCGAGATCGCGCAGCGTAGTCCTTACCGAGTAACCCTCCTCGAGCAGCGTGACGATGCACCAGCCGCCGAGGAAGCCCGATCCTCCGGTCACAAGGACCTTTCCGTTCTCCGGCACGACGTACATACTCCCCGACCGGCTCATTCCACGCTCACTCGACAGCTTGACCCTGAGCCCGCCGAAGCCGCGAGAGAGCGCGTCGGGTGCGCTTCTGCGAACGAAGCAAGCAACCGACCAGTGGAGGTGGCGGGATGCTTGTCGAACCCCGACCTCATTCGCGCGAGGGTCCGAGTTCGGCCGGGCCGGCCCTCGGCATCTCAGCGGCGTCGCGAGCGTGCGGGCTCGCGCTCGGCGTCCACGCTGCGAAACCTCAGTTCCAAGCGCACATTTATGCGACGGCTTCGCGCGGGAGTAAGCTCCGCGGAGAGACCTGCTCCTGGGAGGCGAGCCATGTCGAGTCGGCGGTGTGTGAGTGCCCTTGTGACGGTGGGGGTTCTGGCGGCGTGTTCGCCGGGCGCGCTCGCTGCGACGCCGGGCAAGTGGGAGCGGGTGACCGACCCCAACGGTCGCAACATCGACCAGGCCGCCCGGCAGCGCACCGCTGACGGGACACTGCACCTGGCGTGGGCGCTCCAGGAGAGCGGCGGCACGTCACTGTTCCACACGCCCATCAGCGCGACCGGTGCGGTCGGCGCCACGACGCCGATCCAGACCGGCTGGTCGACCATCAACTCGGTTCCCGACCTCGTGCCCACCCCTGACGGGGGGATTCGCGTCTTCTTCGGAGGCATCCGGACGACGAACTCCGACGAGACCAACGACGAGCTCAGCACCGCCACCGCCCCCGCGTCCGGCGCGCCGTGGGCGTTGACGACCGGAAACGTCACCCCGGGGGGCGCCGCCGCGTATGCGAGCGACGTCGGGGCGACCGTACTGGCCGACGGCACGCCGCTCCAGTCGTGGGGCGGGACCGGCGCGGGCGTCTTCGTGCACCAGGGACTCTCGCCATCGTCGCCGAACCACGCCTATCAGTCGCAGCTCGGCGGCTGCTGCGGATACAGCCCCGACCTGGCGGTCGACTCCGCGTCCGGGGTGGTCTTCGTGGCCTGGTATTCGAACGCCTCGGACAACCTCGGGGTGTTCGTTCAGCCGGTGGACCCCGGGTCCGGAGCGCCCCTCGCCACGCCGCAGCTGATGCCGGGCACGGTGACCGACTTCAGCGGCCGCCCGAGCAGCTCGCAGATGCTCGCGCGGACGCCCATCACAGCGCGCCCCGGTCAGCCGGGCGTCTTCGTGGCCTACCCCGGCGGTTATCCGACCACGACGAAGGTCCTGGTCTGGCAGATCGGCGGCAAGCTCAGCGTGCTCGACAACTCGAAGGCCAACCACCTCGTCGGCCTCGCAGCGGACCCGAACGGGCGGCTCTGGGGGATCTGGGCGATCCAGGGCGGGACGCCGGCGGTGTTCGCGCGCCGCTCCAACCTGGCCGCGACTAAGTGGGGACCGCGCGTGGCCGCGGGCGCGCCGAAGGGCGCGGCATCGGTCTACAAGATCGACGGTGACGCGCAGCTCGGGCGGCTCGACCTGCTGGGGCTGTTCGGAAGCACTGGGTCCACCGCGACGTGGCACAGCCAGCTTCTGCCCGGCCTGAGCCTGGCCGCCAAGCCCTCGAAGACCAAGCACGCGAAGACGGAGGTCACCTTCACGGTGACCGATCCCGACCCCGTGCCGGGGGCGAAGGTGAAGGTGCCGGGCGACAGCGGGACGACCGACTCGAAGGGCAAGGTCACCCTCGACGTCGGTCCCTTCGGGTCGAAGGTGAAGAAGACGAAGGCGACGGCCACCAAGTCCGGCTACAAGTCGGGCAAGCTGACGATGAAGGTCTCGGGCTAACGGCCCGGCCCCGGCGCGCGCTGCCGCGACGCTAACGGCGCCTCGCCGGGCGCGTCCTGCGCACGACCTCGCAGCGCTTCGTGGGGTCGAGGCGGTCTGCCACGACGACGTCGCGGCCCTTGCCGCAGATCCGGAGCCTCCTGAGAACGAGAGCGGAAGCGAAGCAACCAACCATGCAGTGGAGGCGGGGGGAATCGAACCCCCAACTGAGCCTTGCAAAGGCCCCGTGTTCCCGTTAGCACCACGCCCCCGGGCGCTACGAGCCTAGCCGCGCGAGGTGGCCACGATCCTCAGAAACGACTTCGCCCACAGCCCCACTTGCGGCCGTTCAGGCGCGTCAGCTGGCGGGTGTCCTTCAGCTTGACGCAGACGTAGAAGTAGTCCGAGGGGCGGGCTGCGGGGACGCGTATCGTGCGCGCCGCGCGGTAGCGCGTGCCCTTGCCGCGCTTGATCGGGATCGAGGCGATCCGGGTGCCCACGCTCCGGCGCGTCCGCAGCCGGTACACGTACAGCCGCTGCTTGCCGAGGTTGAGGAAGTCGGGTGCGTCGATCGTCGTGGACACGAGCACCCGGGTGCGCCCGCGGTATCCGAGCCGGACGCGGAAGCGCGGGTACACGTACACCTGGAACGTCTTCGACTCGACCGCCGGAGCGGTCGACGTGTCGACCACTCGGTAGCGCGTGTTGCGGTCCGGCACATGCGAGAGCTGGAAGCTGCCGTCGCGCGCCGCGGCGCCCGCCACCCGCTCCCAGACCCCGTACGGATACGGGTCGGCCTGGAGCTCGATCTGGTCGGAGACGTACGAGTCCTGCGCGCGCCTCACCTCCCCGCTGACGAGCACCTTGCGGCCGAAGCCGAGGTCGCGCGGCGCGACCTGCGCCGTCATCGAGGTGGTGCCGCCGGGCTCCTTGTCCGGGTCGAGCACGCCCGGGGCGTCGCCCCCCGGGCCGAGCGCGACCACGCGGTCGTGGCCCGGCACGATCAGGCCGTCGCCGTCGGCCGCCATCCCGTGGTGCAGCCGCGAGGGCGAGTACGAGCTGTTCCAGTCCTGCGGCGCCTGGCCGGCGAGCGACGTGCGGAAGAGCTCGCGGCCGTCGCCGCGCTGGAGCGCCACGACCTCGCCGGCCGCCGTGACCGTCCAGACGGCGTCGCGGACCGCCAGCGCCGAGCCGGCCAGCCCCGCGCTGGGCGTGCCGCCGTCGCCCGCGGCGGGAGGCGGTGGAGGCGCGTCCCAGCGCCACTGGATCGTCCCGCTGGACACGTTGCGCGCCTCGACCGAATTCTCGTGGCGCAAGAATGCGAACTCGCCGCCGAATGCGATCCCGCCCTCCGAGCCGAACTGCTCGGTGCCGAGGCTCGTGATCGCGTCCACCACGATGCCGCCCTGTCCGCCCGCGCTGCGCGCCCAGAGCCGCTCGAACGGCACGGTGCGCTCGATGCTGTGGAAGGCCGGCGACGCCGGCGCGCCGTTGCCGCCCGCGCAGCCGGCCCGCTCCCACACCTGCTGCGCCAGCCCGCGCGTGTAGGAGGCGAGCCGTGCGCAGCCCTCGCGGCTGACGAACACCCGCTCTCCGACCACGGCGAAGCCGCTCTTCGGGAACGGCTCGGTCTGCACGACGAGCCCGGTGTCGGCCGACACGGCGTGCGCTCCGTCCTCGTCCGACGCGTAGACGAACGGCCCGTCGGGCACCGGGACCGCCCCGCGAGCGAGGTCCATGTCACGCCGCCAGAGCCGCTCGCCGGTCGCCGCGGACACCGCGTCGAGCGCGCGCTCACCGAGGACGAAGACGCGCCCGTCCTCGTAGGCGGGCGACCCGAACGTCGCGACCTCGCGCACCCACACCGTCCCGCCGGTGCGGCGGTCGAGCGCGTAGAGCAGCGTCGGCCCGGTCGTGCTCGACGACGAGGACGACGGCGTGCCGGTCACCGCCGTCACGAACACCTTCCCCTCCGCGATCACCGGATAGGACACGCTCGTGCCGAGGTCGCGCCGGATCCACTTGCGCCCGAGCGGCGGGTTGGGCCCGTCGCCGACGAAGCCCGAGTGCGCCGCGTCGGCCTGGTAGTTGGAGGCCGCCCCCAGCGCCGCAGCGGGGACGAGCGCCGACGCGACGACCGCTGCCGCCGCCGCACAGACCCCCCGGTCCAGACCCCTCACCCCACTCAGGGTAACTGGCGCAACCGCGTGGGTGGCGCACCACTCGAGACGACCCGGGGGTGAGAACATGCGCCGCCCCGGGGAGGAGTGGAGCATGACCGACGAGGCCACCACCGAGCAGAAGGCGGCTCAGTCCGACGACGAGCCGGACACCAAGGAGGAGCTGCACGAGGACTCCGACGGCGATCGCGACAAGTCGCCGCGCGCCGCCAACGAATCCGACGCCCCCACCCGGGCCGAGATCTCGAACTACGAGATCGTCAGCCACTACTTCGACCAGGCCGCCGAGCGGCTCGACCTGCCCGAGGACCTCGCGGTCGTCCTCAAGACCTCCTACCGCGAGGTCCAGGTCCAGATCCCCGTCCGCCTGAGCGACGACAAGGTGCACGTCTTCTCCGGCTTCCGCGTCCAGCACAACGGCGCGCGCGGACCCTACAAGGGCGGCGTCCGCTTCCACCCGGAGGTGGACCTCGACGAGGTCCGCGCCCTCGCCTCGCTCATGACCTGGAAGACGGCGATCGCCGGGATTCCGTTCGGCGGTGCCAAGGGCGGCGTGAACTGCCCCACCGGCGACCTCACCGACGGCGAGCGCGAGAAGGTCGCCCGCTCGTTCATCTCCAAGGTGGACAAGCTGCTCGGCCCGCATCGCGACATCCCGGCCCCCGATGTCGGGACCGACGCGCAGACGATGGCCTGGATGATGGACGAGTACGGCAAGTCGCACGGGCACACGCCGGCCTGCGTGACCGGCAAGCCGATCGCGCTCGAGGGCTCGTTCGGCCGCAGCTCGGCCACGGGCCGCGGCCTCGTCTACCTCTACCAGGAGGCGGCCAAGGAGCTGGACCTGACGCCCGAGGACACGCGGGTGGTCGTGCAGGGCTACGGGAACGTCGGGTCGTGGGCGGCCAGGATCCTCCAGGAGCTGGGCTGCAAGCTCGTCGCGGCCTCCGACGCGGCCGGCGCGATCCACTCCGACGGCGGCATCGACGCCGCCGCGCTGGCCGACCACGTGGCCGACGGCGGCGAGCTGCCGGAGTTCGACGGCGTGGACGCGATCTCGCCGGACGAGCTGCTCGAGGTCGAGTGCGAGCTGTTCATCCCCGCGGCGCTCGGCGGCATGATCCACAAGCACAACGCCGACAAGCTCAACTGCAAGCTGATCGTGGAGGGGGCCAACAGCCCGACCACCCCGACGGCCGACGACATGCTCGCCGACAAGGGCGTCATCGTCATCCCCGACGTGATGGCCAACGCCGGCGGGGTGATCGTCTCCTACTTCGAGTGGGTGCAGAACCTCCAGCACTTCCGCTGGGAGGAGGACGAGGTGAACGAGCGCCTGGGCAAGATCATGCGGCGCGCGTACGGGGAGGTGTCCGAGCGCGCGCGGGAGAAGGACCTGCCGCTGCGCCCCGCGGCGTACGAGCTCGGGATCGAGCGCGTGTTCGAGGCCGCGATCACGCGCGGCTACGTGCACGCCCACTGAGCCCGCCTGGACGGTTGTCCTAGCCGCGGGCCGTGCGGCTTGCCCCCAAGCGACCTCGATCCGATCCATCGCTCACGACGGCATGGAGGGTTCCGTCGTTCGGTGCGGCCAAGAGCCGCTTGGTAAGGGGGTCGGCACGGCAGCCGGCCCCCTTTCCGCTCTTCAGGGGCCGCGCGAAGCGCTACTCGTCCAGGTCGAAGTCGCGCGGCGGCTTCTGCTCGAACCAGAGCCGGTCGTGCTCGGGCGTCTCGCGCAGGAACTCGGGCGTCTCCTCGAGCACGTCGTCGTCCCCGGCTGCGGGCTCGTCGTCGTCACGGGCGCTGAGCGTGTCGAACTCCTGCGTCGCCCCCGGCTCGGGGGCGGATCGCTCGAGGGCGGCCGGAGGCTCCACCTCGGCGGGCACGTCGATGGTCGGCTCGGGCGGGGCCGGGGCGGGTGCCTCGTCCGCTGGGACCGGCTCGGTCTCGGCGAGCGGCACGTCGGGCGCGGGCTCCGGCTCCTGCGCGCCGCCGAGCGCCTCGGCGGCGTCGGCGAGCGACGGCTCCTCGGCGACCGGAGCGAGCGATACGTCGTCCGCCGGCGGACCGGACGCGGCGTCCCCGGCCGCGGGAGGCGCCTCCACGTCCTCGGCGGCCGGCGGCGGAGCACCCTCCGCGGCGGCGGGTGCGGGCCCGCGGCGCGCCGGGCCGAGCGCCTCGGCCTCCTTGCGCGCGATCTCGTCGTCCGTCGCGCCGTGGCGGCGCTTCAGCTCGAGATGCTCGCGGATGGCGTCGTCGAGCACACCCATCGGCGCGAAGGTTAAAGGAGGCGCCGGAGGGCGGCCCTCAGCTGTCCGCGGTGACCGGCTCGCCGCGCTCGACGCGGTTCTTACCGGCCCGCTTCGCGCGGTACAGGGCCGCGTCGGCCTCCGCGATCAGGCCGTCCTTCTCGGTCGCACAGGTGGGCAGCGAGGCCACGCCGAAGCTGGCGGTGACCGCGAGCGTGCCGTCCCCGTCGAGGCGGTTGATCCGCAGCGCCTCGATGGCGGTGCGCATCCTCTCGGCCAGCAGCTCGGCGCCGTTCAGGTCGGTCTGAGGCAGGATCACCGCCATCTCCTCGCCGCCGTAGCGCGCCGGCTCGTCGATGTCGCGCGAGAGCGAGCGCAGCACGCGCCCGACCTCGAGCAGCACGAGGTCGCCCTGCTGGTGGCCGAAGGTGTCGTTGATCCGCTTGAAGTCGTCGATGTCGAGCATCGCGAGGCCGACGTCGCTGCCGAAGCGGCGGCTGCGCTCGATCTCGCTGTCGAGCGTGTCGTGGAAGTGGCGCAGGTTGAACAGGCCGGTGAGCTCGTCGGTCACCGCCTGCATCTGCACGATCTCGTGGAGGTCCACGTTCTCGATCGACACCGCGGCCTGACCGGTCAGGTACGAGAACAGCTCGTACTCGGTGTCGTCGAAGTCCTTGCCGCGCCGGGCGATCGAGACGACGCCCACCTGCTCGTGGACCCCGGCGCGGCCGAGGCGGGCCACGAGCTGCGCCGCGAGCGCGTACACCCCGCCGACCTCGGCCCGCACCGGCCGCTGGTGGTGCGCGTCCTCGGCGCCCTCGAGCGTGGCCAGCCAGTCCGACTCGGCGCCGTCGCCGACCGCGAACGCGCGCCGCTCGGCCGCCTCGAGCGCGGCGTCAAGGTGTGCCGAGCCCTGACCCACGCGCGCGCTGTGCATGCGGCGCGCGTCGATCGGCAGCGCACGACCGGTCTCAGCCTCGCAGGCCTCGACGGCGGTGCGCACCACGAGGTTCACCATCGCCTCGCGGTCGAGCCCGGTCGCGAACGCGTCGCCGACGCGGCGGATCGTGCCCTCGAGCTCCGACCGCTTGCGCTCGACCTCCTCGATCTTCCCGGCCAGCTGCGACGACATCGCGTTGAACTCGCGCCCGAGCTCCGCGAACTCGTCGCCGCCCTCCACCGGGACCGGGCTGCTGAAGTCCCCGCGCGCGAGGCGCCGCGCCGCCGCGAGGAACTGAGCGATCTGCGCCTGGAGCGCGCGGACGACCACGAACGACGACATCAGCGCGAGGATCAGGAACGCGACGAGGATCGCGCCGATCAGCAGCCGCTGGTCCCCGACCGCGTCGCGCAGGCCGGCCTGGTCCACGAACAGACCGATGTGGACGGTGGGCCCGGCCGGGTCCGGGACGGCCGCGAAGCGCCCGCGGTAGTCGCCGCCGGCTATCTCGACCTCGCCCGACCTCGCCTCCGCCGCGCCGCGCTCGCCCAGCGTCGAGGCGAGCACCCGCCCGCCGGCGATCACGCGCGTCTCCTGCGCGGTCAGGCGCTCGACCGCCCTGGCGAAGTCGTCCGCGGGCGTGACCGAGACGCCGACGTAGCCGAGCCGCTGCCCCGCGCGCTCCGACGGGGTCGCGACGGCGAACGCGACGGCGTCGGGCACCCCGGCGCGGCCGAGCGGGCGCCGATCGGGGTCGTAGGCCGTGAGCGCCACCGCCGATGGATGGACCGAGCGCAGCTGCTTGAGCCGCTTCGTGACGGCCGGCCCGCGGCGGGCGGTCAGGGCCTGCGCGAGCTGCGAGTCGCTCGCCACGTCGTCGATCAGCGGGCGGGCGTCGTCGCGGGCCTCGTCGTAGAGGAAGAGCGCCGAGCGCAACCCCTGCGCGATCTCCGCGTCGGCCTTGCCGGTCTCGCTCTCCTCGGTGATGCTGAACAGCACCAGGCCGACCGCGAACATCGGGATGACCACGATGATCGTGAAGAACAGGAACAGGCGCCTGCGGAAGCTCATGGCCGTGGGAACACGAGGGGGTGCACTAAGTGTGCCCGGTCGGGCACTGGTCCGACTTGCTCTATTCGCCGAGTCCGAGGCTGTGCCTGCGCCACCCTCTACCATCCGCGCTGGAGCACGGGGCTATAGCTCAGCTGGAAGAGCGCCTGGATCGCACCCAGGAGGTCGCCGGTTCGAGTCCGGCTAGCTCCACTTCTGGCTCTCGAGCCGATGGACCAGCGCTCCGACGATCACGCCGAAGCCGAGCCCGGGGCGCCGGCCAGTGTGGGGCGCCTTCGACATGCTTGAAGACACGCGCGCCGTCAGCCGCCACGCGCGCGCCGCCAGCCGGACGCATTCCCGGCCCGATCCACCGCGCGCACGTAGATGGCCGCGCGGCGGGTGGCGCGAATGCGCATCGTGCGTCGGTATCGACGCAGCGCCCCGGGCCGCTGCCTGTTCGTCGTAACGTGCACCCCGGCGATGCCGGAGGTCCCGTCGGCCGCCGACACCCGGATCGTCCTCACGCCCCTGGAGTACGAAGCCAGGATCGGCGGCAGCAGGCGCGGGGGCACCTGGTCCAGGACGATGGTGTCGGTGAAGACCTCGGTCGGCGGCACGAAGCTGCTCCCGAAGAAGCGGACGTAGACCTTCCGCGGGATCCGCTCCGGCCCATCCGGCTCGAGCTGCCAGGGGTAGACGCCCGGAACGATCGCGAACCTGGTGGCGTTGCGGAAGTCGCCGTCGTTCGCCACCTCGACCAGGGTCGCTCCCTGCGGCGGCACGAGGCTCAGGGTCACCTCTGGCCGTCGGGTGAAAGCGGCCGCGCCGTTGATCGTCACCGAGGGCGAGCCGGCCCCGGTGTCGCCGCCCGTCCCGGTTCCGCCGCCGCCCGTCGCGGTTCCGCCGCCGCCCGGCTGCGCGACGACCGTCACGGCCGTCTCGGCGACAGCCTGCATGCCGGTGTCATCGGTCACCCGAACGCGCGGGAAGTACCGGCCGGGCACGGCAAACGAGGTGACGACGGTCGGGCTCGTGCCGGTGTCCGTCACGAAGCTCCCGCTGCCGTCGAGGTCCCAGCGGTAGTTGACGATCGACCCGTCCGAGTCGCGCGAGCCGGACGCGTCGAGGATCACGTTCTGGTTCGTGAAGGCCGCGCTCGGGGACGCGGTGACACCGGCGCTCGGCGGCCGGCCGAGCACGGTGACGTCGTGGCTCGTGGTCGCGGTCGCGCCGTCCAAGTCGGTCACCCTCAGGTGGACCGTGTGCGTTCCCGGCGTGGAGAACGAGATCCCGCCCGACAGGTACGGCGAGGTACCGCTGTTCGATGCGAAGTTGCCGCTGCCGTCGAGGTCCCAGCGGTAGTTCGCGATCGGCCCGTCCGGGTCGTCCGACGCCGTCGCGTCGAACGTCATGGTCTCATTGCTGTGGGGCTCGGTCGGCGTCCAGGTGAACGAGGCCGTCGGACTGCGGTTCGTGCCGATCCCGCCGAGGTAGCGGCCCAGCGCGAACCATCCCGCGCCGGCGGCATCGGGGTCGCAGAAGCAGGTGCCGGCCACGACCGGCCTGTTGGACGCGTCCACCGCGACGGCCGCGGCGCTCGCCGGCACCGCCGCCGACTCGCCGTCGCTGCCGAAGTGCCTGTCGAAGGCTCCGCCGGCGGTCCACTTGTGAAGCACGATCCCGTTCGGCTTCCCGCTCGAAGGGTCATAGGTCCTGCGCGAGACCGAGAGGAGCCGCCCGTCGGCGTCGCGCGCGAGGTCGGCGGCTTCGATGAACCCAGGGGCCGCGAAGTGGGTCGTCACGGTGCCGTTCGATCCGAACGTGGGATCGAGCGCCCCGGTCCCGGCGTCGAAACGGGCGAGGGACAACCGCAGCTCCGCGCCGAACCGGGTCAGGGTGACGAACCTGCCGTCCGGCACGGCGACCACCGAGACGATCTCGTTGTTGCGCTCGACGACTCCGCCGAGGCCGAAGTTCGGGTCGAGTTCGCCAGCCGGCGTGAACCGGGTGATCCGTGACCCCTGCGCGGCGTAATCGCGGCCCACGACGATCGCGCTGCCGTCTGCGGTCACGATCAAGTCCACCGCCCCGTTGCCGTGGGTGTCGCTGTGAGCGACGCCGTCGATCCCATCCGGGCCCCCGGGCCCGTAGGTCGGGTCGAGGGACCCGTTGCTGAGATAGCGGGCCACGTACGCTCCCGATTGCCCCTCGCACAGCTTGGCGCCGGACGCGTAGATCGTGTCGCCGTGGAGGGCCAGGGCGTTGATCCCCTCGCCCGAGCAGAAATCGTCGCCGAGGGTCTTGATGTGAGTATGGACTCGGCCGCCCGTTCCGAACGCGGGATCCAGCGTGCCGTTGGGCAGGTAGCGCGCCAGGGCGAAGCCCCCACCGCTGCAACACGGCGGGGCGCCCTGCACCCGCGCGGTCCCACCTACGACGATCTTGTCGTCGTCCTGGATCCCCACCGCTGTCCCCACCACGCCGACGCCGAACGGCGACGGGCCGCCGTTACCCATCGGGGTCGTGACGAGACCGCCCGTACCGAAGGTCTCGTCCAGTGTGCCGTCGGGGTCGTACCGGGCAACCGCGAACCGCTGGCGGCCATCGCTGCCGGCCACCACTATCTTGCCGTCGTCCTGAATGGCCATCTCCGCCGCCTCCGCGTCGCCGCCGGGGAACTCCGTGTACGCGAACCCCGTCGAGTGGAAGCTCGTATCGAGATCGCCGGGATACGCGGACGCACCGGGCGCGCCGGCCAGCGCCGCGAGCCCAGCGGCAAGCCCCAGCCACATCGATCGAGTGCGCATCTTGTTCGCCCCCGGCGCGGCGAGCGCCGCACCCGGGCAAGTCTAACCCGCCGCGCCGGGCCGCCGTGCCGCACCGCGAACTTCCGGGCGTACGACTGTCTGATGCATACGTGAGGTGACTTGCCGCTTGGCCTCGACAATGACTCGAGGTCGCTCGCCGTATCTACCGGGCCCTCCTCCGCGCCCGCCACCGCCACACGAAGTTCGCCACCAGAAGCGAGTGGAGGAAGAGGAACTGGCAGAGGATGCCGATCCCGAGCGCGACGGCGTAGCTCACCGTGCCCCACGGGTGCGCCGCGACGATCACCAGCGGCGCGGCGATTATGATCGGGACGTGCGGGCGGATGCGGTCCCGCAGGCGGCTCCGCGCGTCCTCGTCGGTGCCCGACCGCACGGCCAGCACCCACACGCGCACCCACGAGCCGACGAGCACCGCGATCGCGGCGACCGCCGCCGCGAGCGCCGCGTCGTCGCCCGCCTCCTCGAGGAGCAGCGCCAGGAGGCCCGTCGCGACGAACGCCAGGACGAAGAGCAGGGCGATGCGTCCCGGGCCCCTGCCGCCCGGTCGGCCGCTCAAGCCGTGTGGCCCGTCCACGCGTACCCGTCCCAGTAGCGCAGCCGGAAGCGCCCGGACGGGTCCGGGTACCAGTCCGGCGGCGGTGAGGGCGGCGGGGGCGGAGGCCCGGGCGGCGGGGTCGGCAGGCGCCCGGTGAGGCGGCCGATCCGGCTGACCAGGTCGGCCTCGTCCCAGGCCGGGGCGGCGGCGTCGGGGTCCTGGCGGCCGAGCGCGACCCGGTGGCGGAGGAACGCGAGGTCCGTGGCCGCCCGGTGCAGCTCCACGCGCGCCCGCGCCGCGTCGCGGCCGCCGCTGGCGCGCGCCGCGCGGCGTGCCTCGCGCCGGCCGCGCAGCGTGGAGATCGAAGCTAGGTCCTCGGCGCTCAGCAGACCGCGCTGGACCTCGGGGCCGAGGTAGGCCGCCACGCGGCGGCCGTCGCGGCGCCGCGCGACCACGCTGACCACGATCAGCGCGACGAACACGGGGAACATCACGGCGACGAACGTGAGCACGAACGCCGTGCCGTCGATCGCGGACGTGTTCCACGCCGAGTGCAGCAGCATCGCGCCGAACAGCCCGGCGACGGGCGCCAGGCGGCGGCGCGCGGCGGCGGCGGACGTGGCGGCGATCGCCAGGCCGATCCCGGTCATCGCGGTGAACACCGGGTGCGCGAACGGCGACGCGATCCCGCGCATGACGAAGACCAGCCCGACGCCGACCTCGCCCTCGACCACCTCGTCTCCGTAGTAGAGGATGTTCTCGATCGTGGCGAAGCCGAGCCCGACCATCGCCGCGTAGACGATCCCGTCCAGCACGCCGTCGAGCTCGCTGCGCCGCCAGCGGTAGACGCCGAAGAGGGCCGCGGCCTTCGCGCTCTCCTCCACGACCGGGGCGGAGACCGAGCCGCCGTAGATCTCGCCGACGGCCTCGCCGAACTCCGCACCGACGATCTCCTGGCCCACGCTGTTCACGATCAGGGCGATCAGGACGGCGGGGCCCGCGCCCCACAGGAACGCCCGCACGAGGAGCAGGCGCGGCTCCGGCTCGTAGCGGTCGATCCACAGCGCGAGCAACACGTAGACCGGGAGCGGGACGAGCGCGAGGGCGGCCCCGGCCAGGAACGCGGCCGGCCCGAACGCCGCCAGGAGGAAGAGCAGCACGAGCGCGAGCGGCACGCCGAGCGCGGCCCTGAGCCGTCGCGGCCGTCGCGGCGCGGGTGCTGTGCCCGGCGATCGCATGCGCCCCACCCTATGCGCCGGCCGCGCGCACCGGCCTCGCGCCGCCGCCCGGCGCATGAGGTAGAAAGCGCCCTTGACCACCGGCCGACGACTCGCCGCCGCGCCGCTCCTGGCCGCACTGCTGGTGCCGGCGGCCGCCTGCGCCGACACCGACCGCGTGAGCCGCGGCGCCTGGTCCTACTTCGGGGATCCCCGCGCGGTCTACGCGCGCGGGCAGACCTTCTTCGGCTGGGCGACTCCGAACGGACTCGTGCAGGTGGGCTCGATCGACCGCAGGGGGCGCGTGCGTCGCTCGACGCTCGACTACATGGGCAGCGACGACCACAACCACCCGAGCCTGATCGTCCGCCGCGACGGGCGGATCGCGGCGTTCTACGCCCCCCACCAGAACCACCTCGTGCCGCGCGTCCGCCGCTATCGCATGTACTACCGCGTGAGCCGCCGCCCGTACGACATCCGGGCCTGGGGACCGGTCCGCACACTGCCGCGCAACACGCCGCCGCTGCGCGGGCAGCCGCAGCGCGGCGCCAACTACCCGAACCCGATCCAGATGAAGAACGGGCAGGTCTGGCTGTTCTGGCGCGGCGGGAGCTGGTGGCCCAGCTTCTCGTGGACGAAGGACTTCCAGGTCTGGAGCAAGCCGCGCAACGTGGTGCGCGCGATCCCCGGCAAGCGGCCCTACGTCAAGTACGCGAGCGACGGCAAGAACGTCTACATGGCGTTCACGCAGGCGCACCCGAACCGCGGCGACACGTCGATGTACTTCCTGAGGATCGGCCAGGACGGGACGATCCACGACGACCGCGGCAAGCGGGTCGGGACGATCGCGCGGGGCGTGGACTACCGCCGGGCGGGCGTCGTGTACCGCTACAGCCGCAAGCGCGGCGACTCGTGGCCGATGGACGTCGCGGTCGGGCCCGACCGGCACCCGGTGGTCGTCTACGTGCGCCAGCACCCGCGCGAGCACCGAGGCGTCTACCACTACGCGCGCTGGACCGGCAAGCGCTGGGAGGACCGGGACGTCGTGCCCGCGGGGAAGGGCCGCGGCGGCGGCTTCTACTTCGGGGGGGCGAGCCTCGACCACGAGGACCCGAGCGTGGTCTACGTGTCGCGACGGTCGGGGCACGCGCTGGCGGAGGTGGAGATCTGGCGGACCCCGGACGGGGGGCGGACCTGGTCGACCACCGCGGTCACCCGCAGGTCGAGGACCAACAACTGGCGCCCGATCAGCCCGCTCGGCCACCCCGGCAACCCGGTGCTCTGGTTCAACGGGCGCTACGACAGCTTCCTGGACTTCTCCACGACGATCTTCGCGGCCGACGGCATCACCGCCCGGACTCGTCGCGGTACCACGACACGACCGTGAGGCGCTCGCCGTGGGTGATCGGCAGGACCTCGTGCGTGGTCTCGGACGGGTACGCGACGAGCGTCCCGGGGGCGGGAGCCAGCTCGAGCGGGCCGCCCGGCCCCCCGTGCAGCACGAGCGACCCGCCGCCGAACGTCCCGGGGGCCGGCTCCCCGGACTGCTCGCTCAGGAAGATCACGACCGACACCTTGCGGAAGCGCGACTCGTCGTGCACGAGCGGCGTGTTGCCGTCCTGGTGGGCGACGAAGTAGTCGCCCGGCCCGTAGCGCAGGAACTGCGGCTCCTCGAAGCCGTCGAGTGGGCGGCGGAAGCGCGCCTCCACCCGCGGCCGCAGCTCCTCCAGCAGCCGCGTGACCGCGGCGCGGCCGGCGCCGGACACCTCGACCCGCGTGGCCCTGCGCGCACTCGACTCGGCCCGCTCGCCGGGCTTCGCCCCCAGCACCCCAGCCGAGGTCCCGGCCGCCGCGCTCATCTCATCGCGGAGCCGGGCGGCGGTCGCCGCGTCGAGGGCGCCCTCGATGTCGAGCAGCTCGGTCACGCCGCCATCGTGGCAGCGCGCCGGCGTCCGGCGCTCAGCGGACGGGGATCGCGGCCCGGTACACGCTCAGCGCGCGCTGGCCGAAGCGGCGGCGCTCGCGGAAGACCCCCTGCACCTGCGGGTCCGTGCGCGGGCGCTTGCGGCGCCCCTGGAGCACCGAGCCCGGGACCTCGAAGTTGTAGACCACCTCGTCGCTCGCGTCGTCGACCGTCACGCCGGGGTTCGCGATCACCCGCTCCACGCCGCCGAACGAGTTGCGCAGCTCGTGCACCAGGTAGTCGAGCTGCGCCTCCATGTTGAACACGACGCGCGCCCCGAGCGCGTCGCCGGCGAAGGGGTGGTTGAAGAGGCCGCTGCGCCTGGTGCCCGACGTCCACTGGGCCAGCCCGATGCCCGGCTTGACCGGGCCGACGCCCGCGCGCTGGCTGCGATTCATCACGTCCGTGGCGCTGAAGTCCGTCGTACGCCCCTGGAAGTTCTTCGCGCGCATCGGCGTGGCCGTCGCGCTGCCCTCGATCCGGGTGGGGATCACCTGGGACTCGGCGTGGAGGTTGCCCACGAGGCCGGCCGCGCCGGTGTCCGGGTAGCCGTAGTGGTCCACCAGCCGCTCCATCACGTAGCGGAAGCGCTCGTCGTCGCTGCGCCGCTCCCAGTGCAGCCGCAGGTTCCAGTTGACGACGTCGCTGAGCCCGCTGTGGAACTCGGCGGGCAGGTGGGTCCAGAAGCGCGAGATCTCCGTCGGCCCGACGTCGACCAGGTCGGTCGCGATGTTCATGCGCACGTAGCGCGCGCCCTTGAAGAGGTAGGCGTGGCCGTCGCCCCAGTTCACGGCCGCGTCGATGCCGCTGTGCATCTCCTCCGGCAGCTTCCAGTTCGGGAAGATGTCGGTCGGGCCCACGTCGACCACGTCCGCGTCAATGTTGTAGCGGCAGTAGAGCCGGCCCTTGAAGAAGTACGCGAAGCCGTCGCCCCAGTTGACCGCCGCGTCGACGCCGGCCTGGAAGTCGTTGCGGAGCTTCGGCCAGTTTGCGGAGATCTCGACCGGCGCGACGTCGACGAGGTCGTTGTCGACGTCGTAGCGGAGGTAGCGGGGCCCCTTGAAGAAGTACGCGTGGCCGTCGCCCCAGTTCAGGACGGCGTCGAGGTTGCTCTGGAACTCGGCGGGCAGCCTGGGCCAGAAGCGCGCGATGTCATCCGGCCCGACGTCGACGAGGTCGGTGTCGAGGTTGTAGCGGAGGTAGCGGGCGCCCTTGAAGAAGTATGCGTGTCGTTCCATCGCGCGATGCTACCGCCGCGCGCGCTCGCGCTGCGGGCCCATGGTGTAGCGCGGGTCGGCCGCCGACGCGAAGCCCGCGCGGAAGACCGACCAGCGCTCGAGCAGCGATCCGGCCAGCAGCAGCCCGCCGGCCGCGGCGGCCGGGCGGCGGCCGCGCGCGCCGCGCGCCGCCATCAGCGCCGCGCCGGCCGCCGTCAGCGCCTTGGCGCCGAGCGCGAGGGGCGCCACCGGGCCGCGGCGGTACGGCTCGGCCAGCTCCCCGAGCCGGCGCTCCATCAGCTCGCCCGCGAGCAGCTCCGCCGCGGCGCCGCCGACCGCCAGCCGCCGGGCCGGCGCGGCCGCGCGGGGGCCCGCGGCGAGGGCGGCCGCCGCGCCGGCGCTGGCGGCGGCGCTGCCCGCGAACACGAACGGCAGCTCGCGGCGCGCCTCGCGCCAGACCGGCACGGCCGTGTCGGCCAGCAGGACGCCCGTGTAGGTGGCGAGGGGAAGGCCGAGCGCCGCGGCCACCGGGGCCGCCGCGCGGCCGGCTCGCGGCGCGCGCCCGGTGAGGAAGCCGGCCGCCGCCATGGTCGTGGCCGCCCCCATCGCGTTCAGCAGCCACGTGCCCATGCTCATCGGCGAGGTGACCTTGAACACGCGGAGCATGTTCAGGAAGCGCCCGGGGCGGCCGAGGTCCGCGATCAGCAGCGGCGGGCTGGCGGCGAGGCCGGCCATCGCGCACGCCCACGCCGCGCGCGCGAGCTCGTCGTTGCCCGCGCGCTGCGCGCCGAACGCGAGCGGCGCCGACGCGCCGGCCAGGCCGCCGGCGAACAGGTAGAACGGGACCTCCGGCTTCCAGACCGGCGCCTTGACGACGGGGCGGCCGTAGTAGGAGCGCGGCTCGGCCGGCGGGACGACCCGCGCCTCGCCCCTCATCGCCGCCCGCCGCGGAGCGCCGCCGCCACGCCCGCTCCGAGCAGCGCCGCGGCCGCCGCGGCGCTCGCCCACATCGCCGGGAGCTCGCGCGTGCCGGCCACCGGGTCGGGCGGCAGCCCGTACACCTCGGGGTCGTCGAGCAGCAGGAAGAACGCGCCCGCCCCGCCCACGCCGTCGTTCGGGTCGTCGCCGTAGAGGCGCGCCTCGCCGACCCCGCGCTCGTGCAGCTCCTCCACGCGCTCGCGCGCGCGCACGCGCAGCACCTCGAGCTCCCCGAACTGGATCGAGTCGGTCGGGCACGCCTTCGCGCACGCCGGCTCCAGGTCGCCCTTGAGCCGGTCGTAGCAGAGCGTGCACTTCCAGGCGCGGCCGTCGTCCTCGCGCCTGTCGATCACCCCGAACGGGCAGGCCGGCACGCAGTAGCCGCAGCCGTTGCAGACGTCCGGCTGCACCACGACCGTGCCGAACTCGGTGCGGAACAGCGCGCCGGTCGGGCAGACGTCGAGGCACGCGGCGTGAGTGCAGTGCTTGCAGACGTCCGAGCTCATCAGCCAGCGGAACTCCGGCTGGGCCGCCGCCGGCGCCCCCGCCTTCGGGTCGATCAGCTGCTCGACGAACGAGACGTGACGCCAGCGGTTGGCGCCGAGGTCGACCGAGTTGTCGTAGGAGTCGCCGGTCCAGTCCAGCCCGTCGTCGGGCACGCCGTTCCACTCCTTGCAGGCGACCTCGCACGCCTTGCAGCCGATGCAGACGCTCGTGTCGGTGAAGAAGCCGACCCGGCTCATCGCGGGCGCCGCCCCGGCCGGACGTCGCAGGTCGCCGCCTTCGACTCCTGGATGTGCACGTTGGAGTCGAGCGACAGGTGCAGGAGGTCGTTGGCGGAGTCGCCCCTGCTGAGCCCGGCGTAGCCCCAGTGGTACGGCAGCCCCACCTGGTGCACCGTGCGCCCGGCGATCCGCAGCGGCCTCATCCGCTCGGTCACCATCACGCGCGCCTCGATCGCCGCCCGCGCGCTCACGATCGTGGCCCAGCCGCCGTGCTCGAGCCCGCGCTCGGCCGCCAGCTCGGGCCCGACCTCGCAGAACATCTCCGGCTGGAGCTCGCTCAGGTACGGCACCGTGCGCGACATCCCGCCGGCCGTGTGGTGCTCGGTCAGGCGGTAGGTGGTGACCACGTACGGATACCGGTCGGAGCCGGACGGCGCGTACGGGCTCGTGGGGTGGTCGATCTGGTGGCGCGCCGGGTTGGCGTCCTGGGAGTAGAGCGCGTTCGCGAACGGCGACTCCTGCGGCTCGTAGTGCGCCGGCAACGGGCCGTCGGTGAGGCCACTCGGCGCGAACAGCCAGCCGCGCCCGTCGGCCTGCACGACGAACGGCTCGTCGCCGCGCAGCGCCAGCTCGGCCTTCGCGTCCTCGCCCGGCACGTAGTCCGGTGGCATGTCGACCTTGAAGTCGGGGTTGTCGTAGCCGGTCCAGCGGCGCTCGGCCTCGTCCCACCAGACGTAGCGCTTGCGCTCCGACCACGGCTTCCCCTCCGGGTCGGCCGACGCCCGGTTGTAGAGCGTGCGCCGGTTGTGCGGCCAGGCCCAGGCCCACTCCGGCGCCACCCAGCTCTGCTCGCGCGCGGGCCGGCGGCGGGCGGTCTGGTTCACGCCGTCCGCATAGGAGCCGCAGTAGATCCAGCAGCCGCAGGCGGTCGAGCCGTCGTCGCGCAGCTCGGTGTACGCCGAGAGCGGCTCACCCGCGGCGTCCCAGCCGTTGATCTCGCGCAGGACCGCCTCGGCGCTCGGGTCGTCGTGCGGGCCGGCCGTCGGGTAGTCCCAGGTCAGGTCGAGCACGGCGCGGTCGCGCGGGTCGTCCGAGCCCGCGAGCCTCTCGCGCACGAGGCGGCCGAGGTGGTAGGTGAACCAGAGGTCCGAGCGGCAGTCGCCGCGGGGCTCGACCGCCTTGTGGTGCCACTGGAGCAGCCGCTGGGTGTTGGTGAACGACCCGTCCTTCTCGACGTGCGACGCGGCCGGCAGCAGGAACACCTCGGTGGCGATCCGCTCGGTCTCGAGCTCGCCGCTCGCGACCTCCGGCGAGTCGTACCAGAACGACGCGCTCTCGATCTCCTGCATGTCGCGCACCACGAGCCAGTCGAGCTCGGCGAGCGCCAGCCGCTGGAGCTTCGAGTGGCCGGACCCGACCGCGGGGTTCTCGCCCATCAGGAAGAACCCGCGCACCCGGCCCTCCAGCATCCCGACCATCGTCGGGTAGGTCGAGTGGTCGCCGGTGATGCGCGGGAGGTGGTCGTAGCAGTAGTCGTTCTCCGCGCTCGCCGCGTCGCCGTACCAGGCCTTCAGCAGGCTCGTCACGTACGCGCCCGCGTGGCCCCAGTAGCCCGCCTCGGGAGTGTTCGTCTCGACGTAGGTCGCGAGGTCCGGGTGCGGGTGGGCCTCCGGCATCGGGAGGTAGCCGGGGAGGATGTTGTAGAGCGTCGGGATGTCGGTCGAGCCCTGGATCGACGCGTGCCCGCGCAGGGCCATGATCCGCCGCCCGGCCGGCCGACGTTGCCGAGCAGGAGCTGGATGATCGACGCGGCGCGGATGTACTGGACGCCGACCGTGTGCTGGGTCCAGCCGACCGCGTAGCAGAGCGCGCTCGTGCGCTCGCGGCCGGAGTTGGCGCAGAGTGCCTCTGCAACCTCGAGGAACTGCCCGCGCGGAACGCCGCATACGCGCTCGACCAGCTCCGGCGTGTAGCGGCGGAAGTGGCGGCGCAGGATCTGCATCACGCAGCGCGGGTGCTGGAGCGTCGGATCGGTCTCCGGCGGGTCGCCGTCCTTCAGCTTCCCGCCCTGCGCCCCGTGCGCCTGCTCGCCCGTGCGGTCGCCGTACTCGCGCTTGCCCGACGAGGCGAACACGTCCATCCCGGCGTACTGCCAGCTGTCGATGTCGTAGGCGCGACGCTCGGCGTCGAAGCCGGAGAACAGGCCGTCGAGGTCCTCGGTGTCGCGGTAGTCCTCGCTGATGATCGTGGCGGCGTTGGTGTACGCCCGCACGTACTCCTCGAACCAGAGCTCGTGCTCGAGGATGTGGTTGACGATCCCGCCGAGGAAGGCGATGTCGGTGCCGGCGCGCAGCGGCACGTGGAGGTCGGCGAGCGCGCTGGTGCGGGTGAAGCGCGGGTCCACGTGGATCACCTTCGCGCCGCGCCGCTTGGCCTCGACCACCCACTGGAAGCCGACCGGGTGGCACTCGGCCATGTTCGACCCCTGGATCAGGATGCAGTCGGCGTTCTGGAGGTCCTGCTGGAAGCCGGTGGCGCCGCCGCGCCCGAACGAGGTCCCGAGACCCGGGACCGTGGAGCTGTGTCATATGCGCGCCTGGTTCTCGATCTGCACGGCGCCCATCGCCGAGAAGAACTTCTTGATCAGGTAGTTCTCCTCGTTGTCGAGCGTCGCGCCGCCCAGGCTCGCGAACCCGAGCGTGCGGTTGACCCGCGCGGGCTCCCCGTCCTCACCCTCGACCGCGTCCTCCCAGCCGGCCGCGCGCGCGGCGATGAGTCGGTCGGCGATCATGTCCATCGCCCGCTCGAGCGGCAGCTCCTCCCACTCGGTGCCGTGCGGGCGGCGGTACTTCACGCGGTACTCGCGCGTGGGGCTCTGCACGAGCTGCTTCGACGCGGCGCCCTTCGGGCAGAGGCGCCCGCGTGAGATCGGGCTGTCGGGATCGCCCTCGATCTGGGTGACCCGCTCGTCCTCCACGTACACGCGCTGCGCGCAGCCGACGGCGCAGAACGGGCAGATCGAGCCGACGACCCGATCCGCCGAGCTCGTGCGCGGCTCGAGCTCGCGCGAGCGCCGCGACTGCGCCGCCGGTCCGAGTCCGAGCGGGTCGCGGCGGAGCTGGCGCAGGAGCGGCAGCACGGGGCGCGGAACCTTAGACCTCCGCGCCCGGCCCGGTCGGGCCGCGGCACCATATCCAGACGGATATACTTCTACCCATGGACGTGCCGACCGCGCTCCGCGAGGCGCGCGAGCGAGCGGGACTCAGCCAGGCGGCGCTCGCCGAGCGCACCGGCACCTCGCAGGCGACGATCTCGGCGTACGAGAGTGGGCGCAAGCAGCCGTCGGTGGACACCCTGAGCCGGCTGCTCGCGGCCCTCGGACAGCGGCTGGCCGTCGAGCCTGGCCGCCGCTACGAGCCGACGCGCGAGCAGCACCGGCGGACCGCGCGGATCCTGGCGGACGTCCTGGCGCTGGCCGAGGCACTGCCGTACCGGCCCGAGCCGGCGCTGCGCTTCCCCCGGCTCGGCACGTGACGCTCGCCGAGCGGCTGGTCGCGCTCCACCGCGCGCTCTCGCGCCGGCGCGTCCCGCACGCGTTCGGTGGGGCGATCGCGCTCGCGTACTGGACGCTCGAGCCGCGCGGCACCCGCGACATCGACGTGAACGTCTTCGTCCCCGCGGCCGAGGCCGAGCGCGTGCTGCGCGCGCTGCCGGAGGGCGTCGCGCGGCCGGAGGGCACCGCCGCGACGATCGAGCGCGACGGCCAGGTCAGGCTCTGGTGGGACGACACGCCGGTCGACCTGTTCTTCGACTACGTGCCGGTCCACGAGGAGGCGGCCCGCAACCGCCGCACGGTCCCGTTCGAGGGGACGCGCATCCCGGTGCTCGGCCCCACGGAGCTGGCGGTCTTCAAGGCGATGTTCGACCGGACCCGCGACTGGGCCGACGTGGAGGCGATGGCGGCGGCGGGCACGCTCGACGTGGAGGCCGTGAAGACGACGCTGAGGACCCTCGTCGAGGCGGACGACCCGCGCTTCGAGCGCCTCGACGCGGCCGCTAGCGCGGGCGCGGTATCCGGCGCACGCTCGGCTTCCCCTTGAGGCAGCCGTTCCAGCTGCGCGTGCTCACGACCTTCGAGCCGGTGTTGTGCGTGGCGACGATGCGCACCTTCAGCCTGCCGGTCCGCGCGAGCTTGGTCAGCTCGACCCGGCGCAGGTCGCGGCCGGTGCGGACCAGCGTGCGCTCGCCGTTCACGTAGGCGTCCACGCGCACGACGCGCGTGCCCTCGACGCGGTGGAGCCTGAAGCCGATCGTCGCGGGCCGCAGGCACGCCTCCGATTCCTTGAACGGCCACAGCCCGTTCGCCACGCGCAGGGCGTAGAAGCCGCTGTTGCCGTCGGAGTACCAGATCTCGCCGCGCTCGGGCACGAACTCCGGCTGCGCCATCGCGTAGTTGCTCCGCTCGTCCACCACCGGGGCCCCTGAGGGCGGCGCCAGGAAGTAGGCGATCTCCTTCGGCTTGCTCGGGTCGCGGATGTCGAACACCCGCAGCCCCGACGCGATGAACGAGCAGGCGACGATGCCCGGGTCCCTCCGCCGCGGCACGTTGCAGTAGTGGCCGGCGTAGCCCTGCACGAAGCTGCTCGACCCGGGGTCTCCGATGAGCGCGGCCCGGTTCTCCGGCTGGTGCACCTGGAGCCGCATGTCGCCCACCACCTTCGGGTGCTTCTGGTCGGCGAGGTCGATCACGCGCGCCGCGCCGACGATCGGCCCGTTCTCGACGGGGAAGCTGCTGCCCTCCTCGTCCACGCTGAACTCGTCGACCTCGACGACGTAGGGGTGGCCCCCGATCGTGACCGGGATCGCGGTCTGCGGGATCGACATGTTCGGCCAGCGGAAGGTGCTGATCTGCCTGACCTGCGGCAGCGGCTTGCGTTCCTCGATCTCGCTCAGGTCCATGATCTCGAGCCCGATCCCGCGCGAGGCCATGTAGCCCGTCTTGCCGTCGTCGCTCGTGGTCATCCCGTGCGAGTACGACCGGAACACCGTCAGCGGGACCGGTGCCTTCGGGTTCGTCAGGTCCACGGCGGTGATGTCGCCGTCGAACAGCGACGTCGCGTAGAAGGTCCTGCCGTCGGGCGCCATGCCGCCCTCGTGGCCGAGGAGCGCGAGCGGCGCGCTCGCCTGGAGCTGCGGCTGGCGGCAGTCCTCGTTGAGGTCGTAGACGTCCACCACGCCCGGGCCCGCGCCGGGGTTGGCCAGGACCGCGACCAGCAGGCCCCGCTCCTTGCTGATGCTCACCGACTCGTGCGGCGACTGCATCGCGGGGGTGACGAGCGTGGCGGTCCGCTTCGGACTCGCGGGGGCCGACATGTCCAGCACCGCCACGCCGGTGGGCTGCTCGCCGAAGTGCTGCGCGTTGAGCGGGAAGAGCAGCGTCGTGTCGTAGTAGGCGCACTCGTGGCCGTCCCGGTCCACGAAGCGGTGGACCCGGTAGCCGCCGGACCTGCCCTCGTGGCCGACGACCTGGAGGTTGCAGTTGAAGCCCTTGTCCGCCGCTCCCGAGGCGATCACGTCGGCGGGCAGGCGCCCCTGCATCCCCGGCTCGGGCCGCGAGCCCGGGCCGCAGGCGCCCTGCGGCGTGGCGGGGGGCGCCGCGGCGTGGGCGGCGATCGGAACCGCGGCCGCGAGCACCGCCGCGAGTGCTGCCGTACGTCGCATCAGGCGCCCGATTGTCTCAGAGCAGGCCGCGCTCACGGAGCAGCGGCATCACGCCCTCGCCGACCCGGTAGGCCTCCTCGAGGTGCGGATAGCCGGAGAGGATGAACTCGTCGATCCCGAGCTCGTGGTACTCGGCGATCCGGTCGGCCACCTCCCGGTGGCTGCCCACGAGAGCGGTCCCGGCGCCGCCGCGCACGAGCCCGACGCCGGCCCACAGGTTGGGCGCGACCTCGAGCGAGTCGGTGCGCCCCCCGTGCAGCGCGACCATCCGCCGCTGACCCTCCGAGGCCGAGGCCGCGAGCACCGACTGCGCACGCTCTATCTCCGCCGGGTCGAGGCGCGCGACGAGGGCGTCCGCGGCGGCCCACGCCTCGTCGGCGCTGTCGCGCGCGATCGCGTGGAGGCGGATCCCGAAGCGCAGCTCGCGGCCGGCGCCCTCCGCCGCCTCGCGCACGCGGTCGAGCTTCTCGGCCACCTGCTCCGGCGGCTCGCCCCAGGTGAGGTAGACGTCGGCGTGGCGCGCGGCCACGTCGAGGGCGGCCGGCGACGAGCCGCCGAGGTAGACGTCCGGCCAGTCCGGCGGGGCCATCAGCCGCGCGTCCTCGAGCTGCACGTGCTCGCCGTCGTAGTCGACCGGCTCGCCGGTCCACAGCGCGCGCATCGCCTCCATGAACTCGCCCGCGCGCGCGTAGCGCTCGTCCTTGCCGAGCGTGTCGCCGAAGCGGCGCTGCTCGACGTCGTCGCCGCCGACCACGAGGTTCATCAGCAGCCGGCCGCCCGACAGGCGCTGGTAGGTGGCCGCCATCTGCGCGTTCAGGAGCGGGGCCACGAGTCCGGGGCGGAACGCCACGAGGAAGCGCAGCCGCTCGGTGACCTGCGTGAGCGCAGCCGTGAACACCCAGGCCTCCTCGCACCAGCTGCTCGTGGGGGTGAGCGCGGCGTCGAACCCGAGCTGCTCGGCGGAGCGCGCGACCTGTCCCAGGTACTCGACGCTCGCCGGCCGCTGACCGTCGGCGGCGCCGACCACGCTCGTGTCGCCGACGGCCGTGCCGTGGCTCATGTCGGTGCGCGAGTCGCCGGTCGTCGGGAGGAACCAGTGGAGCTTGACTGGCATGGTTCCCAGCGTATGACGCCAGGAGCGAGAGCCGCCGGGGGGTCGCGGCGGGCGTTGGCGGGCGCGGGCGTGGCGGGGGTGGTGGCCGCGGCGGCGGCGCTCCTGTTCGGGCGCGTGCCGCTCTCGTTCGACACGTACTTCGCGCTCGTGGACGGGCGCGACCTCGCCCACGGGCGGACGCCGGACCTCGAGCTCGGCGTGGCCGCGACGCCGCACCCGCTGTTCGAGGCGGCCGCCGCGCTGCTCGCCCCGCTCGGGGGCGGCGCCGAGCCGGCGCTGTGGGTGCTGGTGCTGCTCTCGTTCGGCGCGGCGGTGGTGGCCGCATACGAGCTGGCGCGGCTGCTGGGCGGCGCACTCGCGGGGGCGCTCGTGGCGGTCCTCCTGGTCACGCGGCCGGTGCTGCTGGAGGTGAGCGCCCGCGCGAGCGTGGACGTGCCCGCGCTCGCGCTCGTGCTGTGGGCGCTGGCGCTCGAGCTGCGCAGGCCCCGGCGAGGTACCGCGGTGCTCGTGCTGCTGGCGCTGGCCGGGCTGCTGCGTCCGGAGGCGTGGCTGATGGCGGGGGCGTACTGGGTCTGGGCGGCGTGGCCGGGCGGGCCCGGGGAGCGCGTGCGCCTCGGAGCGCTGGCGGCGGCCGCGCCGCTGCTGTGGGTCCTGCACGACCTGATCCTCACCGGCGACCCGCTGTTCACGCGCGACCACACCGCCGACACCGTGGCGGGCTCGTACAAGACGGGGGTCGACGGGCTGGCGGAGGTCCCGCGGCACGTGGGCTCGATCCTCGGCGTGGCCGGCTGCGTGGCCGCGCTGGCCGGCGCGGGGCTCGCGTGGGTCGTGCTGCGAGGGCGCGCCGGGGGCGAGCGGGCCGATCGCGAGCGCCTGCTGATCCTGGTGGCCGCGCTGGTGCTCGGAGGCGTGGCCGCCGTCGCGCTCGCGGCCGGCGGCCAGCCGATCCTCCAGCGCTTCTTCCTGCTCCCGGCGGCCGTGCTGCTGGTGCTCGGCGCGGCGGCGGCGGGGCGGCTGGCGGCGGCGGCGCGCCGCGGACGGCGGCCAGCCGGCGCGGGGGCGCTGCTCGGTCTCGCCCTGCTCGCGCTCGTCCCGGTCGACGTGCCGCGCATCGCCGGCGCGCGGAGCGAGCTGCGCGCCGACCAGCGCTTCCAGGACGAGCTGCGCGACCTGGTCGACGGTGGGCCGGCCCGGTCCGCGATCGAGGACTGCCGCCCGGTCCACCTCACCGCGGGCGGCGTGCTGCCGACGCTGGCGTTCGCGCTCGACGTGCCCGCCCGCGACCTGGCGGCCGCGCCGCCGGGCCGCGCCTCGGTCGCCACCACGCCCGCCGCGAGCGACGAGGACCTGCCGTACCCGCTCGCGCCGCCGGCGCCGGCTCCCTCAGGACAGAGCGAGGTGGCCCGCAGCCGCTCCTGGGCCGTCTACCGCGGCTGCCCGTAGCGGCCGGGCGGCCTGCGTGGCGAGCGCACTCGCCGCGGCGTCTCAGGGCGCGGCTGACGGGCGGCATGCAGCGCGGATGTTCGCGTATTGTCATGGCGTGCCGCGCCTGCCCGACATCCCGTCGGTCTCGATGCCCCGCGTGCCCCGCGTGCCGGACCCGCTCAGGCGCGTGCACGTGCCGCGCGACCTCGAGTCCGTGACCGCCCGCGCCCCGGAGGCCGAGCCGGAGGCGGGCGGGATGACCCGCGACCAGGTCGAGCGGATCTGGCAGGCGACGACCGACTGGTACCGCAGCGGCGTGCACCCCGCGATCCAGGTGTGCGTGCGGCGCGAGGGGGTGGTGGTGCTCGACCGCGCGATCGGGCACGCGCGCGGCAACGGCCCGCACGACGGCCGCGACGCGGAGAAGGTGCCGGCCACCCCCGAGACGCCGTTCCTCATCTACTCGGGCGCGAAGGGGGTCACGGCGTTCGTGGTCCACCTGCTCCACGAGCGCGGCCTGCTCGACATCCACGCGCCCGTGTGCGAGTACATCCCCGAGTACGACTGCCACTCGAAGGGCGAGATCACGATCGGGCACGTGCTCGCGCACCGCGCCGGCGTGCCGAACCTGCCGCCGGAGGCGTTCGACCTCGACCACGCAAACGACCGCGAGTGGCTGGTGAGCCTCCTCGTGGACGCCAAGCCGATCGCGAACGCCGGCCAGCGGCTCGCCTACCACGCCGTGTCGGGCGGGTTCATCCTCGGCGAGATCGTCTGGCGGGTGACGGGCAAGGACATCCGCGACGTGCTCCAGGAGGAGATCCTCGACCCGCTCGGCTTCCGCTGGAACAACTACGGGGTGGCCGAGGAGGACGTCGACGAGGTGGCGCTCAACTACGTCACCGGCCCGCCCACGGCGCCGCCGCTGTCGACGTTCCTGAAGCGTGCGCTCGGCCTGCCCTTCGACGACCTCGTGGACTTCTCCAACGACCCGCGCTTCATGACGGCGGTGGTGCCCTCGGCGAACGTGGTCTCGACGGCCAACGAGCTCTCGCGCTTCTACGAGATCTTCCGCCGCGGCGGCGAGCTCGAGGGCGTGCGGATCGTGGAGCCCGAGACGATCCGCCAGGCGCTCACCGAGCAGTCGCGGCTGGAGGTGGACCTCTCGCTCGGGTTCCCGACGCGCTTCGGCTACGGGCTGATGCTCGGCGCGCAGCTCCTGAGCCTGTACGGGCGCGACACCGAGTACGCCTTCGGGCACCTGGGCTTCACGAACATGCTCGCCTGGGCCGACCCCGAGCGCGCGGCGGCGGTCGCGGTCATGACCAACGGCAAGCCCGTGCTCTACCCCGAGCTTGCCCGCTTCTACAACCTCATGCAGCGGATCACGAGCGAGACTCCGAAGGTCGCGCGCGACGAGATGCTCATCCCGACCAAGGAGGCGCCCCGATGACGATCTACACCGGTCCCGAGCCCGACGTCCCGATTCCCGACGCCGACATCACGTCGTACGTGCTCGAGCACGCCGAGTCGCGCGCGGACAAGCCGGCGCTGATCGACGGGCCCTCCGGCCGCACGCTGACGTACGGACAGCTCGCGGAGGGGGTCCGCTCGCTCGCGGCCGGGCTCGACGCGCGCGGCTTCGGGAAGGGCGACGTGCTGGCCGTGTACATGCCGAACCTGCCGGAGTACGCGGTGCTCTTCCACGGGGTGGCCGCGACGGGCGGGCGCTGCACGACGATGAACCCGCTCTACACGGCGAGCGAGGTCGCCCACCAGCTCGAGGACTCCGGCGCGCGCTATCTCGTGACCGTCGGCCCGATGCTCGAGGTGGCGAAGGACGCGGCCGGGCGCGCGGGAATCGAGGAGGTCTTCGTGGTCGGGGACGGCGAGGGCGCCACGCCGCTCACCGAGCTGATGGGCGACCCCTCCGCCGCGCCCTCGCCGGACATCGACCCGGACGCCGACCTCGCCGTGCTGCCCTACTCGAGCGGCACGACCGGCCTGCCGAAGGGCGTGATGCTGAGCCACCGCAACCTCGTGGCGAACCTCGAGCAGAACGGCGCGGTGTTCCCGCTGGGAGAGGACGACGTCGTGGTGGGCGTGCTCCCGTTCTTCCACATCTACGGGATGGTCGTGATCATGAACCAGGGCCTGCGCGTGGGGGCGACGATCGTGACGATGCCGCGCTTCGATCTGGGGCAGTTCCTCGGGCTGATCGAGGAGCACGGGGTCACGCGCGCATACGTGGTGCCGCCGATCGCGCTGGCGCTCGCCAAGCACCCGGCGGTCGACGAGAACGACCTCTCCTCGATCGAGACGATCATGTCCGGCGCCGCGCCGCTCGGCGCGGAGCTGGCGGAGGCCGTGGCCAAGCGGCTCGACTGCACGGTGATCCAGGGCTACGGCCTGACCGAGACGAGCCCGGTCACGCACTGCATCCGCCCGCACGGCGACAACCGGCCCGGGTCGATCGGGCAGGCGCTGCCCAACACCGAGTGCCGGCTGGTCGACGCCGAGTCCGGCCAGGACGTGGGCGAGGGCGAGCCCGGCGAGCTGTGGATCCGCGGGCCGCAGGTGATGAAGGGCTACCTGAACAACGACGAGGCGACGCGGCACACGATCGACGACGAGGGCTGGCTGCACACCGGCGACATCGCCGTGGTCGACTCCGACGGCTTCTTCCAGATCGTGGACCGGCTGAAGGAGCTGATCAAGTACAAGGGCTTCCAGGTGGCCCCGGCCGAGCTCGAGGCGCTGCTGATCACGCACCCGAAGGTGCAGGACGTGGCGGTGATCGGCGTGCCGGACGAGGAGTGCGGCGAGCTGCCGAAGGCGTACGTGGTGCCGGCGGACGACTCGCTCGACGGCGACGAGCTGATGTCCTGGTGCGCGGAGCAGGTCTCGCCGCAGAAGAAGGTGCGGCTGGTGGAGACGATCGAGGAGATCCCGAAGTCGGCGTCCGGCAAGATCCTCAGGCGCGAGCTGAAGGAGCGCGAGAAGGCCGGCGCGAGCTGAGCCGGGCGTGGCTCGGGGGTCGACCAGCGGCGGCTGCCTCTGCGGCGGCGTGCGCTTCGAGCTGTCCGAGCCGGCGGCCGCGGCCGGCTACTGCCACTGCACGCGCTGCCAGAAGCGGACCGGCGGCGGCTCGTCGCTCCAGGCGCGCATCGACGGGCGCACGTTCCGCCTCCTCTCGGGCGAGGAGCTGGTCGGCTGCTGGCGCCCGCCGGACGGCGGCTTCGACAAGTGCTTCTGCCGCGATTGCGGCGCCCACCTGTTCAGCCGCAACCCGGCCGACCCGTCGCAGATGAGCATCCGCTTCGCGGCGTTCGACGGCGACCCGGGCGTGCGGCCGACCTGGCGGGCGTTCACGGCGTACGCGCCCGCGTGGGAGCCGGTGCCGGACGACGGGCTGGAGCGCTACGAGGAGGCGAAGCCGCGCTAGGGCGCTCAGCCAGGTAGCGCTCGCGCGCCGCCAGCCGCTGCAGCTTGCCGCTCGAGGTCTTCGGGATCGTGCGCGGCTCGACCAGGACCACCTCGACGTCCACCCCGTGCTCGCGCAGCACCGCCTCGCGGGCCGCCGCGGCGAGCTCCCGGCGATCGGCGCCGGCCGGGTCGCGCACCTCCTGCATCAGCACCACCGTCTCCGCGCCGTCGTCGCCCTCGACGGCGAACGCCGCGCCGCACCCCGGTCGCAGGCCGCCGGCCGCCCGCTGCGCGGTCAGCTCGACGTCCTGCGGGTAGAGGTTGCGCCCGCGCACGATGATCAGGTCCTTGATGCGCCCGGTCGGGTACAGCTCGCCGCCGTCCACGAAGCCGAGGTCGCCGGTGCGCAGGAACGGCCCCTCGCCGGCGGCGGTGCGCGCGCCGAACGTCGCCGCCGTCGCCTCCTCGTCGCGCCAGTAGCCGGCCGCGACGGTCGGGCCGCGGAACCACGCCTCGCCGATCGAGCCGTCGGGCACGGGCGCGCCCGTCGCGGGGTCCACGACGACCAGCTCGTGGCGGGGCGACGGGCGCCCGCACGCCACGACCGGCTTGCCCGCGGAGCCCTCCGGGGCGGGCACCGCGCGGCCGCGCACGAGCTGCTCGGGGTCGACGCGCCGGACGACCGGCCGGTCCGGGCGCGCGCTGCTCGCGATCATGCAGACGCTCTCGGCGAGCCCGAAGCACGGCTGGAAGGCCTCGCGCCGGAAGCCGACCGGCGCGAACGCGCGCGTGAAGCGGTCGAGGGTCTCGGCCAGGACCGGCTCGGCCGCGTTGAACGCGACCCGCCAGCCGGCGAGGTCGAGGCGCTCGCGCTCCTCGAAGGTGACCCGGCGCGCGCACAGGTCGAACGCGAAGTTCGGGCCGCCGCAGTGGGTCGCGCCGTAGCGGGTGATCGTCTCGAGCCAGAACGCGGGCCGCCTGAGGAAGTCGAGCGGCGAGAGCACCGCGGCCCTCATCCCGATGTAGACCGGTCCGGAGACCGAGCTGACGAGCCCCATGTCGTGGTAGAGCGGGCACCACGAGGCGCCGACGCTCGTGTGGTCGGCGTCGAGGTCGTCGCGCAGCAGCCGCGACTGGGCCACCAGGTTCCCGTGCGTGACCATCACGCCCTTCGGGGCCGAGGTCGATCCCGACGTGTACTGGAGGAAGCAGAGCGTCTCCGCGTCGAGCGCGGGCCGCCTCCAGGCGGAGGCGTCCCCCTCGACCTCGGCGAGGGTGAGCCAGTCGAGCTCGCCCAGCCCCGGCGCCGCCTCGATCACCGGGGCGGCCGCGGCCCGGATCGCCTCGCTCGTGAGCGCCACGCGGGCGCCCACGTCCGCGGCGATCGCGCCGAGCACCGCGCTCGAGCGCTCGAGCCGGAACGGGTCCGGCGGGTAGGCCGGCACCGGGACCGCGCCCGCGTAGAGGGCGCCGTAGAAGGCGTCGTGGAACCCGAGCCCCGGCTCGTGGACGACGAGCACCGGCTCGGCGGGCGCGACGCGCTCGCGCAGCCCGGCGCCGATCGCGCGCGCCCGCTCGTCGAGCCCGCCGATCGTGCGCGCCTCCACCTCGGGGCTGCCGTCGGCGAGGAACTCGAGCACCACGTGGCCGGGCTGGAGCTCGGCGCGCATGCGCAGCACGTCCACCATCGAGCACGCCGAGTCCAGCTCGTCACGCGCGAGCGGGTCCAAGCGCGCTCCTCCTCGCTTCCACGGCGTCGGCGAAGAACGTCGCGACCACGGGCGCCGCGTCCATCACCATGAAGTGCTCGCCCGGCAGGCGGTGGAGCTCGAACGACGCGTCCGTCTGCGCCGACCAGGCCGCGACCTGATCCGGGGGAGCGAGCGTGTCCGACAGCGCCGCGAACGCGACGATCGGCACCTCCAGCGGCGGCTCGTCCGCGTACTCGTACGCGCTCGAGAGCTCGAGGTCGCGGCGCAGGCGCGGCAGCAGCAGCTCCATCGCGCCCTTGAGGGCGACCAGCTCCTCGGGCATGCCGCCCAGGCTCCGCACCTCCTCCAGCAGCTCGAGGTCGCTCATCTTGCGCGCGTCGCGGCGGCTCGGCGGGAGCTGCGGGCCGGCCCGGCCGGAGAGCCCCAGCAGGAACGGCATCGGCGCCGCCAGCCGGCGCAGCTCGCGCACCAGCTCGAACGCCACGACCGCGCCCAGGCTGTGGCCGAAGACCGCGAACGGCTCCGCCACCCGGCGGCTCGCCTGCGCGGCCAGCCCCGCCGCGATCGCCTGGACCCCCTCCGGCGGCGGGTCGGACGGGTAGCGGACCCCCCAGATCTCGACGTCGCGCGGCAGCCAGGGAATCCACGGCCGGTAGGCGTCGGCCCGGCCCCCGGCCCACGGGACGGACAGGAGCCTCAGCGCCGGGCGGGACGGCCCGTGCACGCGCACCAGCTCGGCCGCGCCGCTCACGTGCCCACCAGCAGGTCGCTCGGCTCGGGCCAGAAGCCGGTGGCCGACAGGTGGTTGGCATAGCGGCGGACGTGGGCCGCGTCGATGATCGGCGAGGGGAGCTCCGGGTCCTCGATGGCGGCGACCGCGTTGCGCGTCTCGACCAGCAGCTCGCGGGTGGCGGGCAGCTGGGCCGGGAGCAGCGCCACCAGCAGCCCCAGCGCCTCGTCCTCCCGCGCGTGCGCGTGCTCGGCCACGCGCCCGCGCCACGCCTCGTACGGGACGTACTCGAGCGGGTGACCGGCGGCCCGCAGCCACTCGCACACGGCGCGCGAGCCGAGCGCGAACGGGGCGACGAGGTGGGCCACGTCGCCGCCGTCCGCCTGCGGCAGCCCGAGCCGGACGATCGCCGCCGCCACGTAGTCCACCGGCGCGGCGAACAGCGGGATGTCGACGTCGGGGGCGCAGCCGGCCTCGACCACCCCGCGCAGCACGGTCCAGAGCGCGTCGCGCGGGTTGCAGACGCCGGTCCGGCTGTGGCCCGTGATCAGGCCGGGGCGGAAGATCCGCACGGGCAGGCCGCGGTCGCGCGCGCTCGCCACCAGCCGCTCCGCGACCCACTTGCTGGCGGTGTAGCCCGTCTCCAGCTCTCCGGCGGGCGGCAGCTCGCCGGTCTCCGGCACGAGCTGGGCGACCCCCAGCGTCAGGTGGGGCACGACGCCCGTCGTCGAGACGTGGTTCACCGGGATGCCGCCGCCGCTCGCCGACAGGCGCAGCAGCTCGCGCGTGCCGAGCACGTTCGGCGCGCGCAGGCGCTCGTACGGGTAGGCGAAGTTCACCAGCCCGGCACAGTGGTAGATCGCGTCGATCGTCGCGGCGAGCCGGTCGAACGCCGCGCCGCCGCCGCCGAGGCCGGGCGCCGCGAGGTCGCCCGCGAGCGCCACCCAGCGATCCGAGTCCGCCAGCTCGTTCAGCCCCCAGCCCTCGAGTGCGCGCCGCAGCCGGCGCCGCGCGGCCGCGTCGCTCGGCGCGCGGACGAGGCAGTGCACCTCGGCGCCGGTCCGGCGCACGAGCTCGTCGAGCAGGTGGGCGCCGAGGAACCCGGTCGCGCCGGTGAGGAGGACGCGCTCGGGAACGCCGCGGGGGGGCCGTGCCGCCGCGCTCGGGACGATGGCGGCATCGAGCACGGCGTCGGCTTCGAGCAGCGCGGCGGGATCCGCGGGGGCGGGCGGGCTCGCGGCGAGCCGCTCGCAGTGAGCCGCGATCGCGGCGACGGTCGAGAGGCGGAACAGGTCGCCGATCTCGGGACGGACGCCGAAGCGCCGCTCGAGGCGGTCGACCAGCCGCAGGAGCCGCAGCGAGTCGAAGCCGAGGTCGATCAGGTCGTCGCCGAGCCCCACCTCGTCGATCTCGAGCAGCTCGGCCACGTACGTCGCGATCTCCTCGGCCGCCGCGCGCTCGGCGCCGCTGAGGGCCGTCGCCGGGGCGGGCGGGGGGGCCGTGCCGAGCTCCGCGAGCGCCCGGCGGTCGACCTTCCCGTTGGCGCCGAGCGGGACCTCCTCGATGGGCGTGTAGGTGGGCGGGACCATGTAGGACGGCAGGCGCTCCTCGAGCCAGGCGCGCAGCTCGGCGGGGTCGGCGGTGCGACCCGCGACCGGCACCACGTACGCCACCAGCCGGCGCTCCTCGCGCGGGCCGGGTGCCGCGAGCACCGCGCGCGCCACGGCGGGATGGCGCTCGAGCTGCGCCTCGACCTCGGCGAGCTCGACCCGGTTGCCGCCGACCTTCACCTGCCCATCGCGGCGGCCGAGGAACTCGATCGAGCCGTCCGGCAGGTAGCGCCCCACGTCGCCGGTGCGGTAGAGGCGCTCGCCGGTGCGCGGGTGCTCGTGGAAGGCGGCGGCGGTCTGCTCGCGGTCGCCCCAGTAGCCGAGCGCGAGCCCGGCCCCCGCGATGTGGATCTCGCCCGGCACCCACGCCGGACGCGGGCGAAGCTGCTCGTCCAGCACGTGCAGCCGCTGGTTGGCGAGCGGCTTGCCGTACGGGATCGAGCTCCACTCCTCGCTCACCTCGCCGACCTCGTGGAACACCGACCAGATCGACGCCTCGGTGGCCCCGCCGAGGCCGATCACCGTCACCTCGTCGGCCAGTTCGCGGATCGCATCGGGCAGCCCGAGCGGGATCCAGTCGCCGCTGAGCATCACCGTGCGCAGCTCGGGGTTGAACCGCGATCCGCGCGCGGACAGGTGCTCGGTGAGCAGCGTCATCAGCGCCGGGACCGAGCTCCAGATCGAGACCTCGCCGGCGCGCATGGCCTCCGCCCAGTGGCCCGGGCTGAGTGCGTGGGCCGCGTCCGGTACGACGACGGCGCCGCCGGCCGCGGTCATCCCGAACAGGTCGTACACAGACAGGTCGAAGCCGAGCGACGAAATCGCGAACGTCCGGTCGCGGGTGGTCACCCCCCAGCGGCGGTTGCAGTCGAGGACCGTGTTCATGGCCGCCGCGTGCTGGATCGCCACGCCCTTCGGGCTGCCGGTCGAGCCGGAGGTGAAGATCACGTACGCGAGGTCCTCCGGCTGGACCGCGGGCAGCTCCCCGGCGGCCGGCCGCTCGGCGCCCGGGCCCGCGTCGACGGCGAGCAGCTCGGCGCCGGCGGGCACGGGCACGCGCGCGGCGACGTCCGACTGGGTGAGGATCGTGGTCACGCCGCCGGCCTCGAGCAGGTGCGCCTGGCGCGCCGCGGGCTGCTCGGGGTCGACCGGCAGATACGCCGCCCCGGCGCGCAGGACGGCCATCGCCGCCACCGGCTGCTCCCAGCCCCTGCGCATGGCGATCCCCACCAGCTCGCCGCGCCTCACCCCGCCGCGCACGAGGCGGGCGGCCCAGCGGTCGGCGAGGTCGGCAAGCTCGCCGTACGACAGGACGCGGTCGGCGGCGATCACCGCCGGCGCCGCGGGAGTGGCGGCGGCCCAGCGCCACAGGGGCTCGTGCAGCAGCGACGGCGGGATCGGGGCCTCGGTCGCGTTGGCCGCCGCGCGCGCCGTGAGCTGAGCGGGAGGAACGAGCTCGAGGTCGGCGGCGCCCCAGGCCTCCTCGCCGGCGGCGAGGCGCTCGACGAGGCCGCGGTAGGCAGCGAACATGTCGTCGACCAGGCCCGGCGGGAACAGCTCGTCGACGGCGTCCCAGCTGAGCGACAGCACCCCCTCGCGCTCGATCGCCTGGAAGTCGATCCAGACCTGCGGCGTCTGGGTGACCAGGTGTGCGACCTCGCCGAGGCGCTCCAGGGGGAGGGGGCCGCGCCCCGCGGTCTGCGTGAGCGTGCTGGTGAACACGACCGGCATCGACGCCCAGGCCATCCGCCGCGTGCGGACCAGCTCGCGCAGCAGCGTCACCCCGTTCACGTCAGGGTGCTCGAGGTCCGCCACCAGCTGCCGCGACAGCGCCTGGGCACGCCGCTCGAACGGCTGCGAGAGGTCCGGCTCGACGCCGAGCAGGGTCAGCTCGGTGAAGTCGCCGATCAGCTCGCCGACGTCGGGGTGCAGCGGGACCCGCCGGTAGGTCGTGAGGTTGAGCGTGAGCCGCGGCGACGCGCTCCAGGCCGCCAGCACCTCCGCATAGGCGGCGCAGAGCACCGCGGAGGGGGTGAGGCCGGCCGCGGTCGCGCGCTCGCGCAGGCGCGACCAGGTCGCGGCGTCCATGTCGTGCGAGCGGCGGTGGAAGCGCGCCTGGGCGATCGTCTCGGGCGCCCTGGCCAGCGGCAGCTCGGGGGCGGGCGGCAGCGTGGCGAGGCGCTCGCTCCAGTACTCGCGCGAGGCCTGCGCCTGCGGCGCGTGCGCGCGGCGCGCGAGCGCCGTCGCGTAGTCGCGGAACGAGAGCGCCAGCGGCGGCCGCGGACGCGCCCCCTCGTAGAGCTCGACCAGCTCGTCGCCCAGCATCAGCGCGCTCGCCGCGTCCACGATCAGCATGTCGATCGACGCGTGCACGCGCGTGGTCTCGTCGTCGATGCGCGTGAGCGCGAACTCGAAGAGCGGCCAGCGGTCCGCCGGCCGGACCTGGTGCGAGAGCTCGTCGCGGATGGCGGCGAGCGCGGCCTCGCGGTCCGCGGCGCCGCGCACGTCGCGCTCGGGCGGCCGGTAGGGCGGGACCGACGCGAGCACCTGCTGGGTCCCGTCGTCGTTGACGACGGTGCGCAGCGCGGGGTGGCGGTCGATCACGTGCCGGAGCGCCACGGTCAACCGGCCGGCGTCGAGGCCGCGCGCGTCGACCTCGGCGTAGATGTGGGCGGACACGGTCCCGAGCGGGAACAGGCCGCGGCGTCCCATCCAGTACGCGAGCTGGATCTCGTTGAGCGGGAAGGGGTCGTGGAGCTCGTCGGGCGCAGGCACGATCGGGCCGTCGTCGCCCGGCCGCGGATCCGGCGCGCGCGGCTCCTCGTCGAGCTGGGCGACGAGGTGGGAGGCCAGCTCGCCCACCGTCATCCCGTCGAGCAGCCGGGTCAGCGGAAGCACGACCGGAAGCGAGCGTTCGATGCCCGTGCGCAGCTCGATCGCCATCAGGGAGTCGAGCCCGAGCCGGTTGATCGCGTCGCCCGGGTCGATCGTCGCCGGGTCGGTGCCGAGGACCGCGCCGAGCTGGGCGCGCAGCTCGCTGGTGACGCGGTCGCGGCGGAGGGCCTTCGGGGCGTGGCGGAGCCCGCCGCCGAGCGTCGCGCCGGTTTGCGCGGGGGCGGTCGGGGCGGCGGGGCCGGCGGGGGCGGCGAGCGCCTCCAGCAGCCGCGGCGGGCGGCCGGGCAGCGCCGCGCGCACGCGCCGCCAGTCCGCGTCCGCCACGAGCACCTCCCCCAGCCCGCTCGCGAGCGCGCGGTCGAGCGCTCCGATCGCGCGCTCGGCGGAGAGCGGCTCGAGTCCGCCGGCGCGCAGGCGGTCCGCCGAGCGCGCGGCCATCCCGCGGCCGGCCCACGGGCCCCATGCGATCGCCAGCGCCGCCTGGCCGGCGGCGCGGCGGCGGCGCGCCAGCGCGTCGAGGGCGGCGTTGGCCGCCCCGTAGTGCGCCTGGCCGGGTGCTCCGATCACGCCGGCGATCGAGGACATGAGCACGAACAGCTCGAGCGGGTCGCCGGCGGTCAGCTCGTGGAGGTTCCACGCGCCGCGCACCTTGGGGGCGAGCACCGCCGCGATCTGCTCCGGCTCGACCGCGGCGAGCGCCGCGTCGTCGAGGACCCCGGCGGCGTGGACGACGCCGCCGAGCGGCGGCCCTTCGCCGCGGAGCTCGTCCAGCAGCGCGGCGCACGCGACCGGGTCGGCGACGTCGGCGCGGAGCGTGACGACCTCGGCGCCGCCCTCGCGCAGCGCGCCGATCGCCTGCTCGGCGTCCGCCCCCGGGGCCCGGCGGCCCACCAGCGCGATCCGGCCCGCCCCGCGGTCGGCCAGCCACGCGGCGATCCGCAGGCCGACCGCGCCGAGCCCGCCCGTCACGAGATAGGTCCGATCGTCCCGCACCGCGGCGAGCACGGCGGCCGGACCGGGCGCCATCCGCCGCAGCTCGGGCCGCAGCCGGCCGGCGGCGCCGAGCGCCAGCTCGTCGGCGCCGTCGTCGGCGAGCAGTGCCGCGGCGAGCTCGAACGGGAGGGCCCCGCCGTCGCGCACGTCGATGCGCCGGCAGCGAAGCTCGGGGTGCTCGAGCGGCACCGTCCGGGCCATGCCGAGCACGGCGGCCCCGCGCAGGCCGCCCGTGACGGTGATCAGCCGCGGACGCTCCTCGCCGCCCGCTTCGAGGAGCCGCCGGACGAGCGCGCGGAGCAGCAGCGCGCCGCGCTCCTCGCCGGCGGCGGCTCCCGCCGCGGAGACCGCCCCGTCACGCACGAGCGCGCCGGGCGCGACCAGCACCGCGTGCGTGGCGCCCCGGATCGCGGCGGTCACCGGGTCCGTGGCGGCCCGGCAGCGGTGGCCGGCTGCCCAAACCGCGCCCGCCACGGGCGCGACGTCCTCGGGCGCACCCACGACCACGACGTCCGCCGGAGCGGAGGCCGCGCGGTCAGGGCCAGCCATCGGGACCCAGTCGAGCTCGTGGAGGAGGGCGCCGCGGCCCGCCCGCGCCGCGAGCCGCCGCAGCCTCAGGCCGAGGATCTCGGCGAGCACCTTGCCCTCCGGGTCGGCGACGACCACGTCGGCGCGCAGCTCCGGCCCCCCTTCGCCGCCCTCTTCCGGCCCCCCTTCGCCGCCCTCTTCCGGCCCCCCGCCGCCCGCCCGGAGGCGCACGTGCGCGAACGCGGGCCCGCCCAGCTCGGCCGGCACGTGCACGCGCTCGGCGCCGGCGGGGAGCATCGGCTCGGGCGCGCCCCCGGCGCCGGCGGGCAGCAGCGCCGCCACGAGCTGGATCGCGGCGTCGAGCCGCGCGACCGCGCCGCCCGGGGCGAGCTCCGCGACCGCCTCGTCCGCGCCGGCCGCCGCCTCACCGAGCAGCCGGAACCGCTCGCCGTGGTCGAGGCCGGCCTCGCGCAGGCGGGCGTAGTGCGTGCCGGCGTCGACCGGCCGGCCGCAGCGCTCGCGCAGCGCGCGCAGGGGCTCGGTCGCGGGTGCCTCGGCGCCCGCCGGCCCGCGCCGGAGCTCCGCCGTCCCGTGCGTGGTCGACCCGTCCCCGCTCGTGAGCGTGCAGGTGCGCTCGTCGCCGGCGCCCTCGACGTGCAGCTCGAGTGCAGGTTCCTGGCCGGGATCGACCGCGAGCGCCTCGTGGATGGCGAGCCCGCGCACGGTGTGGCGGCCGGGCCCGAAGGCCCGCCGGGTCGCGGCGGCCATCGCCACCATGTAGCCGGCCGCGGGCATGACCGCGCGGCCGACCACGACGTGCTCGGCGACGTCGGCGAGCTCCACGCCGTCCAGCACCTGGTCCGGCGGGGCCGCATCGGGTCCGGCCGCGGCGGGGCCGGCGGGCGCGTCGAGCCAGTGGCGCTCGCGCTGCCAGCGATACCGGGGCAGCTCCACGCGCTGCGCGCCGCGCCCGTGCAGCGCGGCCCAGTTCACGTCCGCGCCGGCGGTGTAGAGGGAGGCGAGCGAGGTGAGCAGCGCCTCGCGGTCGTCGCGGTCGTGCGAGAGCGAGTAGAGGACGGCCGCATCCGCGCCGTGGGCGTTGAGGGTCCGGCTGATCGCCCCGCCCAGGACGGGATGGGCGCCGAGCTCGAGGAAGGCCGTGTGGCCCTCGTCCGCCAGCCGCCGCAGGGCCGGGCCGAAGCGCACCGGCTCCGAGACGTTGGCGGCCCAGTAGCCGGCGTCGAAGACGGCCTCGGTCTCGATCCTCCCGGTGAGGGTCGAGGCGACCGGCAGCTGCGGCCGCAGCGGCTCGATCCCCGCCAGCGCCTCGGCGTGCGCGCCGGCGTGCTCGCGCAGCTGCTCGCTGTGCACCGCGTACGGGATCGGAAGCACACGTCCGGACACCCCCTGCGCGGCGAGCCGCTCCAGCACGCGCCGGAGCGCCTCCGGCTCGCCCGACACGACGGTCTGCCCGGGGCCGTTCTCGGCGGCGATGCTCACGAGCCCGTCGCCGGCGGCGAGCGCCGCCGCGACGACCGCCGCGTCCGCGGTCACGGCCGCGCTGGTCCCCTGCCCGGCCAGGGCCGCGGCGAGCCGGCTGCGCTCGACGATCACCTTCGCCGCGTCCTCGAGCGACAGCGCGCCGGCGACCGTGCAGGCGCTCAGCTCCCCCATGCTGTGGCCGATCACCGCCCCGGGCTCGATCCCCCACGAGCGCCACAGGGCGGCGAGGGACACCTGGAGCGCCCACAGCGCCGGCTGGCCGAGCTCGGGCGCGTCCATCCGCGACCGCGCGGCCGGCGCGCTGATCTCCTCGACCAGCGACCAGTCGACGTGCGGCGCCAGCGCCACCTCGCAGCGCATCAACGCGCGCACGAACACGGGCTCCTCGTCGAGCAGGCGGCGACCCATCAGCGCGCGCTCCTGGCCGGTGCCCGAGAACACGAACGCGACGCTGCCCGGCGAGCGGGCGGCGCGGGCGGGGACCGGAGCGCGGCGCAGCCGCTCGGCCATCTGCGAGCCGAGGCGGCCCACGACCGCCACCCGCCACGGATGGTGCGTCCGCGCCGTCCCCGCGCTGAAGCAGACGTCGCCGAGCGAGCGGCGCCGGTCGCTCACGATCTCGGCGTACGCGGCCGCGAGGTCCGGGATCGCCTCGGGAGTGAGCGCCGAGACCGGCAGCAGCTGGGCGCGGCGCCTGCTCAAGTCACGTTCTCGACCACGAGGTGAGCGTTCGTGCCACCGAAGCCGAACGAGCTGATCCCCGCCCGGCGCATCCCGTCGCCGTCGTGCGGCCACCGCGCGGCCTCTCGCTGAACGGCGACCGCCAGCCGCTCGAACGGGATCAGGGGGTTGGGCGTCTCGAAGTTGATGCTCGGCGGCAGCTCGGCGTGCCTCATCGCCTGGACCACCTTGATCAGCGCGGCCACGCCCGCCGCCGCCTCGAGGTGTCCGACGTTCGTCTTGATCGAGCCGATCGGACACGGCTGGTCGAGCGGGCGCCCGGCGCCGAGCACCTCGCTCAGCGCGCCGGCCTCGATCGGGTCCCCGAGGCGGGTGCCGGTCCCGTGGGCCTCCACGTATCCGACGCTCGCCGGCTCCACGCCGGCGCTCGCGTAGGCGCGGCGCAGGACGCGGACCTGCGCCTGACCGCTCGGCGCGGTCAGGCCGTTGGTCCGGCCGTCGTTGTTCACCGCGCTGCCGCGGATCACCGCCTGGACCGCGTCGCCCTCGGCGAGCGCCGCCGACAGCGGCTTGAGCACGACGATCCCGGCGCCCTCGCCGCGCACGTAGCCGTCGGCGCGGGCGTCGAAGGTCTTGCAGCGCCCGTCCGGGGCGAGCGCGCCGAGCCGCGCCATGCTCAGGCTGGTCTCGGGGATCAGCATCAGGTTCACGCCGCCGGCGAGCGCCATCTCGCAGTCTCCGCCCCGGATCGCCTGGCACGCCAGGTGGACCGCGACCGCCGACGACGAGCACGCCGTGTCGAGCGCGACGCTCGGTCCCTGGAGGTCGAGCGTGTAGGAGAGCCTGTTCGCGGCGATGCTCCCCGCCGACCCGGTGGCGGCGTGGCCGTCGGGCACCGGCCCCGCGCGCATCTGCACGTGCGCGTAGTCGCGCGTGGATATCCCGACGAACACGCCGGCGTCGGTGCCCGCCAGGCCGTCGAGCGGGATGCCGGCCGACTCGATCGCCTCGACCGCGACCTCCATCAGGAGGCGCTGCTGCGGGTCGATCCACGCGGCCTCGCGCGGCGCGATCCCGAAGGCACGCGCGTCGAAGCCCTGGACGTCGTCGAGCCAGCCGCCCCAGCGGGCGGCCGGGTACTCGTGCAGCAGATCAGGGTCGAGCGCGCCGTCCCAGCGGCCGGCGGGGACCTCCCCGATCGCGTCCACCCCGCCGCGCACCAGCTCCCACAGCTCGCCGGGGTCATCGGCCCCGGGGAAGCGGCAGGCCATGCCCACGACCGCGACCGGGTCGTGGGGCTGCCCGGCGCGCCGCGGCGAAGCGGCCGGTCGCGCGCTCCCGCTCAGGTGGGCGAGGACGGCGGCCGGCGTGGGATGCTCGTAGAGGAGCGTCTCCGGCAGCGGCCGCCCCACTCGCTGCGCGAGGTCCGCGGCCAGCTCGGCGGAAGCGGCCGAGTCGAATCCGTAGCGCTCGAACGGCTCCGCCGGGTCGACCTCCGCCGGCGCGATGCGGGCGTGCTCGGCCACCCGCCGGAGGAGCCAGGCCTCGACGCGATCGATGTCGCTTGATTCAACCGCTGCCGTGCCCCTCACCTCCGTGCGAACGCGGAGCCGATGGCGACCCCGCGTCCCGCGGATACTCGTCCGCGGTTTCCGAGTGATGGGATTGTTGCACCGCTTGGCGGGTCGGAATGTGCCGCCAGCTCGCCCTGCCCCTACAGCGCGTCGAGAGCCTCCTCCGCCGCCCGCCGGCCGGAGCGCACCGCGCCCTCCATGCGGCCGGCGAAGTACACCGCGGTCTCGGTTCCGGCCCAGTGGATCCGGCCGACCGGCTCGCGCAGCGCGAAGCCGTAGTCCAGGAGCACGCCGGGTGGCGCGTAGCCGGAGTAGCAGCCGCGCGTCCATTCCTCCGCCGGCCAGTCCTTCTCCAGGTACAGCCGCGGGTTGCCCGCGCGCTCGCCGAAGTAGCCGGTCAGGTTGCTCAGCACCGCCGCCCTGCGCTCGGCGGCCGGGCGCCGCCCCCAGTCGCGGGCGAGCGCCGCGGGAATGAAGCCGAACAGGATCCCCGGAGTGCCGTCCGCCGGCGAGTTGTCGTAGGTGAGCTTGAGCGGCGGGGTGTCCGCGACGGCCTGGCCGGTGAGCCCCTCGTCGCGCCAGAACGGCCGGTCGTAGACCGCATGCACCTTGATGATCGACCCCTGCGGGTAGCGGTGGTGGAGCTGAGCGCGGTGGTACGGCAGCGGGGGGTCGAAGTCGATCCCGCCACAGAGCGCGGGCGCGAGCGCGACGATCGCGCGCCGGGCCCGCCAGCTCCCGTGGTCGCCCACCACGGTCACGCCCCGGCGGTCCGCGACCACCCTGCGGGCGGGGGCGCCGAGCACCACGCGTCCCCCGAGCTCGCGCGCGACCGCCCGCGAGATCGGCTGCGACCCGCCCTGGAAGCGCAGCTCCAGCTCGCCGCCCTTGACCGCGATCACCCGCGACAGCGTCCCCGGGTTGCCCTCGTCGCCGGCCGCCGCGCAGTAGGCGAGGAACGAGAGGAACGACGTATCGCGCGGCTCGCAGGCCCGGACCGTCGTCATGACGGTGTCGAAGAACCTGCGCCCCGCCTCGGTCTGCACGTTCTCGCGGCGCCACGACTCGAGCGTCATCCCGTCCCACTCCTCCGCGCGCGGATGGGTCCAGGGGGCCTCGCGCGGGATCTCGCGCGCCATCGCGTCGATCTCCTGGAGCGCCGCGGCGAACTCCGGCGCCCCCGGGTCGGGTGGCGCACCGGTGAGCGGATTGGACCCGTCGCCCGCCGGATAGCGTGACCGCACGCCGCCGGCGAGGTGCACGTTGTCGCCGCTGTTGTAGGTCGGGATGGTCCCGATCCCGTACTCGGCCGCGAGCTGGATCGAGTGCAGCGCGTCGGTGCCGAAGAACTGGCCGCCGTGCTCCACGACCTCGCCGCCGCCGATCGACTCGACCAGGTTGCGCCCGCCGACCCGGTCGCGCGCCTCGAGCACCACCACCGATCGCCCGCTGCGCACGAGCTGGCGCGCCGCGGTCAGGCCGGCCAGCCCCGCGCCGATCACCACCACGTCGTACGTCCTCCGCTTGCCTTTGGAGGCGGCGCGAGCACCCCGTTCGGTGCCGACGGCCGCGGCGGCGCCGGCGGCCGCGGCCCCCGCCATCACGTCCCTGCGCCTCAGTCCGCGGCCGCTGTCCCCCACCGGTCCATCGTTACACAGCCACTGGCGGCTGGCGAGGGGTTTTCGGCGCCGCTAGCGTGGGCGAATGAACCGCTGCCGACCCCTCCTGGCCGCCGCGACCGCGACCTTGCTGGCGCTGGCCCCGGTGGCGTCGGCGGCCCACCGCACGGAGCTCGAGGTGCGCTTCCTGACGGCCACGCCGGGGATGCCCACCGGCGTGCACATGCGCTTCCTCTACAAGGACGAGCACGACCCCGAGGGACGCCCGCCCCGCATCCGCAGCCTGTTCGTGGACCTCCCTCCGGGCACGCGGATCGACGAGTCCACGGTGCCCGCCTGCACCGCCGGCGACCCCGACATCAAGGCGCACGGGACCGCCTCCTGCCCGCCCGAGACGCTGATGGCCCGCGGGACGCTCGTCGCGCGCCCGGGCACGCTGGCCATGGACCCGTTCGTCGGCGACGTGTACCTCTTCCACGCCCAGGGGAGCTGGCTCGAGATGGTCACCGAGCGCGGCTCGTCCGCCGTGATCGGCTACGACCGCTTCCACATCGCGGGCACCCGACTGCACGCCACCCCGGCACCGACGCCGGGCGGGTTCCCCGACGGTGAGACCGCCATCCGGGAGGTCACGTTCACGATGGCCCCGCGCGTCGCGGGCGGACGGTCCTTCTTCACCACGCCCGCCACCTGCCCGCCCGGCGGGCGCTGGCTGACGCGCGGCGAGTTCACGTTCCACGACGGCGTGCGGGACCCGGTCGAGGCCGGGAGCCGCTGCACCGCGTTCGCCGCGGCACCGGTCGACGTCGCCGTGCGACCCCGCCACGTGCGGGCCGGGCGCCGGACGCGCTTCCGGGTGCGGCTCTCCCCCGCGGGGTCGCTCTGCGCGCGCGGAGCGCGGGTGAGCCTCGCCGGCGCGCGCGCTCTCACCGACGGCAGCGGACGCGCCAAGCTCACGGCGACGCTCGCGACGCCCGGGCTCGTGCGGGCGAGCGTCAAGCGCGCCGGGTGCCCGCGGCGGCGGGTGCACGTGCGGGTGCTGGGCTCCTAGCCAGTCGAGATCCAGCGGATAGGACAAGCCGGGCGTCCGCTGGTCCAGCAGCAGTAGGGCAAGCCGGGCGTCCGCTGGCAAGGAGGCAGGTCGCGACGCGTGCGAATGCACGCGAGCGACCGATGACGCAGCCAGCGGGCGCCCGGCGCCGGCCTACTGCTGCTGGAAGGACTCGATCTTCCAGTTCCCGGCCTCGTGGGCAACCTTGAACTGGATCGTCTTGTTCTGGCGGGTCTCCTCGACCACCACCGTGGCGGTCTTCCCCTGGATGTTGACGTCCTGGGGCGTGTAGTTGGCCGCCGTCGCGTTCGCGAACTCCTTCTCGCAGCCGCTCTTGCCGCCGAGGCGCTGGAGCCCCGTGTAGCTCAGGTACTCGCACGCCTTCGGGCCCTCGGAGGAGCCGAAGTTCAGGACCGTGTTGATCAGGGTCGACTCGGCCTTGCTCCCCTCGAGCAGGCTCTCGCGCGCGAGCTCGTCCATCTTCCAGTCCTCGCCCTCCTTGACGAGCTCGAGCTCGATCGTCTCGCCGTCGAGCTGGCCGCCCTCGAGCTTGGCCTCGACGGTGGCCTTGTCGCCGGTCACCTCGGGCTCCTCGATCTCGGCGCTGTCGCCGAACGGCTCGCTCGTATCCTCCTCGCAGGCGCTGACCGCCGCGGCGCCGGACTCGCCGGTGGCCTTCTGGAGGAAGTCGCGCGTGGCGAGCTCGGTGCAGGCGGACGTGTCTTTCGTGGTGATGATCTCCTCCGCCGCGTCCTTGGCCCTGTCCGCCTCGCTGGGGGCGTCATCGCCGCCGCCGAGCACGAGCGCGAGGACCACGCCGATCGCGACCACGGCCAGGACCGCGCCGACGATCAGTGGAAGCCGCTTGCCGAGCCCGCCGCCCGACTCGGCCGGGCCGCCGGCCGGAGCCGTGCCGTAGCCGCCCTGCTGCGGGTAGCCGCCCGCCGCGGTGGCCTGACTCGCCATCGGCGGCGGCGACTGCGGCGGCGGAGCGGTGGACGGGGGCGGCGCCGCCGGAGCGGGCGCGGCCGCGGACTGGCCCGAGTGGGTGTGCTCGGTCCACTGGCCGCCGTCCCAGTAGCGAAGCTCGGCCTCGCCCTTGGGGTCCGGGTACCAATTCGGAGGCGGATTTCCCTGGTTCATGAGTCTCTTTCTCGCGAAGGGTTTCGACGATCTATACAAGCACGGCCTGACGCTCTCGTCACGTTTGCGCTTGATATATCGCTGTGATATATCTTGGTGACCCATGAGCACCCCGGCCCTCACGCCCACCGGACGCCTCATCCTCGGGATGGTGCGGATGGGCAAGCGCACCGGCTACGAGATCAAGCAGCTCGTCGACGTCTCCGCGCGCTTCTTCTGGACCACGAGCTACGGGCAGATCTACCCCGAGCTGAAGCGCCTCGAGGAGGCCGGGCTGGTCACCGGCGCGCCGGAGCCCACCGGCGGGCGCAGCCGCACCGTCTACTCGATGACCGCGGCCGGCGATGCCGCGCTCGACGACTGGCTGGGCTCCCGCGCCGAGCTCGTGTGGGAGCTGCGCGACGAGGGCCTGCTCAAGCTCTTCTTCTCCGAGGGGCGCGACCTCGGCGAGGTGCGCGAGCACCTGAGCGCCGTCCGCGAGCGCAGCGAGGCCGTGGCCGAGCAGCTCCGCGGGCTGCGCTCGGACGTGAACCCCGACCCCGACCCGGGGCCGCGGATGGTCCTCGAGTTCGGCGTCGCGTTCAACGAGTGGCTCGCGGAGTACTGGGGCCGGATCGACGAGCAGCTCGAGGCGAAGTCGCGCCCGCGCGCCGCGGCGGGGAGGTAGGGGTGCTCGACCGGCTGGCAGGCCTAGCGGGGCGCCACGGCAAGGCGGTGGTCCTCGCCGCGCTGGTCGCGGCGATCGTCGCAGGCGCGCTCGGGGGGTCGGTCGCGGACCGGCTCGGCCCCTACAGCGACGACGACCCCGGCACCGAGAGCATCCGCACCGCCGACCGGCTCGAGTCGGCGACCGGCCTCGACGTGGACCCCGGCGTGGTCGCGATCGTCACGCCGGGCGGCGCCGTCCGCTCCGCCAGGGGCCGCGCGCGCGTGGACGAGGTGGCGCGCGAGCTGAGCGCCGACCCGGGCATCGCGCTCGTGCGCTCGCCGTTCGGCCCGGGCGGGACCGAGAGCATGGTCGCGCGCGACGGCCGCTCCGCCTTCGTGACAGCCACGCCGAAGGCGTCGGCCGAGGACGAGGGGATCGCCGAGCGGCTCGAGGCGACGCTGGGCGACGCGCCGGGCGTGATGCTCGGCGGCGGGCTGCTGGCCGCCGAGGAGGCCAACGCGATCGTCGAGGAGGACCTCCGCACCGCCGAGCTGATCGCGTTCCCGGTCCTGTTCCTGCTCTCGTTCTGGTTCTTCCGGAGCCTCGTGGCCGCGGCGCTGCCGCTGCTCGTCGGCGGCCTGTCGATCGTGCTCACGTTCCTGGCCCTCCGCGTGATCAGCGAGGGCGTCGAGCTGTCGATCTTCGCGCTGAACCTGGTGACCGGGCTCGGCCTCGGGCTCGCGATCGACTACAGCCTGTTCATGGTGTCCCGCTACCGCGAGGAGATCGCGGTCTCCGGGCCCGGGCCGGAGGCGCTGGCGCGCACCGTGCGCAGCGCCGGGCGGACGGTCCTGTTCAGCTCGCTCACCGTGGCCGCCGCGATGGCGTCGCTGCTCGTGTTCCCCCAGCGCTTCCTGTACTCGATGGGCGTCGGCGGGCTCACCGTGTCGCTGCTCGCGGCGGCCGTCGCGCTCGTGGTCCTGCCGGCCGTGCTCGCGCTGCTCGGACGGCGGGTCGACTCCCTGGCGCCGAAGCGGCTCCGCCGCGCAGCCGAGGAGGAGGCCACCGACCCGCGGCGCGGGGCGTGGTTCCGGATCTCGCGCTTCGTGCAGCGGCGCCCCGGCTGGATCGCCCTCGTGGCGTCCGTCGCGCTGCTCGCGATGGCGGCTCCGTTCGCGGGCGCGAGCTTCACGACGGTCGGCCCCGAGGTGCTGCCGGGCGAGTCGGAGCCGCGCCGGGCCTTCGACGAGCTCAGCACCCGCTTCCCCGCCAACCAGGACACCCCGCTGATCGTCGCCGCACACACCGGCGACCGCGACGCCGCCACCGAGCTGGCCCGCCGGATCGAGGCGGTGCCCGGCGCGGTGACGGTCCGCGATCCCCAGCCGGCGGGCGCCGGCCTGTGGCGGATCGACGTGGTCACGCGCGAGCACTTCACCGAGCCGCGGAGCGCTGAGCTCGTGGAGGACGTGCGCGCGCTGCCCGCGCGGTTCGACTTCGGCGTGGGCGGCGAGGCCGCCGAGTTCGTGGACCTCAAGGACAGCCTGCGCGACCACATGCCGTTCGCGCTCGGGCTGCTCGCGCTCACCACCCTGCTGATCCTCTTCGCGATGACCGGCTCGCTGGTGCTGCCGGTGAAGGCGCTGCTGATGAACCTGCTCACGGTCGCCGCGGCGATGGGGCTGCTGGTCCTGGTCTTCCAGGACGGGCGGCTCGAGGGGCTGCTCGACTTCACGAGCCCGGGCGCGCTCGACACCACGCAGCCGCTCGTGCTGTTCGCGATGGCCTTCGGCCTCTCGACCGACTACGGCGTGTTCCTGCTGGCGCGGATCAAGGAGGCGCGGGACGCCGGCGCCTCCGACGGCGACGCCGTCGCGCTCGGGCTCCAGCGCACCGGGCGGATCGTCACCGCGGCGTCGCTCCTGTTCGCGGTGGCGATCGGCGCGTTCGCCACCTCGCGCGTGATCTTCATCAAGGAGGTGGGAGTCGGGACCGCGGCCGCCGTCCTGATCGACGCCTCGATCATGCGCGCCCTGCTGGTCCCCTCGCTGATGCAGCTCCTCGGCCGGCGCAACTGGTGGGCGCCGCGCCCGCTGCGGCGGCTGCACGAGCGCTTCGGGCTGGGCGCGGAGGCCGGCCCGCCTAGCGCCGCGACCGCCGCCGCACGACCCTCAGCTTCGTGGTCGAGCTCGTGAAGCCGCCGCGCGCCGCCTTGACCGAGCGCGTGCCGGGCGTGAAGTAGCGCCGGCACAGCACCGCGCGACCGCGGCGGTCGGTGCGCCTGACGCCCTTGCCGTTGATGTGGATCAGCGCCTTCTTCACCGGCCTGCCCTTCGACGTGACGCGCACCACGAAGCAGGTGCGCCTGCGCACGGCCACCCGCGCGGGCGACACGCGCACGCGCAGCTTCGGCTTCGCCTTCTTCTTCTTGCTCGTGGCGCTCCTGAGTCCCGCGGCGTGCCCCCAGTTGCCGGCGTCGTCCACGTATGCCACCGCGAAGTGGCGCCGCTTCTCGCTGCGGGCGACCGTCGTCCTCACCTCGCCGCCCGCCGCCGGCGCCGGGATCCGCGCGATCGCCTTGCCGTCCGACGGGCGCGTGATGGGGGTGGCCGACGCCAGCACCACGGCCTCCTTCGCCCTGCCGCACGCCCAGTCGTCGCCCGGGGCGGTCCAGCTCAGGCCGGCCGTCGAGCGCCCCGTCACGACCTTGAACGAGCGCGGCGTCCCGGGCGGGCGGCTGTCGGTCCCGTACGCGCCGGTGCTCCACTCGTCGTGCCGCGAGGTCCACCACTCGTCGTTGCCCCCGCAGGCTGGGCGGTCCGTCCTCCAGAGGAAGCTCCAGCCCTCGCGCGTCATCGCGGCCACGTCGAGCTTGCCGTCGCCGTCCGCGTCGCCCACCGCGGGCGTGACGAAGATCCAGCCGCCGGTGAACTTCGGCCAGCCGCTGCCCTCGGCGCCGCCGGCGTTGATGTTGCGCAGGTAGTAGAGCCCGGTGCCGGCGAGGATCTCGGGCCCCGCGGCGTCGGAGACGTCGGCGACGGCCGGGCTGGACAGGAGCTGGAAGTCCTCGACCGCCTGCGGGAACGCCGGCAGCGACTCGCCGGTCCGCCCGTTCCAGGCCTGCACGACGTGGTTGTACGGGAGGTTCTGCCCGGTCGCGACGCCGATGTTCACGAGCTGGTTGAGCGTGAGCCCGCCCTTGATCACCTCGAGCCCGTCGCCGCCGTCGAGGTTGGCGACGATCGGGTTCTCGAACAGGTTCATCACCTTGCTCCTGTCCACGTGCTCGCCCGTCGCCGGCGACGGGTCGTAGGTGGTGAAGGCGGCGCCGTCGGCGTGCCGGGCCTGCACGTCGCCGGTCGCCACCCCGCCGATCGCGTCGAGCTTGCCGTCGCCGTCCACGTCTCCGAGCGCGTAGTCCACGCCCGGCCCGACCAGCGGCAGCGCGTCGGGGACCGTTCCGTTCGGCTTCGCGGGCCAGCCCGGGAGGAACCTGCCCTCGCTGCTCACCGCGTAGGTGCGCCCGCTCTTGCCCAGCGCGTTCGCGGCGAGGGTCGTGACGACGTTGCGGATCGCGCCCGCCACGTCGCCCTCGGGCTGCTGGAGCGGGTCGTCGATCTCCGCCGTCGGGACGACCAGGTCCGGCTTGCCGTCGCCGTCGATGTCGCCCGCCGAGACCGTGTTGATGCTCTCGGCCCCCACCAGCTTGTCGGCCGCGACCGCGAGCTTCACCGGGAAGCCCCTCACGGCGTCCCCGCGTCCGTCCCACGCATAGAGGTGCTGGTCGAGCGCGGCGATCGCGATCTCGAGGCGCCCGTCGCGGTCGAGGTCCACCAGCGTCGGCGACGCGATGAAGCCGCGCTTGACGTGGTTCTCCTTCGTCCGGTCGGCCGGCTTCGAGAAGTCCGGGTTCACCCGTACCGGGAATCCCCTCACGCGGCTGCCGTCGGCGTTCCAGGCGTACACGTGCTCGCCGGCGGAGACCACGATCTCGGGCTCGTGGTCGCCGTCGACGTCGCCGATCGCCGGAACGCGCAGCGGCTCGCGCGGCGGCGGCACGCTGCGGTAGCCGGGCGCATTGACCCTCGCGTTCGTGTACAGGCCGGTGCGCACCGGACGGCCGCCGTTGAACGACTCGAGCGGCTCGCCGTCGAAGCGCAGCGCGCGCAGATCGCCGCTCGAGCTCGGCTCGATCACGTCGAGCCGGTTGTCGCCGTCGAGGTCGTACAGCCGCTGCGAGGTCTCCCCGCCGTCGCCGTTGTAGCGCGACCAGCCCGCGTGCAGCGAGGAATCGCGGTACGCGAAGAGCTGCTTGCGGTCCTCGCCGCGGTTGCCGTCCGCGTCGGTCACCACGAGCCGGACCGTGAACGCCGGCTCGTTCGGGTCGCGGTCGCCCGGTCCCTTCGACGGCGCGGTCGGGTCGTCGGTGGCCCCGCCGCCCGGGCGGGCGTCGAGCGCGGCGCGCACCTGCGCGAGGTCGATCCGCCCGAGCTCGCGGTTGAGCGCGAAGGCCGACGTCTGCTCCGGGACCGCGTCGCGGAACTCCGACTCCCCGGGCTCGACCCCGGGCGCCCACTGGAGCTTCCACCTGTAGGTGCCGGTGCGCGCGGAGATGCGGCCGGAGACGCCGACCGACCCCTGGCGCTCGACGTTGAGCGGCGTGAACCACTCCGGCGAATCGAGGAACGCCTGCGGCGGGACCTTGCCGTCGCGGATCCGCTCGAGCGCGAGGCCGAGGTCGGGGCGCCCGTAGCCGAAGTGCTGGTCCCAGCCGGGGTGGGCGGGGTCCGGCACGCCCGTGCCGACGGTGTTCTCCGCCACCACGTCCTCGGCGGTCATCGTGAAGAGCTGCTTGACCTCGTTGGGAGCCAGGTCGCGGCCTCGCTCGCGCGCGTAGGAGACGATCAGCCCGGCGGCACCGGACGCCTGGCCGGTGGCGACGGACCCCGTCGTGCCGTGCATGACGATGTGCGCGTGCGCCCCGTACTGGCTCGTGCCCGAGTTGCGGAACCAGGTGCCTACCGGCGCGTTGGTCGGGATCCCGAGGTCGCCGAGGAACTCGCCCACCTCCGCGCCGCTCTGGCCGAGCCCGTTCACGTCGGCCACCGCCCCCTGCACCTGCATCGGCTCGTCGTAGGCGGTCGGGAAGTTGTGGTCGGCGGTGTTGAGGTCGGAGGAGACGATGGTGAAGAACACGCCCTGGCGGTACGCGTGCGCGAACGCGTCGCGCGCGAAGCGCGTGTTGATCAGGCCGCCGATCGAGGCCTCCACGACCTCGATCCGGTTGTCGGCCGCGTACAGCGCCGCCTGCGCCGCGTTGTTGGTGTCGGCCACGAACGTGTCCCAGATCCGCATCGGCACGACCTGGCAGCGCGGGCACAGGCCGGTGCCGCCCTTGCCGTCGTTGGTCTGCTGGGCCGCCTCGACCGCGCGGCCCGACCCGTGGTTGTTCGCGCTGCTGTAGCTCGACGCGTCGAACGGGTCGTTGTCGTCGTCGAAGAAGTCCCAGCCGGCGATGTCGTCCGGGTAGCCGTTGCCGTCGCCGTCGCGGCCGTCGCTGAACGCCGCGATCACGTCGCCGCCGTCCAGCAGCTTGTCGGCGGGCTCCACGCCGCCGTCCGGCTTCACGCGCGAATCCGAGACGTAGTCGTCGACGTTGAAGGCGCCGTCGCCGTTGCAGTCGTGCTTCGAGCAACCCTGCGGATTCGGGAGCTCGCCCGCGTTCAGGTGGACCTTGGTGCGCAGGCCCTCGTTCTCCCAGCGGATGCCCGTGTCGAGGATCGCGATCTGCACGTCCGGGCGCCCGGTCGAGAGCTTCCAGGCGCGGTCGGCCGAGACGCCCGAGATCTGGCCCAGCGCGTTGCGGCCGGCGAGCGTGTTCTGCTGCTGCTGGCGGGTCGTGCCCGCGGGGTTCTTGTAGGTCGCGGTGAACTGGGACGACGACGGCGCGAACCCGAAGCGCCCGATCTCCTCGTCGAACACGTTCGAGCACGAGGCCCCGCCCTCGTTGTCGGACTCGCAGCGGTCGAAGCTCGGGTCGTTCGGCGCGTTCACGCGGACGCTCTCGTTCGCGTCACCGCCGGGGAAGGCCGCGAGCGCCACGCCCTGGAGCGCGAGCACCGCGACGAGGGCTCCCGCCGCACTGCTGGCCCTGACTCCCCGGCTCCGCACTAGAGGACGGAGCGTAGGGAACTCGAGCTACGGGAGGGGCAGCACGTCGGGCAGCCGCGGGCCCTTGCCGCCCACGCCGCGATGCGACTTGCCGCCGCCGTTGCCGCCCCGGTTGCCGCCGGCGGCGGGCGGGGTCGTGGTCGGCGGGGCCACCTCGGGAGCCGCCTGAGGAGCCGGGGTCGCGCCGCGGCCGCGCCCACCCTTAGCGGGCGGGTTGCCGTGGGCGCGCGTGCGGGTGCCGTTGGGGCCGTTCGAGTTGCCCTGCGTGCGCCCGGGTGCGTAGGCGGAGTTGCCGCCGTCGCCGCGGCCGTTGCCGCCGCCCGCGCTGCCGTTGGGCAGCACCGTGATGGTCCCGTCCGGGCCCATCACCAGCGTCGGCATGTCCTTGCTCTTCTTGGCCTTCCTCTCCTTGGTCGGCGCCGCGCGCCGGGCGTCGGGCGACTTGCTGGCGGAGACCCCGCCGGCCGCGTCCCTGGCCGGCTTGGCCTGGGTGGCCTCGCGGGCCGCCGGCTCGTCGGAGTCCGTCCCGCTCACGATCGCGACGGTCCCGCCCGCCGCGCCGGTCGCGATGATCGCCGCCACCGCGAGCTTGGCCGTGCCGCCGCCGGCCAGCATCGCCACCACGCCGCCGATGCCGGCGGACCCGCCCGCCGCCGCGCCGCCGCCCGCCACGGCCGTGGTGGCCGCGCCGAGGCCCGCGGCGCCTCCGCCCGCGGCGCCGCCACCGCCGATCGCGCCCATGATCCCCGTCTTGAGGCCGCTGGACGGGATCACCGGGAGCAGCGCGGCCAGCGCGGCGCGCTGGCGGCGCACCTCCTCGCGGAACTCGCGGCAGCCGGGGCAGGCGTTCAGGTGCTTGCGCAGCGGACCGCGGCGCAGCGACCCGCCGCGCAGCGTGGCGAGCTGCTCGCGGATCTCGGCGCACGGGATCTCGCGCGCATCGCGGCTCTCGATCAGCGACGAGCGCGCCTGGAAGACGAGCGACTTCACCTTCACGGCCGGGCACCCCAGGATGGCGCCGATGTCGGCGTGCGAGAGGTCGCCCAGCTCGGAGAGGACGAGCGCCGCCCGCTGCTCGGTCGGCAGCCCGTGCATGTCGGCGAGCATCCGGCGCAGGTCGTCGCGCTGCTGGACCGCCTCGGTGAGCCCGGTCGTGGGGATGTCGTCGATCTCGGCCGGCTGCTCGCGGCGGGCGCGCAGCACCGAGAGGCAGCGGTTGCGGGCGATCGTGTAGAGCCAGGGCTTGAGCCTGATCTCCTTGTCGCTCGAGCGAAGGTCGTAGTAGGCGGAGACGAAGGTCTGCTGGACGGCGTCCTCGGCCTCCTCCTGCGAGGAGAGCATGTGCCGGCAGAACGACAGGATGCCGCGGTGGTGGCGCTCGTAGACGACCTCGAACGCGGCTTCGTTGCCGCGCCGGATCTGCTCGACGAGCCGATCGTCGCCGAACGCCTTGAGTACCTGCCTGGGGTGAGGCAGAGATCCGCCGCCGCGGCGCGGCAGCGTGGAGACTTCCATGTAGTGATTATGCGCCCTGCCATGGGGAGTTGAAACACCTGTCGTCAAATGGGGCCCCTCGTGTCGCCCTCCTGTGCAACGGGTTGGCCATCCCCAGGTTGGGTAGTTATGCTCGCGCTGCGGTGGTGAGCGTCCGGACAGGCGAGTTCGTGCACGACGGGTACCGGCTCGTCTACGACGAGTACGGCAGCGGGCCGCGGCCGCTCGTGCTCCTCCCCGGGCTGATGCTCCCGCGCCTCATGCACCGTCCCCTGGCGCAGGCCCTGGCCGAGCGCGGGAACCGGGTGATCACGCTCGACCTGCTGGGGCACGGCGACTCGGACCAACCGCACGACATGTGGCGCTACGCCATGCCGATCTTCGGCGAGCAGGCCGTCGCGCTGCTCGATCACCTCGAGATCGAGCGCGCGGTGATGGGCGGGACCTCGCTGGGCGCGAACGTGACGCTCGAGGCGGCCGTGCGGGCTCCCGAGCGCATGCAGGGCCTGGTGATCGAGATGCCGGTGCTCGACAACGCGCTGCTCGGGTGCGCCCTGGCCTTCACGCCGCTGATGGTCGCCCTGACCGTGGGCGCCCCGGTCACGCGCGTCGTCACTCGCGCGATCGGGCGGATCCCGCGCGGGCTCTCGCACCTCACGGACCTCGGGCTCGAGTGGACCAGCCGCGATCCCGCTCCGTCCGCCGCGGTGCTCCAGGGACTGTTCTTCGGTCGCTTCGCCCCGCCGCGCGGCGAGCGCGCGCGGATCGAGACGCGGGCGCTGGTGGTGGGCCACGGCCGCGACCCCGTGCATCCGTTCTCGGACTCCGACATGCTCGTGCGCGAGCTGCGCAACGGGCGGCTGATCGAGGCCAACTCGATCATGGAGCTGCGCCTGGCGCCCGCGCGGCTGACCGGCGAGATCGCGCGCTTCCTCGACGAGTGCTGGCGCTCGGCTGCCGACGCGCCAGGACGCGCCACGTCAGCCGCCTGACGCCGCTTCTTTAAGGCGCGCGCAACGCGCCTTGCGCGAGCGCAACGCACGTTTCTCTAGCGTGTTCGGGACTTTCGTGATGCGGCGAACCCTCCTGCTTGCCGCGGGTTTTCTCGGCGTGCTGCTGGCCGTCGTGGCCCCCGCTCTGTCCGTGCGGCCCTACCAGCCGCGCGCCGTCGACTTCGAGATGGCGGCGCCGGCCGCGCTCGGCGCGGCGCGCGCGGGCGCGGTGGAGTCGCCGGTGCTGCGCGCGCCCAAGCGCTTCAACCTGGTCGGGCTGCGCTGGGAGGGGGATTCCCACCCGAGGATCTCGCTGCGGGTCCGCCGCGCGGGCGGACGCTGGAGCGAGTGGGTGCGCGTGGGCGGCGGAGCCGATCACGCCCCGGACCCGGGCACCGGGGAGCGCGGGCGCGGGGGCGGCGGCTCCGACCCGATCTGGGCCGGCGAGGCGGACGAGCTCCAGTACCGGCTCTCGCGGCGGGTGAGCGGGCTGCGGCTGCACTTCGTGAACGCGGCCGGCACCGCGACCCCCGCCGAGCGCGCCAAGACCGCGCTGCGGCGCGCCGCGCAGTCCGGCTTCCGCACGGTCGCCACCCTGCTCGGCGCGGCCGACGCCGGGGCTCAGGACGCCCAGCCCGAGATCGCGCCGCGCGCGGCCTGGGAGAACGGCCAGTGCCAGCCGCGCAGCGCGCCCGCCTACCGCGAGGTGAAGCTGGCCTTCGTGCACCACACCGTGAGCGCGAACGAGTACACGGCCGAGCAGGTGCCGGCGATGCTGCTGTCGATCTGCCGCTACCACCGCAACTCGAACGGCTGGAACGACATCGGCTACAACTTCCTCGTCGACAAGTTCGGGCGCCTCTGGGAGGGCCGCGCGGGCGGTGTCGACAAGCCGGTCGTGGGCGCGCACACCGAGGGGATGAACACCCAGTCGTTCGCGGTCTCGAACATCGGCGACCACAGCACGCTGCCCGCCGGCGAGCCGGCGATGGAGGCGATGACGCGGCTGATCCGCTGGAAGCTGCCGCTGCACGGGCAGCCGACGAGCGGCACGGTCACCGTGGTCTCGAACGGCGGCGGCGGGAGCCACTTCGCGGCGGGCGAGGAGGCCACGCTCGAGCGCGTCTCCGGGCACCGCGACGCGAACAGCACCGCCTGCCCGGGCCAGGCGCTCTACGACCAGCTTCCCGCGCTGCGCGAGCGCGTGGCCGGCGCGCCGGTGGCGCCGCGGCCGCCCGCGCAGGTCACGCTCGAGCGCCCGCCCAAGCGCGTCGCCAAGAACACCAACGTGAAGATGCGCGGCTCGGTCGCCCCCGCGAAGCAATCGCTCTCGATCCTGGTCGAGAAGAAGGTCGGCAAGCGCTGGCAGCGCTTCTACGGGCGCACCGTGCCGGCCCGCTCGAACGGGAGCTTCCTCAAGAAGGTGCGCTTCCGGCACGAGGGCCTCTACCGCGCCACGGCGCTGTTCGGCGGCGACGGCTCGAACGCGCCCGCGAGGTCGCGCACCTACCACGTGCGCGTGCCGCACCGGGGCGGCACGACGTCGGGTGAGCCGCCGCCGCCGTATCAGGAGCCGGCGGGCGGGGGCAGTCCGGCCGCCGCCAGGCGCTAGCGCGGCGGGCGCGGGCCGTCCGGGACGATGTCGCGCCCGGTCGGCTCGTTCGACTCGTCGAGCTCGATCTGCCAGAACCAGCGCGTGAAGGTCATGCCGGCGTCGAACTCGCCCACGTGCGGCTCGACGCGCTCGCCCGCGGCCATGCGGCAAATCAGCTCCGGGTAGGTGCGCCCGGGCCGGGCCGCGTACATAGGCGCGGGGAACGCGCCGCCGAAGCGCGTGTTCACGTCGGTGATGCCGAGGCCGATCTCCGGGTCGCGGAACGCCTGGACGGTGCAGGGCCCGCGCACGGGCAGCGCCTCGGCGACCGCGCGGCCCAGCTCGATCAGCTCGCGGTCGGCGATGACCGTGCCCTTGATCGACTCGCCGCCGCGCGACTCGATCATCGTGCGCGGGATCGCGTTCAGGCAGCGCCCGTCGAGGTCGCACAGGATGTCGATCGAGAACTCGGGCCCCCGCATCAGCCGCTGCACCATCACCGGCTCGTCGACGTAGCGCACGAAGAAGTCCTTCTGCTCGCGGTCGGCGGCGGGGTGGATCGAGCGCGCGCCCGAGCCGCGGCGCGGCTTGACCATCACGGGGTAGGAGTCGGGCTCAGTGCCCGGCAGGACCGTGGGCGGGCTCGGCAGGCCGAGGCGCAGCAGCAGCTCGTGCGTCTCGTACTCGTCGTAGGTGGCGCGGCAGACCTCGGGGTCCGGCACGAAGGCGGGCAGGTCGGCGCGCGCCAGCACCTCGATGTCGAGGTCGGTCAGCGGCACGACGGCGCGCACGCCGTGCTCGGCCACCTGCTCCTGGAGGAACGGGACGTAGCCGGGGTCGTCGATCCGCGGCGGGGCGACGCGGACGTCGGCGGCGTAGCGCGCGGGTGCGAGCGGGCTCGGGTCGGCCGCCACCACGAACGCGTGCTGGGCGAACGCGCTGACGATGTCGTAGCGCTTGCCTACCCCCGTCAGCAGGACGGCTACGCGTTCTGGTTCGGCTTCCATCCGCCGGTCTCCCCCTTGTAGAGGCCGTGGCCGGTCACGAGCATCTGCACCGTCCTCGCGAGGATCCTGAGGTCGAGCCGCAGCGAGCGGTTGTCCACGTACCAGACGTCGAGCTCGATCCGCTCGTCCCACGGCAGCGACGCGCGGCCGTTGACCTGCGCCCAGCCGGTGATGCCGGGCTTCACCTCGAGGCGGCGGCGCTGGCGCGGCGTGTACTGGTCGACCTGGGCCTGGATCGTCGGTCGCGGGCCGACGATCGCCAGGTCGCCGCACAGCACGTTGACCAGGTTCGGCAGCTCGTCCAGGGAGAAGCGGCGCAGCAACGCGCCGACGCGCGTGATGCGCGGGTCGCCCGCGTTGACGGCGAGGCCGGCGCCGATGTGCTCGGCGCCGCTCACCATCGTGCGCAGCTTGAGCATCTCGAACGGGACGCCGTCCTTGCCGACGCGGCGCTGGCGGTAGATCGGCGAGCCCTTCGACTCGAGCCGGATCGCCACCAGCGCGCCGAGCAGCAGCGGGCTCGTCAGCGCGAGCGCGGCGGCGGCCACCAGCGTGTCGAGCGCGCGGTTCAGCGGGTGCCCTCGGCCTTCTCCCAGCCTGCCGTGGTGCCGCTGCGCAGCCAGTCCCAGAGGCCGCCGAGGATCGAGCCGGTGACCAGGACGTAGTACTGGGCGAGCTTCAGCGGGCGCCACGGGACGACGGCGGCGAGCAGCGCGGCCGCGATCGCCGCGAGCTGGATCGCGAACGTGACCTGGTAGATCGCGCCGTCGCTCAGCAGCGCGACGTTCGTGCCGAGCGCGATCAGGTGCAGGAACGGCGTGGCGTAGCGGAGCACGCGGTGGGAGGCGATCTGGAACGCGTAGAGGGGGGAGTAGCCGCGCGGGTCGAGCAGGCCGCCGCGGACGAGGATCGGCCACATGTGGCTCATCATCCGGCGCTTGCGGCGGCCCTCGGCGAGGTTGTCGGGGGTGGTCTTCTCGCGGGCCTGCGCGCTCGGGACGTACACCGGTCGCCAGCCGCGCTTGACCATGTTGAACGGGAAGGTGAGGTCGTGGCCCATGACCGGGTCGACCTCGATGTAGGACTCGCGCCGGGTGGCGTAGAGGCC
>DASVWC010000086.1:0-59270 GCA_036389835.1 Thermoleophilaceae bacterium | reverse complement strand
GACGTGATCGCGTTCTGTGCCAGCAAGTTCCCGGACGAGCTCGACGAGCGCGGCAGGGAAACAGGTCCTCCCGATCCGCACCTGGTCGAACAGCTCGACAGGGTCTTCACCGAGATCTTCGGGGCCAGAGAGTCCGCGCGTTAATCGCTACGGCTGTTGAGCCAGTCACGGTCGGATAAAGCGGCACGGATCGTCCTCACCGCACTTGGGGCCGTAGCTTCGTTAGCGGTCATCGGTGCGATCGGCTACGTCGTGGTCAAGGTGCTTCCGGAAGAGCTCGCGCACACGACTGGCTTAACTCCGGCCGACCAGAGCGCCGAGCGGGGACGAATAAGGACCGGCCTCGTCGCCCTGACTGCTGGTGCGGTTGCCGTGATCGGCGCGTACTTCACTGCCCGTACGTTCCAGTTGTCGCGCCGCGGACAGAACACTGACCGGTTCGCGCGTGCCATCGAGCATCTTGGGCACAAGAGCGTCGATGTCCGCGTGGGCGGAATCTACGCGCTGGAGGACTTGGCTCGCGACTCTAGGGCACATCGGGACCAGGTGATTGAAGTGCTCGTGGCATACGTGCGCGAGCATTCGCCCTGGCCTCCGCGTGACGCCGATGCGGAGGCCACCCCGCCGCCTGCGGCCGTCGACGTACGGGCTGTGATCAAGGTGCTGGCCCGTCGCGACACGACGCGCGACCCCGAGCGCGCACTCAGGTTGGACCTCGGCTCCACGAACCTAAGGGAAGTCCTCGCCGCGGGACTGTCGCTGCGTGGTGGACGTCTATGGCGCGCACGGCTGGACGGGGCGATCTTGCCGAGCGCTGACCTGACGGGCGCCAACCTCGTCGGTGCGCGCTTCGACGACGCCAGCCTGCGCGATGCGACCCTTGACGGAGCAGCGTTGACGGCAGCCTCCCTGCGTGACGCAGACCTTGAGGGCGTGCAGTACGACTCGAAGACGAAGTGGGACGGAGCCGTTTACTCCGATGGCACGACGTGGCCCACCGACGAGTTCGACCCAGTTGCCGTCGGTGCCGTCCATGCTGACGCCGTGGAGAGCGACGAGGTCGGTAACTCCTCCACAGACGCTTGACGAACCTTTGCAGTGCCCGAGTGGCCGTTCGGGGTAAACGGACCACCGACTCGGACAGGGGCGGAGATCGACCCGCGTGAGCAGCTAGCGGCGAGACGAGGCGCGAGGACTCCGATTTCGGTTCGCGTAGGCGGGTGCGACTCGAGCGTGGCCCCAGACCCCGGACCATCCGGCAAGGCAGGTGGTGGCATCGCCCCGTCGAGAGCGTCAACGCCTCGTGGCGCGCGTACCAGGAGCCGGCTCGGCTGAGCGGCGGCATCTCATCCATCTGGTTGAGCGGAGGCTCGCGACTAATCGTTCGGGTTGTGGAACTTCTTCTCCGTTTCTGTGGCCTACCTCTCACTCCCTCCAGGTTGACCACGCGCGCGTTCTTTGGGAGGCTCCAGTTGAGCGCTACGGAGTAGCGGAAGCAGGGGGTATGGGCACCGTCACGAACGACGTGCTGTTCGCCGAGGCTCAGCAAACGGCAGGGCAGGGGAAGCAGTTCACGCCGGACCGGATCGCGGCCCTGCTCGATGGATGGCGGCCGCAGGTGCTACGCGAAATGGGTCGCCGTCGGCTGTGGCGCGGCGCGGACGCGGCCGAACTCGAGGACCAGTTCCAGGACGTAGCGCTCGTGCTGTGCGGAAGGGATTTCGCCTCCGAGGAGCATCTGCGGCGGGCGCTGTGGACCGGCCTGGGCTTTCGCGCGAAGGACTTCTGGAAGGCCGCCCGCCGGCGGGAGATCCCGGTAGGCGAGTTCTTCGAGGAGATCCTCGGAGACGACCGCCTTCAGGCGGTCGAGGACGCCGCGGCGACTGCTGCAGACCGTCGCTACGTCGATGACTGTCTCAGCGAGCTCGACCCGCGTGAGCGATCCGTCTACAAGTTGGCTAGGGGCGAGCAGCTCAGCCGACGCCGCGTCGCGAAGACGCTGCGCCTTAGCGAGGCGGAGGTGCTGCGGGTGCTCTACCGCGCCCAGCGGAAGATCGACCAGGTGGCGGTGCTCGCCGCGGCCGGTCGCCTCTGTGGCCGGCGACGCTCCGCTGTCGTGTCGCTAGCGCGTGGTCAGGCACGCGGCCTCACTCTCGAGCAGGCGCGCGCGCATCTCTCGCACTGCCCCGACTGCCTGCCCTGCTCGGAGGATTCCCAGGGCACGATGCACTGTGTCATGCACGATGCGCTCGTGCCCATACGCTCCGGCGACGGGCGCTGTTTCGGCGGCCGAATAGTCGCACTCGGCGAGTGTCTCCGAGGTTGCCCCCGCGTGGGGGGATGGCGGGCGGACGCGGCCTGTGTTCCAATGAGTTGGCACGAAAGCACTCGGGTGGCCCGACTTGGTCCCCCTCCTCCGCAGGGTCGCGGAACTACCTCCACAAAGGATCTCCCATGGCCGCCCGCCGCGTTCGTAATGCCGTCTGGCATCTCGCTCTCACGAGCCTGGTCTCCGTGGCGGCGACAACCGCCTGGGGCAGTTCTGCACATGCAGCCGATCAACTTGTCTGGGAGGGCTGGCAGACCCTCGAGATCGGGAACGAGAACGGCACTAACCGGCGCGCCCTCACCTCCGGCTGCAACGGCATGGGCGCGGTCAACCCGGCGCTTTCCCCGGACGGTCAGACAGTCGCATACGATGGATACCTGTCCGGCGGCATCTGCACCGTTGACGTGAGCGGCCAGTCGCCGCGCCTCATCTTCGTCAGGGCGGGCGCTCGAGATCCCGAATTTAGCGCGGATGGCACCCAGCTCTACTTCGAGGCAACGGCAACGGTCCCCGGCCTGGACATCTACGTCGCGAGCGTGACCGGGAGCGGAGTGAGGCTGGCGGTCTCGTGGCCGGGCGCCCAGTACCAAGTCGCCGTCCATCCCAACGGGACGAAGCTCGCGTTCGTGTCCGACAAGACGCCGGCCGGCAAGGCCCTCAGCAGCCCGCACGTATACGTGACCGGCGATGGCGGCGGCGGCGCCGTCGACATCGGGATCGGTTACGACCCGACCTTTTCGCCCGACGGCAGCAAGGTCGCCTTCACGCGTGGCAACAACATCTACAGCGCGCCGTCCACCGGCGGCAAGGCGACTCAGCTGACGAGTGGAGGCCTCGATGATTCGCCGGACTGGTCCCCGAACGGCCAGATTGCGTTCATCCGAAGGACCTCGTCTGGGCCGGGTTGGTACAACATCTGGCAGATGAGCTCGACGGGATCGGGCCAGACGTTGATCGTCGACGGAAGCTCCAGGAGCGTTCTCGCCCCGTCCTACCGCCAGCCGAGCACCGCCCGCGGGAGCGACGACAGGAGTGCCGGGGCCCTCCGGCCGTTGCTCCTCTTCGACTCGGGCGAACGCTGGCGCCCGATCAACATCAACTGGTTCCTGGGCGAGACCCACCGTATCTGTGACAGCGCGACGTGTGGGATTGTGTCGACGCCCGACGACCTCAGGAACTGGCCGAACCCGGGCACGCGCATTGACATCGAGGGCGACGGCGGCGAGAGCAACTACGCATCGCCGGCCCCCGAGTGCAACGTGAATGGCCTCCAGGACTGCGACACCGGCAGCCGTTCGGCCATCTACTACAACATCAGCGGTCTCTCGTCGCGGGGCTACCGATACTTCGACTACTGGTTCTTCTATCGCTACAACGACACACCGGACCTCTCGTTTACTGACCATGAGGGAGATTGGGAGAGCGTCAGCGTCGCGGGGTCGAGCACAACCGCGAACACTTTCGACTTCGCGTCTTTCTCGGGACACGGGCGCTGGCACAGCTACCTGCGCGACAACCTGAGCTGTGACGACGGACCACGGGGCTCGTGCGGAACCGAGTCCGCGAAGACCGGTCGGCGAGTTAACGTATTCGTGGCGGCGGGATCGCACGCAAACTACGCTGAGCCGTGCGGCGGGCCGTGCACGCAGACCAACAACTCCATCCCGGAGATGAACCATAATGGCGCGTACTTCTGGGGACGGAGCTACGATCCGCCGGCCGACACCCTGTTCCAGTTCCCGGCCGCGGCCCAGGAGGGGACCGCGTGGACGGCAGGCCCACGCAACTGGACGGATTGGCCCGGGATTTGGAGCGGGAACGGCGGCGTGGCGAGTCCGGGTAATCAGGGGCACTTCAAGACCCCGTGGGACAACTTGTGTGCCGACGGCTCGGACTGCCCGCCGGAGACGAAGACCGCCGTTACGGCTGCCCGCGCCCGGCAAAAGGGCCTGCCCAACTGCGCGAGTTGGTTCGGGCCCGGTGTGGCTGCCGTTTCGTGTGACCCGGTGCGCCTGAAGCGCGCGCTCGACAGACGCGAGCTCGGCGAGGCGGGGAGCTTCCGTATCGCCCGTCAGGGCAAGCGCACCAGTGCGTCGGCACCCGGGATCGCTCAGGCTCTTGGCGCGCCACTTCGGGCCGGTGCGACCCTGTCCCTCACCGGGACCGGCGGCAAGAACGCCCAGCTACTCCTCCGGGTCCGCAGTGGGAAGAGCGTGTTCGCCGCCACCTTCGCGTCGACCGGGCTTAGCCGCTCGAACCCGACTGCCCGCGTCAAGGTCGTGCAGCCGGGAGTCGGACCAGCAGATGGAAGGCCGCGGGTGGTCTTGGTCCGTGCTAATGGCTCGATCGTCAAGCCTCTCGCCGTCACCCGGATGCGCAAGTAAGCGAGGAGGCGTTACCCGCCCTGGCGAGGCGTGGTGGCGAGAGGTCCGGATGTTCCTTTTCTTCGTCTTGGTGGCCCATCGGGCCCGTCTTTCGAGGGACGTGCCGCGTCTCAGGAGTGCATCGGTCGGCCTGCTCTTAGGCCGCGAACATCAGTCGGTCGCAACTAGGGCGGCCGCTGCAGCGCCAACCGCGCAAATCGCCTCACACACTTGCACCAAGTGCTCTCAGTACTCCTGTGCTGTCGATCGGGAAGCTCGGCCAAGGCCAGGAGAGCTACTACCTAGAGGCAGTCGCGCAGGGGGTCGAGGACTACTACACAGGCGCCGGCGAGGCGCCCGGGCAGTGGGTCGGCTCCGCTTCGGCCGAGCTCCAGATGGACGGCGAGGTCGAGGCCGACGGCCTGCACACAGCGCTCGGTGGCTCCAATCCGCGCACCGGCGATCCCCTGACCGCCACGCGAGCTGGCACGCGTGTGCCCGGGTTCGACCTGACGTTCTCGGCGCCGAAGAGCGTCAGCCTGCTCTATGGCCTAGGCGACGAGCACGTGAGCGGCCAGGTCCGAGACGCGCACGACCGAGCCACCCTGGCGGCTTTCGACTACCTCGAGCGTCACGCCGCGGTCGCGCGCCGCGGCCGCGGTGGCGTCGAGATGGTCCCTGGCAACGGGTTCGTCGGCGCGGCGTTCCGGCACCGGACGAGCCGCGCCGGCGATCCGCAGCTGCACACGCACGTCCTCGTCGCGAACATGACGCGCGGGCCCGACGGGCGCTGGACCGCGCTCGACGGCCGTCGCCTCTACGCCCACGCGAAGACGGCCGGCTACCTCTACCAGGCGCAGCTGCGTCACGAGCTCGCGCGAAGCCTCGGCGTGGAGTGGACCGCTGTCCGCAACGGAGCGGCGGAGGTCGCCGGTGTGCCCGCGCCGGTCATGCGCGCGTTCAGCCGCCGCCGCGCGGAGATCGAGCAGGTGATGGCGGACCGTGGCGAGCAGTCGGCGCGGGCCGCGCAGATCGCCACCCTCGACAGCCGCCAGTCGAAGGACTACGAGGTGACCGCCGAATCGCTGCGCGAGCGCTGGTCGGAGAAGGCGCGCCTGCTCGGCTTCGAGCGGGACGACGTCGCGCGCGTAATCGGACACGCGGGGCCGCAGCCGGCGACCGAGCGCGAGCTGGCAGCCGCCATCGCCGACCTCGGTTCCTCGCGCGGGCTGACAAGCGACCGCGCGAGCTTCACGCGTCGCGACGTCATCCAGGGGTGGTGCGAGCGGCTTCCGAGCGGCGCGGACGCCGCGGACGCGGAGGTGCTGGCCGATCGCTTTCTCGCCAGCGAGCACGCTGTCCCGCTGGCGACCGACGTGCGCGGGCTGACGCACAGCGACGTGATTCGCCGGGCGGACGGTTGCGTGATCCCGGCGACCGCCGACGAGCGCCCCCATTCCACGCCCGAGCTGCTCGCGGTCGAGAGGCGGCTCATCGACGGCGCAGTCGATCGACGCGACGCGCGTGTCGGCATCGCGTCGCGGCCAGCCGTGACCGCGGCGATCGAGCGCCGTCCGACGCTCAGCGCCGAGCAGGCGACGATGGTCCGGCGCCTCACGGGAGAGGGGGACGGCGTCCAGGTCGTGACCGGCAAGGCCGGGACGGGCAAGACCTTCGCGCTCGACGCCGCACGCGAGGCGTGGCAGGCGGAGGGGCACACGGTGCTCGGAGCGGCCGTCGCGCGGCGCGCCGCGAGGGAGCTCGAGGACGGCGCCGGGATCGAGTCGACGAGCCTCGCGGCCCTGCTGCAGGACCTGCGTGCCGGCGGACGGCACGGGCTTCCTCCGCGCGCCGTCGTGGTCATCGATGAGGCGAGCATGGCCGGCACGCGCCAGCTCGCGGAGCTGCTCGACCACGCCGCCGAGGCGAACGCCAAGGTCGTGCTCGTCGGAGACCCACACCAGCTGCCGGAGATCGATGCCGGCGGCACCTTCCGCGCGCTGACGACGCGCACCGACCCGATCATGCTCATCGAGAACCGGCGCCAGCAGGAGGTGTGGGAGCGCGAGGCCCTCGACCACCTTCGGGAGGGGCGAGCGGAGGCCGCGGTCGAGCGTTACGAGCGCCACGGCCGGGTCGTTCTCGGCGAGCGCGCTGAGGACGTGCGTGTGCAGCTGGTGGCGGATTGGTGGAAGGCCGCGGGGGAGGGGGAGGCCGCGATGATCGCGGCGCGCCGCGACGACGTTGCCGACCTCAATGGGCGTGCGCGGGCGCTGATGAGGGCGAGCGGCCATCTGGGGCCCGACGCGCTGAGTGTCAGTGGCCGCGAGTTCGCGGTCGGCGACCACGTCGTCGCGCTCAAGAACGCGCGCCACCTCGGCATCGTCAACGGCTCGCGCGGAGTCGTGTCTGCGATCGACGCCGAGGCTGGCGAGCTGGTCGTGCGGCAGAGCGACGGAAGCGACCTTCGGCTGCCGCGCACCTACCTGGAGTCGACGACCCAGCACGGCCGCCCGACGCTCGACTACGGCTACGCGATCACGGGGCACAAGGCGCAGGGGATGACGACGGGGAAGGCGTTCGTGCTCGGCACCGACGACCTCTACCGCGAGTGGGGCTACGTCACGATGAGCCGCGGGCGTGTCGAGAACCACCTCTACGTGGTCGCGCCGCGCGCCCATGATCGAGATGAGTACGCGCCGGCCGAGCCCGAGCGGGATCCGCTCGAGGCTCTGACGTCCTCCCTCGAGTACAGCCAGGCGCAGACTGCCGCGGTCGACGTGATCGTGCGTGACGGCATCGCGCGAATGACGACATCCGACCTCGTGGCGGAACGAACCGAACTGGCGGGCCGGCTGCGTACGGATGCCGAGCCACCGCGGGAGGACGTCGAGCGGATCACGCGTCAACGGTTCGAGGCAGAACAGGCCGCCGACGATGCGCGTCGGCGAATCGAGGGCGGCCAAGGCGGAGAGAAGCGTCGCGCGCGCGAGACAAGTGCGGCCGATCGCGCGATCGAGGCGCAAGCCCGCGAACGGGCCAGGCAGCTCGCCGCGCGCGAGCGTGAGATGAACCGCACGACGCCGAGGACCACGCGCTCCCTCACGGACCGCGTGCAGGACGCCACGCGCTACAGGGCGATCAGCGACGAACTCGATCGCCGCCGCGCGGCGGCGGCGCGCCTCGCGGTCATCCGGAGGCCGGAGTACCTCGTGCGCGAGCTCGGGCCCTATCCGGAGCGGCGGAGTGAGCGTCGCGTGTGGCAGCGGGCGGCGATGCGAATTGAGGCCTACCGGCACGACTTCGGGATCAGCGACCCGCGGACAGCACTAGGCGACGAGCCGGGCGCGCTGAGTCAGCCTTTCGCAGAACGCGAGGTCCGACGCGAGATCGAACGGGTCCGTCGTCACCTGGGCCGCGAGCACCGGCGCCGCTTGGCTCGGGGGCGCGCTCTTCGTTGAGTTTGCGAGCTACGCCGGCGGTGCGACGCCGGGAATGCCAACTGTGCCGACATCGTTTAGTTCGTCGTCTGGGTCACCGCCTGCGCGAGCGAACGCCTGTCGCGCGTGATCGTCCCAACGGTCCGGAACGCAGAGGTGGATTAGGGCCCGTTCGCCGTCGCCATCGCGCCACGCCAAGAAGTCCTCCAAAGCTTCCGTCGTCTCGTCGTCGTCGAGCTGAAAGCCAGTTCTGGCAACTCCGATGATGAACCGTCCGTGCCGCCACGCTGTGAGATCCGGGGTATGTCGACCGATGCGCTGAGGTGCGTCTAGTCCACGCGTATTGACCGCGCGCGGCTCATCGCTTCCAGCGAAGCGGTGAAGCAGGGATGACACAAGCGTGTCGTAGGTCGGGTCCTCGCCGGGACGTGGCATTCATCTCAAGGGTACGCCGTGGCGAACAGCCGCGGTTCCCCGGCGAGCAGCCGCTCCCTGCGGTGCTCGGCCCGCCATGTTGCGTCCAACGGGGCGTCTCCCGCACAACTTGCCGTCTACGCGGCCGCACTCAAGTAAACGCTCGCGGCAGTCCACGCGCACTCCTCCCCGCACGGAGGGCCCCCGGGCAGATGAACCGCCACGGTCTCTCCGGTCGCCATGATCGGTTCACGTTGCCGACTCCGCGCCGGAGGGCCGGGGTCGACACCAGGCCAGAAGTAGAACACGTAGCGCTCATCAAGCTGAGTCGCGATCTTCCACTCGTGACCGGTAAGGAAGAAGTGGAAGCGGCTGCTCAGCGGCAAGGTCGAGGACTTGACCTCGATCGCTAGCTCTTCGTCCGGCGCACCGCCGTGTCGCGCGCCTCGGTAGCTCAGGACATCGAAGCCGTAAGCGTCGCTCTCTTGCGCGATCCAACGGACCTCGCGGGCAAGGTCAGGCCGCCCGTCGCTTCTGAGTCGCTCCTGCTCGAAGCGCACCGTTAGCGATTCACCGGCATCGCCGATGGCCTTGCGCTCGGCCGCCGTCCGCGTGCGCGACGGACCTCCTCCAACGCTTTCCACCACCCCCACCGTGCCAAGTCCTCTAGCCCCGGAGGAGGGAGCAGTCCGGATTCCCCAAGTAGCTCACGGGTGGTGTCCGGGAGCACCGCGTCCAAACTCCCTGGCTGACCCTGCCACCAGGCGACCCAGCTCGGCGGCTCAGCGAGGACGATGACCGACATGAGGAACTCCTTGGCCGTTGCCGAGGGGTCATCAGAATCTCCGAGGCCGAGGGCGCGGTGGCCAAGATCGGTGAGTGCCAGCTCATCATCGTGTGCCGTGAGGAACCCGGCGACCAGGCCGAGCCGAAGACCGTCCTCGATAGGGAGCCCTCCACCTCGTAGCCCGCTGCGGCGGGCGTAGCGGACCGCTTCGCTCCTGTCTGCCCTGTCTCCGAGTTTGTCGAGCGTCCTGATCATCAGCCATGTGGCTGTGACCCGGCCAGGGCTGATCACAGGTGGCACGGTCAGTCGTCCTCGGGCTCGCCCGTCAAGTGATCGAGGATCTCGTCTACATCGTCCGGCTCGATGCCGCCCGCGAAGTCCTCGATCACGTCTTCTGGGTCATACGCGAGCGCCGCCAGCCCAGGGTCTTTCAAGATCACCGACATCGCCTCGATCTTGCTGCGGAGCCGGTCCGCGACCCGTTGGTCGATCGTATCTCGCGCCTCTACGACCTCGATCGTCGTCGTCGTACCGGGTTCCAAGCCAAGCCGGTGAATGCGGTCAACGGACTGCAGGAAGTGGGCCGCGTTGAACGAGCGGTCGAGGTAGATCGCGTGGTGGCAAGCACGGTGCAGGCTGATTCCCTCGCCCGCGGCAGCCGGATTCGCGATCATCACACGGCAATCGGGGTCGCGATGAAAGCGATGTATGCGTCCCTCTCGAGTCTCCGGATCGCCTTCCTCCCCAGTCGGGACAGCGCCGTAGAGCACCACCGGTCCGTAGTCGGCAAGAAGCGTCTCGAGAGTCTGGACGTTCATGATGAACCCAGTCCAGATAAGGACCTTCTGCCCACTCTCAGCGAGCTGAGAAGCACGATCTACGACCGCTTGCACCTTCGCCGGACGCTCATAGCGCGCCAGATCGCGAAGCAGATCCCATGCGCGTGCACCCTGAGGCGGCACCTCCATCTCTTCCTCGTCCGTCAGAGGACCATGAGTCAAGAGCATGGGGTTGCTCGCCGTTTGCAGCAGACGAATTACGTGGCGTCCTAGTAGTCGAAAGAACCGGCGATCCCGCAGGCGCATCCCTGAGGCAGCTCGCGCGGCCTCGCTCCTGAGGACGTCATACAGCTCGCGCTGGAGTGGTCCGAGATCGATAACGATCGGCTGAAGGTCAAAATCCGGCAGGTCGAGCTGATCCTTCGTGGTGCGCACGTAAAGGGCCTCGACCGAATCACGCACTTGATCGAGGACTTCTGATGGCGACTCCGCGACGACGCGGAAATCCGGGAGTATTCGCTGTCCAGGCCAGAGAAAATCGAACTGCGGGCGCAAGTCCTCCGGCGCGTGAGGTAGCGGCGTACCGCTCAAGATGTCGCGCCTGCGGGCACCCCCCGACAGCTCCAATGCCGCCGAGGCCGTCACGCCTCCAAAGCCAGCCTTGACGCGATGCGACTCGTCCAGTGCCACATGAAGGCGATGCCTTTGACTCCACGCCTCAACGAGGTCCCGAACGTTCGGGAGGAGCTGGTACGTGATGAGGGCGATTTCGGGATCCTCAAGAAGCAGACTCCCCACCCCGTCACGGCCCCCGGTCAGACGCCGCGTCGCCGGCCGGTCGTCGGGATAGCAATCCGCGATCTCGCCCTCCCACGACATGAAGGCATTCTTAGGCGCGACCACAAGCAGTCTGTCGACCGTTTCGCGTGTTCGACTGGCCTCATAGAGGGCGAGAAGCGTCCGAGTCTTGCCGGCTCCGGGCACAGAGAAGTTGGCCCCATGGACCAGGACTAGAAGGCGGCCAAGATTCTCTATTTGGCGAGTGTTGAGCGCGTCTTGCGGTCGAAACCGTCCTGACGCTTCGACGAGCTCGAGAACCTCGCCTGGAGCGAGCGGCGTCAGCTCGTTCGCCTCGGCCCGTCGCCTCTCGCGGATCTCGAACAGATGGGCCCGAAGGAGCGACTCGACGTCCGGCTCGAAAATCACTTCATCGTTGAGAGCAGCTAAGAGGCGGGCGATCACGACGGCCTCGCGCCGGAACGCGAGGGTGGGCATCACGAAGCTGTCGCCCCACGGGAGTGCCCCGTTGAGCATCAGGGTGTGCTCAAGCTCCCTGAGACGTGGGCCGCTCGCGCCGCGGAGGCGCACTTCAACACGCTGGCCGCCGTCGATGAGCAGAAGCTCGGCCGACATGTCAGTCGCCGGGCGAGAGATCCTCGATGTCCGCCGCTAATGCTTCGGCTCGCGCGATGACCTCTGAAAGGGTTCCCGCGATGTCGTCGAGCGCAGGCGTGTCCTCGTCCAACTCAACCCCTTGGAGCGCTCGGAGCGCCTTTTCAACTTGCCGTAGAGCCCCTAGTCGCTGGCGTTGCTCCCGCCGCTCGTCCTCGAGTTCTTGGGCGACTTGGACAAGCAGCGGCCCAACCTCCTGGGCGTGCTCCGGCCCGTCAACGAGGTTGAGAACCTGTGCCCCGGGGGGGAGAGTCTGACCGTCCTCAGCGCTGGCGAGCTGTTCCAGTAAGTCGTCGCGCTCTCCATCGGCGACACTGTCGTCTGCGGCCGGCGTGCCAAGGGGTTCGTCTAGCCTTTCCGCTAGCTCGGCTGACAGCTCAGGCCGAACGCGGTTGACCACCTCTTCGGGCCGCTGGCGCATCGCAGCGAACACCTGGCGGATATCCATGTACTCGCCGCTCTCCTTGATGGCTGCGAAACAAGAATTACGGATAGTCCGTTGTTGCAACTCCGGGAGCCCTCTGAACTGTTGCGTACGGACGCGTTGCCTGAGTTCCTCGAACGCTTGAAACCAATCGCTTTGCTCGTCGCCGATGTGGTGGTAGGCGCCGGGCTCCCCCAGCCACTCGAGGTAAAGGTCGACGAGCGCAAGCCGCTCGATGATCTCCCTCACCTCATCCTCGTTCGTATTCATCCGCCGAGCGATGGAACGAATCGTGTCGTCCGGTGGGCGAGTCTCATAGAGCTGCTCGACTCCCAGCCGAACGTGCAGCGCCTGGTCGATCCAGTTGTACGCCGCCTTTGTCTCCCGAGCCATCTGAAGCTCGACCTCGGTGTCGTAGACGTCAGCTGCGGTTGCGTCCGATGGGAGGACCACGGCAGTCAAGTTTTCGCGCACACCCTCTTCGCGCAGCCACGCAGTTCGGCGGTTGCCGTTGACGATGAACCCATCGGAGGTGAGGATCAACGGATCGCGCACCGGGTTCTGGCGGAGGTCGACATCGAGGTCCGCGAGGCTCGCCATGTCAAGGAGGATTTCGCCTTGTGCGCGCTGCGCGTCAGGGCTTTCCGGATCCTCGAAGAAGTCCGGCGGTAGGCCATGCGTCTCGATGTACCGCGCCTGCGCACGGTGGGTCCTGCCGTTTTGGAGGCGATAGAGCGGGAAGTCGATGGGAACTTCGATCTTGGGCAGGTCGACTTGCTGCTGGCGGAACGGCACATCGGAAGTGGGCGCGTGCGCAGCGCGTGCCGCTTCTATCCGCTCCTCAAGGAATGCGCTGCGTGACTCAGGTCCCTCGTGCATGGCGTCGATCGCTCGGCGGTGTCAGTTGATCCTTGATGGCTTCACGCTGCCGCGCAGTCTCTTGAAGCGCGCCGTAAAGTCGGCAAGTGAATCGTCGTCCATAGCCGCAATCGCGCGTCCAGCCGCGAGGAGCTCCTGCGTCTCCGCGCCGGCAGAACCTGACGCGATGAGCGGCCCGTCCACACGTTCTGTGGCTCGCGCGCGACATTCGATGACAAGGTCGCGCGTGAAGCCCAAGCGCCCACGCTTGGGGTGGTCCGTAGCGTTTTCTGCCTCAGCGACAGCCAAGCAGTCGATGCCAAAGTCAGCGTCGGAAAGGGCGCGACCGAGAGCCCACCAAGCTCGGATATCAGTGTTGTGGAAGGTGATTACGAGTCGTCCGCTGGGCCGTAGCGTTCTTTTCGACTCGGTGAAGATCCGCGTGAGTAGATCGCGGTAGCGCTCGGAATCGAGGCCGCGCGCGCGGTTGAGGACCGCCTCAGACCCGAGGTCCAGCGTCACCGATGGGGGTACGAGGTTGGCTGTTTTCGCCCACGCGAGGAAAAGCGCTGCCAACTCCGCGTATTGCACGTCGTCGTAATACGGCGGGTCGGTCAACACGAGGTCGACACTGCCATCCGCGGCGAGCTGCCGCTCACTTGAACCAGTAGCGAGGTAGACCGTTCGTGGCGACGGACGGCGCCTGCGCGCGGTTGACGGGACAGCACGCACCGGTGCTCCGGCAGAACGTTCTCCGTTCGGGGGCAGCCGCTGAGCGAGCCACTCCGCTGCAGTGGCACTGGCTCGAAGCCGACGCGGGAGTGTGCCGCGACCGCGGTCAGCTAGCAGGTTGATCTCGCAGGAAAAGCCGGTTGCGCCGTATCGATGGTTGGCGAGGGCTTCAAAGGCCTTGGGGTAGAACCGGTCCCACCGGCTAGCGAATCCGGCCATCTCTCCAGCCCCGCTGATCGCCAAGCGAAGGCGCGTCCTGATGTCGTCCGAAACGTCAGCTTCTGCAACCGCTCGGAGGCTGGCGAGCATGACGCGAAGCTGCCGCGGGGGGTACAAATCCATCCACCGCTCGAAGCCGACGCGGTGCAGGACACGAGTTTCCAAGCCGTGAGGAATCGCTGCCTGAAGCGATGCTGGCACCGGTCGTGTGCCGCGTCGGCCGAGCCGCTCGTCCCTCTCCGTCGGGACAGCGAAGTGCGTCACGCGGCAGCCCTTCACGACACATTCGCGTTGGACGAGGACCACGACGTGCTTCAAACGAGTCGCGAACGGATCGAACACCTCGCCACAGGATCCATGGGGGCATTGCGACAGACGTCCAGGCAATAGGCGCTCGTTCAGGGGCTCATGTTTGTGCCCACACGTGCCGCAGCGCCCAGGTCGAGCCAGCGGCCGCTCGCTAACCGTCCCACACGCTCGACAACCCCACCACGCGCGCTTCTCATCGCTCCGTCGGCTTGCCAACGTGAGCATCGAGTAGGGAAAGAGGTAGACCGTCCGATCGCAGGCGGCGCACCGTGTTAGCCCCGACCAAAACGTCGCGAGAACCTGGCCCTCCACGTCATGGTCGGGGCAACGGCTGGTGTAGGCGGCGCGCCGTATCGGACCTAGCTCCTCAAGCAATTCGTCGCCTGCTCGGCGGAGCTCGTCCGCCGAGACCCGATCGAGCGTGCTCGCCAGCCCAGTCATTGCCCATGGGTGGAGATCTTGCGCGAACGTCGGGAATCCCCGAAGGAACGCCTCCAGCGCCACTGTGCCTCCGCCACTGAAGGGGTCGGCGACGACGGGGCGACCGCCGTCGTGGAGGACCTGGGCGGAATCGAGGAGTGCGCCGATTAGCCCGTGCGGGCGACGTGCCCACCACCTATACATCGAGATCGGGGGCGTGTGGCGCTCGCGGCTCCTCTGCTGGCGTCGCACCTTGCTATCGACGGACTCCCAGTCAACGTGCTCGAGCAGGGCCTGCGAAGTCCGACTTGTGCCCACAGTCATGACAGCATCTCAGGGAGCGTAGACCTGAGTGCGGTCATGTCGATGCTCTGACCCTAGGCGCGCAGGAGGGAGGGCCGGGCGAGGCGACCCGCGGTCGCTGCTGTTGCCGGAAACGCAGGAGGTCGGCGCCGTGGACGCCCGTAAACTCGTTCCATCCGGCGGACCGTGGATGCTTTTCGGTCCGCATGAGATTCGTTCACGCCGCCGATGTTCACCTCGATAGCCCGCTAAAGGGACTGTCGATGTACCCGGGGGCGCCGGCGGAGGCGATGCGCGGAGCGACCCGGTCGGCGCTGCGCTCGCTGGTTGACCTGTGCCTGGACGAGACCGCCGACCTGTTGTTGATCGCCGGTGACATCGTCGACGGGGACTGGCCGGACTACCACACGGGCCTGTACATGGTGAGCGAACTGGGGCGCCTGCGCGAGGCCGAAATCCCGGTCGTGATGATCCGCGGGAACCACGACGCCGCCAGTGTTGTCACGAAGGCGTTGCGCTGGCCCGAGGGTGTCCGCCTGCTGTCGTCTTCCCGGCCGGAGACCGTGACGTTTGAGGACATCGGCGTTGCCGTCCATGGCCAGAGCTTCGCTACCCGCGCGGTCACCGAGAACCTCGCTACCGGCTACCCGTCGCCCCAGTCTGGGCTTGTCAATATCGGCCTGCTGCACACCTGCCTGGGCGGCTACGCCGGGCACGGGGACTACGCGCCGTGTGCACTGGACGAGCTGGTCTCTCGCGGCTACGACTACTGGGCGCTCGGGCACATCCATCAGCGTGCTGTCCTGCACGAGGCGCCGCATGTCGTTTTCTCGGGCAACACCCAGGGTCGTCACGCCCGCGAGTGCGGGCCGAAGGGCGCGACGCTCGTCGACGTGATTGATGGTGCCATTCAGATACAAGAGCGGCCGCTCGATCACGTCCGTTGGGATGTCGTAAGGATCGACGCCGGGCGCCTGGCCGACAGCGATCACCTGCTCACGCAGACCCAGGAGCAGCTCAACGCGGCCGTCGCTGCCGCTGACGACAGGCTGGTCGCCTGCCGGATCGAGATCTTCGGAGTGAGCCCGGCGCACACGCTCTTAGTCCGTGACCGCGAGCAACTCGATGCGGAGGTGCGGGCGATCGCCTGCGGGCTCGGCGCAGACGCGCTCTGGGTCGAGCGGGTCATCTGGAACACATCACCGCCGCGGGGGGCGAACGCCGGGGCTGACGAGGCGCTTGGCGAGGTACTCAAGGTCCTCCGTGAGACCTCTGGGGACGAGGAGACCCTGTCCGAGCTTGCCGAAGGGCTGGCGCCGCTGGCGGCGAAGCTGCCCCTGCGTGTCCGCGAAGGACCGGACGGGGTGGATCCGAGCAACCCGGAGGTGCTGCGGTCTGTCCTTGCCGACATCGAGGCGACGCTCCCGTCGCTACTGACTGAGGCGTCGAAATGAGCCTCCGGCTCGCCACCCTTGAACTGCGTGCGTTCGGGCCGTTCACCGGGACGGTCATCGATATCTCCGGCGGCGGCGACGGCGACCTGCACGTCATTACCGGCCCCAACGAGGCCGGCAAGTCGACATCGCGGCGTGCTTTCGGCGATCTCCTGTTCGGAATCCCGGTGAACACGACCGACAACCATGTTCACGCGAATCCTGATCTGCGGCTCGCTGCCACATTGATCGATAAGGACGGCAAGGAGTTGACCGTCGTCCGCCGCAAGGGACGAACGAACACGCTGACCGACGACCAGGGCCGCGAGCTCGATGACGACGTGCTCGATGGCCTGCTCGGCAGTATCAGCCGCGAGACGTTCGAAGCCATGTTCTCGCTTGACCACGACACACTCGTCGACGGCGGCAAGGCGCTACTCGACGCTGACGGCGAGCTCGGCGAGAGCTTGTTCAGCGCGAGCATGGGAGCGACAGCGCTGCATGAGCTTCGCTGCGCATTGCAGGAGCAAGCCGACTGTCTCTTCCGTCCGCGCGCCTCCTCCACCAAAATCCTGCATGCCCGGGCCGTCTACGACGCCAAGGCGAAGGAGATCAACTCGCGAACGCTGCGCGCCAACGCGTTCAAGTCCACCCAGCGCGAAGCAGAGAGGATCGCCGGCGAGATCACGAGGCTGCGGAATCTGGTCGCCACTCTGCGCGCCGACAACGCCGTGCGCGAGCGGCTGTGTGTCGTTCATCCCCTGCTGATCCGCCGCCGAGCACTGTTGGACGAACTCGAGAAGCTCGGGGATGTCCCTGTCCTAGACGCCGCGGCCGCCGGTTGCCGTCGGTCGGCAGAGGCCACCGAGAAGACTCAGAACGAGCTCGCCTCCATCGCCGAGCTACGGGCGGCGAAGCTACAGGAGACGATCTCCGGCATCGACGTCGACGAGACCCTCGTCGCACACGAGGCAGCAATCACCGCCCTTCATGGGCGGGTGGCGAACATCGCCGAAGCCGAGGAGGACCTCTCCGAACAGGAAGGCAAGCTGCGCAGTGCACGGGCGACGGCGACCCGCACTCTAAAGGCGATCCGTCACGACCTCGACCTTGACGGGGCCGACCAGCTACATCTGACCGAGGCTCGCCGCGCGGAGATCAGCGACATGCTCGACGAGCACTCGGCCCTGACCGCCACGTTCGAGAACGCGACGGAGACCGCGAACGGCGCCGAGATTGAGGCCGCAGACGCCCAGCGCGACCTCGACGGGAGCCCCGTGCCGCCGGACACCGGGGCGTTGCAGGACGCGGTCGCCGCTGCTCACGCGGCCGGCGACATCGAACGGCAGATCACCGCCGCGGCGGTGGAGGTCGCCGAAGCCGAGACGCAGCGAGACCAGGCACTTGCGAAGCTCAGCCCGACGATGAGCCTACGCATGCTGGGTGACGTGCGGCCACCCACCGCGGCCGCAGTCGCCGCATTCGCCGAGCAGGCGGACGAGATCGCCAGCCGGGACCGTGACCTGACCCGCGGCCGCGACGAACTCGAAGCCGCCGAGCGGAGCCTCTCCGAGGACGAAGACCGTCTGCGCAGCAGCGGCGACGGCGACGTTGCCACCGTCGAGGACCTTGCCGGGGCTCGCGCGCAGCGTGACAACGCCTGGTCGCATGTCCGCCGTCGCCTCGACGGCGACGACACCGCGCCCGTCCAAGCGGAACAGTTCGAGCAACAGATCCGCGACGCCGACGGAATCGCCGACCAGCTGCGTGACAAGGCCGGGGCCGCCGAGCGCCGCGCCGAGCTCGGTGTGCGCCGTCGGCGCTACGAGCGCGACACCACCGCCCTGACCGTAAAGCAGACGCAGCTCGACTCCGATCGGTCAGAGCACGAGCGTTCGTGGCTTCAGGCCTGGGAGCCGTGTGGAATCAAGCCCGCCGCGCCCGCGGTCATGACCGGCTGGCTGGGCGTACGTGAGACGGTGCTGGCGCACGAGCACACCGCGCAGCGCCGACGCGAAGCTCAGGCCAGGCTCGAGGCGGATCGTGACCGCCACGTCGCGACTCTGCGGGCGGAGCTGGCCGCCCTTGGCGACGAGGGACCCGCGTCAGCCGGTATCACCGAACTGATCGCCCGGACCAAGCGCCTGTGCGAGAGCAGTGCCACCGCCGCCACGAACCGCAGAGACCTGCAAACCACGGTTCGCAGCGCGCAGGTCACCGCTTCCCGTCAGCGCGAAACGGCTGAAACCGCGCGCCGCGAACTAGAAGGATGGGACGGCCGCTGGCGTGAGCTGACCACAGCTGCCGGATGGACGCCGGACGTTACTGCTGCGAGCGGCCGCCGCATGCTCGAACTGGTACGTGACCTGTTCACCCAGCTCGACGCGGTCGCCACCCAGACCACCCGCGTCGAAGGTATCCGGGCCCGCATCGAAAGCTTCAACACTGAGGCCGAGCAGATCGCCCAGGAGATCGCGCCCGAGTTGGGAACGCTGCGCCCCATGGACGTTGTTGGCCAGCTCAGCCGGCGACTTAAGGAGGCACTCGAAGCGAGCGGCCGCCGGACTACGCTGACCGGGGAGCTTGAGGACGCCCGCACGGAGATCGATGAGGCGCGGTCCGCTGCGACGGTTGCCGTTCGCGAACTCAAAGGTCTGTGTGAGCGCGCCGGGGTTGCCGATGTCTCGGCGTTGGAGGCAGCCGAGCGCGACACGCAGCGTCGAGCGGAGCTGCGCGATCAGGTTGCAGCTCTGGAGGCGGACATCCGTGGCGCCGGGCACGGCACCGTCGAGGCTCTCGCCGAACAGGTTGAACAGGCGGACATCGATCAGCTGCGCGCTCAGAGCGAGGCTGTGGTCCGTGAGATCGAGGACCACGACGAGCCGCTGACGGAGTTGACCACCAAGGCTGGCGAGCTGCGCCGCGAACGCGACCAGATGAACATCGACGGTGGCGCCGCGTCCTCCGCCGAGGACCTTGAGGGTCATGTAAGCGAGATGCGCGAGTTGACCGAGCGCTACCTGAAGGCCTGGCTCGCAGCCTTCGCGCTGACCCAGGCGATCGATCGTTACCGGACGGAGCACAAGACGCCGCTGCTCGCTCGTGCTAACGAGCTGTTCCCCGTTCTCACCGAAGGCCGCTTCGCCGCGCTTGAGGTTAACTTCGACGACAAGGACCGCCCGGTGCTGATCGGCGTTCGGTCCTCAGGTGAGCGCCTGACCGTCAGTCAGATGAGCACCGGCACCCGCGAGCAGCTCTATCTGGCGCTGCGCATCGCCAGTCTGGAGCGGCATGTCGACCAGCACGGCCCGATGCCGGTCATCTTCGACGATGTCGTGCTGCATTCCGACCCGGGCCGAAAGAAGGCGATCCTCGCCGCGCTCGGCGAGCTCGCGAAGGTTACGCAGGTGATCGCGTTCACTCACGACCCGGTTGTCGTCGAACTCGCGCGCGTAGCAGTCCCAGACACCGTCCTGACGATCCACGAGCTCGGCTCCAACGACATTGCAGACGCTTTGCATCCGAACGTCGCCCCGGCTGACGTCCGGCCACTGCGCACCGCCGCCTGACCGCACGCAGTCAGCTGGTCGATCCACTCTCGGTTAGATGACTATCGACGCTAGTGCTCCATGCGAAAGGCACTAGAACCTTGTCGACCGGCGACTTCCGTCGTCATTGGGTCTCGGCTCTTCGTCGCCCCCGAGACTTCCGCGGCCGTAGCGATTTTCCCTTGACCTCTGCCCGCTGACCATCGCTCGGCGGCGCGACTTCATCGGCGGATCGAACGGCCGGAACCGTCCGTGGAAAGATCACAGCCGTGCACGCTCTGGTCCCGTCTCGAGACGTGCCCTCTGCGCGCGAGGCGCTCCGCCGAGTGCTCGCGGGCGCGGAGAGGCTTGACGCCGCCGTGGCGTTCGTTACCACCTCCGGTGTGGACCTCCTTCGAGAGTTGTTCGCCGAGTCCGGCACACCTTCGAGCGTGCGGATCATCGTCCGCGGCGGGCCTATCAGCGATCCCGACGCGGTGGTCGCTCTCGCCGATCTCGGCGCGGAGGTGCGCGTGGTGATGGGCGCTCAGGCATCGCGGTTTCACCCGAAGCTGTGGATCGTCGGTTGCGCCCACGCCACTCATGTGCTCTCGGGGTCGGGAAACCTCACCGGTGGCGGCCTCATCCACAACCACGAGCAGTTCGAGCTGCTGCATCTGCGGCTCCCGAACAGCAAGCGCGAGGCCGCGGCACACCAGGCACGCTGGGACGGGTTCTTCGCTCTCGGCTGCCCGCTCGCGGACGCGGTCTTATCGCCGGCATGGGGAGAATGGATCGCCCAGCAGTCCAGACGCCGGCAGCTGGTTGAAGAGCTCGCGGGGCTCGACCGCCGACTCGCCAACAGCCGCGCGCCCGCACCCGTCGGTGCCTGGCGGGGCGCCCGCCGCGCCGGGAGTCGTGTGAGCGGACACGGCGATGACCTGAGGTGGCTTGAAAACGTGCTGCAGGCGGCGGTCGGCGACCGTTACCCCGCGGAGATCAGCCACCCCAATTGGGGCCGGCGAGTACAAGCCAACGTCGGCGAGGGCCGTGGCTTTAAGTACCTGTTCCTGATGCCAGACCACGGCGAGGATCAGGACGACCCGTCGCCCGCACTAGATCTTCTGATCTATCCCGGCGACACTCTCAGCCAGGCACGGCGGTTCTACTCGCGGATCGATGAGCGGGCCCGACACCGGCTGATCGAACTCGCTGCGACCCCCGGTTGGTCAGTCCGGCCGAACTTCCACCTCGGGTTTCGTGCTCGTGGATGGCTTCACGATACGGCGCCTGCAGCGCTTGGCCGCTACCTTGAGTACTGGCACTCGCACATCGATGGCCACCGCGAGCGGCCCGCCCACGAATGGCCCGCGATTCTGGAAGGACTCGCCCGCGAGCGAATCGTGTCTCGTGACTATCCGCATCGATTCGGCGAGGAAATCGGCCGCCGCGCTTCCCTGCATCCGCGGCCCGGATTGGTGATCGCGCGGACTTGGTCGCCGTCCGATGTCGAGCAGCTCGATCGCAGTGGGGAGCTTGCGACCGCGGTGCGGAGCGCCTCGGACCAGGCGCTCGCAGTCATCGGCGAGCGGCCACTCCAATCCTGATCCGACCTCCGCTTGCCCCACCACGGGGTACAGCCGGGCCCGTACGTAGTTCTTTGCTCATGCGGACTAGAACCGTGTCCCGAAACGTGTCCCCAACTCGGCAATTCTGACCCACGACAACGCCGGGGAAAGGATCCGAACCCCGCTCAACCAAGCGAAACCCGGCCTCCAGAGCCCAACTCGTAATGAAGGGGTCAGGGGTTCGAGTCCCCTCGTCGGCTCTACGAAGGATGCGGAGTCCCGGCGGGCAGATCACGGGTGGTGGCTGTTTGGTCGCCTGCGTTGGGACGGACACAAATGAAGGCTCAGGTCGGTCGCCTCCGCGTGGGGGAAGACGCCCGCGTCCAGTCGGTGGGCTGGTGGTGTTACCCGCAAGCGGTAGGAGGCTCGATCGCTCTGCCCGGGCCATCGCGGACCATCACGCAGGGGACGTCCCCAAACGCGTAGAGGCGCTGTTGCGGCTCGCTGCCAGTGGGACTCCTCGACGTAGGGAGGGTCGCCGCTGGACCAGCGCGCGGACGTTGCGCGAGGTGGAGTGGCACGGCCGCAACCAGTAGACAGCAGAAGCAATCGGCTCGAGCACCCGCGGCGCGCTGGGCGGGGCTAGCCACGGGTGGAGATCTGCTGCACCGCCCAGCCGTTGCCGTCCGGGTCGCTGAAGAAGACGAACCCGACGTTGTCCAGCTCATCGGGCACAGCTGCCGGGTTCTCGCCCATGACTTGAATCTCGCTGACCTCCACGCCTCGCTCGACCAGTTGAGCACGCGCGGCCTTGATGTCCGAGACCACGAGCTGCATGCCCTTGAGCGAGCCGGGTGGTGGCATGTCGGGGACGACCCCCTCACCCACGACGATCGAGCAACCGGACCCTGGAGGAGTGAGCTGGACGATGCGCTTGCCCTCGCTCGGCTCGACGTCGTGGTCCAAGTTGAAACCGAGTCGCTCGGCGTAGAACGCCTTTGCGCGATCCACGTCCGAGACGGGGAGCACCACCACCTCGAGTGTCCAGTTCATGAGCATCTCCTGTGTGTTGATTGGGCATCACCCGGTTAGACCGCGCCGGCGCAGCGATCTCATCGGTCATCGCGCGGGTCCGCGCCCCAGCTCGCGCCATTGATTCGGGGACCAGAGCCGGACGGAACACGGGCTCCCGGGCTGTCCAGATCCGCGAGTTGAATCAGCGCGGACGGGTCATCGGCCGTCGCGACCCCGCGACGGCTTACTGCATGAACCCCCGGCGAGTGGCAGCGCTACGACCACCCTCAGCCGATGCGCCTACCGCGGTTCGTCGGCCGGCTGTTCACCGCTTGCCTAGCACCTCACAGGCCTATGAAGTACCTGCACTACGTCCCGCGCGAGGAACGACGCTCGGCTTCGGGCCGAGGCGTTCGGATCGCTGCCTTGCCAGCCGGCTCCGAGCCGAGCCCTGCCTGGAGCGACCAAGATCGGTCTCAGAGCTCCGAATCCTGGGCAGTCGGACCTCCGTTGTTCTCCTGGCCGGCGTGAAGGATCCGAAAGCGACCGGGTTCCGCCGGATCTCGATCGGCAATTTGGATCGGCGCCCAGGCCCATTGCCACACGCTGATGCCCGGCGTGCGTGAGAACTCGATCTCCCCGCGCGTGCCTTCGACTGCAACGCGCGGCCAGGCTCCGGCGGTGGCCGCCCGGTCCGCGCCGTGCGAACGCAGCGCATCGGCGAGGACGGCGATCGTGTCGTAGCCCTCGAAGGCGACGAAGGAGGGCGCTTCGGCCAGCCACTCGCCGAGGGCCGTCTCGACTCGTGCACCGAGCGGGCTGAGGCGTTCGGGCAGGTAGCGCAAGAACGGGATCGCGGCGCCCTCGTCGCCCAGCAACTTCGCCCACGTGGCGAACTCCGGTTGCCCGGCCGGAGCACCGATCATGATCTCGCCGAGGCGCTGGTCGCGGCGGACAGACTTCACGATCGACACCGCCGGCTCCGGGTGGCCGACCAGAAGAAGGAGGGCTGTCGCGCGAGTGCCGACGAGTTCGTCGCACAGGGCCGTGGGGGCCAGTGCGCGCATGTCGAACTCAATGACGGTGCCGCCACGCGCAGCAAGGTAATCCCGCAGGATGCGTGCTCCAGAGGTCCAGTAGACGCTCGCCTCGGTCGCTACGGCGATCCGGCCGTGGCCCGCGTTGAGGAGGAAGTCGGCATAGATCCACCATCCGTAGGACTGCGCCGGGGCGAGGCGCGCGACCCAGTCCGTTGGCCCTTCGGTGAGCGCGTCGAGAACCGCTGACGAGCAGAGGTACGGCAGGCCGAGCGCGTCGGCCCTGTCGGCAGCTGCGCGAGCGGCGACGCTGTGATACTCGCCGGCCAACGCAGCCACGCCCAGGCGACCCAGTTCGTCTACGGCCGCCGCGGCCCTCCGTGGATCGGCCGCCGTGTCTCGGACCACCAGCTCGAGTGGTCTGCCGACGATCCCGCCGGCGCCGTTGACTTCGCGAACGGCCAGCTCGAGCCCAGCGAGCAAGTGTTGGCCTGCCTCGACCCAGCCAGGCCGAGTAAGTGGAACGAGAGCGCCGATCTGGACGGACGATCCGTCAGTCCGCTCCGCTCCAGGTGGCGATGGCGGCGGATTCACGCGTTGGATTCTCCCGCCAGGACTGGCGGTCCCTAGGGCGGCGCCGGCTATCACTCGCGCTCGTCAATCGATGGACGAGAAGAACGACCGTAGGTCGGCCGCGACGAGGTCGGGCGCCTCGAGTGCTGCGAAGTGGCCGCCGCGGTCGAACTCGGTCCATCTGACGATCGTGTGCTCCGGCTCAGCGAAGCGCCTGATCGCGACATCCGTCGCGAACACCGCGACGGCCGTTGGGACCCGCGATCGCGGTTTCGGTCGCCACATCGCGGGGTCACGGAAGCGCTCGTAGGTCGCTGTCGCCGCCGAGCGCGCGCTGCGGGTCAGCCAGTAGAGCATCACGTTGGTGAGCAGCCGGTCGCGGCCTACCGCTTCGTCGGGCAGCTCGCGCGCCGGATCGGTCCACTCCTTGAACTTCTCGACGATCCAAGCCAGTTGGGCCACCGGCGAGTCGGTCAGGCCGTAGGCGATCGTCTGCGGTCGCGTGCCTTGAATCTGCGCGTACCCCATGCCGGTTTCGCGGAAGCGCCGGTGGTGCGCAAGCCGCTCCTGCTCGCGCTCCGTCAACCCCTCCGTATCGCTCCCGGGCATCGTGATCAGCGCGTTGAGGTGTACGCCGATCAACCGCTCCGGCGCGGCGCGTCCCATCTCGGGCGCGATGAACGCGCCGGTGTCATGTCCTTGTGCTCCGAAGCGTTCGTAGCCGAGGCGGGTCATGAGCTCGAGGAACGCCTGTGCCATGCGGCCGTCGGTCCAGCCCGGTTCGGTGATCGGCCCTGAGAACCCGTGCCCGGGCAGAGACGGAACGACGACGTGGAAATCATCGGAGAGCCAACCGATCAAGTCCAGATAGACGACGATCGAACCAGGCCAGCCGTGCAGCAGCAGCAGCGGGATCGCATCGTCTCGTCGCGAGCGGAGGTGGAGGAAGTGGAACCGCTGGCCGTCGATCGTAGTCCTGAACTGCGGGAGTGCGTTGAGCTCGGCCTCCGCAGCGCGCCAGTCGTACTGACGCCGCCAGTACTCGGCGAGGTCCTTCAGATAGTCGAGCGGTACTCCTCGCTCCCAGCCCGCGCCCGGCATCGCGTCCGGCCACCGGGCCCTCGCGAGGCGGTCGTGCAGATCCTCGAGGTCGGCAGCCGGGACCTCGATCGCGAACGGTTCGATGGCCGCGGTCCCCTCTATTTGACATGATGCTGTCATGACTGGCAGCGTATCGAAACGACAGGATACTGTCAAACTGCGGAGAACGCCGGCCGGCGAAGCATTCAATGCCGTGCTCGGACAGGTCATCGAGCTGAGTCGTCACCTGACCGCCGCGGCGGAGGGACTCACCAAGCCGACCGGGCAATCCCTCGCGCGCTGGCTCGTGCTCGCTGAGGCCCGCGGGGTGGCTACTGTCGCGGACATCGCGCGTCGCCTGCGCCTCACCCGGCAGAGCGTCCAGCGGGTCGCGGACCTGCTCGTCAGTGAGGGCCTCTGCGTCTACGAGGAGAATCCGCGCCACCGCCGCGCAAAGCTGCTGGTGCTGACGGAAGAGGGAAGCACGGTGCTCGACGCGATCGAGACTGCCCAGCGGGAATGGTGCGACGAGCAGGGAGCGCGGATCGGCGAATCCGCGCTGCGCGACGTCTACGCCGCGCTGGGGCCGGTGCTGGAGGAGTTCGAATAGCCGCGGTCGATCGAGAAGTTCGGGATGCGAACCGGTCACGACTCATCGCCATCGAGGGTCGTGTCATTCGCGATCTCAGTTGTCTCATCGGCGGTCTCGCGCCGGGAGCCGGAGCGAGCGAAAGGGAGCACGTACTTGAAGCCCTCTCGTAACCCAGCCCCCGAACGCAGTTGTCGAGTTGCGCCGCGAGGCGGCGCCGCGGCGGTGCTGTGCTCGCTCGCGAAGGGCATCGGCATCGTCAGGGCTCCGGGCTGACCGTCTCGAGCGCCGCCGGCCTGCGCCCGGAGAGAGCGTCATCGTGGCTCCGGCTCGCCGGGCTCGATTCCGACGTCGCGCAGGAGCGATCGCTTCTCCTCGCGGTAGCGCTCGGCCCATCTACGCGAGAGTCGTTCGAGCAGCTCGAGCTGCTTGGTGAAGAGGAGGATGCGCGAGTCCTGGTCTTCGACGCGGTGCCGTAGCTCCCACTCACACGCCATCGAGAAGGTCACCCCCTCGAACACCCAGTACATGAGCTCGTCGAGATCCTCCGTCTCGCGGCGGTGCTGCTCCTGGCCACGTTCGACCACGACCAGTGCCAGCTTGCCCTCGCGCTTCTCGACATGAGGGCGCGCCATGTCCTCGCTGTGGCCGAACGTCGGCAGCTCATCACGGGATGCACCGATGACGCCCGCGAGGTCGAATATCGCGCTCCTCGCCTCGTCGAGCTCCGGTTTCATCGACGATCAGTATCCGGCCTGGGGGCTCAGCTCCCGTCGCGAATCGCCCGCACCGCGTCCTCGGCGCGCTCGTCCACCGGGACGGTCTGGTCGGCCGCCGTGATCTCGAGCACCGCGCGCAGCGGCGCGTCCGCCGGCGCCACCGCCCGCAGCTGCTGGCGGCGCTGGCGCAGCCGGCCCTCGAGGCCGAGGATCAGGTGGACCCCCGAGCTGTCGAGGTAGTCGAGCGGGGTGAAGTCGAGCACGAGGCCGAGGCTGTCGTTCGAGAGCGATGCGACCAGCGCGTCGCCCAGCTCCTGCGCGTTCGAGATGTCGATGTCGCCGTCGATCCGGGCGACCGTCACCCCCTCGACCGAGACGAGGTTCATTCGTGCGAGACGGTCCACTACGCGGGGGCTTCCAGGCGCCGGCGCAGGCGGACGCGGGTGCCGGCCGCGGAGCTCTCCACATCGAGCTCGTCGGTGAGGGCGCGCATCAGGTCGAGCCCCCGGCCGCGGTTCTCCGAGCGCGGGCTGCGCCAGCGGCCGTTGTCGGTGACGGTGATCTCGACGCCGCCGTCGGCGCGCTCGGCGTCGAGCTGGAAGGCGGCGCGGCCCGGCGGGTAGGCGTGCTCGATCGCGTTGGCGCACGCCTCGCCGCAGGCGACGCTCAGCTCGTAGGCCTCCCTGCGCGTCGCGTGGGCCGCCTCGAGCCACTGGGCGAGGCTGCGGCGGGCGAGGACGAGCGCCTCGGGGTCGGCGGGGAGGGTGAGGGTGAGGTGGTCGGAGGTGAGCGGGACGTCGTGGAGGGCGAGCATTGCGGCGTCGTCGTCGCCGGGTGCGTTGGCGAGGAGGGCGCCGACCACGCGGTCGAGCAGGGCGTCGGGGTCGCCGTCGCCGCCGGTCGCGGCCTCGCGCAGCCGGTCCATGCCCGCCTCGATGCTGCCGCGCTGCTCGACGAGGCCGTCGGTGTAGAGGAGCACGGTCGAGCCGTGCTCGAGTCGGGCCACACGCTCGCGGTAGGGCAGGTACGGCATCACGCCGAGCGGCGGGCAGCTCTCGTGCTGGAGGTAGGAGGTGACGCCGTCCGGCGCGATCGCGAGCGGCGGCGGATGGCCGGCGCTGGCGAGCCGGACCGTCGCCGTGCGCGGGTCGAAGACCACGAAGACGAGCGTCGCCATCTGGCCAGGGGCGAGCTGGTGGAAGAGCGAGCCGAGTCGGTCGAGCACCTCGGCGGGGGAGGGGCGCTCGACCGCGTAGGCGCGCAGCGCGGTGCGGAGCTGGCCCATGAGGGCGGCGGCGTCGATGCCGCGGCCCACGACGTCGCCCATCGCGAGGCCCACGCGGCCGTCCTTGTAGACGAAGACGTCGTACCAGTCGCCGCCCACCTCGACGCCGGGCCCGCCCGGCAGGTAGCGCGCGGCCAGCTCCACGCCGGGGATCGCCGGAAGGCGCTCGGGGAGGAGCTTGCGCTGGAGCGTCTCGGCGATGTGGCGGGTGTCCTCGAACATCCGCGCGCGGTCGATCGCGAGGGCCATGCGCTCGCCCGCGAGCTGGAGGAGGCGGACGTCGTCCTCGGAGAAGCGGCGGGGGCTCTCGCAGCCGACCTGGAGGACGCCGATGAGGTTGCCGTTCACGAGCAGCGGGACCGCAGCCAGCGAGCAGACGCGCTGGCCCTCCAGCAGCGGGCACTCGAGCTCGGCCGAGCCGACCTCCCCGACCACCAGCGGGCTGCGCCGCGCGGCCACCCGCCCGGCGAGCCATTCGCCGTGGCGGATCTTGATCCCCGGGGTCGCCGTGCCCTTGCCCGTCGTGGCGCGGAGCACGAGGCGGGCGTCGTCGGGCTCGTGCAGGAGCACGGCGCCCGAGTCGACGCCGAGCGCGCCGACCACCAGGTCGAGCAGGTCCGAGAGGAGGTCGTCGAGCGGCATGTGCTCGAGCGCGACCTCGGCGATGGCGTGGAGGGTGCGCACGTGCCGCGAGGCCAGCTCCGCCTCGGCGCGCGCCTCGCGCTCGCCGCTGCGCAGCGCGGTGCGCTGGGCGCGGGTGGCGGCCGTGAGGACGGTGAGCGCCATGCCGACCGCGCACCAGAGCAGGGCGTGGGCGGCGAAGTCGCCGGCGCGGTCGGGGTCCCAGCCGCCGTAGGCGATCGGCAGCGCGCTCGCGACGAGCGCGGTGGCGAGGAACGGCAGGCCGCGGCGGGCTGGGTGGACGCCGACGCCGGAGCCCACCCAGAGCACGAGCAGCTCCCGGTAGCCGGAGCCGTCGCCGCCGAGCCAGACGAGCAGCGCGGTCTGGGCGATGCCGAGGTAGCTGACCGCCAGGAGCTCGTCGAAGCCGACCGTGCGCTTCGGATCGAGCAGGCGCTTGACGCCGATCGCGCCGGCGAGGACGATCGCGGCCGTGGGGATCCAGCCGGCGGTTCCGATCGCGGAGTCGGTCGGCGGGCTGAGGGGGAGGAGCGCGAGGGTGAGGACGATGCTCAGCGCCCAGAGCAGGCCCACGAGGCGGCGCGACGTGGCGAGGTCGGCGCCCGCGTAGGGATCCTCCCGGCGGGCGAACAGGGCGCGGACGGAGCGCGCCCGTGAGCTAGTCACGCGATGGGGCCATCGACCCCGTGATCGGCCTATGACGCGCGGGCTTGCGGCCAGACAGTCCCACCATTGGGTGAAACGCCCCCTGACCGCTCAAGTTGACCTGTAAGGTGCCGCGAATGGCTGCGGAGGGGCGCGAGCTGGACCTGGTCCTGTACGGCGCGACCGGGTTCGTGGGGAAGCTGACGGCGGACTACCTGGCGCGAAGCGCCGCGTCAGACGTGCGGATCGGGCTGGCCGGACGGTCGCAGGAGAAGCTCCAGCGCCTGCGCTCGGGGCTGGGCGAGCGGGCCGCGGACTGGCCGCTGATCGTCGCCGACTCCGGCGATCGGGACGCCCTCGGCGCGATGGCGAAGCGCACGACCGCGATCGCGACCACCGTCGGCCCCTACCGCAAGTACGGGCTGAAGCTCGTGGACGCCTGCGCGACGGAGGGGACGCACTACGCGGACCTCACCGGCGAGATCCTCTTCATTCACGACACGATCCGGATGTTCGACGCCCCCGCGCGCGAGAGCGGGGCGCGGATCGTGCACAGCTGCGGGTTCGACTCGATCCCGTTCGACCTCGGGGTGCTCGTGCTCCACGAGGCCGCCGGCGAGCTGCTCGACACGAACACGGTGGTGACCCGGATCCGCGGCGGGATCAGCGGCGGGACGGCGGACGCGATGAAGGGCATGGTCGACGACGCGCGCGCCGACCCTGCGCTGCGGGAGGTGACGGACGACCCGTACGCGCTGTCGCCGGACCGCGAGGCCGAGCCCGACCTGGGCGACGAGCGCGACAGGATGCGCATCGAGCGCGACGACGAGCTCGGCGGCTGGCTCGCCCCGTTCCTCGAGGCCAGGACCAACACGCGCGTGATCCGGCGCACGAACGCGCTGCTCGGATACGCCTACGGACGGCGCTTCAAGTACCGCGAGCTGATGGGGACCGGCCGTGGCGTGGTCGGCCAGGCGAAGGCCGCCGGGGTCGTGGCCGGCCTCGCGGGCCTGGAAGGCAGCCTGGCCGCCCGGCCCACGCGCTTCGTGCTGGACCGCGTCCTGCCGGACCCGGGCGAGGGGCCGAGCGACAAGATGGTGCGCGAGGGGTTCTTCGAGCTCGAGATCCACGCGCGCGCGGCCGACGGCGGGCGCTGGCTGGCGCGCGTGGGGGCGAAGGGCGATCCGGGGTACGGAGCGACCTGCGTGATGCTGGGAGAGGCCGGGCTCTGCCTGGCGCTCGACGGCGAGAAGCTGCCCGAGCGGACGGGGGTGCTCACGCCGGCCACCGGGCTGGGCCGTCCGCTGGTGGAGCGGTTGAGAGCGGCCGGTCAACGGTTCGAGGCCGCCGCGGCCTGACGCGTGCAAGGCTTCTGGCGATGGAGGCCCAGCCCCAGAAGCCCCTCCAGCTCATCCTCGCCCGCAACCTCCTCGCGAGCCTGAGCACCCCGGCCTTCCTGGTCGACGCCCCCGGCGACATCCTCTTCTACAACGAGGCCGCCGGTGGCCTTCTCGGCCGGCCCTTCGAGGGCAACGGTCAGATGACCGCCGACGAGTGGCTCTCCACCTTCGGGCCGTTCGACCCGAGCACCAACGAGGCGGTTCCCCTCGAGGACCAGGCGCTCACGCGGGCCCTGAGGGCCAACCGCCCCGGCCACGCCAAGGCGAGGATCCGCGCCGCCGACGGGACCGAGCACGACATCGCCGTCAGCGGCGTCCCGATCGTCGGCCCGGCCGACGGATTCACCGGAGCGATGATCTTCTTCTGGCCCGATCCCGGGGCGGACCCGCGGTGAAGGTCAAGCTCTGGGGCACCCGCGGCTCCATCCCCGCCCCCGGCCCCGAGACCACGCGCTACGGCGGCAACACGAGCTGCGTGCAGGTCACCCTCGACGACGGCACCACCTTCGTCCTCGACGCCGGCACCGGCATCCGCACGCTCGGCCTGAGCATGGCCAGGACCGTCGACCCGCTCAACATCCTCCTGACCCATCTCCACCTCGACCACATCCAGGGCCTGATGTTCTTCGCGCCCGCGTTCATCCCCGAGTCCGAGATCATCATCTGGGGCCCGGCGAGCCCGGAGGCCTCTCTGGAGGATCGGATCGCCCGCTACATCTCGGCGCCGCTGGCGCCGGTGGAGGTCAGGGAGCTTCCCTGCCACGTCAGCTTCAAGGAGGCGGAGACCACGGAATGGCGGATCGGGAGCGCCACGATCCGGGTCGCCTCCGTGACCCACCGCGGTCCCACCCTCGGCTACCGCATCGAGGCCGACGGTAGCTCCCTCTGCTACATCCCCGACCACGAGCCCGGCCTCGGCGCCGACCTGACCGACCTCGCCGACGACTGGATCTCGGGCCTGGGCATCGCCAAGGACGCGACGCTCCTCGTCCACGACTGCCAGTACACCGACGACGAGTACCCGGACCACCTGGGCTGGGGTCACAGCCGGCTGACCGACGCGCTCACCTTCGCCCACCGCGCCAACGCCGAGCGCGTCCTGCTCTTCCACCACGACCCGCTGCACACCGACGACTTCCTCGACGCGCTGGGCGGGCGGGCGTGCGGCGCGTGGACCGACCTCGGCGGCCGCGCCGACCAGATCGAGCTGGCGACCGAGCGCAGGGAGATCGAGCTGCTCGCGGGAGCGATCGCGACGTGACGGCGGCACCGGCCCGGCCGGACGCCCCCACGCAGGCCCCTAGGCTCGACGCGGGAGGCCCGCGGAACGAGGGCGAGAAGCTCTGCCACCTGGTCGAGGCGCACGAGCCGGACCGCGCGCTCTGCGGCAAGGACGTGACCGGCTACCCGTGGAACCCGCCGTGGCCCTACTGCGTGGTCTGCCTCGACCTCGCCGAGGGCCTCCCGCACTGGCGCGCGACCGTCCGCGCTCTACGCGGCGCATAGACACCCGTTCGGGGTACGGCCCGGAGCCGCAAATGCCGACAAAACCCCGATGCACGCCGTTCCCGACGTGCCCAGCGATCCGTCCCGGCTGAGCAACCTCCGGCGCCTCTTCGGCCGCCGCGACGATCCTTACTCCGGCGCCGACGCCGATCGCGCCCGCCGCCTGGGCGGGATCGTCTGGATGGCGTCCTCGGCGTTCGCCGTCATCCTCGTCAGCCTCTCGCCCCCCACGGGGTCGCCGCTCGGCCCCTACGGCTGGGGCATCGCGGGCATGCTCTTCGCGGGCGCGCTCTACGCGGGCTACAGCCTGCTGCGCCGCGGCACGACCACCAGCAACGACGAGCTGTACGCGCTGAGCTTCGCCGCGATCGGCCTCAACGCCCTGATGGAGTACCTCGCCGGCGGCCGCGACACCCCCTGGCACAACTTCTACCTGATCGCCGTCCTCTTCACCGCGGCGATCCACCCGCCGCGGCGCGTCGCGATGTTCTTCCTCGCGTACGTCGCCGCCGCCTCCTCGAGCGCCTTCCACTCCGGCGGCTGGAGCCACGCCGAGGCCGGCGAGGTGGGACTGGAGACCATCGTCACGCTGGCGATCGGGGTGCTCGCCCTGGCGGTCATGGATGGCGTCCGCGCGCAGCGGACGATGCTGGTCCAGGAGGGCGACGAGGCCCGCCACCTCGCGCACGTGGACGAGCTGACCGGCCTCGGCAACCGCCGCGCGCTGATGTCCGAGCTCGAGACCGCGGTCCCGACCGACAAGCATCCGCTCGCGCTCGCCCTCTACGACCTCGACGGCTTCAAGGGCTACAACGACTCCTTCGGCCACGTCGCCGGCGACGCCCTGCTCCAGCGCCTCGCCGAGCGCCTGCGAGCCGCGGCGGGCGGCGACGGCCACGCCTTCCGCATGGGCGGCGACGAGTTCTGCCTCGTCACCCGTCTCCCCCGCTTCGAGGCCGAGGCCCTCGTCCTCCGCGCGCACCGCGCCCTGACCGACGCCGGCGAGGGCTTCTCGATCGACGCCTCCTACGGCTGGACGCTCGTGACCGACGAGAGCACCACCCCGTCCGACATCCTCCGCGCCGCCGATCGCGGCATGTACGCGCGCAAGACGCTCAGCCGGGTCTCGGCCGGGACCCAGACGACCGACGTCCTGCTCAGCGCGCTCGGCGAGCGCAGCGAGGAGCTCGGCGCCCACGTGCACGACGTCCGCGACCTCTGCGACCTCGTCGCCGACGAGCTCGGCCTCTGGCCGGAGGAGAAGGCGCCGCTGCTCCAGGCCGCTTCGCTCCACGACGTCGGCAAGGTCGCGGTGCCCGACTCGATCCTCGAGAAGCCCGGCCCGCTCAGCGACGAGGAATGGGAGTTCATGCGCAAGCACACGATCATCGGCGAGCGCATCCTCACCGCGGCGCCGGCGCTCGCGGACGCCGCGCGGCTGGTCCGCTCGAGCCACGAGCGCTGGGACGGCTGGGGCTATCCCGACGCGCTCACCGGCGAGGAGATCCCGCTCGGAGCGCGGATCATCGCCGTCTGCGACGCCTTCGACGCGATGGTGTCCCCGCGCCCCTACCGCAAGATGGTGAGCGAGGCCGAGGCGCTTGCGGAGCTCGACCGCTGCTCGGGCACCCAGTTCGACCCCCGCGTGGTCGAGGCGTTCGCCGCGGTTCGCGCGGCGCGTCAGGCCGGGGACGATCTGGCGCTGCGGGACTAGCCAGAGCGCAACAACTGCCCCTAACTTGGGGTTGTGACCTCCGTGCCGCGCGCATTCCGCATGCTCGTGCTCGCGATCCTGCTCGTCCTCGCGGCGGCCGCGACCGCCGGCCCGGCCCACGCCACGAGCGCCGAGTGGCGCACGCTGGCCGCCGCGATCGCCGCCCCATGGCCCAACCTCTCGAAGGGCGACGGCGAGCTGATCGACTACATGGACGAGTACACGAACCCCGGCGGCAAGCCCGGCGGCACCCGCTACGGCGACGCGCTGATGGGCTACGGGCTGATCCAGACCGGCCTGCGCGAGAACGACCGCCCGCTGATCGACACCGGCATCAAGTCGATCTCCTGGGCCACCGACCCGAACCGCTACTTCCCGCCCGAGGCGCGCAGCGACGACAGCGTCTTCGAGCAGTGGGGGGTCTCCGCCGCCTACAACCTCGCGCGCGTGAAGCTCGACGGCGACCCGCTCTTCGAGAAGTACCGCGAGCGCTGGGAGGCCTGGCTGCGCAAGCAGAAGACCGTCCGCTTCGGCACCGGGCGGCGGTTCTCGAACCACGACCTCGTCGAGGCCGTGATGGCGCTCGAGATCCTCAACTCGGGGCTGAGCTCGGACGACCCGGACGCGATCGTCGGCGGCGCCCGCGCGCGCGTGAGGCAGCAGATCCTGAGCCTGGTCAACACGCAGGCGCCGAACGTCGTCGGCACCCGCAACCCAGCCTTCCTCTCCGACCCGCCGGACATGCCGGCCGCCTATCACGCGCTCAGCTTCGGGCTCTACTCGCACCTCGTCTCGCGGCTCGGCGACGACGCAACGCTGCGCGCCCGGATCGTCGTGCGCCGCTCGGCCGACGGCTCCTGGCGGATGGCCGCGCCCGACGCCGACCAGGCGATCTGGGGCCGCTCGCAGGAGCTCGTGTGGGCCTACCCCGCCGCGGCCTACGGCGGCGCCATCGCGGCGGGCCTTCCGGACACGTCGCGCATCGACGCGTCGCGCTACCGCGCGCTGGTCGACCGCTCGCTCGCGCGCATGCGCGACGACTACCCGATCACCGACAAGGGCCAGCTCATCTCACCGGGGCTCGCCACCGACCGCATCGCGGTGGCCAACCTGCTGGAGGGCTACACGGGCTCGCCGTCGATGGGCGGGCTCGCGCTCGTGTTCCTCAACCAGGCGCTCGACGAGCCGAAGGCGTCGATCGACGGCCCGGCGAGCGCGCTGGCCGCCGACCGCGAGACCGACGCCGTGATCGGCGAGAACGAGGCGTCGTTCGGCGTCTCGCGCCGCGGCAGGGTCTGGTTCGCGGTGCACGGCTCGCGGATCCGCGAGGGGCGGCTCGGAACCGACGTGCGCTACGACCTCGGCGTGGTGAGCATCAAGCGCTTCGACAAGGACGGCTGGCGCGACGTGATGATCCACCGGCCGAACACGATGGGGCAGAACCGCCGCGACAGCATCGGGCCGATGCGCGTCTCCGGCGCGCGCTGGTATCCGGCGGCCCCGCACACGGTCGAGCCCACGTCGAGCGGCGGCTTCCTGCTCCGCGGCGGCTGGTGGCTGGACAACCGCCGCAAGGGCGTCCAGCGGCGGGCCGTGTTCCGCTACGAGCCCACCGCCTGCGGCGTCGCCCAGACCTTCCCGGGCAAGCGCGGCGAGGTCTTCGAGCAGTCGTTCTTCTTCCGGGACCGGCCGGTGAAGAAGGGCCGCGCGCTGATCGGGCCGCGCGAGCGCGTGACCTCGAGCGCGCCGTTCCGCCTCACGATCCAGGCGAACAACCACCGCTCGCGGCCGTACGCGTCCGCGACGCACGGGCCGCTGTTCCGCGCGCGCCTGCGCGTGCGCGTGCCGAAGTCGGGCCGGGTCACGCTCACGAGCTGCTGAGCGGCGCGCCGCGCGCGCCGCGCGCGCCATCCTTCCCGCGATGAGGGCGGCGGGGACGCTGATCGTGCTGATCGCCGCGCTGCTCGCGGCGGCGCCCGGCCGCGCCGCCGACCCGAACTACTGCCAGCTGGACCCGGACCCGCCCGCGCCGTCGCCGCGGATCGTCGCCGGCGAGGTGGAGGGCCACCCCTACAACGTCCTGCTGCCCGCCGGCTACGCGGCGACCAAGCGCCGCTACCCGGTGCTCTACCTGCTCCCCGGCCGCCAGTACAGCGAGCACTCTTGACTGGTCAAGACCGACCTGGAGGAGTTCACGAAGGGGTTCACGGGTGCGCGCGCGGCGATCGTGGTCACGCCGTCGATGGGCGTCGACAACTGGGCGCTCGACTACTACGACGGCTCCCAGGACTGGGAGCGCTACGCGCTCGAGCGCCTGGTCCCGCACGTCGACGCCCGCTTCCGGACGGTCGCGGACGGCGCGCACCGGGCCGTGGCCGGGTTCTCCGCGGGCGCGGCCGGCGCTACGCGCTGGGCCGCGCACCGGCCGGACCTGTTCGCGGCGGTGGGGAGCTTCTCGGGGCCGGTCCCGTTCGTCGCCCCGGACCCGGTCTACACCGGCCCGGGCGACGTGCAGCCGTCCCCCGGCGCGGGCTCGCCGGGCGCGCCGCGCGGGGCCGCCGACGACCCGTACGCGCCGCCGAGGGAGGGCTGCAACTCCGGCGGCGACCCGGTCGGCGACCGGGCGACGAACGGCTGGTTCTTCCACGGCAACGACGCGGCGAGCCTCGCCCTGAACCTGCGCGGCCTCGGCGTGTACGTCTCGAGCGGGACCGGCGCGTCGTGCGGCCCGCAGGACGCCCGCGACCCCGTGCTGCTCGCGGGGGCCGAGCCGGGGGTGCGCGAGCTCGCGCGGCAGTTCAGTGCCGCGCTCGGCGCCGCCGGGGTCGAGCACGTGCGCGACGAGCTGCCGTGCGGCGTGCACAACATGGTCACGGCGGAGGCCGGGATGCACGCGTTCTGGGACGTGATGGTGAGGTCGTTCGGGCGGCCGGATCCCGATCGCTTCGACTACCGCAGCGTGTTCGCCGACGCGACGGCCTGGGGCTGGCGGTTCCGCGCCGACCCGCGCCGCGCGCCGGAGTTCGTGGAGGTGCGCGCGGCGTCCGCCGGCGGACTCACGCTGGTCGGGTCGGGGACCGAGACGGTGGTCACCCCGCCGCTGTTCGAGCGCGGGGAGCGCGTGCGGGTGGACGGCGCGCTGCCGGCGACGGCTACCGCCGGGGCCGACGGGCGCGTCACGATCGCCGCCGACCTGGGCGAGCCGGCGTCGACGGCGCAGTTCTCGCCCGGCGACCGGCAGCGCCGCCTCACCGCGCGGCGGATCCGCTTCTTGCGCGCGGGCGCAGCGGGGCCGGGCGCGAGCACGGCCGCGACCGCCTTACCGCCCTCGCGGCGGTGCGCGCGGGGCGCGACGCTCACGATCCGGCTGCGCCACCCCGGGCCGCGCGAGCGGCGGCGCTCGCTCGCGGTGAGCGTGAACGGCAGGCGCGTGCTGGTGCGGCGCACGAAGGGCGCACTCGCCCGCAAGGCCGTGGTACTGCGCGACCTGCCGGCGGGCGAGCTGCGGATCGCCGTGCGGGTGCGCACGAGCCGCGGCCGCGTCCTCCGGGCGTCGCGCACGTATCCGGCCTGCGGGTAGGGCAACCTTCGAGGGCGATGGCGAGCGTGAAGACGTTCGGTCCGGTCGACGAGCGCAGCCTCCGGCAGCTCGAGACCTGCATGGAGGCCGGCGGCGCCGAGCACGGCGTGCTGTGCGCCGACCATCACCCGGGCTACTCGCAGCCGATCGGCGGCGCGGTCGCCTACGAGGGGCAGGTATCGCCGTCGGGGGTCGGCTACGACATCGGCTGCGGCAACAAGGCGGTGATGACGGACGTGACGCGTGCCGAGCTCGACGCGGCCGGCGGCGTCGAGCCGGTCATGCGCGAGATCGCCCGGCGGATCTCGTTCGGCATGGGGGTGCCCGCTCGCGAGCGCGCCGACCACCCGGTCCTCGAGCGGATCGAGCACGCCCCGTTCGAGCCGCAGCGCAAGCTCGCCGGCCTCGCCCGCAAGCAGCTCGGCACGGTCGGGTCGGGCAACCACTACGTGAACGTCTTCGAGGACGAGGGCGGCGCGATCTGGGTCGGCGTGCACTTCGGCTCGCGCGGGTTCGGCCACAAGACCGCGAGCGGGTTCCTGGCGCTGGCGCAGGGGCTGTCATTCGAGGGCCGCGCCCGCGACGGCGGGATGGACTCGCCGCCGGTCCTCTTCGACGCCGGCTCGGACATCGGCCAGGCGTACGTCGAGGCGATGACGCTCGCCGGCGAGTACGCCTACGCCGGCCGCGACGTGGTCGTCGGCAAGGTGCTCGAGATCCTCGGCGCGCGCCCGGTCCACGAGGTCCACAACCACCACAACTTCGCCTGGCGGGAGGAGCACTTCGGTCGCGACTACTGGGTCGTACGCAAGGGCTGCACGCCCGCCTACCCGGGTCAGGAGGGCTTCGTCGGCGGGAGCATGGGCGAGGACTCGGTGATCCTCGAGGGGGTCGCGGGCGCGGACTCGACGCAGGCGCTGTTCTCGACCGTGCACGGGGCGGGTCGCGTGATGAGCCGCCGCGCGGCCGCCGGCAAGGTGCGCAAGGGCCGCGTCGTCGAGCCCGGCCTGGTGGACTGGCCGGCCGTGCAGCGGCGCCTGCGCGAGCGGGGGATCGTGCTGGTGGGCGGCGGCGCCGACGAGGCGCCCGAGGTCTACAAGCGCCTGCCCGAGGTCCTCGCGGCGCACGGCGACTCGATCCGCGTCAAGCACCGGTTGAAGCCGCTCGGCGTGGCGATGGCCGGGCGCGAGGTGATCGACCCCTACAGGGACTGACCGCAACATCGCGAACGCGCCGCTGTTAGGTTCGCCGACCGGGAAGGCACGACCAAGGGGGCGGGGATGAGGAAGAGGCTGCTGGCTGTCTGCGTGGCGGCGGGGGCGCTGGCCGCGGCGAACGGCGCGCCCGCGCAGGCCGCGACCGCCAGGTGCACGGCGCGGAACGCGCAGACGATCGCCGCGACGAACAGCGCGCGGATCTACGCGACTCCGCTCGGCGACGGCGCCTCGCGGATCTACGGCTGCCTGTACTCGCGCAACCGGCGCTACCTCCTCGGCAACGACGGCGACTGCGACCCGGGCCCGGTCGTGAGCCGGCTGACGCTGCGCGGCCGCTACGTCGCCTTCGTCGAGACGTTCTGCAACATCGACGCCTCGGACGACTACGTCGCGGTCAAGGACCTGCGCACGGGCCGGAACAAGTGGCGGGCGATCTCGGCCACCGGCAACCGCGCGGAGAACGGCGAGCCGAGCACCCTGGTGAGCGACATCGCGCTGAGCCCGACCGGCTCGGTCGCGTGGATCGCCGACTGGGAGGCGGTGTCGGGCGGCAACTCGAGTCCCCAGGACGACCGCCAGGTGCGCAAGCTCGAGCCGGGCGCGCCCGCGGGTGGGGCGCTGCTCGACTCCGGCCTCGGCATCGAGCAGCGCTCGCTGGCGATCGGCTCGCGCAGCTCGAGCGGCTACTCGCGGATCTACTGGACCAAGGACGACGCGCCGGCGGCGGCGAAGCTGAATTAGCTACTCGACCCGCATCGCGGCCGCCAGCTCGCCGCCGAGCGCGTGCCGGCGGCCGCCGATCTTCACGAGCATCGGGCCGCCGAACGGCTCGCGGCCGACCACGGCCAGCGGCATCCCGGGCGCGATGCCGCGGTCGTGGAGGTAGCGCAGCTTGGCGGGGTCGGCGTCGCTCACGCGCGTGAAGACGGCCTCGTCGCCGTCGCCGAGCTCCGCGAGCGCGCGCGTCTCGTCCTCCTCGATCTCGAGGTCGAGCGTGGGGATCGGGTCGCCGTGCGGGTCGTGGCGCGGGTCGCCGAGCTTGGCCGCGATGCGCGCCTCGAGGTCCTCGGACAGGACGTGCTCGAGGACCTCGGCCTCGTCGTGCACGCGGTCCCACGGCACGCCGAGCTCCTCGACGAGGTAGCGCTCGAGGAGGCGGTGGTGGCGCAGCACCTCCAGCGCCACGCGGCGGCCGCGCGCCGTGAGCCGCACGCCGCGGTATGGGATGTGCGCGACCAGGCCGAGGCCGTCGAGCTTCTTCACCATGCTCGACGCCGACGCGGCGGTGACGCCGAGCCGCTCGGCCAGGGCGTTGTTGGTGACCGGCCCGCCGACGCGCTCCTCGAGCACGTAGATCGCCTTGGCGTAGTCCTCGACCGCGTGTGAGAGCTCGCGCGTGGCCATCGGCTAGATCGAGATGAGGAGCCCGGTGACGTACATGATCGCGACGCCGGCGATCACGCCGCCGACCGACAGCGGGTTGAGCAGCGCGCCGGCGCGGTCGCGCAGCGCGGGGGCGATCTGCACGATCACCTGCGCGATGGCGCCCGCGCCGATGCCGAGCATCAGCGCCGTGAGGCTCGTGTCGAAGGCGGCCGCGCCGAGCATCGCGCCGGGAATCACCGGCAGGCCGGCGATCGCGCCGAGCGCGATCAGCCGCTTGAGCGGGAGCCGCTCCTCGGCGGCGGGCGCGACGATGGCCAGGCCCTCGGTCGTGTTGTGGATCGCGAAGCCGACGATCAGCGAGACGCCGAGCGCCAGCGAGCCGATCGCGTACGCCGAGCCGATGGCCAGCCCCTCGCCGAGGTTGTGCAGGCCGATGCCGATCGCGATCAGCAGCGCCAGCGTGGCGCCCGCGCCGGTGGCGCTCCCGCCGGCCGCGCCCGCCCGGTCGCGGCGCGCGTGCAGCCACGAGTCGATCCCCGCGAGCGCGAGGTACGCGCCGCCCGCCCCGATGAACACGAGCGCGGCGCCGCCGAAGACCTGGGCCCCCTCGGCGCCGATCTCGCGGCCCTCCTCGAGCGCGTCGAGCCCGAGGAAGGCGAGCAGCCCGACCGTGAGGGCGAGCGCGAGCCGCACCCAGCGCTCGTCGAGACGGCGCAGCCACGGCAGCCAGAGCATCCCGATGGCGACGGGGATGATCCCCACGTAGAGCCCGATCAGCGCCATCAGGCCGAAGAAGCCGGCGTCGGCGTCGGGCGTCTCGGCGGCCACGTCGATCTCGTGGGTGACGGTGCCGCCGGTCGAGGTGAGCAGGGCGACCTCGTAGGCCTGGCCCTCGATCCACGGGTACTCGACGGTGACGGTGGTGGCCGCGAGCCGGCCCACCTCCTCGGCGTCCTGCTCGAACGCCACGAATGCGTCGTTCACGATCGCCTGCTCGATCTCGACGGCGTCGGGGCCGTCGTTGCGCACGTGCAGCTCGATCTCGCCAGGGCGCAGGTCGGCCCGGTCGACCACGAGGTCCTCGGCGGGGACGCCGTTGCGCTCGAGCCCCGGCGCGTCGAGCAGGACGAACGCGAGGATCGCGCTCGCGAGGACCGCCAGCGGCACGATCGCCGCCAGCCAGCCGCGCCGGCTTCGCCGCGGTGCGCCGACGGTCGCCATCGCTAGTCGACCACCTCGAAGGACCCCATCCAGCCGAGCTCGGCGAACTCGGACACGTGCGCGTGGAACATGTACCTGCCGGTGTAGGGGAAGCGGATCTCGAGGATCGAGCGCTGGCCCTGTCCCTGCACGACCGTGTCGGTGAACTCGACCGGCTCGAGCGACGTGCCCGTCGGGAAGTGGTGGAAGAAGTTCGCGTGCACGTGGAACGAGTTGACGAGGTCGAACTCGAGCAGGTTCACGAGGTAGATCCGGACGAGCTCGCCGCGCTTTACGCGGATCGGCCGGTTCATGTACTCGAACGCGACGGTGTTGACGGCGTAGACCTCGTTGGCGCGGTCGAAGTTCGTGTCGAACCCGTTCATGACCATCACGAGCTCGTCGGCCTTCGGGCGGCCGGCCTTGGGGTCGACGATGAACGTGCCGTAGAGCCCCTTCGCGATGTGCTCGGCGAGCGGCATCGTGTGGCAGTGGTAGTGGTGGAGGCCGAACGGCTCGGCGTCGAACTCGTAGGTGAACTCCTCGCCGGGCTCGATGTTGCCGGCGCCGAGACCCGGGATGCCGTCGTGCGGGGCGGAGTGGATGCCGTGGAAGTGGATCGTGTGCGGGTGGCGCGACCCGTTCATGAACTTGATCCGCAGGTGCTCGCCCTCGGTGGCGCGCAGCGTGGGGCCGGGCACGCGGCCGTTGTAGGTCCACGCCTCGAACTTCACGCCGGGGGCGACCTCGATCTCCTTGTCCTGCGCGATCAGGGTCCACTCGCGGACGGTGCGGTTGCCCTCGCGGCGGACGATGCCCTCGTCGAAGTCGCGCAGGATCGCGTGCGGGTCGAAGCCGTTCCTGCGGTGGTCGACGGTGCCGACCGTGCCCACGTGCGTGCCGTCGCCGTGGCCCGCGTGGGCCGCCTCCGGCCTCGGCGCGGCGGACGCGGCGTGGTGGCCCGCGTGCCGGTCCTCGGCCGCGAGGGCCGCGCGGGCGAACGGCAGCGCCCCGAGGGCGGGGAGGCCGGCCAGCAGGTTTCGGCGTGACAGCTTCATGCTTCTGCCTAATCATATCGATAAATTCAGTCAAGGCTAAAACTGGCGGAGACGCGTTTGCTCGCGTACGCTCGGTCGCACGTGTGCAGGGGACGGACCCCCGGCGCGGACCGAAAGGAATCGATGGTGCGCACACAGGTAGCTCTGGTCGCGGCGGCGACACTGGCGCTGGCTCCGGCGGCCCATGCGGCGAGCCCGAAGAAGGGCGCCGACTACACCGGTGAGACCTCGCAGGGGGAGATCGTGTCGTTCGGCGTCTCGTCGAACGGCAAGCGCGTGATCGAGCTGGCCACGAGCCTGACCTACGCGTGCTCGGGCGAGCACGACGGCCAGGCGGGCAGCTTCGTGCTCGACGAGATCAGGGTGAAGGGCGGGCGCTTCACCGCGCAGCAGGAGCTCCACCCGACGAGCGAGACCTCGGTGGTGCAGGGCGGCGTGGGCACGGCGACCGGCACCTTCAAGCGCCGCGGCCGCCGCGCGACGGGCACGATCCGCTCGCGGATCACGCTCGCGAGCGGCGAGACCTGCGACAGCGGCAAGGTCCGCTTCGCCGTGACGCTGCTGTAGCTCCTACGGGGTGCGGACCGGCTCGGTGATCGGGCGGCCGCAGCGGCGGAAGCCCATTCGCTTCGCCAGGCGGAGGCGGCCGGACTCGAGCTCGCCGGCGCGGCGGCCGAGCTCGCCCAGGTCCGCCTCGTGGCCCCCGCGCGCCAGCTTCGCCATCCGGCCGAGGTCGCGCGCCACCCGGCCGGTCTGGTCCACGAAGCGCTCGTAGTCGGCGCGCAGGTGGGCCGGCGGGTGGAGCTCCGCGAGCTTGGCATGGACCTCGGCGCGCAGGCGCGCCTCCTCGGCGAGCTGCTCGGCGGCGTGCGGCAGGTCGCCCGGCAGCCCCTGCGGGCGCAGGCCCGAGCGCAGGCAGATCCGGTCCGCGGTCTTGACGAAGTCGGAGCGCGGGTCGGCGTCCCCGTCGTCGTCGCTGCAGCCGCCGCCGGCCGCGATCGCCCCTACCGCCAGGATGGCGAGGATTCGTCGCATCAGGGGCGGCGAGGCTATCGCCGCCTTTAGGCTCAACCGATGGCCCGCTTCCGCGAGCGATTGCGTCGGCTGCACGCGCGCGCCCGCTCGGCGCGCGTCGCGCTGATCCGGCTCGCGCTGTTCGGGCTGGCGCTGCTCGCCCTGTTCGTGGGCCTCCGCCTGGCCGGGATCGACGCCTCGGTCCAGTCGATCGAGGACTGGGGCGAGGATCTCGGCACCGCCGGGCTGATCGGCTTCGTGCCGGCGGCGATCCTCCTGAACTGCGTGTTCGTGCTCCCGGTCCCGATCGCGGCCGGCGGCGCCGGACTGCTGTTCGGCACGGCCGCCGGAGCCGCTCTGGCGATCCTCGTCGCCGCCGGCTCGGCCGGGATCCAGAACGCGATCGGCCGCCGCGGCGCCGGCGCGCGCGCCGAGCACCTCCTCGGTGAGCGCGGGCGCCGCCTCGACGACCTGCTCGACCGTCGCGGCTTCGCCGCCATCTTCTACGCGCGCCTCACCCCCTTCACCCCGTTCACGGCCCTCAACTACGCGAGCGGCATCACCAAGCTCGGCGCGTGGCCGATGGCGATCGCCTCCGGCCTGGCGATGGGCCCGCGCATCTACGCCTACACGGCGCTCGGCGGCAACCTCGACGACCTCTGGTCGGAGGAGAGCGTCCTGCCGCTGGTGCTGCTCACGGTCTCCACGATCGTGGGCCTCGGACTCATCACCCACGCCGGGCTGCGCTACCGCCGCGGCCGCGACGAGCCCGAGGCCGCGTGAGCTACTTCCAGGCGGTGCGGATCTACTCCGCCGCCGAGCTCGTGGTGTTCAGCGCGCTGCTCGTCGTGTGGATCGGAGGGCTCGACGAGGACGCGAAGACCGTGCTCGGCTGGGTCCACGGGTTCGGCTGGATCGCGCTCTGCCTGCTGGTCTTCGAGGGATGCCGGCGGCGCGCGTTCCCCTGGCCCGTGATGGCGGCGACCGTCTCGCCGCTCGGTCCGCTGGGCTCGACAGCGGCCATCGAGTACGTGGCGCGCAGGTAGCCTCCGGACCGACGTGTTCCCGCTGAACCTCCCGAACGCGCTCACGCTGTTCCGGATCCTGCTCGTACCGGTGCTCGTGGTGGCGTTGCTCGACGCCACGCCCGAGGCGCAGTGGCTGGCGGCCGCCGTGTTCGCGCTCGCGGCCTTCACCGACGGCCTCGACGGCTACCTCGCCCGCTCGCGCCGCAGCGAGACCAACTTCGGCAAGGTCATGGACCCGATCGCGGACAAGCTGCTCGTGGCCGCCGCGCTCATCTCGCTCGTGAGCCTCGACCGCCTGGCGCCGTGGGCCGCGATGGTGATCATCGCGCGCGAGTTCGCCGTCAGCGGGCTGCGGATCGCGGCCGGCGCGCAGGGCGTCGTGATCCCCGCGAGCCGGCTCGGCAAGGTGAAGACCGCCACCCAGATCGCCGCGATCCTCGCCCTGATCGCCGTCAACGACACCGGCGACTGGTGGGTGCAGGCGCTGCTCTACCTGGCGGTCGCGACGACCCTCGCGTCCGGGGCCGACTACTTCCTGAACTTCCGCCGCCGGATCGACGAGGCGCGCGAGCGGGTGGCGGCCGCGGCGGCGGCGACGCAGCAGTCGCGGCTCGACCGCGCGACGCCCCCGCGGTAGGGGGGCTCCCCCCGGGCGGGGGCGGCGCCGGAAGCGCGGGCGGGCGGCCCGCCGGGCCGCCGGGAGAACGGCGCGCCGGGCGGCCTGGCCAGCCACGCCAGCCGCGCGCGGCGCCTAGCCCGTCGCGAGGCCGGCCTCGGCTTCCGCGGGCAGCCGCTCGAGCAGCTCCTCGCGGGTGGTGCCGCGGATGTAGAGCGCCCGGTCGATCACCTTCCCGTACACCGCGAACAGGGCGAACAGGACGTCGACGGTGCAGACCGCCTCGGCGCCGCGGCCGCGAGCGAACCCGCGTGCGCGCTGGGTGACCGTCTCGACGACGTCCTCACCGAGCGGGCGCCGGCGCAGCAGGCGCACCGAGGCCGGCTGGGCGGGGGTCTCGAGCGGGGCCTCGCCGACGCCGAGCGACTGGAGCGTGGCGCCGACCCAGCCGTGGAGCCGCATGACGCGGACCCAGCGCTCGGCCTCGTCCTCGGGGGAGTGGGCGAACGGGACTGCGGTGTCGGCGAGCGCGAGCACGATCGCCGCATCCTGCGACAAACCGAGGGACTTGCGGTGGTCTTCCATGTCCATAGCAATCGGCCGGTCGCGCGCCGCGATGACGGGAAGCCAGTCGTTCTGGACGGTTTGCTAGGCGCCCTCGAGCCACTCGCGCAGTTCGACGTGGCGCGCGCTGGTCTCCTCGCCGGCGATCTCGCGCGCGAGCTCCCCGAGCAGCCCGTGGCGCTCGGCCACGACGTCGTGCTGGTGGATCGTCTCGAGGTTGCGCTGGCGGGCGAGCACGAAGGCGTCGTCGCCGAGCGACCCGAGCTCCTCCACCGCCATGCGCACCATCTCGCGCACGCAGTCCTCCACGAACCGCGGACGCCGGTGCGCCTTCTCAACGACCTCGACCTCGTCGGGGCGCTTCATCAGCTCGTAGATCTCCGAGCTCATCGAGCTCTCGACGATGCGCAGAAGGGTCGCCGCCTCGATCGGCGTGTCGCAGCCCTCGGGGCAGCCGACGAACAGGGTGCCGATGCCGCGCTGGTTGTGGGTCGCCACGGGCACCGCGTCGAACACGCGCTCGATCTCCTCCTCGCCGAAGCCCTGCTCGGCGAGGCGCGAGCGCGAGCGCTCCATGACCATCTCCTGCGCGCACGGGCAGGCGGTCATCCCCTGCGCCTCGACGCCGACCAGCCGCCGCGTCCCGCGCTCCGAGGCCACCGCGGACCCGAGCAGCCGGTACATCGCCTGCGTGCGGATCCCCGACACCGGCGCGCTCTTGTTCTCGGGGTAGCGCGCGGCCACCGTCACCTCGGCCCGCAGCCCACCCTGGCGGTCGCGCACGCGCTCGGCGATGTGGGCGGCGAGCGTCTCGGCCTTGAACGCCTCGCCGAGCACGACCTCGTCGATCGCCTCCTCCACGACCTCCTCGAAGCGCGACATGTGCGCGCCCTTCTGCTTGGGCCCGAGGTCCACGAAGCAGTCGAGCTCGGCGTAGTAGAGCTGCTCGCCGGCGCCGGAGCCGATCCGGACGACCTTGCTCACCCCGGTCACGCCCACGCGTGAGAGGCTGAGGTGGGTGACCGGACGGCGCGCCTGCACGTCGCTCGGGAGGGGGGCGAGAAGGCGCGGGCCGTCGCTCATGACGACGAATCACGATATCGGCGGGCGAATCGCTCGCGCATTCGCGATATCGGGTGTAGGTTGATTTTCAGACCGGCCGGGGCGCCGGTTGGGGACTCGCACAACAACGGGCGTCGCGGTGCGGCGCCGCGCATTGGGGAGCGACTGGCCAATGAAGAACGACGCGACCCTGCTGGTGGATCGCCAGGAGGGGACCTTCGGGGAGATCGAGGAACTACGTCCGCTGCTCTCGGAGGCGCGCGACAGGGGGTTCCTCTCGGTCGAGGACCTCGGCGCTTGCCTCGAGGACGTCGAGGTCACGAAGGAGCAGCTCCAGGACCTGCGCGCCCACCTGGTCGATCAGGGCATCGACGTCGTGACCAAGGACGGCTCGCCCACCGAGTGGGCGCCGGCCGAGCCGGACCCGGAGAAGCGCGAGGGCGAGCCGCCGAAGAAGCCGGAGATCGACCTCACCGTCGAGCCGAGCCTGGACTCGCTGCGCCTCTACCTGCGCTCGATCGGCAAGGTCGGCCTCCTCACGGCCGTCGAGGAGGTCACCCTCGCCAAGCGCATCGAGCGCGGCGACATGGTCGCCAAGCAGCACATGATCGAGGCGAACCTGCGGCTCGTCGTGTCGATCGCGAAGGGCTACCTCGGTCGCGGGCTCACCTTCCTGGACCTGATCCAGGAGGGCTCGCTCGGGCTGATCCGGGCGGTCGAGAAGTTCGACTACCGGCGCGGCTACAAGTTCTCGACGTACGCGACCTGGTGGATCCGCCAGGCCGTGACGCGCGCGATCGCCGACAAGGCGCGCACGATCCGCATCCCGGTGCACATGGTCGAGAAGCTCAACAAGGTCGTGCACGTCGAGCGCCAGCTCGTCCAGGAGCTCGGCCGCGAGCCGGCGCCGGAGGAGATCGCCGCGTCGCTCGATCTCACCGTCCGCGAGGTCAAGGAGATCCAGCGCCTCGCGCAGCTCCCGGTCTCGCTCGAGAAGCCGATCGGGGAGGAGGAGGACTCCGAGCTCGGCGACTTCGTCGAGGACGACGCCTCCGAGTCGCCGTACGAGATCGCGGTCGAGAACCTGCGCCGCGAGAACGTGCGCAGGGCGCTCGACGCCCTGCCCGAGCGCGAACGCGAGGTGATCGAGATGCGGTTCGGGCTCAAGGGCCACGAGGCGCGCACGCTCGAGGAGGTCGGCCGTGCGTTCGGCGTGACCCGCGAGCGGATCCGGCAGATCGAGAACACCACGCTGAAGAAGCTCGAGCTGCTGCCCGAGGCGCAGCGGCTCAAGGACTCCGCCTAGCACCCTGCTTCAATGCGCGGCTTGACCGCGCCGGGGCAGACGGCAGCGAGCAGCACCCAGGCGCGGGTGGCGGCCATCGGCTGCCTCGGCGGCGTGGCGCTGACGCACGCGCTCGACCTGGGGCACAAGTGGGAGGAGGCGCCGTACGTGGGCGTGCTCTTCGTGATGGCGATCGCGGCCTCGGCGCTGCTCGCGCTGCTGCTCGCGGCGCCGCGCCCGCCGCAGCTGGTGTGGGGCGCGGCGGGCGGACTCGCGGCGTCGCTGATGGCCGGCTACTTCGTGTCGCGCACGGTCGGGCTGCCGCAGCTCGACTCGCACGTGGGTCACTGGCGGGATGCCTCCGGCTCCGCGTCGCTCGCGTTCGAGGCGCTGCTGATCGGGCTCGCGGCGCGGCCGGTGCGGCCGCTCGCGATGCGGGTCGCCCCGGCGCTCCTGTGCCTCGGCTTCGGGGTCGTGGGCGGCGCCGCGATCGCCGGCGAGGTCGGCGGCCACCACGGGCACTCCGGTCACTCCGAGGCGGCGCACTCGCACGGCGACGGCCAGTCCGGCCACGCGGACTCCGGCGACGGCCACGCGCACGGGGGAGCCGCGGGCGCGGGCGGCGCCCACCCGCCGGGTCACGTCAACGACGTCTTCGCGCTTGCCTCGCCCGCCGAGCGCGCCGAGGTCCGCGACCATCTCGCGCGCGCGCGCGAGACCGCGCGCGTGAAGTTCCCGAGCTTCGACGCCGCGCGCGCGGCCGGCTACGTGTTCGCCCCGCGCAGCTTCGAGAAGCAGAGGGGCCACGACTACTGGCACCTCTCACGGCCGGACTACATGGAGGACTCGAACTACGTCGACCCGGCCATGCCCGAGACGCTCATGTACTGGAAGAACCCCGGCGGCGACCCGCAGCTCCTGGCGTTCGTCTACCGCGTGCCGCGCTCCGAGCCGAACCCGCAGCTGGGCGGGCCGATCTTGCAGTGGCACCTGCACACGGCGAACGGCCGGCTGGGGCGCCTGAAGATGTCGCACGTGTGGCTCGTGCCGGACGTGCGCGACGCGTTCCGCCATGACCTCCCGAAGGCGGCGCTGGAGCGCCTGCACGGGATCCGGCTGCCGGCGAACGGCACCGGCGCGGGCGTCTAGACGGGACGCGACCGTTCGAGTTCCATCCGGCTCGTGTGCGAACATGTGTTCGCTCATGCTCACTCCACGGCAACAGGGAAATCTCGGTGAGTGGTCCGCCGTCGAATGGTTCATGAGCAACGGGATACCGGTCTGCGTCCCGATCGGGCACACGCCGGACTGGGACCTGATGGCAGAGATCGAGGGGAAGGCGGCACGGGTTCAGGTGAAGACGACCGGGTGCTTCCACAAGAGGAGGTGGGACCTGCCCGTATGCACACGCGGCGGCAACCAGAGCTGGAACAGGATCGCGAAGTACCTCGATCCGTCGCGGTTCGAATACCTGTTCGCATTGGTGGGCGATGGGCGACGCTGGCTGATCCCCTCGTCCGAGCTCGGCGGTGGTACGGCGATCCGTCTCGGCGGCCCGAAGTACGCCGCCTTCGAGATCGAGCCCGGCCAATCATTCGCGGATCGCCGGTGCCGGAATCCGGCCTCTACAATCCGCGCCGCGAACGCTCGGCGGGATACCCAAGCGGTCAACGGGACGACACTGTAAATGTCGCGGCTCAGCCTTCGCAGGTTCGAATCCTGCTCCCGCCACTCGCGCTGCTTGCCTGCTCGGATCTAGCCGGCGCCGGCACGTCCTGAGTACCGTTCGAGTGCGCCATGAAGGTGTTCGTCGCCGGTGCAACGGGAGCGGTCGGCAAGCGGCTGGTGCCGCTCCTGGTCGCACGCGGCCACTCCGTCGTAGGCATGACGCGCTCGCCCGAGAAGGCGGACGCGCTGCGGGCGTTGGGGGCCGAGCCAGCCGTCGCCGACGGTCTCGATCGCAACGCGGTGATCGAGCAGGTGACGCGGGCTCGGCCCGACGTCTTGGTCCACCAGTTGACGGCGCTCGCGGACCTGAAGAGCTTCAGACGCTTCGATCGCGACTTCGCCCTCACGAACCGGCTGCGGACCGAAGGCACCGACTACCTGCTCGAGGCGGCGCTTGCCGCCGGCGCGCGCCGGTTCGTGGCGCAGAGCTACGGGAACTGGAACTACGAGCGCAGCGGCGACGGGCTCAAGACCGAGGAGGATCCGCTCGACCCGAGCCCACCGCCCAACCAGGCCGAGTCGCTCGCGGCGATTCGCTATCTCGAGCAGGCCGTCACGGAAGCCGCGGAGATCGACGGGCTCGCGCTGCGCTACGGGAACTTCTACGGGCCGGGCACCGGATTGGCGCTGGACGGCGACCTCGTGGCGCTCGTGCGCAAGCGCAGGCTCCCGATCGTCGGCGACGGCGCCGGCGTCTGGTCGTTCGCTCACGTCGACGACGTCGCCACGGCGACGATTGCCGCGCTGGAGCGAGGCGCACCGGGCACTTACAACGTCGCCGACGACGAGCCGGCACCGGTCGCCGAGTGGCTGCCGGAGCTGGCGCGGGTGGTGGGCGCCAAGCCTCCGCGGCGAGTGCCCGTCTGGCTCGGTCGCCTGGCGGCGGGCGAGGTGGGCGTTTCGATGATGACCAGGATTCGCGGCGCTTCGAACGCCAAGGTCAAGCGCGAGCTGGCCTGGCAGCCGCGCTACGCGAGCTGGCGAGAGGGGTTCCGGCGCGGCCTCGACGGTGCGCCACCGCTATCGGCCTCGTCGCGCGGCTAGAGCTTCGCCTCGGGCCGCGTCGGCTCGAACAGCTCGACCGGGTTGCCCTGACCCCTCAGTCCTCGAAGCCCGGCCGCGAGCTGCGCGCGCTCGCCGCGCGGCCCTTCGGCTCCTCCCACTCCTCCTGGCGGCCGAGCGCCGTGAGGTCGAGCCAGTAGTACGAGCCGCCGGTCATCTCCGCGCCGCGGGCGTAGCTCGAGTAGGTGTGGAAGACCTCGTCGCCGTCGCGTAGGAAGCAGCTCGTGCCCGGCATCTCGATCGGCTGCTCGCCCTCCAGGAACGCGGCGTTCCCCGCCGCCTCGTACTCGGCCGCCGGGCGGTAGTTGTACGCGACGGGCGCCACCGACTCGTCGAGCGTCACGCCGAAGTCGTGGTTGAACTCGCTCCCGTGGGACGAGTACCAGGGGAACGTCCAGCCGCGCTTGGCCTTGTAGCGCTCGATCTTCTCGATCGGCGCGCGCGAGACGTAGACCAGGTGGGTGTCGCGGGCGTGCAGGTGGTCGATCAGGCCCTGGGAGACCTCGTCGGCGCCGGCCGTGCAGCTCGGACAGCCGTCCTCCCAGCTCGGGTCGAACATGAAGTGGCCGACGATGAGCTGGAGGTGGCCGTCGAAGAGGTCGATCAGGCGAGCCTCGCCGCCGGGGCCGGTGAAGACGTAGTCCTTCTCGACCCGCACCATCGGCAGCCGGCGGCGCTCGGCATTGAGTGCGTCACGCGCCCGCGTGAGCTCCTTCTCCTTGGCGAGCAGCTCCTGGCGGGCAGCCAGCCACTGCTCGCGCGAGACGATGTCGGGAAGCGACATCCGGCGCGCAGTATCGCAGCGGACGCGTCGCTGAGCGCGCCCCTACCCGCGCGGCGCGGCTGCTAGATCGGGCGCTCGCGGGCGCCGATCGCGTAGCCCACGACGTTGAACACGAGGTGCACCGCCACGACGCTGACGTAGGCCCCCGCGAGCTCGCGCGGCGCGGGCCGCCACAGCGGGCGCAGCGTCACGGCGCCGGCGAGCACGATGTCGCCCTGGTCGTAGAGCGACATGAGCGCCCCCAGCGGCGGGCGGGCCTGCCGGCCCGGCGCCACGCCGAGCTGCCGCTTGGCGAAGCTGGTGGGCAGCTCGCCGGCCACGACGGCCAGCCCCAGGAGCGCGCCGTACGCCGGCGCGGGCGCGGCTGCCACCCGCTCCGGCAGCCGCTCGCGGAAGCGTCTCGAGCGCGTGAGCGCGAGCGCGGAGGCGAATCCCCCGGCGAACATCACGAGCGCGCCGCGCCAGGTCTTATTGTCGCCGAGCACGCGCCGCCCGCGCAGCTCGAGCCCCCCGTCGATCGGGCGTGCGAGCGGCCGCAGGAGGTCGAAGCTCAGCACCGGCGCGTGCGCGATCAGCGCGCCGGCCGCCGGGAGGAAGACCCACCCGGCGGCCGGGTCCGCCCATCTTCGGATCGGTCGGGCCACCGCCGCGCGAGGCTAACGCCTGGCGGCCGCGCTCCGGGTCAGCGCGGCCGGTGCGAGGCGACCTCGACGGCCTGCTGCTGGGTCGGGCGGTTCTGCCACGGCTCGAGTGGCTGGTCCACGAGCCCGACCGGCGTGTAGCGGAGGCTGTCGAAGCACGCCTGGCGGTCCATCCCCTGGCACGACTCGGGCGCGATCGTCGGGTCCTCGTAGACCTTGGCCGGGTCGGCCGCGACGGCCTGCGCCAGCGAGTCCTGGAGCACCTTGGCGCAGCGCGCGCGGTTGCCGCGGCCGCAGAAGCGCAGCGAGTACGCCCCCCTCACGCGCTCGCCGAGGACGCGCCGGACGTCCTTGCGCACGTAGCCGGCCATCGTCCACGCGAACGCCGACCCGAAGTGGTTGTGCGCGCCGCCGGTGCCGTTCGGCAGGTCGCGGTTGTGCCCGAACACCTTCTCGAACGCGTCGAACGCGGGGCCGCCGAGCGCCGGCGCCAGCACCGCGCGCTCGAGCAGCGGCTGCCACGCGTCGAGGATGCGGATCGCGTCAGAGTGCTCGTAGGTCCCGTCGCGGTCGCGGTCGATCCGCTGCCCGCCGGCCGCCACCCACGCGCGCAGCCCGGCGACGGCGCCTGCCAGCTCCGGCCGCGGCTTGCCGATCGCTCGCAGCAGGTACGGGAGCTCCTGCTGCGCGCGGATGTCCACGGTCGCCGCCTCCATCGCGGCGTCCACGAGCTGCGGCAGCTCGATCCTCCGGCCGCGGCGGATGCGCTTGTCGATCGCGTGGTCGAGCGCGAGCGAGCGCCAGATCGGCGTGTACGGCGCGCCGCCGCAGCAGCGCGCCGACTGCTGGTTGTTCCAGTTGGTCAGCTTCGGCTCGTTCTTCGCCTTGGGGCGCTCGGCGAACGGCTGGAGGACGAAGCGGTTGCCGTCCGGCTTGTAGCCCTTCCACTCGCTGCGCTTGCCGGTGTAGCTCTGCGGGAGCTGGCTCACCACGTCGCGGGGGCGGATCGGGTTGAAGCCGCTGTTGACGAAGCCGATGTCGCGCTCGTCGGCGTAGAACCAGTTGAACGTCGGCGAGAGCGCCATCATCGAGCGCTGGAAGTCCTCGACCGTCCTGGTGCGCTCCGGGTCGTTGATCCGGGCGAAGGCGATCCCGGAGTCGGGCTCGTGCAGGTAGCTCGAGCGCAGGCGCGTGTACAGGACGGGCCTGCCGCCGACGCTGCCGCGCCCCTGCACGATCCCCATCTTCGTGCGCAGCGCGCGCAGCCGCATCGACCCCGGCTCGCCCTGGTACACGGCGCTCGGCTGCCACGCCACCGTCTTCTCGACGACCTCGACCGCGAGGCACTGGCCGCGGTACTCGTAGTGCATGTCGTCCTCGCAGGTGGGGACCGCGAACACGTCGATGATGTCCTGGCCGGCCGAGGTGGCCGTCCAGGCGTAGTCGCGCCCGCGCCCCAGCAGCACGTAGAGCCCCAGGCCGGGGAAGGTCGCGCCGCGCGCGTCGATGGTCGGCGCGTGCACCTCGACCCCCATGTAGATCTCCGGGGTCCAGTAGCCCGCCTGCGAGCCGCCGACGAGCAGCGGGTGCCCGCTGGCCGAGTGCTTCGCGTTCACGAGCAGCGCGTTCGACTGCTGGCGGTGGAAGGTCGCGTGGAGGGCGCCCGGCAGCCCGGCCAGCGAGCGCCCGAGCGGCGAGTCCGCGGTCGAGCCGCCCGACCCCGGCCCCTCGACGATCGGGTTCTCGGCCTTGTAGCTGCCCGCGTCGGGCACGGCGATCGAGCCCGCGCGCACCCGCTTCGGGACCTGCGCGTAGGGGAACCCGCCCTTTCGGTGGGCGGTCACCGGAGCCTCGGGGTCGGAGAGCGAGCGCAGGTCCTGCCAGGCGCGGAATCCGCGGGCCCCGCCGAGCCGCTCGCGCAGCCGGGCGAGCACCTCGGCCCACTCGATCTCGTCGCCGCCGCCGGTGCCGAGCGTGGCGCCGATGAGGGCGGTCGCGGCCACCACGTCGGCCGCCTTCCAGGCCGGCGGGCCGGCCGGCATCCCGAGCGCGGGGAACTCGACCGGCATCAGCGCCGGGTTGAGCTTGGCCGCGTCGATGTACGCGTTGATGCCGGCGACGTAGCTCGCCACGTCCTCCTGCATCTGGCGCCCGTCCTCGCCGTAGAGGTCGTCGAGCCGGTCGATCTGCCCCTGGAGCTCCTCCTCGGTGTAGGGGGCGCCGGCGAACTGCGCCGCGTCGCTGGCCGCGCTGGTCGGCCCGGTCACCTCGCTGAGCTCGCCGCGCCCGTACTTGCGCAGCACGTGCATGAAGAACAGGCGATCCTCGGCGGAGACGTAGCCGAGCCCGAACATCCCGCCGGCGCGAGTCGCCCCGTACACGCGCGGGATGCCGAAGCCGCGGTCGCGCACGATCGTCACGTCGTCGCGCGGGCTGTAGGTGCGCTCGGCGTCGCCGTCCCTGACGCCGAACGTGGCGTCGGTGAAGTAGCGGCCCATGTCCTCGGCCCGCAGGCCGGGGGTCGCGTAGAGCAGGTCCGTGTACATCTCGCGCGTGTCCTCGTGGTGGGCGGGCCGCGCGCCGGAAGCGCCGAACTGCGCGGCCTGGAGCGAGTTGACCGAGCTCCCCTGACCCGGCGGGATGATCTGCCAGAAGCGGCCCGGGTCGTTCGTGCCGTAGGGCTGCGGCTGCGGTGCGGCGGCCGCCGCGCCGGGCGCCGCGACTGCGGCGAGCGCGAGTCCCGCGGCCAGCAGGAGCCCCCTCATGGGCCGGACTCTACGCCTACAGTGCCCGCCCGTGCACGACGCGTTCGAGGTGATCGAGGCCCTGGCCGAGCGCGAGCGCGGCTCCGCGTCCGACGGCGAGCGCTGGGCGGCGCACTGGATCGCCGACCGCCTGCGCGAGGCCGGCTGCGCGGTCGAGGTCGAGGAGGAGCGGGTGCACCCGGACACCTGGCTCAACCTGATCGTGCTGAGCGTGATCGGCGCCGCGGCGGGGATCGCCGCCGCCCGCGGGGCGCGCACGGCGCCCGCGCTGGCGGCCACGGCCACGCTCGCGGCGCTCGCCGACGACATCCAGAACGGCCTGCACCTCGCGCGCCGGCTCACCTCGCCCGAGCGCGCCACGTGGAACGTGACCGCCGAGTGCGGTGACCGCGAGGCCGACCGCACCGTGGTCGTGCTCGCCCACCACGACGCGGCCCACAGCGGGCTCGTCTTCCATCAGGGCCCGCAGCGCGAGCTGTGGCGGCGCCGGCCGGAGCTGATCGAGCGCACGGACACCGCCTTCCCGATCTGGTGGCCCGTCCTGGCGATGCACGCGCTCGTGGCCGCGGCGGCGCTCGGCGGGCGCCGCGGCGCCGCGCGCCTGGGCGCGGCGCTCTGCGGGCTCGCCACCGCGGCGTTCGTGGACGTCCGCAGCCGCGGTGTGGTCCCCGGCGCGAACGACAACCTCACGGCGGTGGCGTGCCTGGTCGCCCTCGCGCGGCGCTTCGCCGAGCGGCCGCCCGGCGGGGTGCGCGTGCTGCTCGTCTCGGCGGGGTCGGAGGAGACCTTCCAGGAGGGGATCCGCGCCTGGAGCCGGCGCCACTTCGGCTCGCTCCCGCGCGAGCGGACGCGCTTCGTGACGATCGACATGGTCGGCTCGCCCGAGCTCGCGATGGTCGAGGGCGAGGGGCCGATCTGGATGGAGGACTACGACGAGGTGCTCCGCGAGCTGGTGGCCGAGACGGCCGCCGCCGAGGGGATCGAGCTGCGCCGCAAGCTGCGCTCGCGCACGAGCACCGACGGCGTGATCCCGATGCGCGCCGGCTACCCGACCGTGCTGCTCGGCTCGGTCGAGCCCTGGAAGGCCCCGAGCAACTACCACTGGCCGACCGACACGCCCGACCGTCTCGACCGCTCCACGCTCGCCGACGCGATCCGCCTGACCGAGGCGGTCATCCGCCGCCTCGCTCGTACATAAGCTTCGCGCCGTGACCCGGACCCAGCGCGAGCGCACGGAGGCCACCACCGCGCAGCTCCTCGGCGCCGCGCGGCGCCTGTTCGCGGCCGACGGCTACAACGCGACCTCGCTCGACGGGGTGGTGGCCGCCGCCGGCGTGACGAAGGGCGCCCTGTACCACCACTTCAGCTCGAAGCGCGACCTGTTCAGGGGCGTGTTCGAGCGCGAGCAGGCGGCCCTCGCGCGCGTGTGCCACGAGGCCTACTCCGCCGAGGACGACCCTTGGGAGGGATTCCACGCCGGCTGCCGCGCCTTCCTGGAGAGCAGCCTCGACCCCGGCGTGCAGCGGATCGTCTCGCTCGACGGCCCGGCCGTGCTCGGCTGGGAGACGGTGCGCGAGATCGAGGCGAGCCACTCGATGGCGATGATCGAGAACGGCCTGCGCCAGGCGATCGAGCGCGGGCGGATCGACCCGCGGCCGACCGGGCCGCTCGCGCACATGCTGTTCGGCGCGCTGTGCGAGGGCGCGATGACCGTCGCGCGCTCGGGCGGCGACCAGCGCGCGGTGATGCGCGGCGTGGCGGACGAGCTCGGCAACATCCTGCGGTCGCTGGAGCGGTAGTTACGGCCCGGCCCGGCCTGGGTAAGGGAGTTGGTCAGTGAGGGGCAGTCTCGGCAGGCGAGTTCGCGCGGTCGCGTTTGCGGGCGCCGCCCTGCTGTGCGTCCCGGCGGTCGCGCTCGCGCACCTCGACCACGCTCCGCCGAACTTCTCCGAGCAGGCGCCGCCGTCGATGGCGTTCCAGTCGGGCGGGCCGGGCGCCAAGTGGGAGTTCCTCGGGACCTTCCCGACCGGCAACCCCCACACCGACATCGACTTCTTCCAGCGCGGCGGAGCCACCTACGCCTCGCTCGGCACGCTCGGGATCGGCCCCAACGCGGGCGGCCAGACCCTCTTCCAGCTCACCAACGCCAAGGGCGCCTTCGACCCGCACTACGTGACGGGCGTCCCGACCGCCTCGTGCGTGAGCAGCCCGGCGAACGCCACCGGCCTCCAGCACGACGTCGAGGCCACGCCGAAGGCCAACGCGATCCTCAACACCGACAACCGCTACGCCAACCACGGCGATACGCAGCTCATCATCGACGCCACGGATGCGGCCGGTCGCTGCCACGACCAGGGCGGTGAGCTGGGCGTCGCCGGCGCCCCGCAGGGCGGACTCGAGATCATCGACGTGACCGACCCGGCCAAGCCGGTCACGATCGGCCTGACCAGCCACATCGGCCAGGCGCACACGGTCAACATCGACCCGAAGCGCCCGCACATCGCGTACGCGGTCACCTCGGACTCGATCGGCGTCGATCCCCAGGCCAAGCAGCGGCTCAACGAGACCAGCGAGCCGAACGACCTCGACGGGTTCGAGGTGGTCGACCTCTCGAGCTGCATGAATTTCCCCGCCGGTGCGACGGTCCAGGAGAAGCGCGACGCGTGCCGCCCGAAGGTCTACCGCTACCGCTACGAGAGCCTCGACATGGTCCTCGGTCACACCAACCGGACCAATGGCATCTACGGCTGCCACGAGACCGAGATCTACCCGGACGACCGCCTCACCTGCGCCTCGGGCTCCGCGTCGATCGTCCTCGACATGAAGGACGCGTTCGACGACAACGGGACCCCGGCCAACTTCACCGACGACAAGCCGCGCGGGACCCCGCTGCCGTGCCGCGTGCGCGACAGCTCCTCGTCGCCGCAGTTCGCCACCGGCGCGAAGGTGACCGACTGCGTGACGGGCACGAAGGACGGCAAGGACCAGAGCCTGACGATTCCGGAGTGGAACAAGATCAACGCCCCGGGCCTCGCGGGCGTGCGCTGGGTCGGCAGCGCGTTCCACCAGGGGCGCGAGACGGCTACCGGCGCGGCTGACCCGGCCTTCCCCTCGAGCGAGGACATCGACTTCAGCCACGAGACCGAGCTCACGCACTCGGGCCGCTTCATGATCTCGAGCGACGAGCGTGGCGGCGGCATCGCGCCGCCCGGCGCGTCGTGCTCGCCGGGCGCGGACAACCCGACCGGCAACGGCGGCCTGCACGCCTACCGCGTGGACAAGCTGCTGCATAAGCACCCGGCCGACGCCAACGAGGCGTTCCAGTCGTACGCGAGGAACCCGCAGGGCGGCAAGGCGATCTTCCGCGTACCGGTGCGGACCAAGCCGCAGGCCGCGCTCTGCACGGCGCACGTGTTCCAGCAGATCCCGGGCCAGAACCGGATCTTCATGGGCTGGTACGCGCAGGGCACCCACGTCATCGACTACACCGAGAACGCCAACGGGACGATCGACTTCAAGGAGGTCGGCTACTTCATCCCGGAGAACGCCAACGAGTGGGTCTCGGCGATCTGGAAGGTCGACAAGAACGCCGACGGGTCGTTCACCTACTGGGGCGCGACCGGCGACTTCTACGTGGGCGACGGCGGCCGCGGCACGATGGACCTCTACAAGGTCACGCTTCCGCCCCCACCGACCCCGGCGGCGCAGCTTCCGGGCACCGGCCCGGGCTTCGGCGCCGAGCGCTTCCTCTTCAACCGGCAGTCGCTGAGGGTCAGCCGGCGCGGCACCACGACGCTGCGGGTCTCGTGCCTGTCGGCGGTCCCGTGCACGGGCTCGATGGTCGTGCGCACCACCAAGAAGTTCCGCCAGCGCGGCGGCAAGGTGAAGACCGTGCTCGTCGCCAAGCGCAACTTCACGATCCCCGCCGGACGGCGCGGCGCGAGGATCAACCTCCAGGTCACGAAGACCGGCCGGCGGCTGGCGTTCGCGCGCAGGGGAGTGCAGGTGAAGGCGACCGCGCAGGTCAAGTTCGGTTCCACCACGCGCAGCTTCAAGCGGACGAAGACGCTCCGCGCCACTCGCTGAGGTCGCGCCCGCGCGCGCCGGGGTTGCACGGCGCGGGCCGCTCCGCGATGATCGCGGGCGCGTGACCTACGACTATGTGATCGCCGGCGCCGGCTCGGCGGGCTGCGTGCTCGCCAACCGGCTCAGCGCCGACCCGGGCGTGCGCGTGCTGCTGCTCGAGGCCGGCGGCTCCGACCGCAAGATGAACATCCGCGTGCCGGTCGGCTTCGCCAAGCAGTTCCGCACCGACCTCGACTGGAACTACGTGTCCGAGCCGGAGCCGAGCCTGATCGGCCGCTCGATCTACCTGCCGCGCGGCCGCTCGCTGGGCGGGTCGAGCTCGATGAACGCGATGGTCTACCTGCGCGGCCACCGGACCGACTTCGACTGGTGGGCCGCCAACGGCGCGCCCGGCTGGAGCTACGCCGAGACGCTTCCGTACTTCAAGCGCTCGGAGCACAACGAGCGCATCCGCGACGAGTACCACGGCCAGGGCGGCGAGCTCAACGTGACCGACCCGGTCTGGCTGAGCTCGCTGGCGCCGCTGATGGCGGAGTCCGCGGCCGGCCTCGGGATCGCCCCCAACGGCGACTTCAACGGGGCGGAGGAGGACGGCGCCGGGCCCGTGCAGGTCACCCAGAAGCGGGGCCGCCG
>DASVWC010000085.1:0-67463 GCA_036389835.1 Thermoleophilaceae bacterium | reverse complement strand
AGCGGCGAGAGCTCGAGCGGCTTCTTGAAGTGGCGCTTCGGCTCGATGAAGCGCGAGCGCCCGGCACCCCACCCGAACGTGATGTCCTGGAGCGGGCACTCGCCGCCCTTGTCGCAGACGGGGCAGTCGAGCGGGTGGTTCACGAGCAGGAACTCGACCACCGCGTTCTGCGCGTTCTTCACGCGGTCGGAGGTGGTGGTCACCACCATGCCGTCCTTCACCGGCGTCGAGCAGGCGGTCTGCAGCTTGGGGATGCCGTCGATCTCCACGAGGCACATGCGGCAGGCGCCCACCGGCGCGCCGAGCTTCGGCTCGTAGCAGAAGACCGGGATCTCCACGTCGCCGTACTTCGCGCCGTCGACCAGCATCGAGCCCTCGGGCGCGGAGACCTCGCGGCCGTCGATCTCGAACGTGACGAACTTTGGCTCCGGGCGCGGCATGGCTACGCGGCGGAGCTCCCGGCCGCCACGTCCGCCCGCCCCCCGTGCGCGGCCAGCGGCAATCCGCCCTTGCGGCGCCGCGCCTCCTCGATGTGCTGCTCGAACTCGTCGCGGAACTTCTCGATCATCGACCCGACCGGCATCGCCATCGAGTCGCCGAGCACGCACAGGCAGTTGCCCATGATGTTCGTCTGCACGTCGGCCATCGTGTCGAGGTCCGCGGGCGTGGCCTCGCCGTTGTCGATGCGCTCGAGCATCTTCACGGTCCAGTTGGTCCCCTCGCGGCACGGCGTGCACTTGCCGCACGACTCGTGCCGGTAGAACTCGGCGAGCCGCAGCGCCAGACCGACGATCGGCACCGAGTCGTCCACCACGATGATCGCTCCGGAGCCGAGCATCGACCCGGCCTCGGCCATCGTCTCGAAGTCGTAGTCGAGGTCGAGGTCCTCCTCGAGCAGCACCGGCGCCGACGAGCCGCCCGGGAACCAGCACTTCACGCGACGCCCCTCCGGCGGGCCGCCCGCCAGCCCGTAGACGATGTCGCCCGCGCGCATGCCGAGCGGGATCTCGTAGTTGCCCGGCCGGCGCACGTTGCCCGATACCGAGACGAGCTTCGTGCCGGTCGACTTCTCGGTGCCGACCGCCTTGAACCAGTCCGCGCCGTTCTCCACGATCCCCGGCACGTTGCAGAGCGTCTCCACGTTGTTGATCAGCGTCGGCCCCTGGTAGAGGCCCTGGTTGGCGGGGAACGGCGGCTTGAGCCGCGGGTTGCCGCGCTTGCCCTCGAGCGAGTCGAGCAGCGCCGTCTCCTCGCCGCATATGTACGCGCCGGCGCCGCGGTGCACGACGAGGTCGACGTCGTGGTCGGAGCCGAGGATGCCGTCGCCGAGGTAGCCGCGCTCGTATGCCTCGCGCACCGCCTGCTCGAGGATCCCCGCCTGGAGCTCGTACTCGCCCCGGATGTAGATGAACGCCTTGTTCGCGCCCGCCGCCATCGCCGCGATGGCGATCCCCTCGATCAGCAGGTGCGGGTTCTTCTGCATCAGCAGGCGGTCCTTGAACGTGCCGGGCTCGGACTCGTCCGCGTTGCAGCAGAGGTACTTGTCCATCGTCCCCTTGGGGATGAAGCTCGCCTTCTTGCCCATCGAGAAGCCGGCCCCGCCGCGCCCGCGCAGCCCGGACTCCTCGAGCTCGTGCAGCACCTGGTCGGGCTGCATCTCGGTCATCGCCTTGCGCAGCGCGCGGTAGCCGCCGTTCTCCTCGTAGCCGTCGATGGTGCGCAGCCGCGGGTCGTTGAGGTTGCGGATCAGCCGGAGCTGGTCGAGCATCGACATCAGGCCCGGCCTCCCCAGGGCAGGCGGTACTCCTCGTCCTCGAGCCCGCGGCCCGGCAGCGGCTTGCGGCCATCGCGGATCGCGCGCACGATCTCCGGTGCGTCCTCCTGGGTCAGCGGGCCGATGTAGCGGCCGTTGACCGACGCGATCGGGGCCATGTCGCACGCGCCGAGGCACTCGAACTCGCGGATCTCGGTGTCCTCGAGGTCGTGGCCGGCGGAGGCGATCGCCTCGTAGACGGCCTTCGCGTTCACGAGGTGGCAGGCGACGCTCGTGCACACGTACACGTGGTTGCGCCCGACCGGGTCCTCGTTGAGCTGGTCGTAGAAGCTCGCGACCGACGACAGGTAGCCGGGGGTGACCCGCATCACCGCGGCCACCTGGCGGATCGCCTGCGGCGAGCACCAGCCGTGCACGCGCTGGGCGGCGTGCAGCGCCGGGATCGACGCGCTGCGGCGATCGGGATAGCGCGCCATGTACTCCTCGATCTCGGCGCGCAGGTCGTCCGGCACGTCGGTCTCGGCGAGGTCCGGGATCACCGCCGGGTCCTTGTCGCGGTCGTAGGAGCGGTCCCAGCCGCGGGGAAGGGCCTGCGGGGTGGTCCCCATCGCGCCCTCGGTCCCGACCTGGTCCGGGAACTCAGACCCCTCCGGCGGGCGCGCCGCCGGGTCCGGCACGCCGGCGTCCTCCGGCCTCACCGGTCGATCCCCCCGAGGATCGGGTCGAGCATCGCGATCGACGCGATCAGGTCCGCGATCAGCGCGTCCTTGGCCATGTGCGGGAGCGCCTGGAGGTTCACGAACGACGGGTCGCGCATGTGCACGCGCGCGGGCTTCGCCGACCCGTCGGAGACCACGAAGCAGCCGAGCTCGCCGCGCGGCGATTCGATCGGCAGGTAGACCTCGCCCGGCGGCGGGCGGAAGCCCTCGGTCACCAGCTTGAAGTGGTGGATCAGCGCCTCCATCGAGGTGGCCAGCTCGTGCCGCGGCGGCAGCGCGACCTTGCGGTTGCCGGTGATGTACGGCCCCTCGGGCAGCCCGTCGATCGCCTGCTCCACGATCTTGACCGACTCGCGCATCTCCGCCATCCGCACGCGGTAGCGGTCGTAGTTGTCGCCGGTGGTGCCGACCGGGATCTTGAAGTCGAAGTGGTCGTACGAGCTGTACGGCATCGCCTTGCGCAGGTCCCACGGGTCGCCGCAGGCGCGCAGCAGCGGGCCGCTGACACCGAGCGCGCGCATCGTCTCGAGCGGCACGACGCCCGTGTGCTTGAGGCGCTGGAGCACGATCTCGTTGCGGTCGAGGATCGCCTCGTACTGGTCGAGCCGCGACGGCATCTCCCTGCAGAACGCGCGCACCTTCTGCTCCCAGCCGGGCGGCGGGTCGTCGATCACTCCGCCGACCTGGAAGTAGCGCGGGTGCAGCCGCTGGCCGCCTGACATCTCGAACAGGTCGAGGATCTGGTCGCGCTCGCGCAGCGCGTACCAGAGCATCGAGATCGCGCCGACGTCGAGCGCCGAGGTGCCGAGCCAGAACAGGTGGCTGGCGATCCGGTTCAGCTCGAGGTGGATCACGCGCAGGTACTGCGCCCGCGGCGGCACCTCCTCGTCGAGCAGCTTCTCGACCGCCATGCAGAAGGCGAGCGCGTTGAAGTAGTAGGAGAGGTAGTCCATCCGCTCGACGAACGGGATGACCTTCCAGTACGCCTGGTCCTCGCAGCTCTTCTCGATGCCGGTGTGGACGTAGCCGATGATCGGCACGCACGAGCGGACCGTCTCGCCCTCGAGCGTGAGCAGCAGCCGCAGCACGCCGTGGGTGGCGGGGTGATGCGGCCCCATGTTGATCGTGAAGAGCTCCGTCTCCGGCTCGATCGACGTGCCGTACTGCGGCGCGCCCGGCTCGTCCATGCGCTCCAGCGAGACCGACCGCTCGCGGTCGCGGTACGGCGTCGAGAGCGGGCCGTCGTCCACCTGCGCGGGCGCCTCCGACGGGTCCTGGGTCGGCACGGGCGAGCGGTCGTCAGTCATACCAGCGCGGCTCTTCGTGCTCGTTGAAGGTGAACAGGACGGGCTCGCCGCCCATCGGGAAGTCGCGCCGCTGGGGGAAGCCCTCGTAGTCCTCCGGCATCAGGATGCGGCGCAGGTCCGGGTGGCCGTCGAAGCGAACGCCGAACATGTCGAAGACCTCGCGCTCCTGGAAGTCGGCGGTGGGGAAGAGGTCCACGACGCTCGGCACGACCGGGTCGTCCAAGCCGAGGCGGACCTTCACGTTGAGGCGGTCGAGGCGTTCGCGCGAGAGCAGCCAGTAGTGCACGCCGAGGCGCGGCTCGTCGGGGAGGTAGTCGCAGCCGTGCAGGCTCGTCAGGTGCGGCCAGGCCTCGACCCGGTCGTCGCGCAGGAGCGCGAGCACGTCGTGCACGAGCGCCGGCTGGACCTCGAGCGTCGCCTGCTCGCGGAAGAGCGTGGTGCCGACGACCGACTCCTCGCCGAGGTTCTCGCGGACCCCCGCCGCGATCAGCTCGAGGCCGGTCGCGTCAGGCACCGTCGCGCTCGATCTGGTGGAGCGTTTCCTCGGTCCCGCGCGCGTCGTAGCGCTCGCGCCAGCCCAGGTCCGGGTCGCCCTTGATCTTGTTCTGGAGCTTGATGATCCCGTACATCAGCGCCTCCGGCCGGGGCGGGCAGCCCGGGATGTAGATGTCCACCGGGAGGAACTTGTCGGCGCCCTGAACGACGGCGTAGTTGTTGAACATCCCCGCGCTCGACGAGCAGACGCCCATCGCGATGACCCACTTCGGCTCGAGCATCTGGTCGTAGATGCGTCGGATGACCGGGGCCATCTTGATCGAGACGCGGCCCGACAGGATGATCATGTCCGCCTGGCGCGGCGAGGCGCGGAACACCTCGGCGCCGAAGCGCGCGGCGTCCACGCGCGGCGAGCCGACCACCGAGATCATCTCGATCGCGCAGCAGGCGAGGCCGAACGTGAGCGGCCACGGGGCGTTGGCGCGCGCCCAGTTCTGCGCCTTCTCGAGCGTGGTCAGGCCGACGCGCTCCTCGACGTAGGCGTCCAAGTCCGCGTCGCTCAGGTCGCCGCGGAGCATCTGGCGCGCGCGAAGCTGCCGTACGCGCAGGTCCTGGGGCGAGCCGCCGCCGATCTTCTCGCGGCTCACTTCCACTCGAGCGCGCCCCTGCGCCAGACGAACACCAGCGCCGCGAACAGCAGCGTCACGAACACGATCACCTCGACGAGGGCGAACGTCCCGAAGTCCCTCAGCCCGACGGCGACCGGGTAGAGGAAGACCACCTCGATGTCGAACAGGATGAACAGCATCGCGATCAGGTAGAAGCTGATCCCGAAGCGGAAGCTCGACGTGACCTCGGACGGGAGGCCGCACTCGTAGGGCTGGGACTTGACCTTGCTCGGCCGGCGCGGGCCGAGCACGCCGTTGAGGATGGTGAAGAGACCGCCGACTCCGGCACCCAGAAGCACGAACACGAGGGCTGGCAGGTAGCTCTTCAGCATGGCGGGCGGACTTATATACCCGCTTGTGACAACTTGCCACATAGTGCGAAAGGGCGCTTTCTGACTGACGTTCACGTGGCCGTGGGCATCGCCGTGCTGGCGCTCAACGCGCTGGCCGCCGCGTGGGGCGGGATCGCCTGGCTGCGGCACGATCCGTCGGTCTGGTTCTGGTACGTCCTGCGTGCCGCCCAGGCGGCGGTGGTCGTCGAGGCCGCGCTCGGAGGAGTGCTCCTGGTGCAGGGCCGCGAGACCGACGGGCTGCACCTCTTCTACGGGATCACGCCGCTGTTCGTCTCGTTCGTGACGGAGGGGATGCGCGTGGGCGTGGCCCAGCAGGAGGTCGCCGGGGTCGAGGACGTGGAGGCGCTAGAGCGGCGCGAGCAGGTGCTGCTGGCGCGGCGGGTGGTGATGCGCGAGATGGGCGTGATGACGATCGGGGCGCTGATGATCGTGACGCTGTCGCTGCGCGCCGCCGGGATCTTCTAGCGCCCCCCGGCGGACGAGGAGGTCATTCGACGTCGATCGTGGTCTCGGCGGCGTAGCGCCCGCTCCTGACGTGTGCCTGCACGCGCAGGCGCCATTCGCCCTCGTCCGGGAGCGCGAGCCGGTCGAGCTGGTAGTGGGCGAAGCTCTTGCGCGGGACGGCGACGGTGCGCGGATCGCCGTCCGGCGGAGTGAGCGTCAGGCGCAGCTCGTCGATGCCGTCCACCTGCGCGCCGCTGCGCCGGTCGAAGAAGTACAGGTGCGCCGCGTTGGTGCCGGTCGCCCCCGGCTCGATCGACATCTCGAGGCGCATCGGGCCGAGGTCCACGACCGGTGTCGGCGGCCCCGCCTCCGCCGCCTCCGGCGGGGCGGTGCGCACCAGGATCGACGCGGCCGCGATCACGGCGACCGCGAGGCCCACCTCCGCGCGCATCGCGCGCCGCAGCCGGGCCGCCGTTCCGCTCGCGGCCTCGCGCGCGATCGCACGGCGGTTCGACGCCGCGATCGCGAGGATCGCGAGAAGCAGGGCGATCTTCGCCGAGAGGACGAGGCCGTAGTCCTCCGACACCAGGTCGCCCGGCGCCGAGAGGTAGAAGACGGCCTGGAGCGCGCCGGCGGCGACGAGCGCGGCCATCGCGGGCAGCGCGAGCCGCGAGAAGCGCTGGGCGGCGGCCCACGCGGTTGCCGTGTCGACGCCACGGCGCGGCCAGTGGACGAGCAGCAGCAGGAGCAGGCCGCCGAGCCATGCGCCCGCGGCCACCACGTGCACGAAGTCGGCGGGGATCAGGACCGCGCTCGGGTCCTGGGTGCGCGCATGCCCGGCGAGGGGGAGCGACGCGACGATCGCCAGCGACGCCGCGGCCAGCGCCCAGAGCACGCGCGGCCAGACCACGCGCGGCCAGCGGGCGGCGAGGACGACCAGCGCGAGGACCCCCGCCCAGACCAAGCCGCGGGCCACCCACGCGAGCCCCGCGCGGTTGTCGATCGACACCTCGATCGTGTCCCGCGCGAACGAGCGGTCGAGGGGCGCCGCGGCGGCGAGCGCGCCCTGGAGCCCGACCCCGGCGAGCGAGCAGGCGCCGCCGACCAGCGCGGCGGCGATCAGCACCCGCCGCAGGCGCGGTCCGGCGTCCGCGCCGCGCGGCGCCACGAAGGCGGCGAACGCGACGGCGCCGATCGTGAGCAGCAGCGCGAGGTAGTGGAGGCCGCGGACGATCGCGTAGGCGACGTCGACCGAGGTCGAGCGCTCGCGGTCGAGCAGCTCGGCCACCGTCGGGCCCGGGCTGTCCGCTCCGACTCCCCTCCCGTAGGCGAACGCGAATCCGCCGGACACCGGGTGCCCGTCCGCCGATACCACGCGGTAGGTCGTCGTGTAGACGTCCTTCGGGATCCCGTCCTGGATCTCGGCCGCCGCCTGGGAGTCGCGCGGCTGGCTGACCGCGCCGGTGTCGACCCGCTCGCTCGAGGAGTCGTACACGCGGATGTCGCCCGCCCGCGCCTTCACGGGCTCGTTGAACGTGAGCACGACCTCCGCCGGTGCCTGGTCGAGGTGCTCAGCGCGCTGGGGCTCGGTGTCGACGACGACCGCGTGACCGGCCGCGGACGCCGGCAGCGCGAGCGACGCGAGCACCGCGGCCGCGGTCAACCCGCGACGTGTGCGCTGGCCTGACATGGCGACGACGGTATCCGCGGAGGAAGTAGGTCCCGACGCCGGTCTGATCGCCGCCGATGAGGACGACCGCCGGAAAGCGTCAATGCCGCGGACTGGCCGCCCAAGCCGGCGCCGGGACGGTGGGGGGATTCGCCCCCGCGCGGCGCGTTCCTCCTAGCGGACCTCGAGCTTCCCCTTCATCCCCAGCTCGGCGTGGTCGCCGATCGAGCAGTAGATCTCGTACTCCCCCGGCGCCAGGTCCACCGTCGCGGAGGCCGTCTTGCCGCCGCCGACGGCCTCGCTGCCGCCGAGCTCCTCGTCGCCGCGGCGCACGTGGACGTCGTGCGGAAGCGATCCGTCGTTGCGCAGCTCGAAGCGCACGGGGGCGTTGCCGGACGACCCGGTCGCCGCGCGGATCGTGATCGTGCCGGGCTTGAACGCGTACTCGCTGGCCTCGACGGCCACGGGCTGACCGGCGTCGACGGTGACGCTGCCGCTGGACTTCTCGTTGTCGTCACCGCAGCCGGCGATGGCGAGCAGGAGCGCGATGAGCGCGAGAGGGGCACGGCGCATGCCGCCGATAATATGCGCCGCCATGTCGCGCCCCCGGCTCCTCGCACTCGTCGCGGCCGCGCTGGCGGCGCTTGCCGCGGGCTGCGGCGGGACCGCCGAGATCGGCGCCCCGAAGGACCAGGCGGACATCCGCAAGGGGGCCGACCTCTTCAACGAGCGCTGCGCCGGCTGTCACACGCTCGACGAGGCCAAGGCGCGCGGGTCCAAGCCGGAGAACGAGGTCGCGGGCGGCGAGCGCACCAACGGGCCGAACTTCAACACGCGCAAGGAGAACCGCGACGACGTGCTCTTCGCGATCCGCAACGGCGGGTTCTCCGGCGCGATCATGCCCGCGAACATCGTGGTCGGCAGCGATGCCGAGGACGTCGCGCTGTTCCTCGAGCGCTACGCCGGGCGCAAGGCTCCGAAGCCGGACGAGGCGCAGGAAGAGACCTCGCAGGGCGGCGAGTAGCGCCGCCGCGGCGCGCCCGTGCTCGACCTGAGGAGCATCCGCGAGGACCCCGACGCCGTCCGGGCGGGGCTCGAGCGGCGCAAGGTCCCCGGCGCGATCGTCGACGACGTGCTGGCGCTCGACTCCCGCCGGCGCGAGCTGCTGCCCGAGGTCGAGGGGCTGCGCGGGGAGCAGAAGCGCGCCAGCGAGGCGATCGCAGCGGCCAAGCGGTCGGGCGAGGACGCGACGGCCGCGATCGAGGAGATGCGCGGCGTCGCGGCGCGGGTGAAGGAGCTCGCGTCGGAGGTGACCGCCACCGAGGAGCGGCTCGACTCCGTGCTCGCGACGCTCCCGAACCTGGCGCACGAGACCGCCGCGCCCGAGGACGAGACGGTCCGCGAGTGGGCGCCCGCCTCCGCGGCCGCGGCCGCCGGCGGGCCACCCCTCCGCTCCGGCCGCGACCACCTCGACCTGCTCGGCTGGATGGTCGACATGGAGGCCGGCGCCCGCCTGTCCGGCTCGCGCTTCTCGTACCTGCGCGGACCGCTCGTGATGCTCGAGCTCGCACTCGTGCGCTGGGCGCTCGACATCCTCACGGCCAGGGGATTCGAGCCGGTCGTGCCGCCGGTGCTCGTGCGCGAGGAGGCGCTGTTCGGCACCGGCTTCCTCCCCGACACCGAGGACCAGATCTACCGCGTACCCGACGACGACCTCTACCTGGCCGGGACCTCCGAGGTCGCGCTCGCGTCGATGCACGCCGGCGAGATCCTCGAGCCCGGCGCCCTGCCGCGCCGCTACGCGGGCTTCTCGCCGTGCTTCCGCCGCGAGGCCGGCGCCGCCGGGAAGGACACGCGCGGGATCTTCCGCGTGCACCAGTTCGACAAGGTCGAGATGTTCTCGTTCGTCGAGCCCGAGGAGTCGGACGGCGAGCACGAGCGGCTGCTCGCGATCGAGGAGGAGATCTACCAGACGCTCGAGATCCCCTACCGCGTGGTGAACATCGCGGCCTGGGACCTCGGCGCCTCGGCCGCCAAGAAGTACGACATCGAGGGCTGGTTCCCGGGCCAGGAGCGCTACCGCGAGCTCACCTCGTGCTCGAACACCACCGACTACCAGGCGCGCCGCCTCGACACGCGCTTCCGGCCGGCCGAGGGCGCGCCGCCGCGCCACGCGCACACGCTGAACGGGACGGCGATCGGCGTGCAGCGCACGATCATCGCGATCGCCGAGAACCACCAGGACGAGGACGGCGCCGTGCGGGTGCCGGAGGCGCTGCACGGCTTCGGCGCGCCGAAGACGATCGGCCCCGTGACCTGAGCGTCAACTTCCTCGGATCGCCGGCCGATAACGGTCAGTGACCCGAGGAGGCCGTCCCCATGGCGCGAGCTCTACGCGAGCGCAGCCACGACGAACGCGGATTCGCCCTGATCGAGCTGCTGGCGGTGATCCTGATCATCGGGATCCTGGCCGCGCTCGCGCTCCCCACCTTCCTCGGGCACGAGGACCGGGCCGACGACGCCGTCGCCAAGTCCAACGCACGCGTGCTCGTCACGCACGTCGAGTCGTGCTTCGCGACCAACGAGGACTACCGCGAGTGCGACCAGGAGTCCGAGCTGCTGCGACTCGAGGTCGACTGGGGCACCGGCCCCGGGCAGGCCTCGGTGATCTCGTCCGACCGCCTCTCGTACGAGATCGAGGGCGTGTCGAAGTCGTCGATCGGCGGCGCGCGGCACGTGTTCACGATCGCCAAGGACACGCACACGGGCGTGATCACGAAGACCTGCGCGCCGACGGGCGAGGGCGGCTGCCCGGAGAGCGGCAGCTGGTAGGAGCGGCGGCAGGCCCCCGCGGCTCGCCCGAGGGGGGCGAAATCTCGAAGCGTCCTGCCTAACCGTTCATATGGAACGGTTATCCAGGACGGTTGACTCGAGGAGAGGGCTACGCTCGCCGGACGGAGGGGTGGCAGAGCGGTTGAATGCGCCGGTCTTGAAAACCGGTGTCCGTCGTTCGGCGGACCGTGGGTTCGAATCCCACCCCCTCCGCTCGAACCGAGCAAGCTTGGCCGCGTTCGAACCACGGCGCGGCCCGACGGGGTAGCCGTCCAACCCCGCGGCGGCAATCCTGCGCCGGCTTCGTCAGCTAGCTGTGGATCCGCTCGCCACGGCGAAGCATCTCGACGTACTTCTCGATCCGCCGTGCACGAGTGTCAGGCCGCTTCGCGTCATTGATGCGCCAGATGATCGAGTACCGGTTGCGGGCGTCCAGCGCGGCGAACCCGGCGGCGAGTCCTGGATCTCGATCGAGTTCGCGCTGCAGATCGTCCGGTACGGTCGCGGTCCGGAAACCGGCATAGGCCGCGTCCCACCGCCCGTCAGCCTTCGCCTGCTCTACGGCGGCCAAGCCAGCGGGGCGCATCCGGCCCGTATCGATCAGCCGCTCCGCCTTCTCCCGGTTCACCCTTGACCACGGGCTGCGCCGCGTCCGTGGAGTGAACCGCTGCAGCCAGTGGTCGCCGTCGAGGCGGTCCTTCTGCCCGTCGATCCACCCGAAGGAGAGGGCCGCTTCGACCGCGGCCGCGTAGCTGACCGTCGGCTCCGGCGCGCCCTTCTTCGCGATTTGCAGCCACGCCCCCGATGCGGCCTCGTGGTTCCGCTCGAGCCATTCCTCGAACGCCGGTTGCGACGCGAACGAGAGGATGGGCTCCCGCCTCCGCGGCGGCGTCAAGCGGTCTCCTCAGTCCACCAGCCCTGGATCATCTCGCCGTCTCCCTCGACGTAGCTGCCGCTCGCCAGCAGCTCCAGCCCCGCGGGGCCGGCCTCGAACTCGCGGATGGCGCGCGGCCCGACCCTGACCGCGTCGAACGGACGGAGCTCGACGATGTCGTCGTCGATCTTGATGCGCCCGTCACCGGCGAGGACCACGTACAGCTCCTCGACCTGTTCGTGGCGGTGCCCGAAGCCGGTCCGCTTGCCCGGCCGCAGCCTGTAGAGCGTTGCGCCGATGGTCTCGGCGCCGACGTCCTGGCGCAGGTAGCGCGCCTCCCCTATCTCCTGCATCCCGTACCTGGCGTTCATGTCTTCGACCGCGTCGAAGTTGACCTTCGCGTAGCTGTTGTCCATGGCCGGGCAAGCTATTTGCGAGCGGCGCCGCGCTCTTGAAAAAACGCGTCAACGACCGCCTGCTCGGATGGCAGACTCCGCGCTAGTGCACGAGCAGACCGCCAGCACCCATGGGATGCTCCGCCCCGACCGAGGCCAGGGCCGGTTCAGGCTGGTGAGGCACGCGCCGGCAGCGAACGTCGCCGACCTTGTCGAGCGCCACTGGACCGTCTCCTGGAGCCTGCCGCGCGGAGTGGCCTTCACGCAGGAGGTGCTCCCCCACCCTTGCGCAAACCTCGTGACCGAAGCTCACCTGGTCGCCGTCCACGGCATGCCCCTCAGCCGTGGCCGCAAGACTCTTGAAGGGAGCGGCAGCGCGACGGGGACGAAGTTCCGGCCGGGCGCTCTGGCCGCGCTGACCGGTCGACCGGCGGAGGCGTTTATCGACGTGTCGGTACCGCCCGCGGAGGCGTTCGGCGAGCCGGGGCTCGCGCTTGAGCGTCAGCTCGCCTCGACCGCAGGCGACCCCCGCGCGCACGTCGATACGGTCGAGCAGTTTCTGCGTGAGCACCGCGCTCCCGCGGACCCGCGGTTCGAGCTGCTCCGCGAGATCGTCTCGGACATGCTGTTCGCCGACCGCCGGCTCGGCGTCGCGGACTTCGCACGTCGGCATGCGGTCTCGCAGAGGACGCTGCAGCGACTGTTCCGCGACTACGTCGGGGTCACGCCGAAATGGGTGCTCAAGCGCTACCGGGTGCACGAGGCGGCGGAGCGGCTCGCCTCGGGGGAGGCAGAAGACGCCGCGCGGCTGGCCGCCGATCTCGGCTACTCAGATCAGTCGCACTTCATCCGCGACTTCACGGCGCAGATCGGCTGCTCGCCGCGCGCGTATCTGCTGAGCTGCGCGACCGCGCGCGGGGAGGCCTCCGATCCCATGCGGGCGAGAGACGCGGCATGACGCCTTGCCGCGGCGGGGAACCGCGCAGCATCGCCCCGCGGCAGGTAGCTTTCCTGCTGAAGGGAGCCTCGGATGGCCTGGAAGACCAGCGTCCTCGTCGTCGCGAACCAGACGGCCGATTCGCCTGAGCTGATCGAGGCGCTTCAGCAACGCGCCGCGGAGGGCGAGGCCGAGTTCACCCTCCTGCTGCCGCCGCTGCCCGGCCACCGCGAGGAGGCGCGCGTCCGTGTCGAGGAGATCGTGGGCGGGTGGCGGGAGGCCGGCCTGGAGGCGCGCGGCGAGGTCGGCGATTCGGACCCGATCGTCGCGGTGAAGGAGGGCTGGGACCCGGGGCGCTATGACGAGGTCGTGGTCTCGACGCTCGCGACCGGTGTCTCGAAGTGGCTCCAGATCGACCTGCCGCGCAGGGTCGAGCGGATCACGGGGGTCGGGGTCCGGCACGTGATCGGCACCACCGCCGAGAAGCACGACGAGGCGGCACCGCCGCCGGCGGTGCGCAGGCCGCCGAAGCCGCGAGGGCTCGAACACTGGCTCGGTGCGCCGCGGCGCGGGACCAAACCGGACTAGCCGATCGTGCCGGCATTTCCCCCTGCATGGGGGGTCGTCGTGGTAGAGGAGCGGTCCGGCTCCGGCGCGAATACGCACCGGTACCCCCATGCGACGGCTCGAGCACCCGCTGGCCGGCCTGGAGCGAACGGGCGAGGTCGCCCTCTCGGTGTTGGAGGCGCTGCCGGAATCCGGCGTGATCGTCTTCGACAGCGAGCTTCGCTGCGTGCTGGTCGCGGGCCAGGCGACGCAGGCTCTCCTGTGGTCGCGTCCTGCGCGCGACGGCGTGAGCCTCTGGGACGTCATGCCCGCGTCCGCGCGCGACGACCTGACCCCGGCGTTCGAGGCCGCGCTCGCCGGCCGGCCGACCGCGATGGAGTTCGCACCGGGTGAGGGCTGCGGCGTATACGCGCTCGACGTCAGGCCGATCGCGAACGACGCCGGCGCGATCGTGGCCGGGGTGGCCGTCGCGCGCAACCTGACTGAACGGAAGCGTGCCGAGGCGGCGCTGGCGCGAGCCGAGGCGCGCTTCCGGAGCGCCTTCGACCACGCTCCGATCGGGATGGGCATCTCCGCGCCGGACGGGCGCTGGCTCCAGGTGAACGCCGCGCTGTGCGAGATCGTCGGTCACTCGGAGGCCGAGCTCCTGGCGTGCCGCTGGCACGACATCACGTATCCGGACGACCTCGCGGCCGGACTGGACCGCGTCGAGCGGCTCCTATCCGGGGAGGTCGAGAGCTACGAGGCCGAGAAGCGGTTCTTCACCACCAACGGACACATCGTCTGGGCGCGTGTCTTCCAGTCGGTGACGCGCGACGCGACCGGCCGCCCGCTCCACCTGATCAGTCACGTGTTCGACATCTCGGACCGCAAGCGCATCGAGGGCGAGCTACAGGCACGGGCCGACAGCGACGCGCTCACCGGGCTGATGAACCGCGGGCGGTTCGACGAGGAGCTGGGACGGCAGATCGCCCGCTGCAAGCGCTACGGCGAGCGCGCCGCGCTGCTCCTGCTCGACGTCGACCGGCTCAAGCAGGTCAACGACCGTTTCGGGCACCGCGCGGGCGATCAGATCATCAAGCTCGTGGCACGCGCGGCGCGCGACCGCGCACGGGAGACCGATGCCGTCGCGCGAATCGGGGGCGACGAGTTCGCGGTGCTCCTCCCGAGCGTCGACCTCCCGACGGCCCACAGGATCGCGGGTGAGATAGCCGAGCGAGTTGCCGCGGCGGCCGAGGTGCCCGACTTTGCCGGCGTGCCCGTCGCCGTCAGCGTCGGCGTGGCGCCCCTGGATGCCTCCGCGCCCTCGGCGGAGGAGGCACTGGCGCGGGCCGACGCGGACATGTATGCGCGCAAGCGCGAGCACGCCGCGGGGGGCGGACGCCGCTTCGCGCCGCCCGTGTACGAGGTTTAGCGCCTGCCGCCAGCGTCCATACTCCGCCGCGACGGCGTAGCTACCAACGGGGGGCGAATGATGCGAGTGGGTATGAGGCTGGCCGGTGCGGTCGCGGCGACGTGCGTGCTTGGCGCGGGAGTGGGGACGGCGGCCCAGGCGGGTCCGCCGCCGGCGCTGAACGTGGTGCCGCCCGCGGTCACGGGCGTTCCCGCGCAGGGACTGACGCTGGGCCACTTCAGGGGCGTCTGGACGCTGGGCGGCGACAACGTCTACACGCAGGAGTGGGTGCGCTGCAACGCCACCGGCGGCAGCTGCGTCAGCACCGGCGTCACGAGCGCGAACTACCTCCTCGGGGCGGCGGACGTCGGGCACGCCATGCGCGTGATCGTCACGGCGACGACCGACAGCGGCGGGGGCGTGTCGACGTCGGCGACGTCACCTCCGACCACGCCGGTCGCCCCCGTTCCGGTGCCGTGATCCGCGACTGACCGCAGGCGGGCCTGGCGTCAGGCGGCGACGCCGCGCCGCGCCTGCCGCGGCGTGTACGCCGCGCACGCGGCGTGGAACCACATTCCGTGCATCCGGACGTTCGGGCGATCGGCGTCGACCGCGCGGCCACAGGCGGTGCACGTGCGCCCGCCCTGCGACAGCAGGCGCTGCACTGCTTCGATGGTGGCGCGTCCTTCCACGGGGGTACCTCTACGATCAGCTACCCCCGGGGCACCGCCCCAAACGAGCTCCCGGCCCCCTGATCGAGATCCTGCAATGAGCATCACGGACGACCTGATCGCCAACAACGAGGCCTACGCCGCGGCCTTCGACAAGTCCGACCTGCCGCGCTCCCCGGCCAAGCAGGTCGCGATCGTGGCCTGCATGGACGCCCGGCTCGACCCCGCGCGCGTGCTGGGCCTCGAGGAGGGCGACGCGCACGTGCTCCGCAACGCCGGCGGGATCGTGGGCGATGCGGAGATCCGCGACCTCGCCATCTCCCAGCACGTGCTCGGCACCGAGCGGGTGATCCTGATCCAGCACACCGACTGCGGCATGTCCGCGCTCGACGCCGAGCGCTTCGCGGCCCAGCTCGAGGAGGCCAGCGGCGAGCGCCCGACCTGGCGCCCGCAGACCTTCGACGACCTCGACGAGAGCGTGCGCGCATCGATCCGGCGGGTCAAGGACAGCCCGTTCATCCCTCACAAGGACGTGCGCGGCTTCGTGTACGACGTGCAGACGGGCGCCCTGCGCGAGGTCACCTAGCGCACTCAGGGGGGCGAGAAACGCGCTCCCCCGCCTGAGCTGGGCATGAACGATCCAACGCAGGGCCAGGGCAGCAACGTCGACCGCCTCACCGAGGCGCTCCTGAGCTGGGCGGGCAGCGGCACGCTCATCATCGACCACATGTCGCGGAACTTCACGCCGGGCGGCGACCCGATCCCGGACGTGCTCCGCAGGCTGATCCGCGGCGCGCTCGCGCCGCTGGTGGACCGCCACGCGGAGTCCGATCTCGACGCCGCCGTGACGGTGATCGAGGACGCGCTCGAGACGATCGGGGAGGAGATCTACCTGGTGTGAGGCGCCGTCAGCCCGACCGCCCGCGACCATAGGCTGGCGTCGTGAAGCCGCGCGAGGAGCTGACCGCCGGCAAGCTGAGGGGCGGCTTCTACACGCCCGCCCCGCTGATCAGGCACTGCCTCGCACGGATCCGGGAGCTGGTCGGAGACCGCGACGGCCTGCGACTGCTCGAGCCGAGCGCCGGCGACGGGGCCTTCTTCCGCGGGCTCGCCGCCGAGCGCGAGCTCGCCGCGCGCTTCGAGCGGGCCCAGGGCATCGAGCTGCTCGAGGACGAGGCGCTCGAGGCGCAGCGCGCGCTGTGCCTCGCCGGGCTCGAGGGATCGGTCGAAGCCGGCTCGGCGATCGCGTGGGCGGCGGCGACCGACGACTGGTTCGACGCCGCCGTCGGCAACCCGCCGTTCGTCCGCTACCAGTTCCTCCCCGCGGCGGACAAGGCCCTGCTGCCCGAGCTCGGGCGGCGGCTGGGCGTCCAGTTCCCAGGCGTGGGGAACGTCTGGATCCCCGTGTTCCTCGGCTCCCTCGCCCGGTTGCGACCGGGCGGGGCGTTCGCCTTCGTCGTGCCGGCCGAGTGCTTCACCGGCGTGTCGGCGGGCCTGGTGCGCGACTGGCTGCGCCGGACGACCGCGGAGCTTCGGTTCGACCTGTTCCCACCGGGCTCGTTCCCGAGCGTCCTCCAGGAGGTGACCGTCGTCAGCGGGCGCGTGACCCGCGATCCGAGCCCCGCGGCCGCGGTCGACATCGTCGAGCACGCGGTGGGCGGCTCGGCCCGCCGCTGGGGCTACCCGCTGCGCGAGCGCGAGCGCACTTGGACGCGCCACCTCCTCGACCCGCGGCACCTGAGCGCGCTGTCCGCCGCGCTCGACTCCCCCGCGGTCGGTGCCCTGCGCGATCAGGCGCGGATCGAGGTGAGCATCGTCACCGGCGCGAACGACTTCTTCTGCGTGAGCGACGCGACGGCCGGCGCGTACGACCTCTGGCCGTGGACGAAGGCGCTGCTGCCGCGCGCGCGCCACGCCGGGGGCCTGCGCTACACGCCGGCCGACCAGGAGCAGACGCGCGACTCCGGCGCGCGCTCGTGGCTGCTCGACTTCGCCGGGACGAGCCCCGATCCGCGCGCCCACGCGGGCCCCGGCCGCTACCTCGAGGAGGGGCGCGCGCGGCGGCTCCACGAGCGCTACAAGTGCCGCATCCGCGAACCGTGGTACCGGGTCCCGTCCGTGCGCGGCGGGACCCTCCTGCTCTCGAAGCGCTCGCACCTCTACCCCCGGCTCGTGCTCAACGAGGCTCGCTCGCTCACCACCGACACGATCTACCGCGGCGAGCTGCAGCCCTGGGCCGCGGTCGCCGAGGCGGATCTCGTGGCGGCCTTCCACAGCTCGCTCACCCTCCTCGCGGCCGAGCTCGAGGGGCGGAGCTTCGGCGGGGGCGTCCTCGAGCTGGTGCCGACCGAGGTCGGCTCGCTGTCGGTCGCGGCGGTGCCGGGGTTCGGACGCCACCTGCCCGAGCTCGACCGCGTCGCGCGCGCCGGCGACCCGGAGGAGCTCGTGCGGCGCACCGACGAGCTGCTGGTGCGCGAGCGCGTGCTCCCGCCCGAGCTGACGGTCCTGCTCGCCGAGGCGCGCCGCGTGCTGCTGGCCCGCCGCCTCGAGCGCAGCGCCGGCGTCAGCCGCGACGCGCTCGCCGCCTAGTCACGGGACGGCGTTCAGAGCGGCACGCCGATGATCTCGAGCCGCCGCGTGAGCCCCTTCAGCGCGAACTCGCGGATCTCGTCCTGGGTGACGCCCAGCAGGTCGGTCGCGGCGCCGTCGCCAGGGGGCCTGAGCGAGTCGGCCACCGACGGGAGCAGGTCGCGCAGCGTGGCGCGCACGACATCGCCCAGCTCCGGCCGGGCGCGCACGGTCTCGCGCAGGAACCAGACCCCGTAGCCGATGTGCCGCGTCTCGTCGTGGTGGATCAGCGAGTAGCCCTCGACGAACCCCGGCAGGAGGCCCTCGCGGCTCAGGTAGCCGGTCACGAAGTGGAACGAGGTGAGGCCGAGGGTGGCCTCCAGCACCAGGTGGTAGATCGTGACGAAGCGGACCTTCGCGGCGAGGTCCCCGGGCGCGGCCAGCAGCGCGCGGTGCGCGTCCACCAGCGCCTCGTCGAAGATGTGGCGGAAGCTCTCCGACACGTGCTCGCGCCCCCGCCGCACGTGTTCGGCGATCGCCGCCGGCTCGGCCACCACCTCGTCCTGGAAGCGCGCGTAGAACTGCATGTGGCGCGCCTCGTCGACCTGCTGGGTCGAGAGGAACGTCGTCTCCTCCTCGGGCGCCTCCGCCGCGACGAGCCCCGCGAACTTCGTGGTGATCCGCTCCTCGGCCACCATCAGCGACGCGAGCGCGAAGTGGACCAGCTCGCGCTGGGCGGCCTCCATCGACCTCCACTGGTCGCGGTCGGTCGTCAGGTCGACCGCGAACGGGCTCCACTGCTGGTCCTCCCAGCGGCGGTAGAGCGTCTGCGGGTCGTTGAGCTGGAGCTCGGCCATCAGGTGCAGCAGGGCGCGCTCTCCGCGCTCTCCGGCACACCCTCGCCGTGCTCCTCCGCGTCCCCGTGCGTCGCGAAGACCTCCCACGGAGTGCCGTCCGGGTCGCGCACCCAGATCTTGTCCTGCTTCGCGTAGCAGCAGGTGGTGTCCATCTCGTCGAACGCCGCGAGGCCGGCCTTCGTCAGGCGCAGCCGCGCGGCCAGCACGTCGTCGGTGCTCGCCACCTGGATGCCCGCGTGGTTGAACGCCCCGAGCTCCGCGCGCTCGCCCTGGTTGAGGGTGAAGTTCAGCGCCGGCTCGGCGACCGAGAACTTCGCGTAGCCCGGCTTCACCTTCTCCGGCGCGACGCCGAAGAGGGCCTCGTAGAAGGGGACGGCGCGCTCCACGTCGGTGACGGTGAGGGCGAGGTGGGGTCTCAGGACAGCCATGCGGTCAGGGCCTCCAGTGCGTCGGGGTCGGTCGAGTAGTACGCCCAGCGCCCGCGCCGCTCGACCGACACGAGGCCGGCCTCCTCGAGCTTGCGCAGGTGGTGGCTGAGCGTGGGCTGCGACACGGCGAACAGCGGGTGCAGCTCGCACTGGCAGACCTCGTCCTCGTGTCCACGCAACACGTCGAGGAGCTGGACGCGGATCGGGTCGGAGAGCAGCTTCGCCAGCTCGGACACGGCCTCCGCGCGGCGCGCGTCGACGTGGCCGGCCAGGCGCGGTGAGCAGCACGACGTATCGACAGTCATCTATGCATCAGCGTACCAGATGCATAGATGGACGTCGATCAGTCGAAGATGCCCTCCTTGATGACGTCCCCGTCGCCCTCGTGGCGCGGGCCGAGCGCCAGCAGCTCGAGGCCCTCGTCGTCGGCCTCGAACTGACGGGCCACCGACGGCGCCACGCGGATCGCATCGAGCGGCTTGACCTCCACGACCTCGTCGTCGAGCTTCAGCCGGCCGGTCCCGGAGAGCACCACGTAGATCTCCTCCGCCTCGTCGTGACGGTGCGCGAACGCCTGGCGGCAGCCCGGCTTGACGCCCATGAGCGCGAGTCCGGTCCTCTCGGCGCCGAGGTCGTAGTGCGCGAAGCGCGCCGACTGCACCTCGCCGATGCCGAACGACGGCGCCTTGTCCTCCACTTCCCTGAGGTTCTTGATCGTGTAGCTCATGGTTCGGAGGGTACGGCGCGGCCGAACGGCCACAGGCGCCGCACGAGCTGGCGCAGCTCGGGCGACGACCCCGTACACCAGCAGCGCGCTAGGTCGCCGCGCCGCGCTGACTGCCCTTGTAGGCGGCGTCGCGCAGCCCCATCAGCGGGCCGGTCGGGCACATGCCGCCGCCGCTGTTCCACGGGTTGAAGCGCAGCCGCTCCCCGCGATCGGGCGGAAGCTGCTCGCCGAGCCGGATCGTGCCCACGCCGCTGAAGCGGCCCATCAGCGGCGAGAGCGCCAGCTCGAACGCGGCCGAGTCCTCGCGAGCGGCCGCGGCGATCTGCTCGAGCCGCGGCCCGAGCGGCGGGCCGCTCCCGATCGGGAGCACGCCGAACAGCCGCACGCCCTCGGGCAGGCGGTAGGCGAGCAGCGTGGAGTACGGCCGCGAGAAGAACCCGGTCGCGGGCACCAGGGCGTGGTGGGCGACGGGGGTGTCCCACGAGGTCACGCAGAGGAGGTCCTGGTGGCGGCCCGGCCCGTAGGCGTCGGGGAAGCGGATCGAGAAGCCGAGGACGTCGGGCGCCGGCTCGGGCAGGCCGAGCGCGCGCGAGCAGCGCACGAGCGCCGGGCGCTCCCCGCCGTCGAGCAGCTCCACGCCGGTGCGCCGCGGCTGCACGTACGGCGTGAACGCGGCCTCGAACACGAGCCCATCCGGGTGGAACGCGCGCTTCCCCCGCGCGGCCGACAGCATCTGGAAGACGCCGGCGGTCGCCTTCGCCACCGGCTCGGGAACGGTCATGCGAGGCCTGCTACCCACTGCGCCCTCTACGCAACGGGCACCTGAGCGAGATCACGCGCCAGCCAGTCGGCCACCACTCGCCATGCCTCCGAGCGCGGGTCGATGTGGATCAGGTGGTTGCCGGGGTGGGGCTCCACGAGCTTCACCGGGTCGCCCGCCGCGCGCGCCGCCTCGAAGTACGCGCGGCTGCGCTCCACCGGCAGCGTCTCGTCCCCGGGCCCGTGCACGATCAGCATCGGCTTGCCGAGCGGGAGCAGCCGGATCGGGTCGGCGGCCGCATAGCGCTCGGGGACCTCCTCGGGACGCCCGCCGAGCAGCGTGGCCGCGGGCTCGCCCGTGGCCGCCATGTCGAGCACGGACGACTGCGCCACCACCCGCCCGATCCGGACGCGCGAGTCCGGCCGCGCGGCCGCCCAGACCGCGAGCTGCCCGCCCGACGAGTGGCCGACCAGCGACACCGAGCCGAGGTCGAGCCGGGGATCGTGGAGCTCGGCGAGGAGGTCGATCGCGGCCGCCACGTCGTCGAAGGTCGCGGGCCAGCCGCCGCCGTGGCGGCCGACGCGCCGGAACTCGACGTTCCACGCGGCGAACCCGCGCCGGGCGAGGTCCACCGCGACGCCGCGCATCAGCGACTTGCCGTACCTCGACCGCCAGTAGCCGCCGTGCAGGAGCACCACGACCGGGTGCGGGCCGTCCCCGCGCGGCACGTACAGGTCGGCCCGCTGCGAGCGCGCGGGCCCGTAGCGATGGCGCTCAGCGCGAGCGAGCCGGTCGCGCATGCGTCGGAGCGCGGGCGACCGGGTAGGGGTCGCGTCATGACCGATCATCACGACACAGACAAGCAGGAGGGCGGCAGCCCGCACACCTCGGCCGAGGAAGGCCATCCCGCGGGCGACGGCGAGCGGACCGACCGCGACATCGGCGGACCGACCGCGCCCGAGGGCGGCGACGGCGACGAGACCGGCGCCGGCCCAGGCACGAAGCCCGCGGACGAGGGCTTCGACTCGCACGAGTAGAGCTACCGGCCGCCGCCGCGCGCGGTGGCGGCCGAGCCCTATTCCTTGCTCGCCGCCTTCTTCTTCGGCGCGGCCTTCCTCTTCGCCGCCGGCTTCTTGGCCGACGCCCCGTTCGACCCGTCCTTGTCCTTCTTCGCGGCTGCCAGCGACGCCTCGAGCGCGGCCATCAGGTCCGGCACCGGCGCGGCCTCCTCCTCGGCCGGCTGCACCGCGATCTCCTGACCCTCGGCCTTCGCCTCGATCATCTCGAGCACGCGCTCGCGGTAGGTGTCGTGGTACTTCGAGGGGTCGAACTCCGACGTGAGGCTCTCGATGAGCTGCTGGGCCATCTCGACCTCGCGCTTGCGCGTCTCGATGTCGTCGCCCGGCGCCTCGTCGAACGAGTCCGGGTCGACCACCTCGTCGGCGAAGTTCATGCTCGCCATCGCGAGCACGCCGCCCACCGGGCGGATCGCCACGAGCTGCTCCTTGCTGCGGATGACCACCCGCGCGATCGCGACCTTGTTCGCCTGGCGCATCGCCTCGACCAGCAGCTTGTACGGCTTCTGCGCGCCCTGGCCCGGCAGCAGGTAGTAGGGGTGGTCGTAGTAGAGCGGGTCGATCTCCTCGAGGCTCACGAAGTCCTCGATGTCGATCGTCTTGGTCTTGCGCGGCTCGAGCGCCTCGAGCTCGTCGGGGGTGATCACGACGTAGCGGTCGGGGCTGATCTCGTAGCCCTTCACGATCTCGTCGTAGGGCACCTCCTCGCCGTCGGCCGGGCAGAACCGCTTCTGCTGGATCCGCACGCCGTCGGCCTCGTGGAGCTGATGGAAGCGCACGGTCTTCTTCGAGACCGCGCTGTAGAGCTTCACCGGGACGTTGACCAGCCCGAAGCTGATCGCGCCCGTCCAGATCGATCGGGGCATGGGACGTATCTTCCCGCAAACCGCCGCGATCCATCGCGGCCGGGAGAGAAATTGCGCCTTCCCCCAACCTGCAAGGCATAGGCGCGTTGTGTTACGGGAACACTGAGATCAGGGCAAAGCCGGCCGAGCCGGCCCCCAGTACCCCCCACAGCTCAGGGAAGGAGTCCCACATGATCGGCATCGTTCTCGCCGTTCTCTTCGCGGCCCTCGTGTACGCGATCTGCCTCGCGGTCGGCCTCCCGGCCATCGTCGGCATCATCGCCGCGATCCTCGTACTGCTGGCCGGCGTCCCGTCCGGCGGCTTCGGCTTCGGCGACCGACTCGGCGGCCGCCACCACTAAAGGCGGCCTCCTGCGGGCCCGACCCCCTCGCGGGTCCCGCAATCCGGTACGCCCGGCGGGTGCCGCTCCGAGTCTCGCGGCGCCCGCCGGCGGCCGGTCCTCCCCTGCGTGCGGGGAGCCGCCTGCGTGGGGGTCCCCTGCGTGCGGGTGACCGCGCGCGGGTAGCCTCCGCCGCGTGCCCGACGCGGTGGTCATCGGAGCGGGGCAGAACGGCCTCGTCGCGGCCAACGTGCTCGCCGACGCCGGCTGGAGCGTGGTCGTGCTCGAGGAGCAGGACGCGCCCGGCGGCGCGGTCAAGAGCGGCGAGCTGACCGGCCAGCCCGGCTTCGTCCACGACTACTTCAGCGCCTTCTACCCGCTCACGGTGACGTCGCCGTCGATGCGCGCCATGCGGCTCGAGGAGCACGGCCTCGTCTGGCGCCGCGCGCCGCTCGCGTTCGCGCACCCGGCGCTCGACGGGTCGTGCTCGTTCGTCTCGCTCGACCTCGAGGAGACCGTCGAGCGACTCGACTCGTTCGTGCCCGGCGACGGCGAGGCATGGCGGCGCGCGTACCGCGTCTGGGAGCGCGTGGGGGAGGCGGTCATGGAGGCCGGCTTCGGCGAGTCGTTCCCGCCGCTGCGCGGCGCGGCGAAGCTGGCCTGGGCGCTCAACCGCGACATGCTGCGGTTCGTCCGGATGGTCACGCTGTCGGTCCGCCGCTTCGGCGAGGAGTGGTTCCAGTCGGAGCCCGCCCGCCGCATGATCGCCGGCAACGCGCTGCACGCCGACCTGACACCGGAGTCCGCCGGCGGGGCGGGATTCGGGTGGATGCTCTCGGCGCTCGGCCAGCACGTCGGCTTCCCGACCCCGGAGGGCGGAGCCGGCCAGATCACGGCCGCGCTGATCAAGCGGCTGCGCGCCCGCGGCGGCGAGGTCCACTGCGGCAACCGCGTGGAGAGGGTGCTGATCCGCCGCGGCCGCGCCGTCGGCGTGCGCCTGGCCGACGCGACCGAGGTGGGGGCGGCCCGCGCCGTGATCGCCGACGTCGTGGCGCCCTCGCTCTTCCTCGACCTCGTCGGCGAGGAGCACCTGCCGCGCGGGCTGCTCGCCGACCTCGAGCGCTTCGAGTTCGACGCCTCGACCTTCAAGGTCGACTGGGCGCTCGACGCGCCGATCCCCTGGGCCGCCGAGGACGCGCGCCGCTCCGGCGTGGTGCACACCGGCGAGGACCTCGACCACTTCACGCTCCACGCGTCGGAGCTCGCGCGCAAGCTGATGCCGTCGAAGCCGCTGATGGTCGTCGGCCAGTACGCGGCGGTCGACCCGACCCGCGCACCCGCCGGCTGCGACACGGCGTGGGCCTACACCCACCACCCCCGCACCCCGAAGGGCGACGCCGGCGGCGCGGGCATCACCGGCCGCTTCGACGAGCGCGAGACCGAGCTGTTCGCGGCTCGCATGGAGGACGAGATCGAGGCGCGCGCGCCGGGCTTCCGCGACCTGATCCGCGCCCGCCACGTGTTCACCCCGCACGACCTCGAGCGCGCGAACTCGAACCTCGTGAACGGCGCGATCAACGGCGGCACCGCGCAGATCCACCAGCAGCTCGTGTTCCGGCCCACGCCCGCGTTCGCGGGCCGTCCCGAGACGCCGGTGCGCGGCCTCTACCTCGGCTCGGCCTCGGCGCACCCGGGCGGCGCGGTGCACGGCGCCTGCGGCGCGAACGCGGCGCGCGCGGCGCTCGGGCTGCGCGCACGGCTCGCCGGCGTGCGGCCTTGAGCTCCGTCCTCGGGGTCGACTGGTACCGCTCCGGCTGGGTGGCGACCCGGTTGGACGACGGATCGTCGCCCTCCGTCGCGATCGCCGCGAACCTGCCGGAGCTGCTCGCGCTCGCCGGCGACGCCGCCTGCATCGCGATCGACATGCCGATCGGCCTGCCCCGAAAGGTCCGCGAGGCCGATCTGCACGCGCGCGCGTTCGTCGGCCCCCGGCGCAGCAGCGTGTTCCCGGCGCCGCCGCGCGAGGTGCTCTACGCCGACACCTACGAGCGGGCGAACGAGATCGCCGTTCGCGTGCTCGACGGCAAGAAGATCTCGAAGCAGTCCTACGCCCTGGGCGTGAACGTGAAGCTCGTCGAGGACGTTGCCCACACCGACGAGCGCGTGGTCGAGGTGCATCCCGAGGTCTCGTTCCGCGCGCTGGCGGGCGAGCCGCTCGCCTGGGCGAAGACGACTTGGAACGGCCAGCTCCAGCGCCGGCGACTGCTCGAGGAGAGGGCGGGGATCGCGTTGCCCGACGACCTCGGTCCCGCCGGCGTCGTCCCAGTCGCCGATGTGCTCGATTCGGCCGCGGCCGCGTGGAGTGCGCGGCGCTACGCAACCGGCGAGGCGGAGTCCTGCCCGCCGGGCGCGCGCCGCGGCGAGCATGGCGTGATCTGGTACTGAGCTAGAAGCGCAGCACGGCGCCGATCGAGCCGCGGCTCTCGAGCCGCTCGCCCTGGTGGCGCACGCGCAGGACCGACGCCGACTGGACGATCGCCAGCTCGACGGCGTTCTCGGCGATGTTGTCGCGGCGCTCGAGCGCCGCGCCGTCGGCGGGGCATTCGGTCAGCTCGACGTCGGTGCCGACCCAGCCGCACTGGCGGCAGAACACGCCCGCGGCGTCGAAGCGGTCGTTCATCAGGAGGATCTCCACGCGCCGCTCGTTCAGCGCGGCGACGGTGTGCTCGAGCCCGGCCACGCCGCGGCCGCCGGTCGCGACGCCCTCCTCGAGGCGGTCGAGCGCCTCGCGCTCGCGGCGCTGGTCGACCTCCCCGATCAGCGGCGCCGCGGCGTCCCGGATCTGGTCGGGCGTGGTGTTCTCCACGTCGACCCTGAAGTGGCCCGCCACGCGCTCGCTCAGGTACGGGTGGAGGAGCTGCTCGAACTCGCTGACGGTCTCCTCCGGGCCGCCGAGCAGGATGCAGTCGAACGGCGAGCGCTTGAAGCGCCGGAAGGCGACCTCGGCGGCGCGCTGTAGGTGCCAGCGCACCTCCTGGTCCACGCCGCGCTGGTAGCGCGCCTGCGACCAGCCGCCCTGGTCGTGGCGGCCGTGCACCTCGTCCTCGATCGGCGGCAGCTCGGTGAGCTGCTCGGGCGAGCCGCGCAGCATGCGCGCCACCTGCCGGTTCACGAGCAGGACGCACCAGCTCCCGCGCATCGCGAGCTCGGCGAGCGGTTCCACGAACGGCGAGTCGTCCACCACCGCGCGGGTCTCGATCGGCCGCGGCAGCTTGATCGCCTCGAACAGGTCCGCCTGCTCGCAGGCGAACACGGCGAGGCCGTGCGCGCCGTCGGCCGGGATCCGGTCGAAGTACTCGCGCGCGCGCTCGATGTCCTTGCGGAGCGCCTTCTGCGCTTCGTGCTCGAGGCCCTCGGCTTCGCGCGCCTGGCGCTCGGCCTGGTCGAGCAGGGAGCGCGCCTCGGTGGCGCGCGCGGGCGGCGTGGCGAACTCGGACGGGTCGAGGTTGAGGAACAGGCTGAGGACTCGGGCGCCGTCGGGCCGCAGGTCGGCCAGGCGCCGGAGCAGGTCGCTGTTGAGCTCGTTGGTCTGCATCAGCCTCCGTTTACCCACTCGGGGACGCGCGAAGCGGCGACTGTACCGGCGCCGCCCTCAGACGGGCCGGCGGGACGGCCAGCGCACCGGCTCGCGCGCGCCGTTGCGGCCGCGGTCGAGCACCGTCAGGAGCGCGCCGGCGGCCCGCGGGCAGAACTGGGAGCCCGCGTTGCGCCGCACTTCCTCGCCGGCCATCTTCGGCCCGAGCGCCTCGCGGTAGGGGCGGTCGGAGACCATCGCGTCGTAGGCGTCGCACACGAACGTGATGCGGCTCAGCACCGGGATCTCCTCGCCGCGCAGCCCGTCGGGGTAGCCGCGCCCGTCCCAGCGCTCGTGGCCTGAGCGGATCGCCGGCGCGAGGTGCGCGAGCTCGGCGACCGAGCTGACGATGCGCGCGCCCACCACCGGGTGCGTGCGCACCTGCTCGAACTCCGGCTCGCTGAGCGGTCCGCGCTTCTGCAGCACCGCGTCCGGGACGGCGACCTTCCCGACGTCGTGGAGCAGCGCGACCTGCTCCACCTGCTCGACGTCGCGCTGCCCGAGCCGCAGCGCCTGCGCGACGCGCACCGACAGCGACACGACGCTCCGCGAGTGCTCGCCCGTGTAGCTGTCGCGCGCTTCGATGGCCGCCATCAGCGCCTGGAGCCCGCTGCTCTCGGCGTGGGCGCGCCGGATCGCTCGGTCGCGCTCGCTCGCCTCGATCTGCGCGCCGACGAGCCGGCCGAGTACACGCAGGAAGGCGAGGTCGCGCTCGTCGAGGGCGTCGCGCGCCCCCACCGGCTTGCAGACCAGGCTGCCGAAGAGGCGGCCGCCGGACTCGAGCGGGACCATCGCGCTGCCGTCGTCTAGCGGGCGCGGCGCGGACGGGGCGGTGCCGCTGCGCGGGCCCAGATCGCCCGCGCGCACGTTGCGGCTTACGCAGACGATGTCGAGGCCGAGCTGCTCGCGCGCGGCCTCGATGGCCGATGCGAGCGTGCCTCGCGACTCATCTCGATGCTCCCTCTGCGATCTTCCGAACAACGTTTCTCAACCCTTTGGACCCCCCGCCCACGGCACCTTTCCGGCGCCTCTGTGGGGTGTCAAACGCTGAAACGCCGCTCAGGTTGAGTCGTTATCCGAGTCTTCGGATTTGGCGTCGCCGGACTCGGTCTCGTGCAGCGCGTCGACCTCCTCCTGCCGCTTCTCGCCGTACTTGCGGCCGGTGGCCGGATCCTCCTCGTCGATGTTGTGGGGGCCGCTCGCCTCCGGGCTCGCCGCGCCCGGCGCGCCGGTCTCGGAGGACTTCTTCGAATCCCAGTCCGAGCGCGCCTGCTCGGTGCTCTCGCCCAGCTTCTCGGACTCGTGCTCGAGGCGGTCGAGGTCCTTCTCCAGCTCGTCGGCTCGCTCGTCGTGCTCCATCGTCTCTCCCGTCTCGCTAGTCGTCGCCGCTCTCGCGCTCGGCCCGCGCGCGCTCCTCGAGCTTCTCGTGCAGGTAGCTCGCCCGCTCGGCCCGGCGCTCGTGCTGCTCGGTGTCGTCGGGCGTGACGCCCTCGGCCGCGGCCTCGCGCTCGGCCCGCTCGCGCTGGAGCTGCTCGATGCGCAGCTCCTGTGTGGTCGGGTCCTCCTCCATCGCCCGCGAGCGTACCCGTCAGAGGCGCTTGGCGATGGCCTCGGCGAGCGCGGCGACGATCGGGTCGGCCGGCAGCCCCGCGACCGTGCCGTTCACGGTGCGCACCACCGCCCGCCCGTCCTCGCTCGACACGCTCGCGTCGAGCTCCACCGGGATCGGCGCGTTCGAGAACGGCAGCACCTGGGCGCCGATGCGGCCGAGCAGCTCACCGAGGGAGCCGAACTGCTGGCCGGCGTAGTCGCCCAGCTCGGCCACGGTCACCGTCGCGCTCACCGCGAGGTTGTACGGGCGGTCGTGGTCGCTGCGCGCGAGCGTGAAGCGCGTGATCCGCAGCGGGCCGGCGATGAGCCGGTCGAGCCGCACGTCGGCCTCCTTGAAGCGGTCGAGGTCGTCGAAGACCGTGCCGCGCTCGCGCTCCAGGGGGATGTCGAGCCGCTCGCCGCGCACGGTGATCCGCTCGCCCCTGTTGAACAGCAGCCGGATCGCCGGCAGCGCGTCGATGTCCACGGTCGCCTCGCCGCCGTCCTCGGTGAGGCGGTTCTCGGCGCGCCGCTCGAGGTAGGAGGGCACGAGCACCTGGGTGGCGAGAGCCACGAGCAGGAGCACGGCGAGGGCGACGAGGGGGTAGAGCACGCGGCGCTCCATGTAAGAGGAAGTCTGACCGACCGGCCGCGGCGGCCCTCACGGATGCCGAAGCCCCGCCTAGAATCCGCCGCACCCGGAGAGGTGGCCGAGTGGCTGAAGGCACTCGCCTGCTAAGCGAGTAAGGGGTGCAAGCTCCTTCGCGGGTTCGAATCCCGCCCTCTCCGCTGGAGCAGGCGACCATTCGGTCCGCTCCTAATCAGCTCGCCATTCCCACGGCTTTGAGGGCGGCATCCTTGTCCGGGTAGTCGGTCCGCCGCACGATCCGTCCAGCTCGAAGGCGGTAGACCGCGACCCACGCCTGATCGATCGGAACGCCGCTCGACTTCCCGGTTCCTCGCAGGCGCTCACTGACGATGACGTGGTCCCCGGCGTCGGTGAAGCCCTCCGCCTGGACGGCGAAGTGCTCCCACGCCGCCAGCCAGCGCGCAAACCAGGCCGCGACTCCGTCATGGCCTCTGTGCAGCCCGCCGCCCGGGATCCCGCGCGGGTCCTCCCATTCGACATCGGGATCGATGAAGTCGAAGCAGCGCCCGTACTCGCCCTCGTTGAAAGCCTGGAACAGGGCGCGCACGATCTCGACGTTCTCCCGTGACACCACCCGCAAGTATCTCGCGATCGGCGCCTACGCCCGCAGCCGGTGCAGCCGCTCGATGCGCTCGCCGATCGAGCGGTTCAACCACGATGATCTTCAGATCCCGCAACTCGGTCACGGTCGCGAAATCAAGGCGCATCTCGGGGCCACTGCTGCGGCCGGTACCTCGACCGCGGTCGAGCGTCACGAACGTGTCCTCGCCGGTCTTTGACGATGCGAGCGGGCTCCGGCTCTGTCCCCTGTCGTTCCCTGGCGACGAGGGCAGCACGCGCCGAGCCCAAACCACGAAGATCTTGTCGATTCCCTCGTTCCTGCCCTCGAGGCCCGGAACGAGGCGGGTATGTCAAGCGTCTGCATCGTTGCCGGTAGCACTGGCCGGACAGTGCCGCGCCCGATACCGGAGTCTGCGCTCTCGCGACGTGCGCGCTCCCGCGACGCGCGAAAAGCGGAAGGGTTCGGCCTAGGACCGCAGCTGGCGGTGGAGCCGTCCTATCCGCCCGCGTGCCTCATGGTTCGAATACCGTCCCTCCCACGTCGCCATTTGATCGAAGTACGAGCTGTGGCCTCGAAATCGGGCCACGGCCGTCTCTACCGCCGATCGGTCAGGCGCGGTGACGATGCGGGCGTAGACGGCCCTAAGTCCCATACGCCCGCTCGGTGGGCGTACGGTGGTCGCGGTGGCCACGAGCGAGATCCAGCGGGGGGCAGCGGCCGCCACGGCCGAGCAGGACGAGGGGGTCTGCTTCCGCTCGGTCGACGGGCGTGTCAGCAGCACCGCCGCCGGGCGCGGGATCCTGTCCGACGCGGTCCGCTCGATCGACGCCGAGCTGGCCGCGGGGATCGAGGGCGAGCGCGACTGGCGCAAGCGGTACGTCGACTGGCTCCCGCGTGTGGTGTCGGCGGGCGCGCGCGGGCGCGAGCAGGAGCTGAGGATCTGCCGCGACGGGCTCGACTCCGTGGGGCGGCGGTTCGCCTTCCGGCGCGGGGACGAGGAGCGGCCGGTCGCGCAGGTCGTGCGCGAGCGCACCGGGCCGGAGCTCGGGACGCTGACGGTGGAGGGTGCCGCCGCGCCGGTGCGCGAGCTGTCCGTCCCGTTCGAGGGCCGCGACCTGCGCGGCGACGAGCTGCGCGCGGCGCTGGCGGGCTGGGTCGAGCACGGCCTGGTGGAGCCGTCGTTCGCCGAGGCGATCGGGCTCGTGATCGACAACCCCGACTGGCTCGACCTCTCCGACCGCACCGTCGTCCTGCTCGGCGCCTGCGCCGAGATGGGCCCGCTCGAGGCGCTCTGCGAATGGGGCGCGGAGGTCGCGGCGGTCGACCTGCCGCGCCAGGACCTGTGGGAGCGGATCGAGGCCACGGCGCGCGCGGGGGCCGGGCGCGTTCACGCGCCGGTGGCCCCAGACGGGGGGCGCGCGGCGGGCGCCGACCTGCTGACCGAGGCCGGCGCCGTGCGCGCGTGGCTCGACACGCTCGACCGCCCGCTCGTGCTCGCCAACCACCTCTACGCGGACGGCGCGACGGGCGTGCGCCTGACCGTGGCCGCCGACGCGCTCGTCGCCGACGCGATGGCGGAGCACGACGACGCGGTGCTCGCCTACATGGCCACGCCGACCGACGTCTTCGCCGTGCCGCCGGACGTGGTCGAGGGTGCGCGCGGCCGGAGGCTGCCGGCCGCGACGCGGGCGGTGCGGGGGTCGCTGCGGTCCCTGAGCCTCGGGCGCATGTACGTGCCGAACTACCGCGAGACGGTGACCTGCGACGGCGACCGCGAGCTCGGCGTCTCCGACTGCCTGATCGCGCAGCAGGGGCCGAACTACGCGCTGGCCAAGCGGATACAGCTCTGGCGGGCGGAACTGGCGCGGTCCGAGGGCGCGCTCGTCTCGGCCAACGTCGCGCCCGCAAGCCGCACCCGCTCGGTGCTGAAGAACCGCCTGCTGGCGGCGGCGTACGCCGGTGCCCCGCCGTTCGGCGTGAGCAGCTTCCCGCCGGCGGCGAGCCGGCGGCTGATGGCGGCGATGCTGATGCACGACCTGAGGAACCCGCGCTGCCTCGCCCAGCCCGGACACGAGCCCGCGCACCCGATGGACCTGCTGGCCGAGTCGGCCGCGCACGCCGGGCTGTGGCGGCTGCCCTACACGCTGCGCTCGGCGATGGGCGCCGCGGTGCTGATCGGGCTGCCGCGCGCGGGCCGGCTCAACGGGGACTAGAGGTCCACCACCCAGGTCCGCTTCGCCACGACCCTCCTCTGGCAGACGTCCACGATCAGGCCCACGAACTCCAGGTGGGCGGTCTCGGCCGGAGGACAGGCGGGCGTTTCGTTCGCGCGGTAGGCGCAGCCCTTGGCCGTGCCGCTGCTCGCATAGGTGTCCCCGGGTGAGCTCGTCTGACGGTGGCCGTAGTAGCCGTGCGCGCCGGGGCCGAACTCGTCGATCGCGCCGTCCTCGCAGTAGCGCGAGGCGTCCAGCGGGCCGGAGGGCATGTCGAACGGGACCGCGGCGCCCCCGGCGTCGGTGAAGGTCCCGCGCACGAACTGGCGGTACTCGCAGCAGCCGCAGCTGCACCTGCGACCGCGCGCCAGGAAGTCCGCCTCCATCTCGAAGCGCTCGTTCCCGGCGGCCGGGTCCGGCACGGAGTTCAGCGGCGCCTCGAACCGCTTGGCGCAGCACCGCGAGCGCTTGAGCAGGAGCTTGGGCAGGCTCCGGATCACGCTGAGCGGTCGCTTCGGGGCCGGGAACGGGTCGCCCTTCTGCGGCTCCTTGCCCAGGCAGCGGGTGGGCGCGAGCGTCTGGCTCATCGGGAACGACTTGCGGTCGCCGCGCAGCGCCACAACGAGCTCGTCCGGCGGGTTGACCCCCTGCGAGAAGGTGAACTCACCCCGCGCCTGCACGGCGCGCAGGGCCCGGGTCGGCAGCGGCCCGGGATCCGGGCTTCCGATCGGCTCGAGGCTCCCCTCGGACGCGTTGCGCAGCTCGACCACGAGGTCCTCGCGGTTCACGACCTGCGGCGGCGAGGTCCCCGGGCCGGTGCGCGAAGCGCCCACGTTCACGGCGATCGAGACCCGGAAGATGCTGCCGTCGTGCACGACGGTAGGTATCACCACCAGCCCGGAGAGGCTCTGCGGGCGCAAGGTAGGCATTGCTTTCTCCCTTCGCAGCGCTGCGGGATGTGCCCGCATAACCTGCCAGGTTCGCGGCCAGCGCGCTCAGATCGCCGCGTTGAAGGTCCAGGACCACTCCTTCGCCTGGAGCTCCGCGTCGCCGTTGCAGGTGTCGACGATCGCTCCCTTCCACGTCACGTCGATCTTCACCGTGGACCCCTTCGGACCGCCGCCCTGCGGGAAGTCGAGACCCCAGTACGAGCAGCCGGTCGGGTAGTCCTGGGCGATCATCTGCATGCCCGGCCGGATCCCGAGGTCGTCGCGGTGGCCGTATCCCTGGGGCTTTCCCGGCTGCCTCGGGTCGCCCTTCGTGTCCTCGACGTAGTTCGCGCCGATCCCCTGGACCGGTTGCGGCTGGGGCGGGGGTGCGCCGGGCGCGGGCGCCGGCGCGCCCGCCGGCGGCTTCGCAGGAGGCAGGTAGTCCGTGACCGGCGTGACGTTCATGGGCTTGGCGCCCGCCTGAGGAAGCGTCATGGTCATGCTGCCCTTCATGTACTGGCGGTACGAGCAGCAGGTGCACCTGCACTCGGGCGGCGGGGGGTCCTTGAAGCTCGCCGTGATCACCCACGGCTGGCACAGGACGAGCGCCCCAACGGGCGCCCCGTTCGGGTTCGGCAGATCCCGCAGCGTGGTGGGAAGGTTGCCCTTGGGAGCGTTGAGCTCGTCCGGACAGCACTTCGGCTTCGCCGCGGCGGGCGTCGGGCTCGTGGGCGTGGCGACCCCCTCCTGGCGCCGCACCTCCTGCCGCTTCGGCCGGGCCGGGAGCGGGAAGAGGTCGCGGTGGCCGTCGAGCTCCACGGCGAGATGGCTCGGCGCGGTCCTCGACGTGTCGAAGAGCTCCGCCGTGAAGGCAGAGGTGCTCCCCGACAAAGTCATCCACGGGAGCAGGCCGGCCGCGGGGGGCTCGTGCACCCGCGGCAGCGGCGTGCCCGCCGGGTCGAGCAGCGTCACGCGAAGCTGGGCCGCGTCGAGGGGTCCTGCCAGCTCTCGCACCGCGAGCTCCACCTGGACCTCGCGCGTACGCGGGCCCGCGCGGGAGACTGCGAAGTCGAGCCGCGATCCGCAGAGCTCGGCGTAGGTCCTGCCGCGCGGTCCGTTGTCGCTCATGGACGCCCTCGAGGGAAGCCTACGCTTCCGTTCGTCGGGGCGCATCCGAGCGAGGAGACGGCGGTCGTCCGACGCGGCCTCGTAACCTTCCCCGCGGCAGGACCGTAGCTCGAACGAGTTTGTCCGCCCCCGCGGGGCGGGTAGCTCGCAAAACGATGTCGAACATCGCTCGGATCAACACGTCCAGACGCGGCCCGGTGATCGTGCTCGGAGGCGGTCCCGCGGGCCTGACCGCCGGCTACCTGCTGGCCAAGCGCGGCCAGCCGGTCGTCGTGCTCGAGGCCGAGGACCAGGTCGGCGGCATCGCGAAGACCGTCGTGCGCGGCGGCTACCGCTTCGACCTCGGCGGCCATCGCTTCTTCACGAAGGCGAAGGAGGTCGACGCGCTCTGGCACGAGATCATGCGCGAGGAGTTCCTGCTGCGCCCGCGCATGTCGCGCATCTACTGGAACCGCAAGTACCTCGACTACCCGCTCGACGGCAAGGACGTGATCCGCAAGCTCGGGCCGGTCGAGGTGATCCGCGCCGGCCTCTCGTACATGTGGGCCGCGATCAAGCCGAAGGGCCGTGAGGAGAACTTCGAGCAGTGGGTCTCGAACCGCTTCGGCCGGCGCCTCTTCGACCTCTTCTTCAAGTCCTACACGGAGAAGGTGTGGGGCGTCCCGACCACCGAGATCCGCGCCGAGTGGGCCGCGCAGCGGATCAAGGGGCTCTCGTTCTTCACCGCCGCCAAGGCCGCGTTCTTCGGCAACAAGGACAACAAGGTCAAGTCGCTGATCGACAGGTTCCACTACCCGCGCTTCGGCCCGGGCCAGATGTGGGAGCAGATGACGGGCGACATCGAGCGGCTCGGCGGCGAGGTGCTGCTCGACACGCCGGTCACGCGCATCGAGCTCGACGAGGACGGCAACGTCGAGACGATCGAGGCCGGCGAGCGGACCTTCAAGCCGTGGCAGGTGATCTCGTCGCTCCCGCTGCGCGCGACGGTGGGCATCGCCGACCCGGCGCCGCCGCGGAAGGTCGTCGAGGCGGCCCAGGGCCTGCGCTACCGCGACTTCCTGACGGTCGCGCTCGTGCTCGACGGCGAGGACCTCTTCCCCGACAACTGGATCTACATCCACGAGCCGGGCGTGCGCGTCGGCCGGATCCAGAACTACCGCTCGTGGAGCCCGTGGATGGTCCCCGACGAGTCGAAGGCGTGCGTCGGGCTCGAGTACTTCTGCTTCGAGGGCGACGACCTCTGGACGATGAGCGACGAGCAGCTCGTGGAGCTCGCGAGCCGCGAGCTCGAGCAGCTCGGCCTGGCGAAGGCGGGCAAGGTCGAGCGCGGCTACGCGGTGCGCGTCCCGAAGGCCTACCCGATGTACGACGTGGACTACGCACCGCGCGTCGCGACGATCCGCTCGTGGCTCGAGACGATCCCGAACCTCCAGCAGGTCGGGCGCAACGGGCTGCACCGGTACAACAACTCGGACCACTCGATGCTCACGGCGATGCGCGCCGTGGAGAACGTGATGGACGGGACGTCGCACGACCTCTGGGCGGTCAACGCCGAGAGCGCGTACCACGAGGAGGACGTCCCGGAGGAGCAGCCGTACCGGGACGCCCCCGAGACGCCGGCCATGCGCGAGCCCGTGATCGTGCGGGAGCCGTCGCCGGGCGTTGAAGTGGCCAGCTGACGCCGCGCCCGCGCGCCTGCTCGGCAGCCGGGCCTTCGCCGCGATCGTGCTCGTGGCGCTGGTCGCGCTCTCGTACTACGAGCGCACGCGCGCGCTCAACGCGTCGTACTGGATCGACGAGGGGATCTCGGTCGGGATCGCGAAGCACTCCCTCACGGAGATCCCGGGGGTGCTGCGTCAGGACGGCTCGCCGCCGCTCTACTACCTGATCCTCAACCTCTGGACGGGCGCCTTCGGCACGCGCGAGGTGGTGACGCACGACCTATCGGTGGTCTTCGCGCTCGCGTGCATCCCGGCGGGCTACTGGGCGGCGAGCGTGTGGAGCCGCGGCGCCGGCCTCGCGGTCGCGACGCTGGCGGCCTTCAGCCCGTTCCTCGACATCCACGCCCTCGAGACGCGGATGTACTCGCTGGTCGCGCTGCTCGGGATGCTCGCCGCCGGCGCCTACGTGCGCGGCTTCGTGTTCCGCCGCGCCCGCTTCGTGCCCGTCTTCGCGGTGCTGCTCGCGCTGATGCTCTACACGCACAACTGGAGCCTGTTCCTCGCGCTCGGGGCGGGGCTGGGGATCCTCGCGCTGGCCGCCGTCCGCCGCGACCTGCGCCTGCTGCGCGACGGCGTGCTCGCGGGCGCGGGCGCGCTGGTGCTGTACGCGCCGTGGATCCCGTCGCTGCTCTACCAGGCGAAGCACACGGGGGCGCCGTGGTCGGCCCGGCCGTCGCTCAGCGGGCTCGCCGACGTGACCGACGCGCTGATCGGGCCGGACTACCTCGTGGCCATCGTGGTCCTCACCGCCGGGGCCGGGCTGGTGCTCGCGGTCGCGCGCGGGAAGCCCGAGGACAGGCAGGCGATCCTCGCCCTGGGCCTCGCGCTCGTGGTGGGCGTGGCGGTCGCGTTCGTGGTGGCGCAGGTCTCGCGCGGCTGGGCGGCGCGCTACTTCGCGGTCTTCGTCGCGCCGATGTTCCTGCTGCTCGGGCTGGGGGCGAGCCGCGCGCGGGTGGTCGGGGTGGCCGGGCTGATCGCGTTCGCGGTGATCTCCTACAACCCGGTCACGCCGAGCCCGTACTTCAAGAGCAACGCGGAGGCGGTGGCGAACGAGGTGAACCCGTCGCTGCGAGCCGGCGACGTCGTGCTCTCCCCGCAGCCCGAGCAGGTGCCGCTGCTGCGCCACTACCTGGTCGACGAGCTGCGCTACGCGGACTCGATGGGGTGGGTCGCCGACCCGCGCGTGACCGACTGGCGCGACGGCCTCGACCGCCTGCGCGCGGCCGACCAGCCCGCCGCGATCGAGCCGGTCCTGCGCGGCGTGGGATCGCGCCAGCGGCTCGTGCTGATCCGGCCGATCGTGCGCGGGCAGTTCGGCTGGCGCGCGCCGTGGACGCGCCTCGTCCGGATCCGGTCGGGCCAGATCCAGCGGGCGCTCGCGCGCGACGAGCGCTTCCGCGAGGTCGGGACCTACCGCGGGCGGACGCTGGTGCGCAGCCGGCGGGTGGGGGTGGTGGCCACGCTCTACGAGCGCAGGTCGAGGCGGGAGACTTCGCCCAGGGGCCCGGTTTTCCGTCTGAGCGGGTACTAGTGTTCCCGCACGCCGAATCCGGCCCAGTGGGCCGGAGCGGGGGAACCAGTGGCCGCCTGCGAGGGCGGCCGGGGGCGAATACGGGCACTGCCGCCCGCTAGCGCAACTCGCGCGAGCCCGTCAGCTAACCCCGCAGGCCGAGAGCAGGGGAGCGTTCGATGCGACGCGGATCGCCGCGCCGGCAGCACAACCGCAGACGGAACCGGATCGCGGCGGGAGCCGCGGCGCTAGCCGTCGTGCCGCTCGCGGGACTCGGGGCGGGAGTCGCGCTGGGCGCCATCGGCGAGCTCGAGCTCAGCCCGTCCGAGCCGCGGCCGCTCGTGGCGGTCTCGCAGCTCGCGGCGCAGGCCGTGCCGCCGAAGGACCCCGAGCGCGCGGCGGCGAGCGACCGCCTGCGCTGGCCCCTGCGCGGAGCGGTGACGGGCGCGTTCGGCGAGGGCCGCGGGGGCCACACGCACGCCGGCATCGACATTCCCAAGCCCCCCGGCACGCCGGTCAAGGCGGCGAGCGGCGGGCGGGTCATCCAGGCCGGCCCCGAGGACGGCTACGGAAACTACGTCTGCATCGCGCACGTGAAGCTGAGCACCTGCTACGCGCACCTCCAGAGCATCGGGACGAAGGAGGGCGCGCGCGTGCGCCGCGGCGAGCTGATCGGGCGCGTCGGGAACACCGGCAACTCCGGCGCCGTCCACCTGCACTTCGAGGTTCGCCGCGGCAAGAGGCTCTACGGCGAGCCGCTCGACCCGGCGAAGTACCTGCCCTAGCCGACCGCGGTGGGGGTGAGCTCGCGCGGCTCGCCGGCCTGTTCGACACGCGCGGCCGGCTCCCCCGCCTGCCGCTCCACGGCGATCCCGTGCAGGTAGTGCACCACGCCGAGCGGTACGGCGGCGGCCGCCGCCAGGTAGTGCAGGGCGTGGAGGGGCACGCCCAGCGCCGCCGCCGGGCCCATGCGGCGAGCGAGCAGGGCATAGAAGCGCGCGTTCGCCGTCGTCGCGACGGCTCCGGCGCCGAGCGCGACGGCCGGCCGGCGGGCCGCCACCGCGGCGGCGGCCGTGACCCAGGACGCAGCGGCCAGCCGGTGGCGGCGCGCGAGGTTGAGCTCGCCCGGCAGCTCGCGGCAGCGCATCAGCAGCGCGACCCACGGCATGCCGCGGCGCACGGCGTCGGTGTGGACCATCGAGGCGAGCGTCCACCCCTTGAGGTGGGTCCCCTGGAGGTCGGGGTCGAGCTCGATCCTCGCGCCGCCGGCGACCAGCCGCATGCCCAGCTCCACGTCCTCCATCGAGGACACCGTGAAGCTGAGCGAGTCGAAGCCGCCGGCGGCGATGAACGCGTCGCGGCGTATCGCTCCGAGGCCGGACCAGAAGCTCCCGACCGGGCCGGCGGACTCCTGGTGCACGTGGTGGTGGAGCAGGTTGCGGAAGCGCGAGACGATGCCCGGGGCGGCCGGGTCGTCGTCGTAGGAGCCGATCACCGCGACCAGGCCCGGGTCGCGCTCGAGTGCGGCGCGGATGCGGGTGAACGCGTCGGGGTGGACGGCCACGTCGGAGTCGACGAAGACGAGCACGTCGCCGCTGGCGGCCCGGGCGCCGTCGTTGCGCGCGGCCGCGGGCCCTGGGTCCTCGCCGCGCTCGTGCACCACGATCAGCTCGTCGGGGCCGTCGGCGGCGGCCTCGATCGCGGCACGGCAGCGGGCGAGCGTCGCGGGCGCGTCGGTGGCGGGGACGATCGCGCTCAGTCGCAGCACGGCGGGGCGAATCTAGCGCGCCCCGGCGGGCGGCCACGCGGGCCGCGAGCGCCCGCGCGCCAGCCCTACCGTGGCGTGCGTCCGCCGAGGTCTGATCCTTAGGAATTTGCGAAGAACGCCGCTACTTGCGGGAACTCCGCCGGGTTGGGGGAGAGATGGCAGGTAACGTCGTGATCCGGGCCCTGTACGGACTCGTAGACAGGTAGATGCACGCGTTCCGATGCACACGCTGCGGCGCCGCCTCCTTCAGCGCCGCCTCCCTCGACCTCCTGCGGGCGGGTGACCGCTGCGCGCACTGCGGCGGCGAGGTCGAGCCAGCCCGCGAGGTGCGCCACTTCTCGGCCGCGCGCACGCGCCGCCCGCAGGCGCCGGCGGCGAGCCGCACGACCGAGCTGCGCCGGCCTGCCTGAGGCCCCGCCGGGGCCCAATCCGGCCGCTACCCTCTGCGCCCGAGCGCCCGTAGCTCAGCTGGATAGAGCGTCGGTCTACGGAACCGAAGGTCACAGGTTCGAATCCTGTCGGGCGCGCTGAGGAAGCCCCGCTAATACGGGGTTTCTGCGTTTCTGGGCGGGCGACGACAGGCGAATGGGTCCCAAAAGGTTCGAAAAGTCTCAGCTCCGGGTGGGGGTAACTACTCGGAGCGCCTGCTGGGCCGCGGCATGGCTTGCGAAGTAGCCCGCCGAGATCGAGCGCGCGAAGGAACTGTCCGAGGGCGTGCCCGAGACCGAGACGCTGGACCTGCCCGCGCGGGATGAGAGCTCCACGTCGAGGCGCGCTTGGTCCAGCGACCTTTCGGCCCCAGCTGGGCGGAGTTACGTGTCTAGAAGTCCCACTGCCGGGGCCGATCGGCGTGGCGCCGTGCGAGGGGCAGCACAGCGGCCGGTGCATGCGTCCTTGATGCACCAGCCGCCAGACCGCGGCCGGCCCCGGGTAGGAACGTCCCGGTTCCGGCCTCTTCAGGGGCGCGGTGGGGTACCGCGCTCCCCTCCTCCTGCGCGCCCGCATCCGGGGGGCCGGGCGCTGGGGCGGTGGAAGTCTCATGCGGCGTGTCGTGGGCGAGGATCTGCCCCGCCACGCCAACGCGCGCCGCGGTGAGCGCGTCGTCGAGCGTCGTCACGACGGCAGGCGCACTGTGGCGCGCGAACGCGTCGAACAGGGGCTCGAGGATCGCGGCGTCGAACACGACCACGGCGTGCCCGCCGCGCCAGCGCAGGCGGTCGTGCACCTGGCTCAGGTCCACGCGATCGCGCCCGTGATCGCGCTGGCACCGGAGAGCTCGACGATCAGCACTCTGTGCCCCATCGCCACCGCCGTCCGCATCGCGGCGCGCAACTCCCTCCTGACGGACGGGGCGTCGCCGCGCACGCGCAGGAGCACGGTGCGCTCGTCGAGCGCTAGCTCGGAGAGGCAGTCGTCGTTCATTCCTTGGCCGCCGTCTGGGCCTGCCGCCCATTCGGAGAGCGCTGAGTGACGACGGGCCCAATGCGGCCGCCGACGGCGCGCAGTACATATGCCTGGCGGCCCGGAAGCCAAGCCACGGGAGCGCTCGCGCGGTGGCGGGCCGGACGTGCCTGCGCCTGCGAGAGGCGGTCCTCACGCGCACAGCCCGTATTCGAACACTTGGACCTGCTCCTCCTGGCCCCCGCGCCGCGGCTGATCGCCGAGCTCGTGGTCCGTCGGATGGTCCGGCGACCTTCTGCGCCTTCCACTCGGGCGGTTTGCACCCGCATGGCTTTGCGCAGCAAGCGTCGGTTGTGTTCAGCACCTTACTGCACTCGGAAGCTCCCTCGGCCCGCGATGCCGCGACCACGATCCCCGGCCAGGCCCGGATGGCCGGCCATGCCGCCCGCGAGAGGATCGGGCGTGTCGGCGGCGCTGGCGACCACATGACCGAGCGTCAGCCGCCGCGTGGCGCTCGACGCTCACAGGTAGCCGGGGGTCGATCCGACCCGGCGCCACGTCGCGTCGGGCGCCTCCGGCGCCACCTCCCGCCTACTGAACGGCGGCGAGGAGCACACCACCATCACCGGTTCGCCGCCGGACTACCCACTCAGGTCCCGCGGCGACTACAGTTGGAAGTCGCACGCTGCCATTGGGGCTCCAAGCTTCCTCTCCCTGTCGTGGTGCAACACCCGCCGAGGAAGCGCCGAGAGGCTTACATGACCGGCCGCCCCACCACCAATACTCCGTCGGCGATGATCTCGACCGCGGCGGTTCAGCTGCTGCATGAGTACACCGGTCGCGGACCGACGCAGGCGAAGACGACGATCACCGACGATCTCGTGACGATCGTGCTCGCTGACACGCTCACGAAGGGCGAGCGCGCGCTGGTCGATGCCGGCCGCTCTGACCGGGTGCTCGACCTCCGCCACGAATATCAGCTCCTGATGCGCGACGGCCTCATCGAGATCGTCCAGCGTGAGCTCGAGCGCAAGGTGGTCGCGTTCACGAGCCAGAACCACATCGATCCCGACCTCGCCATCGAAACGTTCGTGCTGGAGCCCGCCGGGACCGCCGGGACCCGCGGGTCGGACTGACCAGCGCGCGGCCGCCCGTAACGAATATCGACCGTCCGTCTCGCTCGGTCAAGTCGGCGACGGGCCCTGCCGGATCGACTACGCTGAACTCAGCCGACGCTACGTCGTACACGACGCGGGTTGTGCTCGCGTGCGGGTCGACGGAGCTGCCGGACCATCCGACGCACTACGACCGTGGTCACGCCGGGGGCGGAGTGCAGGAGGAGCAGGTCCAATGATCGAGTACCGGTGCCCCACCTGTGAGGCGCTCGCCTACAGCGCGGCAAGTGAGGTTCACGTCGGCGGATGTCCTTCGTGTGGCGTTCAGCTCAGGGAGGTCGGCCTGGCGAGCAGGCCGCAACCTTCGCTGCGCGAGCTCCTGCCGGAGGAATCTATCTTCACGTATGCACGGCCAGGAGAGATGAATCTCTCCGTCCGGGCCGCACGCCGCGCGTGATGATCGAAGGCAGCGGGCCCGTGTAAGTCGAGCGGGCTCGCCCCTTGCGGCGTCCCGTCAGTCTGCACAGACGGTGAATCGATCTTTGGCGCGACTGGACCTGGCGTGATCATCCGAGTACCGGGACGCGTCGCTCGCCGCCAAGTCTCGTGAGCGTCCGCTGCATCGTGTCCGTCACCAGCCGCGAGCCCTCGTCGATGTCTGCGTCCGGGCCCAGGTGCTCGCGCAGGTCGATCGGGGACAGGACACGGATCGAGATCTTTGACGGCAGCGGTAGGCGACCGGGCATGTCCAGCACGGTGATGCCGAAAGGCGGGCCTATCGCAACAGTCGCGCTGCGCGACGTCTTGGTTTTCGAGGGCCGGGCTCGAGCAGTACGTCGACCAGGCGATCGAGATTCGCACCACGTTCCCGCCGTCCGTGCGACGGAGCGTCCATCCCTGCCATAGCCAGCGCAGCGAAGGCCCGGGCGAAACGCCGAACCGCAAAGGCCCGGAACCGCGTACTTCTTGAGCGTTGCGCCCCCGGCGCAAGTAGAAGGTCTGCCCGCATATACACGAGCAGACCCTCCACCCCAGCGAGCTACCCGCTCGCCGCTCCCGTTACCAGGACACGTCGTCCAGGTACAGCGAGCCGGTCCAGCCGCCGCCGTTGTTGACCTGCAGGCCGATCGCCTGCAACGGCGTCGAGACGCCGGCCGGGACGGTGAATATCACCGTGTTCCAGCCGTAGCTCAGTGACACGTCGCTCCCGAACGTCTGTGCCCAGCCGTTGTTCGAGACGTAAGGCTTGACGCCTACGCTTGAGGGGGCGCTGGCGGGCTTGTAGACACGGTACGTGATCTTCGTGCCCACTCCGGCGCCGCTCGTCGAGAGCGTGCGGACCGCCGGGTAGCCGGCGCCGCTCACGCCCAGCGCGAGCGACTTGAAGCCACCCCACGCCTGGGTCGTGCTGTTCGCGAGCGAGACCGTCCCCCACGCGACCTGCCAGCCGCCGGCGGTGCCGTCCTCGAAGCCCGAGCGCACGGTGCCCGCGCCGCCGCCGAACGACGCGGCCTGCTGCGTCGTCACGGAGTTGGTCGGGTCGCTGAACAGGCTGCTCGGACCGATGCCGTAGCGGCCGTTGTTCAGGTTGTAGCTCGAGTTCGTCGCGTCCGGGATCTTCTCCCACAGCGCGTAGCCGTCGACGCCGTTCGCGAACGCCGCCGTCATCTTCGCGTCGATGAAGCCGGCTCGGCGCTGCACCGAGTCGGAAGTGATCGAGCCCGACGAGCTGCCGTTGTCAGCCGCGTCCGCCACGATCGCGGCCTCACCGATGAACAGCGGCTTGCCGATCGTGCTGCACTGATCGATTCGCTGCTTCAAGCGGTTGTAGCCGTCGTCGGGCAGCGAGTGCGTCGGATCGCCGTAGTCGTGGTACTCGCACAGGTCGACCGACCCCGAGTGGACATACTGGTACTCGGCACCCCCGGCCCCGCACTGCCCGGCGCCGATCGTGCCTAGCGACACCAGGTGGTTCGGATCGCCGGCCTTGAGCAGCGTGGCCATGTCGTCCGCGAAGGTCCGGAGGACGTTGGCCGAGCGCTGATGGCCATTCGCGTCGAGCGACGTGTTGCAGCTCTGCTGGTCGTTGTACGAGGTCTCCGCCTCGTTGACGAGCTGCCAGAACGCGACCGTGTCGTTGTTCTTGTAGCGGACGGCGACGTTGTAGGCGAAGTCGCGATACGACTGCGGGTAGCCCCAGGACGCCTGCTTGTAGCCGTAGTCGTAGAAGCCCTCGTCCTTCTCGTTGCCGGCCGAAGGCTCGCAGTCCGAGTAGTGGTTGACCAGGACCGGGATCACCTTCAGGCCACGCGCGGCCGCGGCGTTCAGCACGCGGTCGAACGGCGTGTACGAGTTTCCGGCGTTGCGGTAGTAGCTCTGGAAGAACCACGTGCGGATGACCTTCGCGCCCGAGTTCTTGGCGTCGTCCAGTATCGAGCCGAGGGTCGCGTCGCCGATGACGCGGCCGCACTGGTTCGCCGTCCGGTCGCTGGTCAGCTGGTAGTTGTTGTGCCCGACGAAGCGGAACTGCGATCCGTCGAGCGTGAGGTTCGTGCCGGAGCGCTGGACGTAGCCGGCCTGTGCGGCCGCCGGCGCGGCCAGGGCGAGCGTGAGCATGGCGATCGCGAGCGCGAATGCGCGCGCACCGCCACGGTGCGTGGTACGAGTCACTGCGAGTCTCCTCCCCGAAGGGGTTCCCTGCATTGGACGGACGGAGTCCGCCTACGGCGAGCGTAGGAGCGCCACGAGGGCTCAACCAAAGATTGACCGAATCACCCCCGGTTGGGGGGTAGGGCAAGCCTCGCCGTCGCGGTGCGGCACCAGCGTAATCGCCGTGCGCGATGCGCTCCCGCCGCCGGCTCGAGCCGCCTAGTAGGCCGCGCCGGGCGTCCTCGACTCGAGGGCGGGGGACCGACTGTCCCGCCTGGAGATGCGGACGGCCGCACCGATAGTTCGATGCCGAACGCGACCATGCCCGCGCCGAGTCGCGGTGGCCTTTGCCGCCCGCGACGAGCCGCCGGCGCCGCGCGGGCCCGCTGAAGGCGCCGCTGTTAGATTCCCGGTCGCGTGCTGGATGGCGGTCCAATCCGCCGCGACCGATGACGGGAGGCACGGTGAGGCTCGAGGCCCTTCTGGGCGACGCCGCGCGCATCATGACCAAGCCGGGCTACGAGTTCGCTGAGCTCGCCGCGGTCATGCGGCCGTGCGACCCGGACTGGGCGACCGGGCTGCTCAACGCGCTCCTCGCGGACCTGCTCGCCACGAGCGGCGACGACGAGGACCGCTTCTTCCGCGAAGTCGACCTCTGCGGCGCCGGCGACTTCAACCTCACGCTCGTCGAGGCCGGCGGCCAGGGGCGGCGTCCGCAGCTCGCGGCCAGCGAGTTCGACATGCTCGTGACGAACCTGGCCGGCACGCCCCTGCGCGTACCCGTCTACCGCACGGACATCGATCCGCTCGACGTCGAACGCCGCCCGGGACCGCTCGTCGAGGAGCAGGTCGTGGTCGGCCCGTACGAGACGGCCTGCTTTCGGGCCTACGACCAGATCGCGGACATCGGCTCCTCCCCCACGCCGGGACCGGCCCTGGTCGTCCACTCGATGCCGCGCGGGGTCCTGACGTGGGTCTTCGACCGCGAGACGCTAGAGCCGCTGAACCTGACGACCACGCACCTGCAGGTCTCGCGCCTGCAGCTCGCCCTGCGCGTGATGAGCGAGCTGGGCCTGCCGGAGGACGCCGACCGGCTCGCGGCGCTCGCGCGCTCGGAGCACCTGCACTTCATCCGCTGGGAGGCCGCGAAGGCGGTATACGCGGTCGACCCCGAGCGCGGCGCGCGGCTCCTCGACGCCGAGCTCAGCGACGATCCGCATCCCTCCATCCGCAGGGCCGCGCGGGCCTCGCTCGACAACATCGCCATGGTGGACGGCTGAGCGCGATGGCCGCCACGATCCCCTCGGACTGCACGGACACGATCTCGCTCAGGGAGTTCGTCGAGTTCTGCGAGTCGCACCCGGAGCTCCAGGAGCGCGAGTTCGCCATCGAGAACGCGGACCGCCTGCGGGCGCTCGCGAACGACAAGCGCTTCCTGACGGCCTGGCTGAACGAGGAGCTCGAGGACGTCTTCAACTTTCAGGAGCGCAACGACTTCGAGCCGCCGACGTTCGTGCTCCACAACGGCGGCTGGTTCACCGTCCGCGCGGTCGTGTGGCTCCCGCTCGACGCGCGGCTGATGAGCCCGTCGATGTTCTCGTACTTCGAAGCCCACGACCATCGCTTCGACTTCCTCACGTGCGGCTACCACGGGCCGGGCTATCGCACGGTGGTCTACCGCTACGACTACGACTCGATCGCCGGCTACCCCGGCGAGCCGGTCGACCTCGAGTTCGTCGAGGACACGCACCTCACCGAGTCGAAGCTCATGTACTACTACGCGAGCCGCGACATCCACATCCAGCACCCGCCGGAATCGCTCTCGATCTCGCTGAACCTGATTCTCCCGCGGCCGAAGGCGCAGCGGCGCCGCCAGTACTGGTTCGACGTGGAGAACCGCCGGATCGCCGAGCACTTCGGTGACATGCCGATGCGGCGAGCGCTCTTCGCGGCGGCGCGCTCGATCGGCGACGGCGACAGCGACGAGCTGCTGCTCGCGCTCGGCACCCGCCACGGCGCCGCGCGGACGCGTGCGCTCGCGCTCGAGACGCTCATGGCCCGGCACCCCGCGCGGCGCGAGGAGCTTCAGCGCGTGGCGGCGGCTGACGCGAGCGCGTACGTACGGGCGTGCGCGACGGGCGACGGCGGCGCCCGGGTCGGGCAGTTGCAGTGACAACCCACGAGGAAAGGCAGGGACGTATGCCAGGCGAGAACCCACTAGTCGACCTCGACGAGAAGGTCAGCTTCGCGAGCACCACGCCGCGGGTCGTCAGGACCCAGGAGGCCGGCCGGCTGATCGGCTTCGGCTGCTCCGGCGAGGAGGAGGCCGCGCACCAGCAGCTCGAGGGCTTCCTGCAGCAGGCCCGGGAGAACCCCGGGATGGACCAGGGCGAGTTCGAGGGGCAGGTCCGGAGCATGCTCGGCCAGCTCGAGCAGTCGATCCTCAGCTCGCAGCAGCAGCGCGCCAGCGAGGCGAGCGGCGGGTAGTCCCTCGCACGTCATCGTCACGGGCGCGAGCCGCGGCGTCGGCCGCGCGATCGCCCTGGAGCTCGCGTCGCGCAAGGCGCGGCTTGCGCTCGTGGCGCGCGACGGCGCCGCCCTCGCGCGCGTGTGCGAGGAGGTAGCGGAGCGCGGCGGGGAGGCCGACGCCTTCCCCGCCGACCTCACCGAGCGCGGTTCGATCCCGGACCTCGTCGAGCGCATCGCGGGCCGGCTCGGGCAGCTCGACGCGCTCGTCAACAACGCGGGCGCGTTCGACTTCCGCTCGGTCGCGGACGCCGACCTCGCGCGCTGGGACCGGCTCCTCGACCTCAACCTGCGCGCGGCCATCCACCTGACGCGGCACGCGCTGCCGCACCTCTGCCGCCGCCCCTCGTCGGCGGTCGTGAACGTCGCGTCGGTCGCGGGCAAGGACTACGTGGCGGGCGGCGCGGCGTACAGCGCGAGCAAGTTCGGGCTGTACGGCTTCGGCGGCAGCCTCTTCGAGGACGTCCGCGACCGCGGCGTGAAGGTGTGCACGATCGCCCCGGGTCAGGCGGCCGCGCGGATCGACCACGCCCCGGCCGCCCCAGACGCGTTCGTTCCTCTCGCCGACATCGCGCGCGTCGTCGCGTTCGTCCTCGAGTTCCCCGCCACGAGCTGCCCGACCGAGATCGTGCTGCGGGCGCAGCGCAGCCCGGGGGCCGGCACGACGTAGCGGCGTATCCGCTCGAGGACCGCTACCACCGCGTCCGGGGGGATTGGCCCTAGGCCGGATCCTGCCGGGCCGGGCAGGCGGCCCGCCGCCGCAGCGACGGGCCGCTTCCCCTGAGAGCCGGTCCTCTACGGGCCGACCGTGATGAACGAGCTGGTGTTGCTGACGTCGGTCACGTCGTACGTCGCCGAGAACGACGCGGAGCTGCCGAAGCAGCCGAAGCCGCCGGACACGCTGACCGGGACCGGCGCGTTCGAGATCGTCAACCGCGACGGGGTGCTGCCGCTGCCGTTCGTCCAGGTCCCGTTGACGTTCACGGGCCCGCTCGGGGCGATCGTGATCGTGCAGCCGTTGCTGGTCGAGACGACCGCTCCGTTCCGCGGGACCGTGAGGTACCCCGTGATCGGCGAGCCGTACTGGCCGGACAGCGTCCAGCTCCCGCTCGTCGTCGTGGTCGTCGTGGCCCCGATGTTGGTCGGGCAGGCCCCACCGTTGTTGGTGAACGTCGGCGCGTTGACCGGAATGGTCACCGGGCCGCTCGCGTTGTGGTTGCCCGGCGCCGCCGGGATCTGGTTCTTCGTGTTGGTCCCGAGCGGCGAGGTCGGCTGGCTGACCGACTGGTTGCAGGTCGTCGTCAGGAACCCGGCGATGCTGAACGACGCTGTGGTGCCGGACTTCAGCGACGCCTTCGCGTAGTCGCTGGCCGGCGAGAGCGTCGTCGAGCTCTGGGCCGCCGCGGGACCGGCCGCGATCGCCGCCGTCATCAGCGCGGCGCCGATCGCGAGCGCGCCCTTGGTACGTACCTTCATTCTCCTGCCTCTCTGCAGCAGCGCTTGCCCGCCGTGGCGAGCGCGGCTACGCTGTTCTTGGGTGCCGGGCGCCTCGTGGGCTTCCAGGTCAACGGTGGCGTTCCGGCGCTTCTCTTTCTGGCGCTGGGAGGACTCGGCTCCTCCTTCCGGGGGGTCCCAGCCGCCCCCTTTCGGTCTCTCTAAACGGTGATGTTTCCAGCTACCCGTCGCTGTTTCTAGATAACCCCCCCATGTTTCTGGAGTTCGGCGGTAACGTGCTCGGGGTGTCCGGCTCGGGGGAATCGCTGCGCCTGGAGCACGAGCTCCCGCGCGGTCGCCACAACCTGCCGCGCGAGGTGGTCATCCGCTCCCAGCGCGAGCGGATCATCGACGGGGTGATCGAGTCGGTGGCGGAGAAGGGCTACGCCGCGACCACCGTCGCGGACGTGATCAAGAAGGCGGCGGTCTCGCGCAAGACGTTCTACGAGCACTTCGCCGACAAGGAGGAGTGCTTCATGGCCGCCTACGACGAGATCATGCGCCAGCTCGTCGCGCAGGTGAGGGACGCCTACGAGAAGGGGGGCGCGTGGCGCGACCGGGTCGCGGCCGGGGTGCGGACGATCCTCGAGCTGCTCGCCTCGCGGCCCGCGCTCGCGCGCTTCTGCGTGGTGGAGATACTCGCCGCGGGCCCGCGCGCGCTCGCCCGCCGCGACGAGGTGCTGAGCGGCTTCACCGAGTTCATCGCGCCCGGCAGCGGCGACGCGCCGTCGGGCGTGAGGATCCCCGAGGTCACGGCGCCGGCGGTCGTCGGCGCCGTCTACTCGCTGATCTACGACGAGATCTTCCACGGGCGCGCCCGCGAGCTGCCCGAGAAGGCGCCCGAGTTCGTCTACGTCACGCTCGCGCCGTACCTGGGTCCCCGCGCGGCGGCGCGCGCCGCGCGGCTGGACGTCGGTTAGCCGACTGCGTCCTCGGCGGCGTCCTCTGCGACCGCCAGCGTCGCCCCCGCCACCTCCAGCGCGGACAGGGAGATCTGGCGGAGGTCCATCCCGCTCAACTCGACCTGGTAGTACTGGTTGACCACCACCGTGAGCTGCCCGCCACCCTCGTAGCGCCCGACGATCTCCTCGCCCTGGTAGGCGATCAGCACGCCCCAGGTCTCCTTCGAGTCGCCGCCGATGTGGTGGTCGCCGAGGTCGAGGAAGTCAAGCGGGCCGCGCGTCGGGATGGTGAGGGTCACGTCTCCCAGGTTGTCGGACTTCCACTGCCCGCCGCCCTCGGGGATCACCTGATTGCCGCCCAGGAAACCGATGCCGTACTTCGAGTTGTTGGTCACGCTCAGCTGGTACATCGCCCGTTCCTTTGTCTCGGTGAACGAGCGGGCATCGTAGTGCGCGACCGATCCGCGCGGGCCTTAGCTCGGCACCAGCCGCGCGATCAGGTCGCGGACGTCGTCTCCGGGAAGGTCGAGGCGCCCGCGCGTCAGGTCCGCTCCGGGATTGCTCACGCGGTGGAACTCGACGCGCCGGCCCGTCTCGAGCACCAGGCGGAAGCCGTCGTTCGGGAGCCGTAGGAGCTCCCTGACGTCGACCCAGCGCGCCGAATCCGTCCGCGGCGAGCTCGACCAGGTCTGGCGGCACCAGACGAGCTGGCGCGACGTGAGGAGCAGGGCGACGTGGCGCTGGATGTCCTCCCGCCGGCCGCAGCGCCCCACCCACAGGATCTGCTCGTGGCCGGTGACGTGCCGGCTCATCGCCTCGCTCTGCCCCTCGAGCCATCCGTTCTCGATCGGCGCCTCGGCGAGCACGCGCTGGTTCAGCTTGCGTGCCGCGTCGATCTCGCCGGCGACGTCGTCCGGCAGGTGCTCGCGCGGGCGCTCGGCGAGCAGCGCGAGGGCATCCGCCATCAGCTCGGCGAGCTCCCCGCCATCGTCCGCGCCGATCTCGACGGCGCGGCCCAGGTCTCTCACCGCGAGCTCCGGGCGACCGCGCTCGAGGTTCGCGCGCCCGCGCCCGGCGAGCGCCCGCCCGAACCGCTCGTCGTGCTCGAGCGCCTCGCTGAAGCTCCGCTCGGCCTCGTCCGCGCGGTCGAGCCGCAGCAACACCTCGCCGCGGACGGCGAGGACGAGCTCCGGCCGCGGCCAGACTCCGGGCGCGCGGCCCAGCTCCACGGCTCGCTCGACGGCCTCCAGCGCGGCGCCGTCGTCGCGTTGCTCGACCAAGCTCAGCCCGCGGCCGAAGTGGGCGGCGGAGTCGTCCGGCGCGATCGCCAGTGCCGCTTCGAAGTCCTCCATCGCCTCGCGGGTGTGGCCCGCCGTCAGCCGGTTCATTCCCCGCATGAGCAGGGCGTCCACGTTCTCCGGGTCGAGCCGGAGGGCGTGGTCCAGCTCCTCGATCGCCTTGCGGCGCTTCCCACGTGCCTCGTGGAGCGCCGCACTTCCGATCCGCGTCTCCGGGGCGCGCGGATCCGCTTCGATCGCTTCGTCCACCGCCTTCCGCGCGGCGGACCACTGCCCGCGGGCCGTGAAGCACAGGGCTCGGCCGACGAGCGCATCCACGTTGCGCGGATCGATGGCCAGCGCCTGCTCGAAGCTCTCCAGGGCCGTCGCGGACGCGGGCGACTCCATCCGGGCCGCGATCTCGCCGCGGACGGCGAGCGCCTCCGCCGAGTCCGGATGCAGCGAGAGCGCGACCTCGACGTCCTCGAGCGCGTCCTCCACGCGCCCCTCCCGGGCGCGCGCCTCGGCGCGGACGATCCTGGCCGAGACGTGGTCGGAGTCGAGCTCGATCGCGCGATCGAGGCTCGCGAGCGCGTCGGGGGGCCGGCGCAGCCGGAGCAGGGCCTCGCCGCGGCCGACGAGGGCGTCGCGGTTGTCAGGCGAGCGCTCGAGCACCCTGTCGTAGGCGCCCAGCGCATCCGAGTAGCGCCGGCTGTGGCGGTAGCGCTCGCCCCGCTGGATCAGGCTTATCACCTCGGGCGGCTCGGGCGCCGGCCCCGCCGCCCGCCGCGGGCGCCGCGGGCGCCGGCCGAGCGCCTCGCGCGCGGCGTCCCCCACCCGCTCGCTGCGGTCGCGCGTGAGCTCCTCCAGAGCTTCCCCGGCGGCCTCGCGCGCGCGCGGCTCGCCATCGAGCCGTAGGGCGCGGAGCAGGGCGACCGCCTCCTCGCGCACCTTCGAGCTCGGGTGCGCGATGCGCGCACGCAGATCCGGGCTGAGCGGGGAGGCCGTCGACTTGGCGATCCACAGCCCGGTCGGCAGCTCGCCGAACTTCTCCGGCGCATGCTCCTGCGTCGTCCGCCGGACCCACGCGCAGTTCCACTCGTGGAGCTCCGCCGCGTCGATGGTGCCGCGCCTGTCCATGTCGGCCTCGCCGCTCCGGATCCCCTCGACGATCGCCTCGGTGAACTTGGAGCACGTCGGAGTCTCGAGGTCGTGCGTCCGCTGGCCGTCGTGGGCGTACTCGATCTCGTTCGACGCCGCGAGGACCACGTGGCCGCGTCCCTCGTCCTGCAGATCGTCCACGTGCGCCTCGGTCTCGATGCCCTTCATGTCGGCGTCGCGGCCGAACAGGCCCGCGTGGCAGCAGTCGAGGACGATCGCGATGCCGCGCGCCGGGCTGGAGCGCATCATCGCCTTGATGTCGCTCGCCTTGACGGAGGTGGAGATCAGCGCGTCGAGATGCGTATCGGGCATGGCGAAGTGAAGGCTCTGGCCGCCGCGCGTCAGCCCGTGACACGATATGTACAGGAGGAGGAGCTCCGTCCCAGCCGCATCGGCGAAGAAGCGCTCGATCCGCTCACTCACCACGTGCGACGCCTGGTTGACGAGCGTGCCGGCGATCTCGAAGTCCCCGCGCGCGGGATCGGCCAGCACCTCCTTCATCGCGCTGACGTCGCTCTGAGGCGAGCGGAGCCCGTCGAGGTCCGGATCGGTGAACTCGTCGGCCGCGACCAGCAGCGCCCTGCGCCGCGCGGACATCACCCTTCGTCCGCGTGACGGCCGAGGAAGGCGTCGGCGAGCCGGCGCTCCTCCTGGATCGACGCCTCGCCCAGCGTGAGCCCGTCGCCGTCGAGCCCGAGCCTCAGCCTCGCCCCCGGGTAGCGCCGTCTGAGGGCTCGCAGGCCCTGGACGATCACGGGGAGCGTCCCCGAGAACTCGACGACCAGCGTGGCTATCTCGACGGCGCCCTTCGTGCCCTCCGGCCCGTGGCCGCGCGGGTGCTCCGCGGAGTCGGCGCCCGAGGCCAGGGCCGTGTCGCGCACGTCGCGCGTGAGCTCGGAGAGGTACGCGGGGTTGGCGCCCTCGCCGCCCTCGACTCGGATCTCCATCGATGCCATCAGTCCACCCGCTTCGACCTGCGCCGAGCCTAACCGCCAAGCCCGAGCGATGCGCCGAAGTATGCTCCGCGACCCTCGATTGAAGGGACCCAATGCAGCTTGGAATCGCGAGGCTGACCGACGCGGAGGGCCCACCGCGGTCGTCGACGATCCAGGCGCTCGTCAGCCGCGCGGCTCTCGTCGCGCTGGTCGTCGGACTGTTGGGCGTGGTGCTGGTGCTCGCCACGGTCGCCCTGCCCGGCGACCTCAGCTCCCCGCTGAACACCACCCTGCTCGCCCTCGGCGTGACGCTGGTCACCTCGTCGACGATCAGCCTCCTCGCCGAGACCTACCTTCGCACCCAGGTCGTCGACCTCGTCATCAACCGGGTCACCGAGATCCTGCCGGCCCAGACGCGTGTGCGCGAGATGGGCCTCGAGGCGTTCGGGGTCGATCGCGTGGACGTCGACTTCGGCCAGGTGTGGCGGTCCGCCGAGGGGACCGTGCGCATCGTCGGCTTCTCGGCGAACGACATCCTCTCGCCGCACCTGATCCCAATCGCGCTCGACCGGCTCGGTCGCGAAAGCGGCTTCACCGTCATGGTGCTCCTGCTGAACCCGTGGTGCGCGACGTCGACGACACGGTCGCACGCGCCCTGCTACTCGGCCCCCGAGGACTACCTGCGTCGCGTCTGGGCGGTGATCACCGAGCTTCAGGCGGCGCGCCGCCGCTGCAGGGAGCAGGGAATCGACCCGGCTCGGCTCGAGCTGCGGCTCTACGACGGGATTCCCTCGCTCTCGTGCGTGATCGACGACGTCGAAGCCCTCGTGACCCCGACGCTGCACAGCCGGCCGGGCGGAAGCTCGCCGTACTTCATGGTGCGCAGGACATCGGGAGCGCAGGACCTATACGGGATCTACCGTGAGCACTTCGAAGCCCTGTGGGACGACTCCCGGCCCGTCGGCGACGACCTCGCTGCCCTGCACCAGCGGACGCTCCACGAGGAGCAGGAGCGATCGGCGACGATGCCCGGGGACCTGGCGGAATGGAACAGCCGGCTCAACGAATGGAGCAGCGCTTGAGCTCTGACGTCGTCGTATGCCGCACGCGCAGCATGGTGGTCGAGATGCCGGTCGAGCCCCATGTGGACCGAGCCGACGGCGGCCACCTGATCATCTCGCCGATTCGCGAGGTCAAGGATCGGCGCTCGCTGCCCCCGGCGGAGGCGGTCGAGCTGATGTGGCTCTCGGCCCTCGTCGCCGAGGTGATGTTCGCGGTCCTGCCGTCGTTCGGCGTAGCCATCGGCCGGATCAACTACCAGGAGAACGGAAACTGGGGGGCGGAGGACGGCGACCCGCCGATGCACCTGCACCTGTACGGCAGGGCCCGCGACAGCGTCCGGCAGCCCTTCGGCCAGGCGCTGCGCCTGCCGGACCCCGACGACGACTACTACGACGGGCTGGAGCCCTTCCGAGCGGACGAGCTCGAGGCGATTCGAGGCGCGCTGAGCTCGACCGCGGACTCGAGCCGGTATCGCGACCCCGAGCAGTGGCGGCTCGACCCGGCCGCGCCCGACGAGTTCTCCTGCTGAACGCGCTGAGTCAGGCCCGCCGGTCCCTGCGCGCCAGGTGGATGCCGTAGGGGATCGTGAGCGCGTCGGCGTCCATCGCGTACGCGGCACGGGTGGCGGCGCTCGCGCCGCGCCGCAGCGCCCTCACCTCCTGCGCCTGGGGCGGCCCGCCGGCGGCCAGTGCCTTCGCCTCCAGATCCCGCCACCTCCGGCGGTACGCGATCCGCTCCGACGCCACGACGGAGAAGCCGCTGTCGACGAGCAGCGCGGTGACCGTCTCGGAGTCCTGAACGCCCATGGCGATCGGTGCGCCGACGCGGGCCAGGCGCCTGAGGAAGTCCTCGGCGTCGTCGCGCGCCGGCTCGGCGTCGCCGAGCAGGAGCAGCGCGTCGTCGGCCGCGACCCGGGCGATCTCCGCGATCGCCGCGGGACGCAGGTACTGGAGCGCCGAGGTCGACATCACCCAGTCGAAGCGCGCGTCCTCGAACGGCATGTCCTCCGCCCGCGCGCGGACGAGCGCCGGCCGCGGGCCGGGCCACCGCCGCCGGCCCGCGACGTCGAGCATCTCCTGACTGACGTCGACGCCGACGAGGCCGCAGCGGAACGCGGCCTGGACCGCCGCCGCTACGGCACCCGACCCGACGCCCACGTCGAGGACGAGCTCGGGCCGCCCGACCTGGCCGATCGACCGGATCACCGCGCGGGCGATGCGCGAGTGGGCCTCGGCCTTCTCCTCGTCGTACTGAGCCGCGCGTGCGTCGAAGAATGCCTCGGAGGGCTCGGTCAAGTCTCTGTCACCAGGCGCCACCCGAGGACCTCGGCCGGCACGCCCCCGACGACCGCCCCCGCGGGCACCTCGTGCGTGACGACCGCCCCAGCGCCCACGACGGCCCCATCGCCGACGGTGACGCCGGGCAGGACGGTCGCGTGCGATCCGATCCAGACGTCGTCGCCGACGTGGATCGGAGCGCTCTCGTGGCCCTGCTCCCGGATCAGCCTGTCCGGGTCGAAGCGGTGGTTGCCGGAGTTGATGACCGCGTAGGGCCCGATGAGGACGTTCGACCCGATCGCGATCGGTGCGCGGGCGGTGATGACGACTCCGCGGTTGATGAGCACGTGGTCGCCGAGCGAGAGTCCCTGCGGGTAGTTGACGGTCACCAGCGGATGCACGTGGAGCCGGTCGCCGCAGCCTGGCAACGTCTCGGCGTAGAAGTAAGCGCGCATCCGCGGGCCCGCACCCGTCGACGGCAGGACGCTCAACCGGTCCTGCAGCCGGTGCCACGCGGGCGAGCCGAGCGGCGGCGCGTTCAGGGCCAGCCGCAGCCGGAGGCCGAGGAGCCGCAGCCGGTCGAGGGGTCCGAGCCGCTCCGACGCCGCGGGCGCCAGGTACTCCCGTATCTCACGCCGCTCGTGGAAGTAGTCAGGGCGCACCGTGCGGCTTCCTCCTCGCGCCCGAGCGGCGGTGCATCAGAGCGCCCGCCGAGACGAGCGCGAGGCCCATCCCGACGAGGAGCGCCAGCGCCAGCCCGGTGAACGGCAGGCGCGCGGCGGCGCCGGTCCGCGCCGAGGTGTCCGCGCCGGCCACGGCGGTGGCGGAGCCGGCGTCCGCGGAGCCGGCACTCGCGCCGTCGCCCGAGCGGCTCTCGCCCGCGGCGCCGTTCGCCGCCGGCCGGCGGCCGCCCCTCTCGCACCCCGGCGCGGCCTCGCCCGAGACCCCCGGCGCGAGCTCCTGCCCGGGCGGCACGACGAGCGCCGCGGTGGGCATCACCACCGTGCAGTCGGGCTTGTCGCGCACCGGCAGCCGCAGCTCGAGCCGCTCGACGTCGATCCGGAACGGGTCGTTCGACGGCCGCGCGTAGAAGAGGTCCGTCCCGAGCAGCTCGAGCCGCGGCACGTGGCCCTCCGCGAAGCGCCAGCCGTTCGCGTGCAGCTGCCAGACGTCGCTCGAGCGCCCCGACGGCCGGTAGAGGCCGCGCGCGACCAGGGTCTGCGTGCGCCCGTCCGGCGCGACGTCCCAGAGCCGCGCGGCGACCTGCGCGTCCCGCGGCTCGCCGTCGACCGTGAGCCGCGCTACCACCGTCGGCGCTCCGAGCAGCACGTAGCCGCCGCGCGGGGCGGGCGGCAGCCGGTAGTCGGCGGTGCCGGGCGCCATGTCGGCGGCGGTCTGAGCGCAGGCGTCCCCGCCGCCCAGCGCAGGGTCGACCGCGCGCGCGACGGCGGGATCGCCGCTGCCCGACACCACGGTCTGCAGAGCGCCGGAGGCGAACCGCACCTCCCCGCGCGCCAGCTCGTCGAAGCGCGCCGCGCTGAACGGCCCCTCTGAGGCGGCGTCGCGCGGGCACGTCTGGGTCAGGGCGGTCACGCCCTCGCGCGGCGCCGGCCCCTCCCGGCGCACGTAGTGGTCGAGCCACGCGTGGACCGCCTCCACCAGCCGCTCCCGCTCCGGCGTCTTGTTCGACGCGCGCTGGTGCCCGAAGTCGGCGAAGAGCAGCGAGACCGGCGTGCGCGGGTGGTCGCGGCGCATGCGGTTCACGAACCGCAGCGCCTCGTCCACGGGGAAGATGTCGTCGGTGAACCCGCTGGCCACGAACAGCGGCGGCGGCGGGCTCGTGGGCTCCACTCCGTACGGCGAGTGGTGGCGCTCGAGCCGCTCCACGATGTCCAGCGCCGTCGGGTCGGTGTACGGCTCGCCCGCGTCGGCGCGCGCCACCCAGCGCGTTACGTCGGCCTCGGCGTCGACGCCGGGGGGTGCGAGGAACCCCATCGGCCGGCCGGGCACGAACGGCTCACCGGTCGGCTGCCCGGGCCCGATGGCGAACTCCGCCGCCGCGAAGATCGCGTTCCCCACCGAGGTCTTGAACACGCCGACCGGCGTCGTGAACACGCTCTGCGGCGCCACGGTGTAGGTGAACGTGCGGCCGTTCGGCAGCGCCGCGTACATCAGGTCCGTCCACGGGATCACGGGCGCCGCGGCGGCGAGGCGCAGCGGAACGCCGCCGGGGCTGCGCCACGGGATCAGCCGGCCGTCGGGCTGCATCACGCGGTCGCGCAGCGCGGCGAGCGTGACGATCTGGCCGCCCCCGTAAGAGTCGCCGGTCAGGCCGATGCGGGCCGGGTCGGCGACGCCGTCGTCGACGAGGCGCCCGATCAGCTCCTGGGTGTCGCGCACCTCGTAGCGGGTGTCGGCCAGGTGGATGTACCCGCGTGCGCAGTCGGCGGGGTTCGCGGCGCGAGCGTCGGGCGTGCCGCACGAGCCCCAGAGCCCGCGCGCCGTGTACGTGAGCACCGCGTAGCCGCGCTTCGCCCAGCCGTACGCGTTGTCGGTGTAGGCCCTCGACTCCGGATCGAGGTACTCGTACCGGCTGTTGCCGAAGCCGTGGATCTCGGCCACGAGCGGCAGGCGGCTCGCGCCGGCGGAGGGCAGCGTCACGGTCGTGTCGAGCGGGACTCCGTCCCACGTGCGCACGAGCCCGGTGCACTGGTGGACGCCCTGCGCCTCGCGGCAGTCGGTCAGCCCGAGGGGGGCGGCGGCGACCGCCGGGGCGGCGCCCGCGAGCGCGACCGCCAGCGCGATGAGCGCGACCGCGAACCGAAAAGGGTTTGCGCATCGCTTGAACAGGCCAGAGTGTCTCGTGTAGACAGCGCGGTCGACCATGGGAGCGGAGATGAAGAGTGTCAGGCGGACGGGAATCAGGCGCGGCGCGGTCGCGCTCGGAGCGGCGGCGGCGATGGCCGCACTGCCCGCGCCGGCGAGCGCCGCGCCCTCGGTCGGCGACTACTCGTGCGAGATCGCCTCGCTCAGCGTGCAGGACGAGTTCCTCAACGGCAGCTCCGGCCCGTTCAGCGCGGGCGGCAGCGGGAGCTGCTGGACCGACGACCCGAACCAGAAGGTCGCCACGCAGTTCAGCGCCAGCGGCACCTACCGCGCGCAGAAGTGCAGCTTGATCTCGGTCGCGCAGCCCAGCTACCTGACGCTGACCGGCACGCTCACGCTGGCCCCGTCGGGCGCCTCCGCCGTCAGCACCGGAGTGACGATCACCACGGCCGACGTGGCGACCTCGAACTCGAGCGCCGGCACGATCACCCTGGGGAGCGGCCAGACCGGCCCGGTCACCGTGCGCTACGCGAACCCGGTGCTCGGCGTGATCGAGCGCTGCGGCGGCGACCCGTTCAGGCCCACGTACAGCGGCAGGTTCCTGGCGCGGTAGGGGCGGCTAGCGCAGGCGCGCCGTGCCGGCCGGGCCCGGCGTGCCGTCCGGCTTCAGCCCGGCGACCGTGATCCTCCCGCGTACCCCGCGGGCGAGCCCGGAGATGCGCACGCTGCGCTTCTTCCTGGTGGCGAACAGCAGCACCTTCCGCCCGTCGGAGAGCGTCGCGCGCACGAGGTAGCGCGCGGCGCGGGCGGCGGGCCGCCACGTGACGGTCGCGCGCGAGCCCTTGCGGCTCACGCGCACGCGCGCGGGCCGCGCGGGCCGCGCCGGCGCCGGAGCCGTGTAGGCCGCGACGGCGATGTTCTCGCGCGGGTGGCCGTCCTGCTCCACGAGAGCGACGATCCGGCGCTTGCCGCGCGGGCCGTCGCCGGGGGTGAAGCGCAGCGTGCCGCGCTTGCCCTTCGCCGTGCCGAGGCGCCGGCCGACGCCCTTCCCGACCTCCTCGAAGTGCACCCGCTGTCCCGCGATCGACTTCACCGTGTAGCTCAGCGTGCGCGCGTACCCGCGCCCGCCCACGCGCGCCTCGACCGACGGCTGAGGCAGGCCGCGGCCCACCTGGATCGACTCGATCGGCGACGCCTGGGCGGCCCGCGTGCCGAGCGCGCCCGGGGCGATCCGCCCCGTCGGCGCGGGCGCCACGGTCGCGCGCCAGCGGCCGGCCGACGGCCGGTTGATCGCCACGTACGTCGTCTTGTCGTCCGGGTTCTGGAACAGCAGGAAGCGCTCGTCGAGGACCTTGCCGCCGGGCTCGGCCGGCGTCTCCACGCGCTCGCCGTTCGGACCCTCGAGCACGACCTTCGGCGGCGCGGTGGTGCCGTGGAACGCGGCCGTCGCCACCGGCAGCCCCTTCTCGAGCGTGAAGCCCTGCTCGCCGGCCTGGGCCTCGGCCACCGCGCGGAACGGGCCGACGTCGCACGACAGGACCATGATGCTCAGCCCGCCGCCCCACTTGTAGCCGAAGCCGAGCGCCACCTCGTTCTCCCAGATCTCGACCCGCCCGCAGGCGGCGATGCCCTGGCTCGAGAGCACCGCCTCGGCGTCGAAGCAGAAGCCCACGCAGATCGTGCCCTTGCCGTCGATGTTGAACGCGCTGCTCGTGAACCACCCGTTCACGCCGGCCCTGATCCCCACCACGTCCTTCACGAAGAAGTAGTCGAGGTCGGCCCCGAACGCGAAGTAGCCGTTCGAGCGGTACTCCGCGAACGCCTTGAGGAACGGGATCGAGTTGAGTGTGGCCTTGCCGTCGGCGCGCAGGACCGCGGGCGCGGGTGGGTTCGGGAACGTGTAGAGCACGTCGCCCTCGATGCCGAGCGACTTCTGCCCGGCGACGGTGGGCCCGGCGCTGAGCGTCACGCCGCCGCCGATCCGCGTGGGCGGCGGCTGAACGTTCACCGAGAAGCGGATCTTGTTGAGGAACACGCCCGACCCCAGCGCGAGTCCGGGGCTCGTGAACGTGTACTCGCCGCGGCCGTAGTCGAAGCCGCCCTCGCGGAAGCCGATCGCCGCGTCGAGGCGCGGGCCGGGCGGGCTCGGCGGCAGCAGCAGCGTGGCGGACCCCTGCCAGACGCTCCCGGCGGCCAGGTAGGTGAGCACGAGGTCCTTAACCTGGACCGGCCCGATCAGCGCGCTCGGGACCTTGATCACGAGCCCGTCGAGGCGCAGCCCGCGCTCGTTGTCGGTGCGCAGCGTGACGTCGCCGGTCACGCCGCCGAGGAACTTCGGCAGCCCGACGTGCGCCGCGATCGCGGTGGTCCCGGACTCGAAGTCGACCTCCGCGCTGCCGGTCAGCGGGAAGCCGAACAGCTTCCCGCCGGTGTCGCCGAGGTCGAAGCTGTCCACCCGCAGCTTCGCCTGGTCCTTGATCGCCCAGTCGAGGATTCCGACCTGGACCGGGATGATGCCCGCCCTCACCGTCGTCGCCCCGCGCGAGTAGATCCGCCGCTTCGCCGCGTCGATCACGACCGTCGCGCCCGCGCGCGGCTCCACGAGCAGGCCGTTCACCTTGACCTCGTCGCCCGTCTCGAGACGCCCGCCGACCTGCTTGAAGCAGCCCTCGGGCAGGAGCACCTGCACAGGACGGAACTCAGCTCGCGTGCGGCACGAGGGATCGTCAGGGCGCTCGACCGGCCCGTCCTGCGGCGTGAGCGCCACGCCCTCGACGGTCCCGGCGTTCTCGTTCACGTCGTTGGCGGCGAACCCGTCGTTCTCGCCGAGCGCCGCGATCCGGTTGTGGAAGTAGCCGGCCTCGCGCGGCGGGCCGATCTCGCGCGGCCCGGTCCAGCTCACGCCGTCGGGGGAGGTCGAGTACAGGAGCCGCTGCGGCATCGTCTCGTTGCTCCCCCAGACGGCGTGGAAGCGCCCGCTGGGATCCTGGGTGAACGCGGGCTGGCGCTGCGAGCCGCCGGGCGGGATCACCGTGGACAGCGGCGGGTCGAAGCCGGCGCCGTTCCAGCGCCGCACCACGTACGCCGCGTTGCTGGCGGAGCCCTCCTCATAGAACAGGAACGTCCCCCTCGGGCCGGTCGCGAGGTGCGGGTTCGTGCCCGCCCCAACCGCCTGGGCCGGCGACCAGCTCGACGCGTTGTTCGGCTCGCCGCTGCCCGCGTAGCGGCGCCAGGCGAGCTCGCGCTCGCCGTTGGGCGAGGCCACCATCAGCGGGGTGGAGGGGTCGACCAGCGCGAGCGCGGTCCCCTGCACCGAGCCCTCGAGCAGGTCGGCCTGGGCGGTGGTGAAGCCGTCGAGCGGGGCGGCCTGGTAGGTGCCGCTGGTCGCGAGCGAGACGCGGTCCGCCGGGCCGAGCACCGCGTTCCAGTCGGATGTGCCGGTGAGGTCGCCGACGAGCCGGGAGTCGAAGCTCGCGCCGCCGTCGCTCGACACGAAGCGCCACACCTGCGAGCAGCAGCGGCCGGTCACGACCACGATGCGCCCGTCGCCCGCGAGCATTACCCGCGGGCCGGCCGAGTCGAAGAGCTTCTCGCCGGCCGGGATCAGGTTCTGGAAGCGCGAGCAGGTGCTGGCCCCGCGCGGCACCTGGCAGTAGACGGTCACGTCCGAGCCCTCGGCGCTCGGCTGGTTCCAGACGAAGTGGCCGGTGCCGCTCGCGTCGACCGCCACGTCGGGGTCGCTCCCGGTCGGCGTGAGCTGGAACGGCGCGGCGTGCGCGCCGGCGGGTGCGAGCAGCACGGCGAGCGCGGCCAGCGCGAGCCAGGTCCGGACGGGGGGCACTACGACAAGGTAGCCGCGGTTAGAGTGAGGCGCGCCGGGAGCCATGCGCGTCGCCCTAGTGACACAGATGTGGCCGACGCCGGACGACCCGGACCTCGGCAGCTTCCTCGTCCCGCTGGTGCGCGAGCTGCGCGCGGCCGGCCACGAGGTGGAGGTCTGTGCGATCGCCCGCCGCGGCGGCCCGCCGACCAAGTACGCCCGCCTCGCGGGCGCCGCCGTGGCGTCGGTGCGGCGCACGCGCCCGGACGTCGTGTTCGCCCACTTCCTCTTCCCCGCGGGCGCGGCCGGCCTGGCGGCGGCGCGCGCCGCGCGCGTCCCCCTGGTGGTGATGGCGCACGGGCAGGACGTGGCCAACCTCGATCGCCCCTTCCTGCGGGTCGCCACCCGTCCGGTGGTGCGCGGCGCGGGCGCGGTGATCGCCAACTCGCGCTGGCTCGCGACCCGGCTGGAGGCGCACTACCCGGGTCTGGGCTGCGAGGTCTGCGACCTCGGGGTGGACCTGCGGCTGTTCGAGCCAACCGCCGCGGACGCGGCCGTCGACTGGCCCGGCGAGCGGCCGCGCTTCCTCTGCGTCGGCTCGCTGATCGAGCGCAAGAACGTCGTCGGGCTCGCCGACGCCTTCGCGGCGCTCGGCCGCGGCTCGCTCGCCTTCCTGGGCGACGGGCCGCTGCGGGCGGCGCTCGAGGGCCGCCCCGGCGTGCACCTCGCGGGGCGGGTCGAGCACGACGCCGTGCCCGCGTGGGTCGGCGCGAGCGACGTCGTCTGCCAGCCCTCGCTGCGGGAGCCGTTCGGCCAGGCGGTGCTCGAGGCGATGGCGATGGAGCGCACGGTGGTGGCGACCGCGGAGGGCGGCCCGCCGGAGTTCGTGACGCCCGCGGCCGGTGTGCTCGTGGACCCGCGCGACGGCACGGCGCTGCGCGCCGCGCTCGATCGCGCCGCGGCGATGCCGCGGCCGAACCCCGCCGCGCGCGCGGCCGCTGCCGAGCACGACGTGCGCAGGCAGGCGGAGCGCATGGCCACCGTGCTCGAGGCCGCCGTGCGCGGCGGGGGCCGCTGAGCGCGCCTCCCCGATTTGAGGGTGTAGCGGGGCAGGCCGAAAAGAGACTGATGACCCGCGACGTTCGTAGACGCCTGCGCTCGGCCCTCGCGAGCACCGCCACCGCCCTCGCCGCGGCGACGCTCGCCTGCGCCGGGCTCGTCTACGCGCAGGGCGGCCCCGACCCGGGCGCTCCGATCCACGCCGCGGCGAAGAAGAAGAGGACGCCGGCGCTCAGCGTCAGGGGCTCGGCCAGCAGGCTCTACCCCGGCGCGACGGTGTCGCTGCCGCTCATGGTCAGGAACCGGACGCGCTTCCCGCTCGCGCTGCAGAAGCTGCGCGTGAAGGTGCGCAACGCGCGCACCGGTTGCCCGGCGTCGATGCTCGAGGTCCAGCCGATCAAGACCAGGGCGAAGGTCCGCAGGGGGCGCTCCGTGGTGGTGAAGGTGCGCGTCACGCTCAGCCGCGCCGCGCCCGACGCGTGTCAGAACGCGAAGTTCCCGCTGACCTACCGGGTGAGGGGCACGGCTCGATCGTCGTAGCGTTCCGGCGCGATGAGACGCCTCGTCGCCGCGTGCGTCGCGCTAGCCGCGCTCAGCCTGCTGCTTCCGTCGGCGCCCAGCTACGACCCGTGGGCGTGGATCGCGTGGGGCCGCGAGATCTTCGAGCTCGACCTGAACACGCGCACCGGCCCCTCTTGGAAGCCGCTGCCGGTGCTGGTCACGACGCTGATGGCGCCGATCGACGACGCGTCGCCGTGGGTGTGGCTGGTGATCGCGCGCGCCGGCGGGATGCTCGCGCTCGTCATGGCGGCGCGCGTGTCGCGGCTGCTGGTCGGCGGGCCGGCGGGCTGGGTGGCGGGCGCGATAGCGGCGCTCGCGCTGCTCACGAGCGCCGACTTCGGCCGCACCGTCGCGATGGGCTACTCCGAGGGGCTGCTGGTGGCGCTGCTGCTCGGCGCGGTCGAGGCGCACCTGCGCGACCGGCGCGGCGTCGCGCTCTGGCTGGTCTTCGCGGCCGCGCTGCTGCGGCCTGAGACCTGGCCGTTCGTGGGCGCGTACGGGCTGTACCTGTGGGTGCGCGAGCCCGCGCTGCGCGTGCGGCTCCTCGCCCTGGCTGCCGCGGTCCCCGCGCTGTGGTTCCTCCCCGAGCTCTGGGGCTCCGGCGAGCCGCTGCGGGCGTCGTCGCGCGCGCAGGAGGCCGTCGGCAACGCGCCCGCGTTGGCCGAGGAGCCCGCCAGGGAGTTGCTGCGGCGCGCTCGCTGGGCCCTGATCGCGCCGGTCGAGGTCGGTGTCCTGCTCGCCGTCGCGGGCGCCGCGGTCGCGGTCGCTTGGGCGCGCGGCCGCGATCACGAGCCGAACGCGCGCCCGGTGCTCGTGCTCGCGGCCACGGCGGCGGCGTGGATCGCGCTCGTCGCCCTGATGACCGAGCGCGGCTACGCGGGCAACGAGCGCTACCTGATGGCGCCGGTCGCCCTGGCCTGCGTGCTGAGCGGAGTGGGGTGGGCGCGCGCCGGGCAGCTCGTGGGGCGCGTCGCGACCGGCGGACCGCGCGTGCGCGCCGCGGTGCCGGTGGCCGCCACGCTCGTCCTCGCCGCGATTGCGACGGCGGCGGCCTCGACCGCGGCTCGCGCCCGCGCCGACGAGCTCGACCGCGACCTCGCCGAGATCGACTACCAGGCCCAGCTCAGCCACGACCTCGACCGCGTGATCGCGCGGGCGGGCGGGCCGGAGCGCCTGCGCAGCTGCGGCAGGGTGGTGACCGGCGACTACCACGTGCCGGCGGTGGCCTGGCGGCTGCGCCTGCACGGGGTCGAGGTCGGTGTGAAGCCGGAGCCGACCGGGACCGTGATACGAGCCCCGGCCGTCGCCACCTGGCCGAGCGCGCCGCGTGCGCCGCGGAGCTACAGGACCGTGGCGCGGGCCGGACGCTGGGAGGTGCTGATGAGCTGCGGGCCGGTCAGCGGCGCGCGAGCTCGCGCTCGGCCGCCTCGAACCACCGGGCGCGCGTCAGGCGCGGCGGCGCGCGGCCGCGTCAGCGGTACGAGGCGACGCTCTCCCTGACGCGCGCGACGAGCTCCGGGCCCGCCTTCTGGGGCGAGCCGCTGTCGAACGGGGGCTCGGGGTCGTACTCGATCATGAGCTGGAGCCCCTTCGCGAACTCCTCGCCCGCGATCCGGCGCACGAGCTCGAGCCCCATGTCGATCCCGGACGAGACGCCCGCGGCGGTGATCACCTTGCCCTCGACGACCACGCGCTCGCCGGTCGGCTCGGCCCCGAAGCCGGACAGCGCGTCGAGCGAGAGCCAGTGCGACGTCGCGCGCAGTCCCTCCAGCACCCCGGCGGCGCCGAGGAGCAGCGAGCCGGTGCAGACCGACGTGGTCCACTGCGAGTGGGCGTGCGCCTCTCTGATCCAGCCGATCAGGCGCTCGTCGGCGAGGAAGTCGCCGGTTCCGGTGCCGCCCGGGACCACGACGATGTCGGGGCGCGGCAGGTCCTCGAAGACGGCGGTCGCCTCGATGCCGAGCATCCCGTTGTCGGTCTTCACGACGCCCGGCTCGTGCGCCAGCCAGGTGACCTCCGCGTCCGGGAGGCGCGAGAGCGTCTCGTACGGGCCGATCGCGTCGAGCGACGTGAAGCGCGGGTAGATCGGGATGGCGATCGTGGTCATGCGGCGAACCTCTTTCGGTAGTCGGACGGGTTCACGCCGAGACGGCGTGCGAACGCGCGGCGCAGCGTCTCCACCGAGCCGAAGCCGCAGCGCGCGGCGATCGCCTCGATCGGGGCGCTGGTGGTCTCCAGCTCGAGCCGGGCGCGGTCCACGCGCAGCCGCTCGACGTAGACGGCGGGGGTATGCCCGGTCTCCGCGCGGAAGGCGCGGGCGAAGTGGCGGCGGCTCATCGACACCCGCTCGGCGAGCGTCTCGACCGACAGGTCGGCCTCGAGGTTGCCGACGATCCAGGCCTGGAGCTCGCGCAGCGGCGCCCGTTCGGCGGCCTGTGCCGTGAGCGGCGCGCTGAACTGCGACTGCGAGCCGGGCCGCCGCGCGTAGAGCACGAGCATGCGCGCGATCTCGAGGGCGAGCTGCGGGCCGTGGTCCTCCTCGACCAGCGCCAGGGCCAGGTCCATCCCGGCGGTCACGCCGGCCGAGGTGCGGACCGGGCCGTCGAACACGTAGATCGGGTCCTCCTCGACCGTGGTCGAGGGGTGCTCGGCGCGCAGCCGCTCGCACGAGGCCCAGTGCGTGGTCGCGCGCCGGCCGTCGAGCAGGCCGGCCGCGGCGAGAGCGAACGCGCCGGTGCACACCGAGGCGACCCGGCGCGCATCGGGCGCCATCCGCCTCACGAACTCCACGAGCGCGCCGTCGCGGACCGCCGCGTGCACGCCGAGGCCGCCGGCGACGACCAGCGTGTCCACGGGCCCGGTGACCTCGTCGAACGCGCGGGCCGGGGCGATGCCGAGCCCGACGTAGGTCGCGACGGGCTCGCGCGTGGGGCCCACCACCTCGACCTCGTAGCGGCCCGCGTGGCGGAAGACCTCGGCGGGACCGGTCACGTCGAGGGTCTGGACGCGGTCGAAGACGGCGATCACGACGCGTGGAAGCTGCTCCATGCGCCCAGTGTCGCGCGTGCGGCGTCTGGCCGCAAGGACGACTACCGGGCAGATCCGGCCATGAGCGTGAGCTCGGGCGAGCGCGTGGCCGCGCGCGATGCGGGTAGGAGAGGGGCGTGGCTCCGCGCTCGATCTGGAACGGCTCGATCGCCTTCGGCCTCGTGGCCGTGCCGGTCAAGCTCTACACGGCGACCGAGTCGAAGACCGTGCACTTCCACGAGCTGCACCGCCGCGACGAGGGCCGCATCGAGCACCGCCGCTTCTGCTCGAAGGAGGACAAGGAGGTCCCCAACTCGCAGATCGCGAAGGGCTACGAGGTCTCCGAGGGCGAGTACGTGCTGCTGTCGAAGGAGGAGGTGGCGGCCGCCGACCCGAGCCGCGGGAAGGTGATCGAGCTCGAGGACTTCGTCGCGGCGGAGGAGATCGACCCCGTCTACTACGACAAGGCCTACTACGTCGGGACCCAGGACGACGGCGAGGCCGCCTACCGCGTGCTCCAGGAGGCGCTCCTGCGCTGCGACCGCGTGGGCATCGGCCGCTTCGTGTTCCACAACAAGGAGCAGCTCGTGGCCCTCCGCGCCCGCGACGACGTGCTCACCCTCCACACGATGCGCTTCGAGGGCGAGGTCGTGTCCGGCAAGGACGTGGAGGTGCCGAGCCCGCAGAAGAAGCCCTCCAAGCAGGAGGTGAAGATGGCCGGGAGCCTCGTCGCGTCGCTCGAGACGAGGTGGAGGCCCGAGCGGCACGAGGACACCTACCGGGCGAGCGTCGAGAAGCTGATCCAGCGCAAGTCGAAGGGCCAGGACGTCGAGGTGCCGGCGCGCCACGACAACGAGCTGGCCCCGGACCTGCTGATGGCCGCGCTCGAGGCGAGCGTGAAGGGCGGGAAGGGCTGATGCCTCGCTCGCTCTGGAACGGCTCGCTCAGCTTCGGCCTGGTGAACGTGCCGGTCGCGCTCCACAGCGCGGTGCGCGACGAGGGCGTCCACTTCCGCCAGATCCACGAGAAGGACGGCGCGCCGATCGACACCCGCCGCTTCTGCGCCGAGGAGGACGTGGAGGTCCCGTGGGAGGAGATCGTGCGCGGCTACGAGGTCAGCAAGGGCAAGTGGGTCACCCTCACCGACGAGGAGCTGGCGGCGGCCGAGCCGCGCAAGACGCGCACGATCGACATCGAGGAGTTCGTGGACCTCGCCGAGATCGACCCGATCCACTTCGACCACCCGTACTTCCTCGTCCCGCCGGACGGCGAGGGTGCCGCCCGTGCCTACCGCCTGCTCGTCGAGGTGATGGACCGCGAGGGCAAGGCGGCGATCGGCCGCTTCGTGCTGCGCACCAAGGAGTACCTCGTCGCGATCCGCGTGCGCGACGGCGCGCTGTCGCTCACCACGATGCTCTTCCACGACGAGGTGCGCCCGGCGAAGGGCATCGGGCCCGGCTCCTCCAAGCGGACCGCGCCGGCGAAGGAGGAGGTCGAGCAGGCCGTGGCGCTGATCGACGCGCTCACGCGGAAGTTCGACCCCTCGCGCTACCGGGACCGCCACCGCGAGCGCCTGCTCGCGATCATCCGCGACAAGAAGAAGGGGCGGAAGATCAAGCTGCCCGAGGCAGAGGACGAGCCGAAGGCGGCTCCGGACCTGATGGCCGCGCTCGAGGAGAGCCTCGCGCGCGCGAAGAAGGGATCGAAGGCCGCGGCCTAGGCGGGCCTTGGCGAAACCCCTGGGTAAGCCTCGCGAACGGCGCCGTTCCCCGTGACCGGAGGATTTGGTCGCCTATACAGCCCGAACCCTACGGTCACCGGCGGGTTCACCTTCCCATAGGGTGGAAAATCCTCCGGCGGCGAAGATCTCGGACCTCGCGGTCTGGCGGTCCGCCGCCCTACCCAGCCGCAGTTACGGGAACCGGCGCGACCGCGGCCGAGGTACGGCATCAACGTCCCTCCCCGCG